>NZ_CP060587.1:626956-1253913 GCF_014334735.1 Aeromicrobium senzhongii
GTCGGGCCCGCGCCAGCAGCGCCGCGTCGCTCAGCGGAGCGTCCTGCGCCTCGGGCTGGGCCGGTCCGGCCATCGTCTCGATCCTTGCCTCCACGACCTCTCATGTCGCGGTGCAGCGCATCGTCTCAGATCCAGCGGTCCCACCACATGCGTTCGCGCCACTGGTCGTACGTGATGATCCGGTTGGCCAGGATCGGGTAGAAGTACCAGAACATCGCGATGACGATGCCCACGTAGGCCGCGATGCCGCCCCACCACAGCCGGTCCGGGATGCGGCGGCGGATCGCGGCGAACACCAGGCACAGCGCCACGATCATGAACGGCACGATCGCGACGGCGTAGAAGGTGAAGATCGGGCGGCCCGAGGTGATCCACCACGGCGCCCACGTGGCCACGACGGCGACCAGCGGCAGGCTCCAGCGCCACGTGGGGTTGCGGATCCAGGCCACGAGCGCCGTGACCAGACCGAGCGTGCCGACCCACCAGATCGCGGGGTTGCCCAGCGTCAGCACCTGGCGGACGCACTTGGACTCGGCTGCCGCACCGCACGCGGAGGCGGCGATGTCGAAGTTCGAGGAGACGTTCGTGGGCCGCCACTGGATCAGCCAGCCGAAGGCGTTGGTCTCGTAGGGGTGGGTCTTGGTCGCGAGGTAGTCGCCGGTGTGGAAGTTCCAGGTCATGACGTGGAAGCTCCACAGCGAGCGGAACGCGTCGATCAACCCGCCCAACGGGCCACGGGTGGGGTTGCTGACGCTGCCCCAGACCGGCTCGTCGCCGTAGCCGTGCCCGAAGCGCGTCTCGAAGGCGTCGTGGTTCAGCAGCCAGCCGGTCCAGCTGAGGAGGTAGACCACCAGCGCGACGCCGACGAGCGAGACGAAGGCGGGGAGGCCGGCACGCAGCACCCGCATCACCGCGTCCTGCCACGTCGCGACCCGGCCCCGGGCCCACACGTCCCACACCACGACCGTGATGCCGAACGCCGCCAGCACGTACAGACCGCTCCACTTGGTCGCGATCGCCAGGCCGAAGCAGGCGCCGGCCGCCAGTTGCCAGGGGCGCAGCCAGATCCACGCATCGGGTCCGACCTCGCGCAGCTTGCGGGTGAGCCAGTCGCGGTCGGCGGCCAGGCAGGCGGTGGCGCAGACCAGCCAGAACGCGAGGAAGACGTCGAGCAGGGCGATGCGCGACATCGTGAAGTGCAACCCGTCGAGGGTCAGCAGCAGGCCCGCCAGGCAGCCCAGCGCGATCGAGCCGGTGAGCCGCAGCACGAGGCGGGCTAGCACCAGGACCGTGAGGGAGCCGATGACGACGGCGCCGAAGCGCCACCCCAGCGGCGTCAGGCCGAACAGCTTCTCGCCGAACGCGATGAGCCATTTGCCACCGTCGGGGTGCACGACCCAGGTCGGGTCCTGGGTGAACACGTCGGTCTCACCGTTGATGATCCGGCCGTTCGCGTCATCGACGGCGTCGCGTGCGTACCCGCCGTGCAGGAGCCCCCAGGCGTCCTTGGCGTAGTACGTCTCGTCGAACGTCAGCGAGTTCGGGCTCGAGACCTTCCAGATCCGCAGGAAAAAGGCCAGCAACGCCACGGCGATCGGCCCGATCCATCCCCAGGCGCGCAGGCTGATGTTGTCGAGCAGAGTCACCCGGCACACCCTAGCCAGACTGGGAGCCGAGCGGGAGTGCCATCGAACTCGCAGTTACATCGGGCCCGTTCGCGCCGTGTGCCGCCGTGGCAGGATCGAGGGGTGCTGATCCTCGCCGGGACCCCCATCGGAACCGTGGCGGACGCCTCCGGGCGCCTCGCCCCCGCGTTGGCCGAGGCCGACGTCGTCGCGGCCGAGGACACCCGCCGCTTCCGGCGGCTGGCCGCCGACCTGGGCGTCGAGGTCACCGCTCGCGTCGTCTCGTACTTCGAGGGCAACGAGGAGCAGCGCACGGCCGAGCTGATGGACGACCTGCGCGCCGGCCGGACCGTCGTCCTGGTGACCGATGCCGGGATGCCGAGCGTGTCGGACCCGGGCTACCGGATCGTCGCCGCTGCCGTGGCCGAGGACCTGCCGGTCACCGCGATCCCGGGCCCCTCGGCCGTGCTGACGGCGCTGGCGGTCTCGGGGCTGCCGGTGGACCGCTTCTGCTTCGAGGGCTTCCCGCCGCGCAAGCCGGGCGAGCGGGCTCGCGTGCTCGGCGCGCTCGCGACCGATCCGCGCACCTTGGTGTTCTTCGAGTCCCCGCACCGCACTGCCGCGACCCTGGCGGCGATGGCCGAGGCGTTCGGGCCCGACCGTCGCGCAGCCGTCTGCCGCGAGCTGACGAAGACGTACGAGGAGGTCGTGCGCGGTCCGCTGTCCGACCTCGCGCAGTGGGCCGGCGACGGCGATCGCGTGCGCGGCGAGATCACGATCGTCGTCTCCGGCGCGGAACCGGCGGCCCCCGAGGACCTCGACGAGGCCGACCTCGCGGCGCTGGTCGAGCAGACCCGAGCCGAGGGGCTCAGCACCAAGGACGCGATCGCCGACGTCGCGCGGCGCACCGGAATCTCCCGCAAGGTGGTCTACGCCGCCGCCCACGCCCCCAAGGAGTCCTCATGAGTCAGCCGCTGAAGCTCGGGTACAAGGCCTCGGCCGAGCAGTTCGGTCCGCGCGACCTGGTCGAGTACGCCGTGGCCGCCGAGGCGCACGGCATGGAGTCGGTCTGGACCAGCGACCACTTCCAGCCCTGGCGCCACGTCGGCGGGCACGCCCCGTTCTCGCTCGCGTGGATGACCGCGGTGGGCGAGCGGACCCACTCCGTGGTCATCGGCACGTCCGTGATGACGCCGACGTTCCGCTACAACCCCGCCGTCATCGCCCAGGCGTTCGCCACGATGGGATGCCTGTACCCGGGTCGGATCGTGCTGGGCGTCGGCACCGGTGAGGCGCTCAATGAGATCGCCACCGGCTTCCGCGGTGCGGGCGAGCAGGACTGGCCCGAGTTCAAGGAGCGGTTCGCGCGGCTGCGCGAGTCGGTGCGCCTCATGCGGGCCCTGTGGTCCGACGAGCGGGTGTCCTTCGAGGGCGAGTACTACTCCACGCACGACGCCTCGATCTACGACCGCCCCGACGAGCCGATCCCGGTCTACATCGCGGCCGGCGGCCCGGTCGTGGCGAAGTACGCCGGGCGCATGGGAGACGGCTCGATCTGCACCTCGGGCAAGGGGCCCGAGCTCTACACCGAGAAGCTGCTGCCGGCGATGCGCGAGGGCGCCGAGGCCGCGGGGCGCGACCCGCAGGAGGCCGACCGGATGATCGAGATCAAGCTCTCCTACGACACCGATCCCGAGCTGGCGCTGGAGAACACGCGCTTCTGGTCGCCGCTGTCGCTCACGCCCGAGCAGAAGCACTCCATCACCGACCCGGTCGAGATGGAGAAGGCGGCCGACGCGCTGCCGATCGCGCAGATCGCCAAGCGCTGGATCGTGGGCTCGGATCCCGACGAGGTCGTCGAGAAGATCGGCCAGTACGTCGACTGGGGCTTCAACCACCTCGTGTTCCACGCGCCCGGGAACGACCAGAACCGCTTCCTGGAGCTCTTCGAGCGCGATCTGGCGCCGCGTCTGCGCGCTCGCTGACCGCGGGACGAGCCGCGGTTCGAGGGCTCACTAGACTCGAACTCGTGCCCGAACCTCGTTTCTACGCCACGACGCCGATCTACTACGTGAACGACGCGCCCCACATCGGGCACGGCTACACCACCACGATCGGCGACGTCCTGACCCGCTGGCATCGCCAGCGCGGCGAGCGCGTCTGGTTCCTGACCGGCGTCGACGAGCACGGCCAGAAGGTCCTGCGCAAGGCCGAGGCCAACGGCGTGTCCCCGCAGGAGTGGGTCGACCGCCTCGTCGAGAACGAGTGGCTGCCGATGCTGGAGACGATCGACGCCGCCAACGACGACTTCATCCGCACGACCGAGCAGCGCCACGAGAAGGGCGCCCAGGCGTTCTGGCAGGCCCTGCACGACCGCGGCGAGGTCTACCGCGGCGAGTTCTCGGGCTGGTACAGCGTCGGCTCCGAGGAGTTCGTCGCCGACGAGTACGTGACCGACGGCGAGGGCGAGGACGAGGGCTTCAAGATCTCGACGCTCGACGGCAGCCGCCTCGAGCACGTCACCGAGGAGAACTACTTCTTCCCGCTGAGCAAGTACGCCGACAAGCTGCTCGAGCTGTACGAGGCGCGGCCCGACTTCGTGCAGCCGGAGTCGGCGCGCAACGAGGTGCTGGCGTTCGTGCGCGGCGGTTTGAAGGACCTGTCGATCTCGCGGTCGACGTTCGACTGGGGCATCCCGCTGCCGTGGGACGACTCGCACGTCATGTACGTCTGGATCGAGGCGCTGCTGAACTACGTCACGGCGGCCGGCTACGGCGTCGACGACGAGCGGTTCGAGGACCTGTGGCCCGCGAACGTGCACCTGGTCGGCAAGGACATCGTGCGCTTCCACGCGGTCATCTGGCCGGCCCTGCTGATGGCCGCGGGACTGCCCGTGCCGCACCGGGTCTTCGCGCACGGCTGGCTCCTGGTGGGCGGCCAGAAGATGAGCAAGAGCAAGGCCAACGGCATCCACCCGAACGAGATCGTGGCCACGTTCGGCTCCGACGCCTACCGCTACTACTTCACGCGGGCGCTGACGTTCGGCAGCGACGGGTCGATCTCGTGGGAGGACATCGGCGCGCGGTACCACGCCGAGCTCGCCAACGGCTTCGGCAACCTCGCGTCCCGCGTGGCCGCCATGATCGGCAAGTACTTCGACGGCGAGCTGCCGGCTGCCGGCGAGCTGGGCCCGGCCGAGCAGCACATCGTCGACACCGTCGCGACGGCCGTGGCCGAGGCCGACGAGGCCATGGAGCGCATCGCCCCGCAGGACGCCCTCACGGCGATCTGGCGCATCGTCGACGCGCTGAACCTCTACATCACCGAGTCCGAGCCGTGGGCCGTCGCCAAGGACGAGTCCCAGCGCGAGCGCCTCGGCACGATCCTCAACACCGCGGCCGAGGGCCTGCGCGTCCTGGCCGTGACGCTGCACCCCGTCATGCCGAAGGCCACCACCTCGCTGTGGGAGTCCCTCGGCGCCGAGCCCGACCTCGGGCCGGTCGCCGACCAGCGCCTCGACGAGGTGGCGACGTGGGGCCGGCTGCGCCCGGGCGCCACCGTCACCAAGGTGCCGTCGCTGTTCCCGCGCATCGATCTCGCGCAGGACTGAGCCGTGAGCCTCACCGAGGGCTGGCCGCAGGCGCCCGAGCCGTTGCCGCGGCCGGTCGTCGACAACCACTGCCACCTCGACACGCGGATCCGCGGGGGAGCCCTGATCCCCGTCGACGAGGCGCTCGATCGTGCCGCCGCCGTCGGCGTGACGCGCACCGTCCAGGTCGGGTGCGACCTCGAGAGCTCGCGGTGGGCGGTCGAGGTCGCACGGCAGCAGCCCAGCGTCGTCGCCGCCGTGGCGATGCACCCCAACGACGCCGCTCGCAGCGCGACGCTCGAGGACGATCTCGCCGAGATCGACCGCCTCGCGGCCGACCCCGTGGTCCGTGCCGTCGGCGAGACCGGTCTGGACTACTTCCGCACCGGCGCCGAGGGCCGGCCGGCCCAGCAGTACTCGTTCCGTCGTCACATCCGGATCGCCAAGCGGCACGACCGCACGCTGGTGATCCACGATCGCGACGCGCACGACGACGTGCTCTCGCTCCTCGACGACGAGGGTGTGCCCGAGCGGGTCGTCATGCACTGCTTCAGCGGTGACGCCGACGTCGCGCGACGCTGCCTGGACCGCGGCGCCTACCTGTCCTTCGCGGGAACGGTCACCTTCAAGAACGCCGATTACCTGCGCGACGCCCTGCGGATCGCGCCGCGCGACCGCATCCTCGTCGAGACCGACGCGCCGTTCCTGACGCCCATGCCGCACCGGGGCGAGCCGAACGCGTCCTTCCTGATCCCGCACACGGTGCGGTTCATGGCCGAGGTGCTCGACACCGACCTCGCGCAGCTGTGCGACGCCATCGCCGAGAACACCGATCGGGCGTTCGGCGGACACTGGTCCGAGCGCGGCGATATCGTGGCCTGAACCACAGAACTTGATATCGCAGTCCCCGTCACGCATGGTGGATTGGTTGCATCTCCGAAACCCTGAGGTTGTTTGTGCCCCGTCTGTTACCTGAAGTCACTGCCAAGAACGCGCTCGTCATGGGTGCGCTGGCGACCGGTCTGGTCGTTGCCATCGGCGGCGTCGTCCACGCCTCCACCTACGACCAGCTCGTCCGTGTCGACGTCGACGGCGTGGTCACCGAAGTGCGGACCGAGAGCGACTCCGTCGCCGATCTGCTCGACGAGAAGAACGTCACCGTGGCCGCCACCGACAAGGTCAGCCCGGCTCCCGTCACCGAGCTCGACGACGGCGACGTCGTCAAGGTGCGCCGCGCCAAGGCCGTCACGCTGGTCGTCGACGGCAAGATCAGCCAGCGCACCGTCCACGACGTCGATGTCGCCGGAGCGCTCGACACGCTCGGCGTCGAGCCGAAGGAGGGGGCCGTCTTCTCGATGGCGCCCGACGAGCGTCTGAGCCGCGACGGCAACAGCGTCGTGGTCAGCAACCCCAAGGCCGTCACCTTGAAGGTCGACGGCGAGAAGAAGACGCTCACCACCGCGGCTCCCACCGTGCATTCCCTGCTCGAGCAGCACGGGGTCGAGGTCGGCAAGCTCGACGAGGTCAAGCCGGGCCTCGGCTCGTACCTTAAGCCGCGCCAGGCGCTGCGCGTCGTCCGGATCAAGAAGGTCACGCGCACCGAGAAGATCCCGGTCGACCACAAGGTCACCTACTCCTCCGACCCGTCGCTGTTCAAGGGCGACACCGAGGTCGTCAAGGAGGGTCGCGACGGTCTCGACCGCGCGAAGGTCGAGCTGATCCTGGCCGACGGCAAGCTCCGCGAGCGCCGGGTCATCTCCCGCAACTCGGTCCGTCCGCCGGTCACCGGTGTGGTGAAGCGCGGCACGAAGGCCAAGCCCGCACCCGAGACCCCCGACTCGTCGATCGACGGCGGCGTCTGGGACCGGATCGCCAAGTGCGAGTCCGGCGGCAACTGGAGCATCAACACCGGCAACGGCTACTACGGCGGCCTGCAGTTCTCGCTCGCCACGTGGCGCAGCGTCGGCGGCCCGGGCTACCCGCACGAGCAGAGCAAGGCGACCCAGATCAAGTACGCCAAGATCCTGCAGGCGCGTTCGGGCTGGGGCCAGTGGTCCTGCGCGGCCAAGGTCGGTATCCGCTGAACGACTCCCGCCCGGACGACACCGTCCGCCTGCTCGGCGCTGCCGACATCCGTCGGCTCGCCGAGGAGGCAGGAGTGCGTCCCACCAAGCAGCGTGGCCAGAACTTCGTCATCGACGGCAACACGGTCCGGCGCATCGTCGACGTCTCGGGCGTGGGCCCGGACGACGTCGTCGTCGAGATCGGGCCCGGTCTGGGCTCGCTGACGCTGGCCCTGCTGGACCGCGCCCGCCACGTGACGGCGGTCGAGATCGACGAGGCGCTGGCCGCGCGGCTCCCGGCGACGATCGAGCAGTTCGCGCCCGGCGCGGCCGACCGCTTCGACCTCGTGCAGGCCGACGCCATGCGGGTCACCGAGCTGCCGGGGCCGGCGCCGACCGCGCTGGTCGCGAACCTGCCGTACAACGTGTCGGTGCCGGTCCTGTTGCACTTCCTCGAGACGTTCCCGTCGCTGCGCACCGTCCTGGTGATGGTGCAGGCCGAGGTGGCACACCGCCTCGCGGCCGGGCCGGGATCGCGGACGTACGGCATCCCCAGCGTCAAGGCCGCCTGGTACGCCGACGTGCGACTGGCCGGCAACATCGGCCGCAACGTCTTCTGGCCCGCACCGAACGTCGACTCGGCACTGGTCGCGATGACCCGTCACGAGCCGCTGCCGGGCGACCGCGCGGCCGTCTTCCGGGTCGTCGACGCCGCGTTCGCGCAGCGTCGCAAGACGCTGCGGGCCGCGCTGGCGGGTGTGGCCGGCGGCGGCCCCGCGGCCGAGGCGGCCCTGACGGCGGCGGGGATCGATCCCCGCACCCGGGGTGAGCAGTTGACGGTCGAGCAGTTCGCCGCCGTCGCTGCGTCGCTGGCCTCGGTCGGCCGTTAGGTTGGGGACCGTGGTGTCCAAGGTGACCGTGCGTGTTCCGGCCAAGATCAACCTGTGTCTGGGGGTGGGTCGTCCGCGCCCGGACGGCTTCCATCCGTTGGCCACGGTCTACCAGGCCGTCGACCTGCACGACGAGCTGCGGATCACCGCCCGCGACGACGGTGAGATCACCGTGGCGGTGCACACCGAGGTCGCCCTGCCCGAGGGCTCGGTCGTCCCCGAGAGCGACGACAACCTCGCCGTGCGGGCCGCGCGCCTGCTGCGCAAGCACTTGGGCGACGAGAGCCTCGGCGCCGACATCGTGATCCGCAAGGTCATCCCGGTCGCAGGCGGCATGGCCGGGGGTTCGGCCGACGCCGCCGCCGCGCTGGTGGGCTGCAACGAGCTCTGGGGCGGCGGCCTGTCCAAGCTCGACCTCGAGCCCTTCGCGGCCGAGCTCGGCAGTGACGTCCCGTTCCTGCTGCACGGCGGCATCGCCATCGGCGGCGGCCGGGGTGAGACCGTCAGCCCCGTCCTGGCCCGCGGCGGCTACCACTGGGTGTTCGCCACGGCCGCCGAAGGCCTCTCGACCGCGGCCGTCTACGCCGAGTTCGACCGGCTCGCGCCCGACGCCCCCGCCGAGCCCGAGGTGCCCGACGCGCTGCTCAACGCCCTGCGGGCCGGCGACGCCCATGCGCTCGGACTGGCCCTGAGCAACGACCTCACCGAGGCCGCGCTGTCGCTGCGGCCCGAGTTGGCCGACACGCTCGACGTGGGGCTCCGGGCCGGTGCGTTGGGCGCGATCATCTCGGGGTCCGGCCCGACGACCGTGTTCCTGGCGGCCTCCGAGCAGCACGCGCTCGACCTGGCGATGGCGCTGACCAGCGCGATGAACGCGGCCGACGTCATCCAGTCCCACGGGCCCGTCTCCGGGGCGCGACTCGTCTGATGCCTCCTCTCGTCGTCGCCGAGCGCATCGGCCAGTCCTTCCCGTCCGGAACCGTCCTCGAGGACGTCACCCTCGGCGTCGCCGAGGGCGACCGGATCGGCGTCGTCGGCCGCAACGGCGACGGCAAGTCCACGTTGCTGCGGATCCTGTCGAAGACGTTCGCTCCGGACTGCGGCCGCGTCACCTGGCGTCGCGACCTGCAGGTGGGCGTCGTGGAGCAGACCGACCTCCTCGACTCGACCGACACCGCCATCCACGCGGTGGTGGGCGACCGGCTCCAGCACGAATGGGCATCGGACCCGGCGATCCGCGATGTCCTGTCCGGCCTCATGGGCGACATCGACCACGAGGCGATCGTCTCCACGCTGAGCGGCGGTCAGCGCCGCCGCGTGGCGCTGGCGCGCACCCTGGTGCGCCGCTGGGACCTGCTCGTGCTCGACGAGCCCACCAACCACCTCGACCTCGAGGGCGTGACGTGGCTGGCCGAGCACGTGAAGCGCCGTACCGAGGCGCTCCTGGTCGTCACGCACGACCGATGGTTCCTCGACGAGGTGTGCACGCTGACGTGGGAGGTCCACGACGCCCGCGTGGACGCCTACGAGGGCGGCTATGCCGCCTACGTGCTGCAACGCGTCGAGCGCGACCGCCAGGCGGCCGCCTCGGAGGAGCGTCGCCAGAACCTCATGCGCAAGGAGCTGGCCTGGCTGCGTCGCGGTGCTCCGGCCCGCACGTCGAAGCCCAAGTTCCGCATCGACGCGGCCAACGAGCTGATCGAGCGTGAGCCGCCCGTCCGCGACTCCGTGTCGCTGGCCAAGCTGGCCACGGCGCGCCTGGGCAAGGACGTCGTCGACCTGCTCGACGTCTCGGTCGAGTACGACGGACGACCCGTCCTGCGCGACGTCGAGTGGCGGATCGCGCCGGGGGAGCGTGCCGGGATCCTGGGCGCCAACGGCGCGGGCAAGAGCACCCTGCTCGGTCTGGTGACCGGCGCCGTGGCTCCGACGTCCGGCCGGGTGAAGCGCGGCAAGACCGTCAAGATCGCCGCGCTGACGCAGGACCTGGCCGATCTCGACGCCGTCGCCGACGACCGCGTCAGCGAGGTCGTCGCCCGGCGACGGACCGCCTATGTCGCCGAGGGCAAGGAGATGACGCCGAGCCAGCTGCTCGAGCGGCTGGGCTTCACGTCGGCGCAGCTGACGACTCCCGTGAAGGACCTGTCCGGCGGCCAGCGCCGTCGCCTCCAGCTGCTGCTGATCCTGCTCGACGAGCCGAACGTGCTGATCCTCGACGAGCCGACGAACGACATGGACACCGACATGCTCGCGGCGATCGAGGACCTCCTCGACACGTGGCCGGGAACGCTGCTGGTCGTGTCGCACGACCGGTACCTGCTCGAGCGCGTCACGGACCACCAGTTCGCCGTCCTGGACTCCCACCTGCGGCACCTGCCCGGTGGCGTGGAGGAGTACCTGCGGCTGCGCGCCGCGGGCCCGGTCGACGCCCAGCCCTCGGGCCCGGCGCCCGCCGCCGCGAAGCCGCCGGCCGCCACCCAGCGTGGCGGGCAGGCCGAGCGGCAGGCCAAGAAGGACGTGGTCCGGCTCGAGCGTCAGATCGAGCGGCTGACCGCCCAGATCTCCGACCTGGAGCGGGCGATGGTCGAGGCCTCGACAGAGCCCGACCGGCTCATGACGCTGGACGCCGAGCGTCGCCCGCTGGTCGAGGAGCTGGAGCGCGCCGAGGAGGCGTGGCTCGAGGTCTCCGCCGCTCTGGAGGGCTGAGTCCGGCGCGGACCCTCAGCCGTTGAAGTGCGCCGTCAGCGTGCGCAGCGCCTGGGCGACGTGCTCACGCTCGGCCTCGGGAAGGTCCTCGAGGATGGCGCTCTCGAGCGCCAGCAGGGTGTCGAGCGCACCGTCGACCCGGGCCCGCCCCTCGGCGGTCAGCCGGACGAGCACCCCGCGCCGGTCCGACGGTGCCGGGCGTCGCTGCACGAGTCCCCGGGCCACGAGCCGGTCGACCCGGTTGGTCATGGTCCCGCTGGTGACCATGGTGGCGGCCACGAGCTGGCCGGGGGAGAGCTCGTAGGGCTCGCCCGAGCGCCGCAGCGCCGACAGCACGTCCCACTCCCACACGTCGAGCTCGTGCGTCGCGAAGGCCTGCTTGCGCAGTCGCTCGAGGTGCTTGGCCAGGCGCGTGAGCCGGCTGAAGACCTCCAGGGGAGTCACCTCGGCGTCGGGTCGCTCGACCCGCCACGCCGCGACGATCTCGTCGACCTCGTCCATGGACCTCACGGTAGTCCATCAAGAATCTTGACGTAGAGATAGTTGCGCTCCCTGCGGTCTCGGCCTCTCCGGGAAGCGCCTCCGGTAGCCTGAGACGACCGTCCCCGGTTGGTCTGTCGGCAGGGCCCGCCTGACTTTGAATCAGGATTAGCGACGTAGGTTCGACTCCTACCCGGGGAGCTCCGCCATGATCGTGCCGTGCCCCATGCCGGGCGGGTCGTGAGTTTCGGTCGGGCCGTCGATGTTGGAAGTCTCGTGCCGCGACCCGAGATCCTCCGGTAGCCTCGACGGACTCGCAGGGAGGCGGGAAGGCCCATGAGAACTGGACTGAGACGTCTCGCGCGTCGTGCCGCTGAACCGGTCGACCGGCTGCACGGCCGCTGGGCCTTGCCGGCCCCGACGGGCCCCGTTCAGCGCATCTTGGTCGTCGGTATCTACCGCGAGGACGAGCCCATTGCGAGTCTCGTCGAAGAGTTGATGACGAGTCGTCACGATGTGCGTTTTCGACTCGGGGCGATGGCTGACTCCGGGCCGAGGTTGAGCCACGTCACCGCGCGGGAGCACCTCAGCGCGGGCAAGTTCCAGAACCTCAACGAGCTCGTGGAGGCAGATGACGGTGAGTCGGACTGGTTGCTGATCGTGGATGACGACGTGTTGCTGCCGCGCGGCTTTCTCGACCGCATGGTCGAGGTATGCCGGCGCTGTGACTTCGCGCTCGCTCAACCGGCTCAAACGAGGTTCAGCAACGCCAATTGGCCGATCGCCAAGCGCCATTTCCTTTCCTTGGCGCGCGAGACCAAGTTCGTCGAGATCGGTCCTGTCACTCTCGTGCGCCGAGATGCCGTGCGGCTGCTCACTCCGTTTCCTGCGGACTTGAGATATGGATGGGGCCTGGACTTCGTGTGGTCCGAGGTCATGGAGCGGCACGGACTCGGGATGGGCATCGTCGACGCCCTCGCGGTCGAGCATGCGTCGAGAGCGGTCGCGAGCACCTACTCGTGGGACAGTGCGCAGGAGGAAGGGCGGCGGTTCCTGGAGACGGTGGACCACGCGCCGATCGGTGTCACGGAGGGTTCGGGACTTCGAACCTTTCGGTGGGCGCCTCGCGTGCCGGCCGCTCCGCCGTCCTGATTCTCTCCGACTCCCTACACTCGGAAGGTCGTCAACCGAGGAGTGATGTGAGCGAGCAGGTCATCGCGATCGTCCTGGCCGCAGGTGCCGGGACCCGCATGAAGTCACGCCGGGCCAAGGTGCTCCACGAGATCGCCGGCCGTCCGATGCTGGGTCACGCCCTCGACGCCGTCCGCGGCGCCGGGGTCGACCGGGTCGTCACGGTGGTCGGTCACGACCGCGAGCAGGTGGAGGCCGCCGTCGCCGAGCTGGAGCCGTCGGCGACGATCGCCGTGCAGACGCAGCAGCTGGGCACCGGCGACGCCGTGCGCGTCGCCCTCGACGCCCTCGACGTGAGCGCCGAGACCTACTTGGTCACCTACGCGGACGTGCCGCTGCTGACGGCCGAGACCTTGCGCAGCCTCGTGGACGAGCACCGCGCCGCGAGCCGCGCCGTCACGATCCTGACCTCCGAGCCGCAGGACCCGACGGGTTACGGGCGGATCCTGCGCGACGAGGCCGGCTCGGTCATCGCGATCCGCGAGCACAAGGACGCCACCGAGGCCGAGCGTGCCACGCGGGAGGTCAACAGCGGCATCCTCGTCGTCGACGGACCCTTCCTCGACCGTGCGGTGCGGGCGCTCAGCACCGAGAACGCGCAGGGCGAGCTGTACCTCACCGACATCGTCGGCCAGGCCGTCGCCGAGGGACTGCCCGTGGGTGCCCACGTGCTCGAGGACGTGTGGCAGACCGAGGGCGTCAACGACCGGCGTCAGCTGGTCCGGCTGGGCCGTGAGCTCAACGCCCGGATCGTCGACCGGTGGTTGGCCGAGGGCGTCACGATCGTCGACCCCGAGACGACCTGGATCGACACGGCCGTGACGATCGGCCGCGACACGACCCTGCTGCCGGGCACCCAGTTGCTGGGCGCCACGACCGTCGGCGAGGGAGTGACGATCGGCCCCGACACCACGCTGCGCAACATCGAGGTCGGTGACGACGCCACCGTCGAGCGCACCCACGGCTCGGACTCGACGATCGGCGCGGGCGCCACGATCGGCCCGTTCGCCTACCTGCGACCCGGTGCGGTCATCGACGACGGTGCCAAGGTCGGGACCTTCGTCGAGATCAAGAACAGCCACATCGGCCCCGGCGCCAAGGTGCCCCATCTGTCCTACATCGGCGACGCCGAGGTGGGGGAGGGCACCAACCTCGGCGCGGGCGCGATCACCGCGAACTACGACGGGATCCGCAAGCACCGGACGACGATCGGCGCCCAGGTGAAGACCGGGTGCCACAACGTCTTCGTCGCCCCTGTTGAACTCGGTGACGGGGCCCACACCGGCGCCGGAGCGGTCGTGCGCGAGGACGTGCCGCCGGGGGCGCTGGCGGTGCCGGCGGCCGGACAGAGGACAATCGAAGGGTGGGTCGCGAGTCGGCGGCCGGGCACGCCTTCCGCTGTTGCAGCGGACCAGAACACGCAGGAGACCAGCGGTGGCGACGAACAAGAGCCTCAGTAAGCGCACGCCCACGAGCAACCTCATGTTGTTCTCGGGGCGCGCCCATCCGACGCTGGCCCGTGAGGTGGCCGAGTTGCTCGAGGTCGACCTCGTGCCGACGACGGCCTACGACTTCGCCAACGGCGAGATCTACGTCCGCTTCGACGAGTCGGTCCGCGGCTGCGACGCCTTCGTGATCCAGAGCCACAGCGCTCCGATCAACGAGGCGATCATGGAGCAGCTGATCATGATCGACGCGCTCAAGCGCGCCTCGGCCAAGCGCATCACCGTCGTGCTGCCGTTCTACGGCTACGCGCGCCAGGACAAGAAGCACCTGGGCCGCGAGCCGATCAGCGCCCGCCTGATGGCGGACCTGTTCCTGGCCGCCGGCGCCGACCGGCTGATGACGGTCGACCTGCACACCGCCCAGATCCAGGGCTTCTTCGACGGCCCCGTCGACCACCTGCTGGCCATGCCGATCCTGACTCGTCAGGTGCGCAAGAACTACGGCAAGAAGCCGCTCGCGGTCGTCTCTCCCGACGCGGGCCGCATCAAGGTCGCCGAGCACTGGGCGCGCCAGTTCGACAACGCGCCGCTGGCGTTCATCCACAAGACGCGTGACGTCACGCAGGCGAACGTCACGAAGGCCAACCGCGTCGTCGGTGACGTCGCCGGCCGCACCTGCATCCTGGTCGACGACCTGATCGACACCGGTGGCACGATCTGCCAGGCCGCCGAGGCGCTGAAGGCCGGTGGCGCCGCCGAGGTCGTCATCGCCGCCACGCACGCGGTGTTCTCGGGCAAGGCCGTCGAGCTGCTCAAGAACTCGGTCGCGACCGAGGTCATCGTCACCAACACGCTGCCCCTCAACGAGACGCAGCGCTTCGACAAGCTCACCGTCCTGTCGATCGCGCCGCTGCTGGCTCAGGCCGTCTCGGCGGTGTTCGAGGACGGGTCGGTCACGAGCCTGTTCAGCGAATGACGTTCCTGCCGTGACCGTCGGCTCCGTGCTGCGGGCCATGGCCCAGCTCGCGGCGGCCTACGCGGTGGTGGGGGTGATCGGCACGATGGTGCTGGCGCTGCTGAGCGGCGGTCTGGATGCGAACGGGCTGCTGCCGCTGGTCGTGCTGGCCGTCGCGCTGGGCTTCGCGGCCGTCGTCATCGTCTTCCTGGCCCGGCTCGTGGTCTCCTGGCTGGACGGGCGTGTCGGCGACCCCGTCGACCTCGCCATCATGTTCGTCTCCGGGCTCGTCCTGCTCAGCGGTGCGTTGACCATCGCCTCGCTGGGGCTCTCGGGACTCCTGGTCGCGGCCCTGCTGGCCCTGGCCACGCATGCCGTGCTGACGCGCAACTGGGCCTGACCGGAGCGCGCGCGGGCGATTTCAGGTCTTCCACGCCGGTGGGCTAGAATTGTGGGGTTGCCTCGGCGAGGGTCCTTGCGGACCGTGATCGACAGGGTGCTCCACAGGAGTGCTGTGTCGAGCGCCGAGACCAGACCCAGACCTTCCAAGGAGAATTCCCCGTGGCCGAGATCAAGCTTTCCGCCGAGCAGCGCACCGAGTTCGGCAAGGGTGCCGCCCGCCGCATCCGCCGCGAGAACAAGGTTCCCGCCGTCCTCTACGGGCACGGCACCGATCCCGTGCACGTGACCCTGCCCGGCCACGAGACGATGCTGGCGCTGAAGACCGCCAACGCGCTGCTGGCCGTCGAGCTGGACTCCGAGAAGCACCTGGCCATCCCGAAGGACGTCCAGCGCGACCCGCTCAAGGGCTTCATCGAGCACGTCGACCTGCTGATCGTCCGCCGCGGCGAGAAGGTCACCGTCGACATCGCGATCAACGTCGTGGGCGATCCCGAGCCGGGCGTCCTGGTCGTCACCGAGAACGCCAGCGTCTCCCTCGAGGTCGAGGCCACCCACATCCCCACCGAGATCGAGGTCTCGGTCACCGGTCGTCAGATGGGCGAGCAGGTGCTGGCCTCCGACCTCGACCTGCCCGAGGGTGCGGCGCTCGCCGTCGAGGACGACTACATGATCCTCAACCTGACGCACGCGCCGACGGCCGCCGAGGTCGACGCCGAGCTCGAGGGTGCCGAGGCCGACGCCGGCATCGAGCGCGACGAGTCCGAGACGCCCGAGCCGGAGTCCGTCGAGGGCTGATGACCTGGTTGGTCGTCGGACTGGGGAACCCCGGTCCGTCCTATGCCGCCACCCGGCACAACGTCGGGTATCACGTGACCGATGAGCTGGCCGCCCGTATGGGCGGCCGGTTCTCGTCTCTGAAGGCGGCCCGCGCCGACGTCGTGTCGGGTCTGCTCTCGGGGCAGCGGGCCGTCCTGGGACGGTCACGCTCCTACATGAACGAGAGCGGGGGAGCCGTCTCGGCCCTGCTCAAGTACTACGACGTCGCGCCCGAGCAGCTCATCGTCATCCACGACGAGCTGGACCTGCCGCTGGGATCGTTGCGCTGCAAGCTCGGCGGTGGCGACAACGGCCACAACGGCCTGAAGTCGATCCGCCAGTCCATCGGGACCGGCGACTTCCTGCGCGTGCGCTTCGGCATCGGCCGCCCGCCGGGACAGCAGACGGTGCACGACTTCGTGCTCAAGCCGTTCGCCAAGCCCGAGCGCACCGAGGCCGACATCGTCGTCCAGGAGGCCGCCGACGCGGTCGAGAGCCTGATCTCGGTCGGCCTGGTCAAGACGCAGAGCGCCTTCAACTCCTGACGTCGGACGGGGACCGGTTCACCCGGCGTGGCTCGTGTTGCGGGCGGCCGGCAGTTCGTCGCGCCGGGGATCTCCCGAGGGCGAACTGAGCCCGGCGATTCGTGACAGTAGTTGCTCGCTGATCGCCAGGGCGAGCGAGCGTGACGCGTTCAGGACCGGAGGATGGATGGACATGCGCGACGCGTGCGCGTCCTGCACCGAGAGCCCTCGTAGCGGACGTCGTGAAGCGAGCTTCCGCAGGGCGATCCTCGACGGGGTCTTCCAGTGCTCGTTCGCCACCTGCCAACGCATGCGGTGGAGGAGAGCGACCAACGTCTCGAGGTCGGTCGGTCCTGTCGCGATCTCTGGAAGAGAGAACAGTCGCTCCAGCTCGACCATCGTGAAGGTCCGCGCGCGGGCGGCCGGGTCCAACTGCGCCACCAGTGACCGCTCGCGTGGGGTGGCCGTGACGATGAGCGCCGAGCGGGCGGAGTGCTTGGACGACAACCGGGTGGCGCGGTGATGCACGGCGAACTCACGACCACGCGACTCCTCGGCGAGGAAGTCGCTCGCCCGGACGCAGATCTCCTGTCCGGTCACGGCGTCGGTCCCCACGCTGGAGACACTCAGCCTGGTGTCGGACAGTTCCCTCGCGGCGAAGAACTCCGCCACGGGCGATCGGCACAGATTGGCTCGACACACGAAGAGGATCGACGATTCCTCACGCTGCTGCAAAATGTCACGTCCAATCTGGGAAGCCTCGGCGTCGTCGGCGAGGTGCCCTCAATGATCTGACGGGCGTGCCTCGTCGCTATGACGCCACACGACCGATCCGTGGTCGAATTGGTCCGGGTGACGAAGCCGTCACGATGAAACCACGCGTGAATGAATGGGCGCAAGCGAAAGCACAGTGCTGCTGAGTACTGTGAGGCGCGCTGAACAGGCGCCGACTCGCGGTTTCACCAAATCCGCCCAAGGACTGAAATCGCACCTCTAGACTCGGCCTGCGGGCCCAGTGCCGCCTTTTGCCTTGCGGAGCGAGGCGACCCTTCACAGCCTTGAGGCGCGGTTTTGATGAATGACGTACAGCAGTCTAGTTCGCGACCAGCACTTCGCGCGGCCGGGACGGGTGCGCTGGCACGTCTTCTGGTTTTGGCGGTGAGCACGGGGCTGGGCATCGTGGTCACGAGGCTCCTGATCGAGAACTACGGCGTCGACTCGTATGCCCAGTACATGCTCCTGGTCGGTCTGATCGCACTCGTCCCGTTCGCCGACCTCGGTATCTCGGCGTCGATCATCAACACGGTCGCCGGCTCGGACGATCCTCGGAACGACCCGCGCGTGCGGGGGGTGCTCATCACCTGCCTGCGGATTCTGGCCGTGTCGATGATGGTCATCCTGGTGATCACCGCGGTGGTGACCGGCTCGGGCGTGTGGGAGTCGCTTCTGGGCGACGGCTTGATGCCCGAGACGGGCCCCGCTGCCGCCGCTGCGTGCCTCGTGGTGTTCGCGATGACGCTGGGGATCGGGTACGGGCAGCGGATTCTCATCGCGCTGGGCAAGAACCACATAGTGGTCCTGCTCGGCTTGGTTCAGACGCCCATCGTCCTGACCTGCATCATCACGATGCTGCTTCTCGACATCGACGCCGGCGGGTACCTGGCCATCGCGGCGTACGGCGGCATCTTCGTGGCCGCGGCCATCGCCATGGTCATGGCGAGCCGCGCCCTGGCCCCGATGCTCCGCCTGGCCTACCGCGACGCTCTCCGCGTGCGATCGGTCCGTGGGGCGCGAGTCTTCGACACGGCCTTGCCTCTGCTCGTCCAGATGATCGCCCTGCCGATCGCCATGCAGTCCAGCCGCATCGTGCTCAGTCACGTTGCCTCGCGGGACGAGCTGGCGCAGTACAGCCTCGCGGCCCAGATGTTCCTGCCGATCGTCGGGGTGGCGATGGCCGCCGGTGTGTCTTTGTGGCCCGTTTTCGCGCGCGAGAGGGCGGCCAACCCCTCCTCGATCTCCTCACCACATGCGATGGCACTGTGGTTCGGTGTCGCGGCGTGCGTCGTCGGCGCGATGGTCGCGGTTGCCTCGCCGTGGCTGGCCGAGATCGCCTCCGGTGGGCAGATCCGGCTCGATGCCGCGCTCGTGGCGGCGTTCGTCGTGCTCGTCATCGTGCAGGCTGCCAAGAATCCTCTGGGCAACTTCTTGACCGACGCCCGGGGCCTGCGGTTTCAAGCAATCATGGTGACTCTCATGATGCCGTGGAACATCGTCGCCTCCGTGTTCCTGTCGATGAGCCTCGGAGCGATCGGTCCGGTGATCGCCTCGATTTCCGGGGTGATGATCTTCCAACTGGCCGCCAACTGGATCTACGCGACTCGGACGGCGGTGATGACGAGGTGACTGCCATTGCTCACGTCGGGGCGTTCTCGATGTCCAACTACGGCGACCAGGTGTATCCGGGCGTGCTCGACGCGTTGTCACGACAGCTGGGGATACAGCCACCCTCGAGACACTTCGGGCTGATTGCGGGACAGCTCCCCGACGGGCGCTCCGTCGAGGCGATCTCGAGTTATCGTCCGGAAGGTCTCGACGCAGCATGGATCGGCGGCGGAGACATCATCCGCGTCGACCGCCGCGTCGTCGCCATGGATCATCTGTGCGTCCCCACCGGCGAGCGTGGGAAGTGGATCAACAGACTGCGGGCTGACCGATTCGCGCGCCGCGCCATCGGGAACCGCCCCGGGCCGTGGATGGCCCGCTCGTGGGGGGTGCCTGCGGCCTACGTGTCTGCGGGTGTCCACACGCTTCCTCGCTCACCCGACGTGCTGGAGGCGATCACCTCGTCGTCGGGCGCCTGGGTGCGCACGCATCGGGGTGCCGAGATCCTGCGCGATGCAGGAATGAGCGCCGATGCGGTTCTCGTCGGGCCCGATGCGGTGTTCGCGCTTCCGCTGGTCGAGTCTGCAGCCGATGCCGCCGAGCGGGGGGCACGCATCCTGGCTGAACGTACGGGTGCGTCCGACGCCCCGGTGGTGTTCCATGCTGCCGCGTTCGCAGGGTGGACTCGTGCGCGGCTCGCGAGCCTGATCGAGGCCTGCGCTCCGGCGCCCTGTGTCGTCCTGCCGCTGGGCAGGTACGCAGGCGAGCACGTCCTGCTGCGCGACGCCGCCGCGCGCGCCCGGGTGCCGTTCCTAGGAGTTCTGCCGGCCGGCGAGGTGACCGCGGTGCTCGCCGCCGCGGGCTGTGTGGTCAGCACCAGCATGCATGCGGCGGTCGTCGCCGCGACCTACGGTCGGCCGGTGGTTTCGCCGGGGGTCGCCAAGACGGCCACGGCGTTCGAGGCATGCGCCGAGCCGCCGCCGCTGCACCAAGCGACCGATGAAGCGATTCCAGCCCTCGTGAACGAGTTGCGTCTGCGTGACACCGAGAAGGTGAGCGATGCGAACCTGGCGGCAGTCGTCGAGACCTTCGAACGGATCGTCGCCCTCGTGGGGCTCCGTTGACGGCTGGCCGAGGATCTCTTCGCTCCGAGGTCCTCGTTGCGACCGTCTGGGGTCTGCTTGCCACCGTCATAAGTCTCGTCGGTAGTTCGGTCCCAGCCTTCTGGGTGGACGAGGCAGCCTCGTTGTCCGCGGCCCGCCGCCCGCTGGCTGACTTGGCCGGACTCCTTGAGCGCATCGATGCGGTGCACGGCGCCTACTACCTGGTCCTCCATGGCTGGATCTCCGCCTTCGGAGCGTCGGAGCTCGCCGTGCGGTCACTGAGTGCGATCGCGATCGGCGTCGCAGTCGCAGGAACTTACGTCCTCGCCCGCCAACTCTTCGACTCGAGTGTGGTCCCGAGCGCGGCCGCCCTGATCCTCGCCGTCCTGCCTCGCGTCACGTGGATGGGTCTCGAGACTCGCTCCTTCGCTCTGGCGACCGCCGCCGCCGTGTGGATGACGGTGGCGTTCGTGTGGGCGGGGAGGGCCGGTGGTCGACGCTGGTGGGCCTATGCCGCTCTGGTGACGGTGGGAGTCCTCTTCCACCTCTACGTGGCACTCCTCGTCGTGGTTCACGCCCTGGCCATCCCGTGGTTCGTCGAGCGAACGCGTGAGCGTCTCCACTGGTCGCTGGCCGCCGCGGGAGGGATGCTCGTCGCCGCCCCTCTCGTGGTGACGGCCCTCGGACAGCGGGGGCAACTCACGCAGACCGAGCTGTCGGTGCCCGGGTTCGTTCGACGGGCCGTGGTCAACCAGTGGTTCCTCGGTGAGACGCCGGGCGGCGTCGAGGCCGGTCCCTGGTTGCCGGCGGCACTCATGCTGGCCCTGGCCGGGTGGATCGCGGCGGGCGTGGGAGCCATACGGCTGCTTCGTGCCCCACGACCGCAGGCGCAGACGGGCGCGGCCATGCTGCTCCTCGGTTGGATCCTTCTGCCCACCGTGGTGATCGGTGGCTGGTCGCTCCTGGGGGGGTCCCTCTACCACCCGCGCTATTTCGGATACTGCGCCCCGGCTCTGGCCATGCTGATCGCCATGGGCCTGACGACGATCCACGGCCGGTTCGCCCGCGTTGCGCTGGTCGGCGGTTTGGTGCTCCTGGTCGCTCCTATCTACGCATCCCAACGGATGGAGGGTGCCAAGAGCGGCTACGACTGGTCGAGGGTCGCCGAGCGGATCGCGGAGCGAGCGCGGGAGGGAGACGGCGTCTACTTCAGCCCGTCACGCATGGACGATGCCAGCGTGGTCCGGGCCACCAGTCGGCCGATCGCCAGCGCGTATCCGGAGCCCTTCGCCGGTCTGGTCGACGTCACCCGAATCTCGGACCCGGCTGATTCTCATCTGCTCTTCGCCGGCTCGCGTCAACTCGCGGTAGCGGGCTCAACCCTCGATGGGCTCGACACCATCTGGGTCGTTCGCCGCACGGACCTCGAGGCCGCCGCTCGTGACCGTGATGAGGAGCTCCTCGCGGAGCACGGCCTGACCCCGACGGACGCTTGGTCGGGTCCGCGCACCACGTTGGTGCGCTTCGACCGGCGGTGACCGGGTCGGGCTCCTCACGAGGCGGCCGGTGCCCTCGCCGGCGGTGTCGAATGGTGTGGAGTCATCCGATCGCTTCCACTCCGGGAGGCGCTGTTGGCACCTAGACTCGGAGCCGTGACTTCGCGAGCTGGCACGATCCGACCGACGATCGTGTTTCGACGATGAGTTTGCGCGCGTACGTCAAGACGATCCAACGCCACGTCGCGGCCATCTTGCTGCTTGGGATCGTCGGGGCGATGGTGGGCTACCTGCACGCGAGCAACACGCCGCCGACCTACCGGGCCACCAGTCGCGTCCTGCTGACGACGGACTTGGGCGGTAGTGCCACCGACATCGTTCAGGGCTCCAACTTCATCCAGAACATCGTCGCGTCTTACGTGCTGCTGGCGAATTCCGAGATGGTGCTCAAGCCGGTCATCGAGCGGCTCGACCTCGACGTCACGCCGAAGCAGCTTGCGGGGTCGGTCAGCGCCTCCTCCCCGCTCAACACCGTGGTGATCGACGTCGCCGTCACCTCGGGCGATCCCGAGGAGGCACGTCAGATCGCCGCCGGAGTCACCCGAGAGCTGGCGGCCGCCGTCTCGGAAGTCTCGCCAGCCAACAAGAAGGGCGCTCCGGTCATCCGGCTCACCACGGTCGGTCCGCCGGCCACCCCTGGGGCACCCATAGCGCCGAGCCGGCGCAACGAAGTCATCCTGGGCGCACTGGTGGGTCTGGCCCTCGGGTTGGGTTACGCCCTTCTCCGTCGCTTCTTCGGTGCATCCATCCGTGATGCCTCGGACGTGGAAGAGATCACCGAGCTTCCCGTGCTGGGGGAAATCGTCGAATCGGGACGCGGAAGCTCCTTCCTGCGGGCCGTGATGTCCGATCGGCGGGGCAGGCAAGCCGAGTCACTCCAGGGCCTGGTCACGAGCCTGAGCTTCCTGAGGGTACCGAAGGGCGTCTCCTCGCTGGTGGTGACGTCGGCGACTCCGGGTGAGTCGAAGAGCTCGGTCGCGGCAGGATTGGCCGCCGTCGTCGCTGCCGGAAACAAGAAGGTCCTCCTGATCGACTGTGACCTTCGTTCTCCATCGGTCGGCCTCGTCACCGGCTTGGAGTCGGCGGTGGGCCTGTCCAATGTCCTCTCGGGCCAGTACAAGCTCTCGACCGCTGTCCAGGAGTGGATCCCGAACCTCGACGTCCTCGCCGCCGGCCCCATTCCCCCCAACCCGGCGCAACTGCTCAGTAGCACTGCCATGGAGGAGTTGATGGAGCAGGTCAAGGCGGACTACGACTTCATCGTCCTGGACTCGGCCCCGGTTCTGGCGGCCGCGGATGCGGTCTGGCTGGGCCACGTCACCGATGGCGTGCTGATGCTCGCGCGTCGCGCGAAGGTCACGACCGGCAAGTTCACCAAAGCACTGGACATCCTCGAGGCGGGTCACGCGCCTGTCCTCGGCGTCGCGTTGACGCGCGTGCGCCGTGGCCATCGGCTGCGCTACGGAAGCGACGGAGTGTACGGAAAGCGTTCACGGGAACGCGTCGACGTGTGATCCATTCCGTTGCGTGGAAGTCATTGCGCACAGCGCCAGTAGTTTGCGAGGCTACGGGGACAATCTCGGGTTGTTCACGACTTCGACGGAGTCGCGCGGTGCTCCGCGGCGGAAATTGTCTACCTGAGGTTGCCCCTTGATGACGACTGGACTGCAGCGCGGCCGCGCTGTCGCATCTCGCTTCATTCTCCTCGTTCTCGGTCTCGGCCTGGTTGCAGGCGCGATGGTCGGCGCGGTGACGGCGTCGGCCGGAGCCACTGTCCTGCAGGACGATTTCGACCGTCAGGTCGCCTCAGGGTGGGGAGCCGCCTCGAGTGGTCAGGCGTACACGGCAGGTTCGCCGGGACGGATGAGCGTCGGTGACGGCGTCGGCAAGGTCGATCTGGCTGCGGGCACGCAGGCCGCCTCGGTTAGTGAGAGCGTCGTGCTCGGTGACTCCTATGGCAAGGTGAACGTCTCGTTCCAGCGTCAGGGCGAAGGCACCTCCGACGGTGTCTCCACGTCGTTGCTCCTTCGGCGCAAGAGTCTGGGCTTGTACTACGAGGCGCGACTGCGCCAGCTCTCGACCGGTCGATTCGGACTCACCATCATCCGCAGCGATCGCACCTCGACGTCCACGCTCAGCAAGGAGGCCGTGGTGGCAGCGCGCATCGCGCCCGACCAGCGGTTGTCGGTCGAGTTCACGGCGACCGGTGGTGCCGTGGTCGAGCTGAAGGCACGCGCGTGGGCCAGTGGCGCATCGATCCCCTCGTGGCAGGCGATCGCCGTGGACTCGTCGGCCTCACGCATCGCCGCAGGCTCGCCCGGTCTGGCCTTCAAGTCGTCGAGCCGATCGGCGCGCACGACCGTGAGGGTCGACCAGTTCCGAGCCTCGGACATCAGTGCGAGCGCGGCGGTTCCCGGAACCGCGCGCCACCTCGCCGACGATTTCGCGCGCCGCTGGACTGAGGGCTGGGGCGCTTCGACCAGCGGATCGATGTACACGACAGGAGCCCCTGGCCGACTCCTCGTGGACGGGGCGCAGGGAGTCGCCACGGTCGAGTCGGGCAAGTCCGCGGCAGCGGTGGCGGAGGGCCTCACTCTCGGGGACGCCACGATCAAGGCCGACGTGACCGTCGCGACGGAACAACGAGGCGGCGGAGCGACCACGGCGGTCATCTTGCGTCGCTCGGCTCTCGGTTACTACTACGAGGCGCGCCTGCGCCACATCGCCGGCGGGCGCGTGGGGCTCTCCCTGCATCGTGTCGCAGGTTCCTCGACAGCCATGATCGGCGCAGAGAAGGTCGTCCTCGCGAGCGTCCCGGTGAACCGGACGCTCACCGTGGAGTTCTCCGCGATTGGGGACAGCAAGGTGGACCTGAGAGCACGAGCATGGCTGACAGGCGCCGCTGCTCCTGCCTGGCAGGTGACCGGCGTCGACTCGTCGGACGACCGTTTGAGGGCTGCTGGTGCCCCGGGTCTGAAATTCGCGGTTCCGGACGATGGGGTGGCCACCGTCATCCGTGTCGACAACGTCGCGACGGCGAAGGCAGACACCTCCGCCAGTCCGACGCCACGGCCTACGCCGACGACCCCGTCGCCGACTCCCACGGCACCTGCGACCACCGCGACGACTCCCGCACCGACCACTCCTGCCCCGGTCACACCTGCGGCCGTCGGCTCGCTTCCAGTCGGCAAGGCCTCGTATCCGGTTCCCTCGGGGGCCATCTTCGTGGCTGCCAAGGGCTCGCGAGCGGGGGCCGGGACCAAGGCTGATCCCTATGGGAGCCTGGGATTCGCGTTGGAGAAGGCCAAGCCGGGTTCGACACTCGTCCTTCGTGGCGGCACGTATCAGGAGAGCGTGCTCATCGACAAGAGCAAGTCCGGCATCACCGTGCAGAACTTCCCCGGTGAGGCGGTGTGGTTCGACGGCTCGAAGTCGGTGGCGAACTGGACCGCGAGCGGGTCTCGCTGGGTCGCCTCGGGGTGGACGAGTCTCTTCGATCACCGGATCATGGCGGGCTCCACGGATGAGACGAGCAGATGGGTGGACCCGGCGAGGCCGTTGGCGAGCCATCCGGATCAGGTGTGGGTCGGGGGCAAGGCGCTGACGCAGGTGGCTTCGGAGTCGGCCGTGTCGGCGGGCAAGTTCTTCGTCGACAAGGCCGGCAAGCGGCTCGTGATCGGCGATGATCCGCGAGGTAAGGCGATCCGAGCCAGCGCGTTGACACGAGCGATCGAGGTCCATGCACAGGATTCGGTCTTGCGCGGCTTCGGCGTGCGGCGCTATGCGACGGCGAAGAATCAGTTCGCGGCGGTGATCGCGGGCGTGCCGGGCATCGAGTTCGAGAACGTGGTGGTGACGGAGAACGCGTGGGTCGGGATTGCTGCGTGGGCGGCAGGCCAGCGTTACCGGAACGTGACGGTCTCGGAGAACGGCATCATGGGCTTCGGGGGAAACAACACAAACGACCTGGTGATCGAGAACTCGGAGTTCCGTGGCAACAACGCGCAAGGCTTCAAGCCGACACCTATCGCGGCGGGTATCAAGATCACCCGCGCGAAGGGCGTGGTCCTGCGCGACAACGTGGTCGCGAACACCTCGTTCGCTGGAGGCGTCTGGTTCGATGTGTCGTCCTCGAAGCTGCAGATCGTCGGTAACTCGGTCTCGGGGAACGCTGCGGGAGTCATGGTGGAGCTGAGCGAGGACGCGCTCATCGCCGACAACCACATCTTCGACAACTCCGGGACGGGGGTGCGCGTGCAGGCGTCCGGATCCGTGGACGTGTGGAACAACACGATCGTCGGGAACCCGCGGCCGTTCGCGGTGTGGGCTGACGAACGGCGTCAGGAAGTGCCGGCGCTCGTGGCGACGATTCCGTGGGTGGTCGATGACATCGACTTCCACAACAACGTCGTGAGCATGACGGGATCGAACACCTGCCCCATCCTCACGCAGGACGAGTCCCAGATCATGGTCGGAGATGACTTCGGCATCACCTCTGACAACAACGCGTTTCACCGGCCAAGCGCCTACAGCCCGGCCAACTTCGCTTGTTGGGCCAACGGTGTGTTCCAGGTCGAGAGCTTCAAGAACCTCCAACAGTTCCGCGAGGGCACAGGCAATGACAAGTCCTCCATCCTCACGGAGGGCGCACCCATCGTCGACGCCACCGGCGTGGTGGACGCCGCGAACCGGGCGCGTGCCGGCTCGATTGCCCTGGGGCTGCCCGCTGTGATCGCCGAGGCGACCGGTCAGCGAACCGGTACGAAGGCCCTCGGCGCTTTCACGGGGCGCCATGGTTGACGGTGCACCACAGGAGGAGCTCGCCGACGGAAATCATGCTCGGCTCGGCGTCGTGGTGGTCAACTACGGATCGAGTGGTCTTCTCCGCGAGAATCTGGCCCGGATCCCGTTCGACGCGGGTTGCGTGGTGGTGGTCGTGGACAACTTCTCGTCGGTGACCGAGCGTTCGACCGTACGTGGACTCGTCGGTGAACAAGGGTGGGTGGGTGTCTACCCGGAAGGGAACCTCGGCTTCGGCGGAGGATGCAACGTCGGCGTGGCGCAGGCTCTCGAGCGGGGAGCATGCCGTGTCCTGCTGTTGAATCCGGATGCAACCATCGATTTGGGCTCGGTGGCGGCACTTGAGTCAGTGGTGGCGGCACGGCCCAGAACCCTGGCAGCCCCGACGATCCTCAACGGCGTGGGAGCGGTGTGGTCGGCAGGCAGTGACCTCCTGCTCGACACCGGGGACATGCGCTCGTGGGGCCGGCGGGTGCCGGGTGAACGCCATCTGCCCTGGCTGTCCGGGGCATGTCTGATGTTCTCCGCGGAGCTGTGGCGGGAGATCGGCGGCTTCGACGAGGACTACTTCCTCTACTGGGAGGACGTCGATCTGTCGGCCAAGGTGCTCGCTGCCGGGGGCGATCTGGAGCTCGTGGCCGGCGCGACAGCGATCCATGACGAGGGTGGAACCCACCAACTCGAGAGCCGATCACGCGCCAAGTCGTCCCTGTACTACTACTTCAACACTCGCAATCGTCTGTTGTTTGCGCGCAAGCATCTCGAGGACGAGGACTTCCGTCGATGGAGACGGCGGTCGTGGGCCGCCGCGCGGAGCATCCTGCTCCGAGGTGGGCGGCGGCAGATCATCCGCCCCGACCGGACTGTCTGGCCGGTGCTGCGGGGAACTCTGGCGGGATGGCGAGCCGCGCGCACCACGGGGGCGCTGGCACCGCGGGTCCGGGTGTACGAAGGTCTGCGAACGGCTCACCTGGAACGTTTCCATGTGTTGGAGCCGGCTTCCGTGCTCTACGGCGGGCGCAACTACGACTTCGCCGAAGAGCTGCTCGGTGGCTTGGATGTGCGCCGATTCTCGGGCACGCGGAGTCTGGTGCTCCAGTTGCTGCGGGCCGACGTCCGCCAACTCGAGGTCAACGAGCCACTCATGTTGTCAGCGGTCAAGAACAGCCTCGCCGCCGCTCTCGCGGTTCGGCTCCGAGGGCTCATCACCGGCCGGCACGTCCGGGTCGTGAGCTATGCCATCGGCAATGAGGATCCATTCGCGTCGCCGAGTCCGCGCCTGGCGTCGTGGTGGCGGCGGTGGGTGTACCGATCCATGGTGAATCTGTTGATGCGGCGAGTCGACCGCCTGGCGGTGGGCACTCCGGGCGCGATGGCCCAGTACGCCCCTTACCGGATGCGGCGATCGGCGCAGAGCCGTCTGATCCCGGCTCTCCCGGAGCCGTGTGGGGCGTGCTCGCTGGGAGGCCCGAGGTCCGCGGTGGTCTTTCTGGGCGCATTCGATGAGCGGAAGGGCCTACGTCAGTTGATCGAGGCGTGGCCCCTGATCAGGACGGGGTCTCCCGGCACCCCTCTGCACATTCTCGGCAAGGGTGAGCTGCGCGGGCTCGCCGAGTTTGCCGTTGCCGGGTGGGATGAGGCGACGATCCAGGTCGACCCCAGTCGGGAAGAGATCCACCGCGTGCTGGCCTCGGCTGCGGTGCTGGTGCTGCTCTCGCAGCCGACCCCGACGTGGCGCGAGCAGGTCGGGTTGCCGATCGTCGAGGCGCTCGCCCACGGCTGCGAGATCGTTGCCACCTCGGAGACCGGGATATCCCCGTGGCTGACCGAGCATGGTCATCAGGTTGTCGACGCTCACGGGGCCGGCCCAGAAGACGTCGCGGCTGCCGTGCGGCGAGCGCTGGAGGCTGACCGCAAGGCGGGTGACGTGCTTCAAGACCTACCTGCCGTCGACGGAAGGCTCGCCGCTGATCGCTGGATGTTCGGCGACTGACCCGTTAGGCCAGACCGACGGCCGTGGCAAGTCGATTCGCGAGATGTTGGCAGGTGAACTCGTCCTCGACGTGTCGACGAGCCTCGTGGCCCATCGATGCAGCCCGGGCCGGGTCGTCGACGAGGTCGATCAGGCGCTCGACCCATCGGTCGGTCGCCTGCGAGCTCATCAGGAATCCGGTCACGCCGTCGTCTACGTAGTCCTCCGCACCCGGTGTGTGCGTGAGAATCACCGGTCGTCCGGTGGCCTGTGCTTCGAGGGACACGGTCATCCCCGAGACGTGCAGGTTGGGCCGGGTCGCGATCGCGACGACCGAGGACCGCCGATAGAACTCCCTGAGTTCGAGGTGCGAGAGATGCGGGACGACCGTGACTCCGGGGGCGGACGCACGTGCCCTCGTCTGTACGACGGCCTTCACGTGCGGTCGAGCACGGACGACCTGCGCGAAGGCGGCCAGGATCGTCTCGTGATCGCGATCCCGGTCGCCCCCTGCGCTGAACAACAGCGGTTGCTCGGGGTACGGCGCGGGGGAGAAGAACGCGTCGTCAACGCCGAACTTCACGAATTCGGATGGGGTCGAGCTCCCGACGAGACGGTCGACGGCGTCCAGTTGTCCTCGACTCAGCACCCACACGGACTGCATGGCCGACAAGGTCCTGCGAACGCCCGCTGTCGCGCGACCATCGGCCTGGTCGAGCCGGTCGGTGGCCCAGATGACTCCGCAGTGCATGCGACCGTAGCGTCGCGAGGCGGCCATCGCGTGCGCCGTGCCCTCGTCCCAGGCAAGCCCGAGGCGCTCATTGCGTGCTGCTCGGGGGCGTAGGCGCCAAGCGAGTCGGGCCCCCCGCGACGGTGCGCTGACGTGTCTCATGGCGACGGGGCGTCCGGGACGGTCGATGCGCTCCAGTCCGTAGGGCCACAGCCCGGGAACCTCCCCGCGCGCGTGTCGCTCGCTCCAGGTGCTCGACGCCACCGGGAAGACGAACTCCGTCTCGGCCATGCGTTCTCCGTTCAGTCCCCGCGCTGTCGAGCAGTGATTCGTCACCGTACAGCAGCGCGGTGGGGCCTCGGACTCTTTCCGTCGGGACCGGAAGGGCAGCATGCGGAGTAAGTCGTGGGACGAAAGATGAGAAAGAGGCAGGAGTGTCGAAACACCATTTCTGAGGTCCGCCATTCGCCGAACGGTGTATCGCGACGCGTGTTTGACTGCTCGTGTTCCAAGAATTCGCGGGGGGAAATCGCGACTTGCGGGCATCCGGCTGGGTGCACTGATCAAAGGAATACGCGCGTGAACAGCACTCATGGCCGACCCATCGTCTTGATCGGTACCCTCTCCCTGATTCTCCTCGCGATGGTCGCGCCGTCGATCAACCGCGCCGATGCCGCGGAGCCCCTGCCTGAGACCGTCACGGCAGATGCACTGCCCACCGCGCAGATGAACGGGAAGTCGACGACCGTGCTGATCGTGGGTGACACCGTCTACGCCGGCGGTGACTTCACCAGTGCGCGTCCGGCCGGCGCCCCGGCGGGTACCGGCGAGAGTCAGCGATGGAACGCGATGGCCTTCGATCTGCGCACGGGCGCGCTCAAGGCCTGGGCGCCGCAGTTCAACGGTCAGGTCAAGGACATTGCGACGAACCCGGCCAAGACCAAGCTCTACGTCGTGGGGACGTTCACCCAGGTCAACGGCCTGAGCCGCAACCGCATCGCGATCTTCGATCTTCCCAGCGGCAATCTCAGTAGCCTCGCTCCCAACATCAACGGCATCACCAGCACCGTCGCAGCCACGAACGACACGATCTTCGTCGGCGGCTACTTCACAGGCGTGAACAATCTGCCGCGCGGACGCGCGGCTGCGATCAACGCCTCGACCGGTGCGACGCTGCCGTGGCGGGTCGACGCCGACAACAACCAGGTGCAGTCGATGGAGGTGAACACCGGGGTCAACAAGGTCCTGATGACAGGCAACTTCACTTCGGTGGGTGGCAGCGACAATCCCGGTTACGGCATGTTCCTCTCCGATGCGACCACGGGTGAGGCGCGGCCGCTCCCGGTGAACACCCAGGTTCGGGACGCAGGTGAGAACTCTGGCATCGCCAAGACCGACAGCGACGGGCAGAGGTTCTACGGGGTCGGCTGGCACTACGGCGGCGGTGGAAACTCCGAAGGCACATTCGCAGCGAACTGGAGCGATGGGTCGCTGGTCTGGATCGAAGACTGCCACGGCGACACGTACGACGTCGCGGCCACGTCCGATGTGGTCTACACGGCCAGTCACAAGCACTACTGCGGGAACAGCAACGGGTTCCCCCAGTCGGATCCGTGGACGTACTACCACTCGAACGCCTTCAGTAACGATGTGCGCGGCACCAACACCCCGGACATCTATGGCTACAAGGATCACCCCGGCGCCCCGCGCCCCGAGCTCCTGAACTGGTGGCCCACCTCATCGGTCGGATCGGTGAGTGGACAAGCCACGTGGGCGGTCGACGCGGAGGATGACTACGTGGTCTTCGCCGGCGAGTTCCCACGGGTCAATGGTCAAGCGCAGGCTGGGCTCGTGCGGTACGCGAAACGTTCAGTCGCCGGCAACCCGAAGAAGCGCGGGCCGCAGAACTCGGCCGCGGCGATCAACCCCAGCGTGCGCAGCGCCCGGCCGGGCGAGGTTCGGCTCACCTGGCCGGCCAACCGTGACCAGGACAGTGCGAAGTTGACGTACCGTATCTACCGCAACACCGTCAACGCGGCTGGCCTGGTCCACGAGGAGGTCCAGACTGCCCGCTGGTGGGAGGGCAAGCCGATGTCCTTCCGGGACACGGGTCTCACGCCCGGCGCCGATGTGCGCTATCAGCTGCGGGTCCTCGACGACGACGGCAATCTCGCCACGTCCAACTGGGTGACCGTGACCGTCGCTGCCACCGACACTCTCGGGCAGTACGGGAACGCCGTGTTCGATGACGGGGCGACCAAGTACTGGCGTCTCGGGGACAGCGGCACCGCCGTCGCCGACTGGATCGGGAGCGACAACACGGTTGCCGGATCGGGCGTGACGCGGGGCACTGCCGGTGCGCTGAACAACTGGACCGACACTGCATCCGGGTTCGCCGGTACGGCCAATGGCCGAGTGATCTCGTCGGAGCTGACGCCGGGCCCGCACGTCTTCTCGACCGAGGTGTGGTTCAAGACCACATCGAGGGCGGGCGGCAAGATCGTTGGTTTCGGCAACGCTGCGACGGGCGACTCCGGAAGCTACGACCGCCACATCATGATGAACACCGCGGGGCGCCTCGTGTTCGGCGTGTACCCGAGTGCTGAACGGGCGGTGACGTCAGCCAAGGCGTACAACGATGGTCAGTGGCACCAGGCGGTGGCGACGTTGAGTCCCAAGGGTCAGGTCCTCTACGTCGACGGCAAGCGGGTTGCCCAGCGGACCGACACGACGTCCGCGCAGGTGTACAACGGCTACTGGCGCATCGGTGGCGACAACACGTGGACCGGAGGAAAGAACTTCAACGGCCAAATCGACGAGTTCTCGGTGTACCCCACCGCCCTCACGCCCGCGCAGGTCAACAACCACTGGATCCAGAGCGGTCGTCCCTCGGCCCTGGGGACGGCACCGGCCGATCCGTACGGTGCTTCCGTTTTCAGCGACGAGCCGGATCTGTTCTGGCGTCTTGCCGACACGGGATCGACGGCGGCGGACGCCGCACCGTTGGGCGACCGCGAGGGGACGATCGCGGGAAACAGGACGGCGGGTCGCCCCGGCGTGATTGCCGGGAACGCTTCGCTCCGCCTCGGTCCCAGCACCATGTTCGGAATGAGCCCCGGGGGTGTTGTGACGTCGAAGACCCAGATCCCCGGACCCGCCACGTTCAGCCAAGAGGTGTGGTTCAAGACCACGATGTCTGGCGTGGGCCGGATCTTCGGTTTCGGTTCGAGCAGTGGCACGGGAGCGTCGACGAACTATGATCGGCATCTGTGGCTGTCCGCCGGACGGCTCAACTTCGGCGTGAATCCCGGATCCGCCGTGACCATCACGTCCAGCGAGACCCTCAACGACGGCCAGTGGCACCACGTGGTCTCCACCTTGGGGCCGGACGGGATGAAGCTGTACGTCGACGGTGAACTCGACGGGACGCACCCGAACACCTCGGCCCAGGCGTACGACGGCTATTGGAAGCTCGGTGGCGACCGGCAGTGGACCGACTCCTCCACGGCGTGGTTCGACGGCGATGTCGACGAGGCCGCGATCTACTCCCGAGCCCTGTCGACGTCCGACGTTCAGCGGCACTTCGTCGCTGGCGGCGGTGTGCTGCCGAACGTGAGCCCGACGGCCGACTTCACAGTCGCCAAGGATGGATTGGCGGCTGCTTTCACGTCCAACGCCTCGGACCGCGACGGAACGATCGTCTCGTACCTGTGGGACTTCGGCGATGGGCAGACCAGTACGCAGGCGAACCCCTCGCACACCTATGACGAGGAAGGCACGTTCACCGTCACCCTGACCGTGGCGGACGAGGACGGAGGCGAGGGCACCTACTCGGCTCCCGTCGTGATGGAGAGGCCGAACGTCGCTCCCACGGCGGATTTCCGGTCGACGACGACGCCCGGCTCCAAGACGGTGGCGTTCACCTCCGAAGCGCGCGACAGCGACGGCTCAATCGTGTCCCACCTCTGGGAGTTCGGGGATGGAAACACTTCGACCGAGCAGAACCCGGTACACGACTTCGTGGGCTTCGGGAGCCATGAGGTCAAGCTCACCGTGACAGATGACGAGGGTGCGTCCTCGTCCGTGACGCGGACGGTTTCGCTCGAGGCTCCCAACCAACCCCCGACGGCCGCGTTCTCTGTTACAACGAACGGACTCAGAGTCACGGTGAATGCCGCTGGATCGAGCGATCCGGACGGGACGATCACGTCCTACGAGTGGGACTTCGATGAGGGTCCCGGTGGTTCGGGCTCATCGGCAACGCACACCTACGGCGCCGCCGGCACATACACCATCGCCCTGACTGTCACCGATGACGATGGTGGAACCCACACCGCGACCAGAGAGGTGACGGTGTCGGTACCGGCAGCCACCGACATCGTGGCCAAGGATGTGTTCGATCGGACGGTGACGGGTGGTTGGGGTGCCGCTGATGTGGGTGGCGCGTGGTCGACTCCGGCGTCGGCTCAGCGCTACTCGGTGTCCGGTGGGGCGGGTGTGCTGTCGGTGCCGGCTGGCGGGACCGTGGCGGCGACGTTGGGGGAGGTCGGCTCGGCGAACACTCGGGTGACCGGGGTGTTCTCGGTCGACAAGCTCTTCGAGGCGACGTACGTGTCCTTGGTCGGTCGCAAGGTGGGGACGAACGAGTACTTCGCCCGGTTGCGGCTCGCTGCCGACGGCAGTGTTCGGATGAACCTGTTGCGCAACCCGGGCACGGTCACGGTGGGGGCGCAGGTCGTCCCGAACCTGACGATCGTCCCGGGGGAGAAGTATCGGTTGGCGATCGAGGTGACCGGTTCGGGTCCGACGACGCTGAAGGCGAAGGTCTGGAAGGACGGCACTGCAGAGCCTGACTGGCAGCGGACGGTGACCGACGTGGCTGCAGCGTTGCAGGTGCCCGGTTCCGTCGGGGTGTGGGGCACGTTGCCCTCTGCCGCTTCGGCGGTCTCCCCGTTGGCGCTCCGCTGGGACGCGATCACCGTCACCGACCCCACCATCGTGGTGGCTGAGCCCGAGGAGCCGCCGACGCCGAACGTGGCACCGGTGGCCGACTTCGCCTGGACCGCTTCTGGTTTGACAGCCGCCTTCACATCGGCCGCGTCGGACTCGGACGGAACGATCGCGTCGCACGCCTGGGACTTCGGTGATGGCGCGACGAGCACCGCATCGAATCCCTCGCATCGCTTCGACTCGCCCGGATCGTACGTGGTCCGGCTGACGGTCACCGACGACGACGGTGCAACTCACTCCGTCACCAAGTCCCTGGCGGTCAGTGCCCCCGATCCGGAGGACCCGGCGCCGGCGAATCTGCTGGCCGAGGATGTGTTCGATCGGACGGTGACGGGTGGTTGGGGTGCCGCTGATGTGGGTGGCGCGTGGTCGACTCCGGCGTCGGCTCAGCGCTACTCGGTGTCCGGTGGGGCGGGTGTGCTGTCGGTGCCGGCTGGCGGGACCGTGGCGGCGACGTTGGGGGAGGTCGGCTCGGCGAACACTCGGGTGACCGGGGTGTTCTCGGTCGACAAGCTCTTCGAGGCGACGTACGTGTCCTTGGTCGGTCGCAAGGTGGGGACGAACGAGTACTTCGCCCGGTTGCGGCTCGCTGCCGACGGCAGTGTTCGGATGAACCTGTTGCGCAACCCGGGCACGGTCACGGTGGGGGCGCAGGTCGTCCCGAACCTGACGATCGTCCCGGGGGAGAAGTATCGGTTGGCGATCGAGGTGACCGGTTCGGGTCCGACGACGCTGAAGGCGAAGGTCTGGAAGGACGGCACTGCAGAGCCTGACTGGCAGCGGACGGTGACCGACGCGGCTGCAGCGTTGCAGGTGCCCGGTTCCGTCGGGGTGTGGGGCACGTTGCCCTCTGCCGCTTCGGCGGTCTCCCCGTTGGCGCTCCGCTGGGACGCGATCACCGTCACCGACCCCTCGGCTCTCGACTGATCGGCCAGATCTGAGGCGGCAGAACTCGACAATCTCGCGGCGCCGCCGCGCTAGGGTGGTGTCTGCTGGCCCGGATCGCGGTCGGCGAAGGGAGGCGATCGTGTCGCGCCAGAACGCTGCGCACGTGCCGCCCCGGATCCGCAGTTCGTCCGTCGCCCTGGACGCCGAGCTGGTGCAGTTCCTGGCCATGGCGCTCGTCCTCGCGACGGCTCTGCGATTGCCCTTGCCGCTGGGAGTGCCGCTCGGATTCCTGGTCGGCGTGCCGCTGCTGCCCATCACCGCCACCGCCATGAGGCGGTATCGATTCGTGCCGCTGTTCGTCGGTATGTGCGCCGTGGCGGCCGTCAGCGGTGTTCTCCTGACGATGCAGTTCTCCCCTGAGGCGGGTTGGGACGCTTCGATCCTGTTCGCCAACACTGTTCGAGTGCTGTCCCTCGCTGTCGGGGTCGTGAGCCTGCTCTGGGCGCGCACGGTGGTCGGGCTCCGCACCGTGGTGCTGGTGTTCGGGCTGGGGGCCTTGGCCAACGTGGCGATTCTCGGCGCCAATCCGGCGAACGTCTGGAAGTTCTCACTGTCCGTTCCGGTCATCTTGCTGGCACTCAGCGGACCCTGGGTGTTCGGGAATCGCAACCGAGAGTTCGTGGTCCTGATCGCTCTGACCGTCGTCTCGGCGCTGAACGACTCGCGCTCGGCTGCCGCCATGCTCCTGATCGCGGCCGCGATCGTTCTGATCCAAGGCGGGCGAGCAGGTACCGCGGGCACGGCTCGGCTGCGTTTCGTCGTGGTGCCGGTGCAGCTGGTCGTGATTGCGGTCGCTGGCTACTTCGCCGTTCAGGCGGCGATTCTCGAGGGCGCTCTCGGTGAGGCCGCCCGAGACCGAACGGTGGCCCAGACGACCACTGCGGGATCCGCGCTGCTCGGCGGTCGACCGGAGATCGGCGCGACGGCCGCCTTGGTCGACGCGAATCCGTTCGGACTGGGAGCGGGGACGCTGGTCAGTTACGACAACCTGCTTCTGGCGAAGGAGGGGATGCGGAAGATCGGCTACGACCCGAACAACAACTACGTCGAGGTCTATCTGTTCGGCAACACCTACGAAGTCCATTCGGTCCTCGGGAACCTGTGGATCCAGTTCGGCATCGCGGGCTTGGTGACGGCGGCGCTGGTCGGCTTGATCCTGATCCACGGATTGGTCGTCGTGTCGTCGGAGAGGATCGCCCGCGGCGTGGTGGTCTACCTCGCCCTGCGGTCGTTGTGGGATCTGCCTTTCAGCCCTTTCTACACCTCCGCGGCCACCCTGGCGCTGGCGCTGGCGGTGATCGCGGTGCCCCGACGGTCGACTGCGCCGGTGGCCGACGTCACCTGAAGGTGCCGGCGAAGCGAGCCACCGGGAGTTGGGGAGCGAGGTCGACCTCGAGCGTGACGTTGCTGCGGGCCTTTGGACCGATGTCGAACAGATAGACGCCGGTGGCCGTCTTGCCGGCTGCGATCGAGGTGGGGATCGGGCGCCCTCCGGGCTCGCTTAGCACGTTGGCGGGGACCAGGTCGTCGCCGTGGTAGGCATTGACCACCGCGAATCGGGTGTCGAGGCGGGCGTTGGAACGATTCGCGACCTTCACCGAGATGCGAACGGCAGGGCCCTTCTTGTCGCTGGGCAGGACGATCTTGCTCGTGACGGCCTCGATCTTCACCACACGGATGGATACGGCCCTGGACAGCTTCGCGGTGTCCGCGGGGCGCACCGGGTCGAGAGCGATTCGCTCACCGGCCGGATCGGTGGCGACCGGTGACGGCTCATCGGTGGGCACGACGGCGCTCGAAGGCTTGCCGGTCGCCGTGGGGGTGGGGCTCTGAGGCGGCTCGGTCGGCGTGGCCGGCTCGCTGGACGCCTTGGGGGCGTCCGACGCGTCGGACTGGTCGTCAAGGATGGCCCAGACGATCCACGCCAATGTGGCGGCAGCAACGAGACCGGCGAGACTCGTCAGCCAGCGACGTGTGGTCCTGCGCCCATCCTGGTGGTCGCTCATAAGATCGCTTCTTCCTCACGGCCCAGTGCAGATCGCTCCCCAAGTGTAGGCGGCGTGAGGCGGGTGCGGGTCCGTTATGCGCGGGCACCCGATCGTTCCCGTCAGGAAGGTTGGTCCAGCTCGTCCGGGTGATCGGGCACCCCGATCGCGGCGCGGATCTGTCGGCGATAGCGCTCAGCTCCGAATCGATCGAGTGCGTCGGCGTGGCCCGTGTCGGCCAGCTGCCTGGCCAGGCTCGGGTTGCTCGCCACCACGAGGATCTGCTCGGCCAGAGAGGTGGGATCACCCGGGACGGCCAACAAGCCGCCCGCTCGATGGGTGACGATCTCCGCGAGCCCTTGGGTGCTGGATGCGACGAGAGGCCGCCGCGCGAGCAGTGCCTCGACGGCAGTGTTCCCGAAGGGTTCGACCCGTGAGGGCACGAGGACGACATCGGCCCGGGCCAGAGCGGGCCACACGGGATTGACGTAGCCGTGGAAGGTGACGCGTCCGACGAGGTCGCCCTCGTTCGCTCGGTCGTGCAATTGCTCGGCGAACCACTCGTAGCCCTCGAACGCCGAGCCGTAGACGTCGAGCGAGACGTCAACCCCTGAGCGCGCCACCTCGGCGGTGGCCTCGAGTGCGACGTCGATGCCCTTTCGCGGAGAGAGCCGCCCCACGACGGCGAGAGAGAGCGGCGTCTCGTGTGTTCGTGTCCGCACGGGCGAGGGCGTGTCTGGTGGTCCGGGAACGCCGTTGTAGACGACCTCGACCCGGTGGCGAAGTGAGGGGACCACGCTGGTCAGGGCGCGCGCCGAGCACTGGCTGTTGACGATCAGCTTCGTCGCGAAGAGGTTGGGCAGAGCCAGCAGCGTCCGGAAGAGCCGCGAGCCGTCCTCCTCGGCCTCGTGCACGTGGCCGATCGTCGGCAGCCGAACCCAACGACCGGCGACCAACCACCACGGGATGGTGATCGTGTTGACCAGGAGGAACTGGGCATCGGTGCGTCGCAGCAGGGCGATCGATCGGGGAAGCGCCATCATGGCCTCGGCCACCAACCGCGCGAAACGCAGCGGGTGCAGGGCGGACTTTCGAAGTACGGGGAATCTCATCGTGAGGACCTCGGCACCGCGCCGCTCCAGCTCGTTCGTCAGCGGACCGGTGCTCGGGAGTGCCACGAGGACACGGGCGCCCGACTCGACGAGCGACTCGACCGTGACCAGAAGTTGCAGGTCTGATCCGTAGACGTCGGCGGACGGGTGGGCGACGACGACCGTGGTGTCGCTCATCGACGCTTGCCCTCTCGAGATGTCGCCGCCGCGAAGGCGACCAGGTGGGCGGTGCCGGCGTCGTCCCAGTCGCGCCTCGACAGGTCGGGCCGATCCGTCGGCGCCAGGGTGGAGGCGGCCGCCAGTGCCGCCGAGACGTCGTGTTCGTCGACGACGCCTGTGAAGAGATGGACCCACCGATGGCCCACCTCCTCGGCGAGGGCTCGGTTCACCGGGTTGTCCGGCATGAGGACCGGGCGGCCGACGGAGAGAGCGGCCAGGGCCACACCGGAGTTGTGCATGTGCCGGTAGGGCATCGCGACCAACGACATCGACGCCAGTTCGGCGGCGTAGTCGGCATCATCGACGAACTCCAGGCGCACGCTCATGCGAGGATCCTCCCGCGCGAGCGTCCGGATCGTCTCCTCCAACTCGGGGGTCGAGGGTTTCCCGACCACCCGCAGGCTGGCTGCGGGATCGTCGATCCTGGCAAACGCCGCGAGCAGGTCCTCGACTCCCTTGTACCGACGGATCAGCCCGACATAGCCCACGCGGCCGGGCGTCGCGGGTGGCTGGTGATGGTGCCCGTACCAGTCCCGGTAGTGGCCGTGCAGGATCGTCACGACCGGAGACGAGCTGATCTGCTCCGTGACCGGGTTCAGGACGATGCGGAGAGCCGTCAGCCGGTCGAAACCGTCGAGCAGCCACTGGTCGATGCGCCCGAGATCGGAAGGGCGCTCGAGGTTGTGCCAGGTCCTGACGACCGGGACCCGGAGCGCCCACAGCCGCAGGAGAAGCAGCACGGCGAGCGCACGTCGCGCCACGCGGCCGTACCAGTGGTGACCACCGACCAGATTCTCGGGCCAGTGGGTGTGGAACACGTCGTAACGGCTCGTCAGGGCGGCTCGATAGGAGAAGTGACGCAACGCGAGTCCGGAGGTCCGTGAGAGGACCTGACTGAGCTGGGTGATGTAGGGATTCGTCGTCGGGCGCGGCGGCGGGAACGACTCGAGGACCACGAGGTCATCGGGATGCGTCATCGTTCCTCCGCGGCATCGGCGCGCCCGGCCATGGCGTCGGCGTACCACTGACGGACTCGGGGGACGAGTCGATCGCGTGCCCAGGTGTCATGTGGAACGCCGGGTTGCTCTCGTGTCCCCGCCAGGGCTTCGGCGAGATTCTCGGGGATGTCGCCCTCCAGCGAGACGACGCGGGCGTTGACGCCTGCCAGCAGGTGCGGGCCGCCCAGCGGCAGGCAGACGACAGGGCACCCGAGACTGCTCGCCTCAGCTGCGACCCATCCGGCTTGGTCGTGCATCGAAGGGAAGAGCATCGCATCGGCCCGCGCGAAGGCCGCAAGCACCTCGGTTCGGGGCCGGTGACCGAGAAAGGCGACCCGGTCGCCCAGGCCGTGTCGTTGGACGAGTGATTCCAGCGCCTCACGCTCGTAACCATCCCCGTAGATATCGAGATGCCATGCTGCGGCGGCGGGACGCGTGAGAGCCTCGACCGCCAAGCGCACTCCCTTCCAGGCGACGAGTCGGCCGACGAACACGGCCGTGGGGACGTCGTTCGGCGGTGGGGGGATCGGGCCGAGGGCGGCCAGGACTTCCTCGTAGCGGTCGAGAGCGGCGTTCGGCTCCACGACGACCCGCCGTGCTCGGCGGAAGCGAGCGGCCACCTCGTGGTTCTGGGCGACGACGACAGCGGCGCGCGACGCGTTGCGGTCGCCCCACACCCGTCGCGGAAGTCGGGTCAGTGCGCCGCGAACCAGCTCCGTGAGCAGACCGCGTCGGCCCAGCCATCGGCCGAGCCGCCGCAAGGGGACCGCGCTGGCACCACCGACTGGACCCCAGACGAACGGCACACCGCGCACGTGCGAAACCCCGGCGTGCAGCCAGTCGTTGGCCCACGTCGCATGGTGCACGACGTCGAAGCGGAGCTCTCGGTGCAGCCGGCGAGCGACGCCGCCCAGGGCGTACTGCCAGGCGACGTAATACCAGTACAGGTCGATGTTGCGACGTTTCAGAGCGACGATCCGGGGGGCGAGGTCGTGGAACACGACGGTCAGCCGGGCGGCGAGCTCCGGGTCTTGCGCCAGCGCGTCCTCGATCGCGGTACGGAATCGCGGGCGTGTGACGAGCCAGACGTCGTGGTCCGCGGCGGCGGCAGTGGCCAGCGCCCATCCGGCGCCTGCCTCGGGTTCCTCTCCCGGGCTCGCCGCGTAGGCCCCGATCAACACACGAGGTCGACTGCCAACGCTGCCGAGGGCCTGTGGCATCGTCACGTATTGCCCCTTCGAGTCGTGCCGAGAACGGGCGCGCGGTCTCGGCGGCAGAGCCGATCCTAGCGCTCAAAATCTACGGCGTTCGAAGATCGGGGGAGCTCGCCGCGCCTAGGATGTGCTCGTGGCGAACCAAGGCGCGGTCGCGGGGCGGCTGGTCGTCGGTGTCGCGACATTCCACCGGGCCGGCCCGCTTGCCGCCCTGCTGCCGCTGCTCCTGGCCGAGCTCGATGGTGTGGCCGACGTGCTCGACCCGCCGAGCGAGCTCGGGCTCGTCGTGGTGGACAACGATCCGAGTGGCAGTGCTGAGCCGGTGGTCTCGAGGGTCATGGACGCGCGGGTCACCTACGCCCGCGAGACCACGCCCGGCATCTCGGCCGCGCGGAATCGCATTCTCGACCTGGCCGCTGGTGCCGACCTGCTGGTTTTCATCGACGACGACGAGACTCCGGAGCCCGGTTGGCTGAGGGCGCTCATCGAGACATGGCGGTCCAGTGGCGCAGATGCCGTCAGCGGCCCCGTTGTCTCAGTGCCCGACGGTGCACTCGATCCCTGGGTGGCCGCCGGCGGGTTCTTCGAGCGGTCTCATCGCGACATGGTGCCGACGGGAGCCGCGCTCGACCGGGCTGCGACCAACAACCTGCTCCTGCATCTGCCTGCCGTCCGTCGGCTCTCGTTGCGGTTCGACCCGCGCTTCGGCCTCAGCGGCGGAGAGGACTCGCTCTTCACCAGGTCCCTGGTGGCACGCGGCGGCAGGATCGTCTGGTGCGCCGAGGCCGTGGTGCTGGACCGGTTGCCGGTGGATCGGCTGACCAGGTCGTACGCGCTGAGCCGGACCTACGGCCTCGCGCACTCGTCGACGCGTGTGGACCTCGCGCTCCAGCGTGGGGCGGCGGGTCGCGCGCGGGGGCGGATGCGGGCGGTTGTCACGGGGGTGGCTCGGTTGGCGTGGGGCGCGGCGCAGGGCGCGCGTGGGGTGCTGGCGCGAGGCGTGGAAGACCGGGCGCGTGGCCGTCGCATGATGGCTCGCGGCCGAGGGGAGATCGCGGCTGCGCTGGGGACGGTTAGGAGATCGTACGGAGGTTCGGGCGGGTGATTCAGCGCCGCTTTCCGCTCGCCTCGCCTCGCCGGCTCTGACCGTCCGCCAAGCGTTTCGCGAGGGCGAGGTAGCCGTCCGTCACTGCCTCCCACGAGTACGTGGAGACGACGCGCGCGCGGACCGTCTCGGCATGGGCGACGGCGCCGGCCACGTCACCCTCGGTCTCGACCACGCAGCGTGCGACGTCGCCAGCCGTCCGGAAGTAGCGTGCTCCCGCTCCCAGGGACTCGGCATTGAAGCTGATGTCATAGGCGATGACGGGAGCGGCCGCGCCGATCGCTCGCAGCAGCGAGGGATTGGTGCCGCCCACGCTGTGGCCGTGCAGATAGGAAGCCGCGTTCGCATAGAGAGCGTCGAGGAGGTCCTGGTCCCAGACGCCCCCGACGAGCCGGATGCGAGGGTCGCCATGGGCAGCCTGTTCGATCTCGGTCGTGTACGCGTCGGCATAGGGCGCCGAGCCGACCACGACGAGCGGCAGCGTGGCGTCGCTGGCACGGTAGCCGCGGACGATCTCGAGCACGTGGTTCTCGGGCTCGAAGCGCGCGACCACGAGGTGGTAGCCGCGGTCGTTCAGATCGAGGTCGGCGATCCGCTCGGTGCGACGGTCCGTCAGGAGGGGCGCCCCGTATACGAGGAGTTCGGTCGAGGCGCCGAACTCCTCGGTGTAGTAGTCGGAGATGCCCCGCGCGTCCGCGATGAGCGCGTCGGCCCATCGAACGGAGAGGGCTTCCGCCGTCCGGTAGTACCGGCGCCCGGTGCCGCCCCACTTGGCACGCTTCCACTCCAGCCCGTCGACATGCACGGCGGTTGGGAGCCGGCGCAGGCGGAGCACCGGCAGAAACACGGCGTTGGCCGCGTTGAACACGAAGGCCACGTCGTGGCGGCGCCGGGAGAACAGCAGGTGGAACACCGACAGGCAGGTGTGGCTCAGGGTCTCCAGGGCCTTCTTGCGAGCCGCGGGGAGATGCACCAGCTTCATGCCGAGGTGCTCGGGTGGTTCGCCCTCGGCGCCACGACAGTAGACCGTCACCTCGTGTCCGCGGTCCGCCATCCGACGGCCGATCTCCTCGATGGCAGTCTCGAAGCCGCCGTAGCGCGCGGGGACGCCGCGCGTCCCCAGCATCGCGATGCGCATCAGGTGAGCCCGTCGACGGCCCGAAGTTCGTGCCACCACTTACGGAGCGCGACGGCCAGCATCGCCGCGGCGGCGATCAGAAGCAGCGTCCAGACCAGGCGGAAGGCGGTCGGCCAGCCGAGGAGGACGAAGACCCAGCAAAGGAAACCGTAATCGATGGGCAGCAGGAGAAACCTGCGCAACGGGCTCTCCACCGGCGGCGCGGCCCATGTCGGAGCGGCGGCCGGTCTCAGGGTGGGCATGAGGATCAGACCGAAGTAGGTGGCGGCCGCGACGACCGTGAAGGCAAGGGGGACCAGCAGCCACGCGTCCGACGGGAGATCGAAGAACCGGTACCAGCTGATGAGAACCGCCAGGTGCAGGGTGAGGGTCTTGAAGCAGTCGACGGTGTGGTCGAGCCATTCGCCGGACTTGCTGCCGCCTCCCCGGAGCCGGGCCAGCTGGCCATCGACGGAGTCCATGACGTAGCCCCCAGCAAGGAGCGCCGCCACGAGGATCCCCAACCACCAGGTGGGGGAGACCAACGCGATCAGGGCGATCCCGGCTGCCGAGAGCGTCGCGCTCACCGCGGTGGCCTGGTTGGGCGTGAAGCCGTGCGAGTTCATCCACGCCGCCATGTAGCGACCCGCGGGTCGATTGACGTGCCGGGAGTACGCGGCGGTCCCGCGGGACGGCTTCTGCGCGGAGCGCAGGGCTTCGAGCCCGGATCGGAAGTCCATCGGCGTCACAAGATGTCCGCCTCACTGCAGGGTGTGCTGGCCTGTCAGCGTAATAGAGCCCCCGCCGTCGCCGTGGGGGTTTTCGTCGACTGACGCCCGCGGGAGCAGGTCGTGGCCGTGGCCTGGTGACGCTGCGCACCATGGTCGGCAAGGGTACGGTCTCGAGTGACGCCGTAGTCTTGACAGGTCATGGTCCAGCCTCAGTTGTCCGCGGCCGTCGCCGCCGAACCGCACCTCGCCGCCTTCGTCTCCGACCTCCGTGACGGTGACGGGGGCTCGAAGCTGACCGCGCCTCCCGCCCTGCACCCGTTCGTCGCCGCAGCGCTGGCCGACGGCCCGGGGGTGACCGTCGCGGTCACGGCCACCGAGCGTGAGGCGGACGACCTCACCCGCGCCGTCGCGGCCCTGATCGGACCCGACGCCGTCGCGACGTTCCCGGCGTGGGAGACCCTGCCGCACGAGCGCCTGTCGCCGCGCTCGGACACCGTCGGTCGCCGCCTCGCCGTGCTGCGGCGCGTCGTCCACGGCGGTGAGGACCGGCCGAAGGTCGTCGTCGCTCCCGTCCGCTCGATCCTGCAGCCGCAGATGAAGGGGCTGGCCGATCTCGAGCCGGTCGAGCTGGTCGCGGGCCAGGACGTGGAGCTCGATGACGTCGTCCGGCGGCTCGCGGCGGCGGCCTACACGCGCGTCGACCTGGTCGAGCGCCGCGGCGAGTTCGCTGTACGCGGCGGCATCGTCGACGTGTTCCCGCCCACCGAGGACCACCCGCTGCGCGTCGAGTTCTGGGGCGACACCGTCGACGAGGTCCGTCGATTCGCGGTGGCCGACCAGCGCACCCTCGAGCCGGTCGACCGGCTGTGGGCGCCGCCGTGCCGCGAGATGCTGCTGACCGACGAGGTCCGCGCCACGGCCGCACGGTACGCCCAGACCCACCCCTCGATGGCCGAGCTGTTCACGAAGCTGGCCGAGGGGCACGCGGTCGAGGGCATGGAGTCGCTGGCTCCCGTGCTCGCGGGCGAGATGGAGCTGTTCGTCGACCTGCTGCCCCCGGGCTCGACGGTCGTGACGAACGACCCCGAGCGGATCCGCGCCCGCGCCGCAGACCTCTTCGCGACGAGCGAGGAGTTCCTGGCCGCGTCGTGGGCCACGGCCGCGGACGGTGGCGAGAGCCCGATCGACGTCGGAGCGGCGGCGTTCCACGAGCTCGACGACGTCCGTCAGCACGTGGCGAAGCTCGGCCTCGGCTGGGGCGAGGTCTCGCCGTTCGCGCTCGACGAGTCGCACACGGTCGCCGCCGAGCCCGCTCCGCAGTACCGGGGCGAGATCGACGCCGCCCTGTCCGACATGCTGGCCTGGCGCGGCCAGAAGCGGCACATCGTGATCGTCGCCCCCGCCCACGGCCAGGCGCAGCGTGCCGTCGAATGGCTCGCCGAGCACGACGTCCCCGCCACGATCGTCGATCACGCCGACGGGCCGGGAGGCCCCGAGCAGCAGGTCGTCCAGGTCATCTGTGCCGACCTCGTCCACGGCTTCGTGTCGGAGTCCCTGGGGCTCGTGCTGCTGACGCTCGAGGACCTCGTCGGCCAGCGCGCCCCCGAGCGCACGCAGCGGTCGATGCCCGCGCGTCGCCGCCGGCAGATCGACCCCCTCGAGCTCAAGCCCGGCGACGCGGTCGTGCACGAGCAGCACGGCGTCGCGCGCTACGTCGAACTGGTCAACCGCGTCGTGCACGGAGCCGCCCGCGAGTACCTCGTGCTGGAGTATGCGCCCAGCAAGCGGGGGCAGCCGCCGGACCGGCTGTTCGTGCCGATGGACCAGCTCGACCAGGTCAGCCGGTACGTCGGCGGCGAGGCTCCCTCGCTCGACCGCCTCGGCGGCGGTGACTGGACCAACCGCAAGAACCGCGCTCGCAAGGCCGTGCGCCAGATCGCCGACGAGCTGATCAAGCTCTACGCGGCCCGGCAGTCCACGAAGGGTCACGCCTTCGGGCCGGACACGCCCTGGCAGGCCGAGCTCGAGGACGCGTTCGCGCACGTCGAGACGCCCGACCAGCTGTCCACCATCGACGAGGTCAAGCGCGACATGGAGCGCGTCGTCCCGATGGACCGCCTGGTGTGCGGTGACGTCGGCTACGGCAAGACCGAGATCGCGGTGCGCGCGGCGTTCAAGGCGATCCAGGACGGCAAGCAGGTCATCCTGCTCGTCCCGACCACGTTGCTGGTGCAGCAGCACTACGCGACGTTCGCCGAGCGCTTCGGACAGTTCCCCGTCACGATCCGGCCCCTGTCGCGGTTCCAGACCGAGAAGGAGTCCAAGGCCACGCTCGAGGGCCTGGCGGACGGCTCGATCGACATGGTCATCGGCACGCACCGACTGCTGCAGCCGGGCGTCAGGATCAAGGACCTCGGCCTGGTCATCATCGACGAGGAGCAGCGGTTCGGCGTCGAGCACAAGGAGGCGCTCAAGCACCTGCGTGCCGCCGTCGACGTCCTGAGCATGTCCGCCACGCCGATCCCGCGCACGCTCGAGATGGCCGTCACGGGCATCCGCGAGATGAGCACGATCGCGACGCCGCCGGAGGAGCGTCACCCCGTCCTGTCCTTCGTCGGGCCGTACGAGGACCAGCAGGTGATCGCCGCGATCCGGCGCGAGTTGCTGCGCGAGGGCCAGGTGTTCTACCTGCACAACCGGGTGCAGAGCATGGAGAAGACCGCGGCGCGCATCCGCGAGCTCGTGCCCGAGGCCCGCGTGGCCGTGGCCCACGGCAAGATGGGCGAGCACCAGCTCGAGGAGGTCATGGTCGACTTCTGGGAGAAGCGGTTCGACGTCCTGGTCTGCACCACGATCGTCGAGTCGGGCCTGGACGTCTCGAACGCCAACACGATGATCATCGAGCGCGCGGACACCCTCGGCCTGTCGCAGCTGCACCAGTTGCGCGGGCGCGTCGGCCGTGGCCGCGACCGTGCCTACGCGTACTTCCTCTACCCGCCGGACAAGCCGCTCACCGAGACGGCCCACGACCGGCTCGTCACCATCGCGCAGCACTCGGAGCTCGGCGGCGGCATGGCCGTGGCCATGAAGGACCTCGAGATCCGCGGTGCGGGCAACCTGCTCGGCGGCGAGCAGTCCGGTCACATCGCCGACGTCGGCTTCGACCTGTACATCCGGCTCGTGGGCGAGGCGGTCGCGGAGTTCCGCGGCGACGCGGCCCCCGAGAAGGAGGTCAAGCTCGAGTTGCCGATCGAGGCGCACCTGCCGCACGACTACGTGCCCAGCGAGCGGTTGCGGCTCGAGATGTACAAGCGGCTGGCCGACGTGCGGGCGACCGCCGACATCGAGGAGCTGCGCACCGAGCTGGCGGACCGCTACGGCCCTCCGCCCGAGCCGGTCGAGACCCTGCTGCAGGTGGCGGCGCTGCGCGTCAAGGTGCGTGCCGCGGGCCTGACCGAGGTGACCTCGGCGGGGTCCAACATCCGGTTCACGCCGGTCACCCTCTCGGAGTCGGCGAAGCTGCGGATCAACCGGATCTACCCGAAGAGCCTCTACAAGGAGGCGGTCAAGGTCCTGCTCGTGCCGGCGCCGCGCAAGGAGGGCATCGGCGGAGCGCCGCTGCGCGGGCGTGAGCTGCTCGAGTGGGCCGGTCGCGTGGTGGACACGATCGCGGGCTGACTCCACGCGGCGCTCCCGCGCTGCTCCGACGGCCCGACCGATCTGCTCGGATGGCTCAGTTGCGACCGGAGAACGCCCCGAGGGACTTCGTCCCGGTGCTCCGACCGATCAGTGTCGCGATCGGGGCAGGCAGGGGAGTGGCCACCGACGAGTTCGCGGATCGGACCGCCCCCGTCGCTCTGCCGAAGCGGTCGACGACGGGAGCGCCGTGCACGAGCCTGGATTTCTTGTCGTTGCCCGTTCCCGACCTGAACTGCGCGAGGTCCTTGAAGCTCTTGACCTGATAGATGCCGTTGGCCCAGCAGGCGAAGTTCGAAGGTGTGGCCGCACCAGGGCGATGGAACACATTGTTGTTCGAGCTGATGCCGAAGTTGTTGCCCTGCAGGACCTGCGACTCGTCCTGCGTGAGGATGGGGCAGGGGTTCGATCCGGTCATGCTGATGACGTTGTTGCGCAGCTTGACGTCCGCGACCCTCCACGGGATCGTCTTGGCCAGCGCCGTGACGTTCTGGGTTCGGCCGTCCTCCCACGCCGCGAACGGCCGGGGGTTCTCGACGATCGTGTTGTTCCACACGTCGATCGATCCCGACGCCTGGACGCGCAGGCCGGTTCCGGCGTTGCGGTAGATGTGGTTGTCGGCCACCACGGCGTTCTCGCTCAACTCGATCATGAGTCCCGCGGCATTGCCCGAGACCGAGTTGCCGACGATCTTCATGTTCGACGAGGACACGTCGAACCAGATTCCGCCCGCGTAGGGGGTGTCCGCGACGATGTTGTCGCGAAGCACCACGTTGGCCGACCGGGTGATTTTGAGCCCCGACGCGACGGGCGTCGGCTTGAAGCCCTGCGCGTTGTTTCCACGGAACACGGACTTCTCGATGACGAGGTTGTTGGTGTTGTTGCCACCGAACCCCATGATGCCGTTGCCGGAAACGGTCACATTCCGATAGCGCTGCCCCGCTGCCCAGCCGGCGATGCCGATCCAGGCGTTGTCGGAGACCACCACATTCTCGAAGGTGATCCCGGAGACGCCGGCGACCACGGCGGCGGACTGCTTGTTGGTGGTCGCGTAACGGCGCACGCCGATGCCGCGGACGGTCGTGTCCTTGGCGTGGATCTCCATCGCGCGTTGCAGGGTACTGGCTTCGACCGTCCTGTCCCGTGGATCGTCCCCGATCACGATGCGCTTCGCGGACTTGTCGACGAAGAAGGTCCCAGCGATGACGGCCTGCTCGGCCGCGACCTGCCTCAAGCCCTTGCCGTTGACCCACACCTGGTCCGGATGACTCGCCAGAGGCCGGTCGGCATTGACCCATCGGCTCGTCTCATCTGACGATCCCGACATGATCCTGTGGTCGAAGAGGTGGTTCCAGTCGCTCGCGACCCACCGCTTCCCACTGGAGTTCCAGTTCGTGACCTTCTCCGATCCGTCGAGCCACACCGCCTCTCCGGGGTAGTTCTGGATCACCAGGCCGGACTTGCTGCTGGGAACGAGGACGTTCTCGTGGTACCTCCCTCCCCGGAGGACGAGAGTGGCACGAGCACGGGCTCGCGAGAGCGCGTATCCCAGGCTTCCGTACGGGTCTTGTGCCGTGCCAGAACCGCTCGACGTGCCGCGAGGCGCGACGAAGATGGCCGACGACGGAACCGCGTAGCGCGCCGATCCGATGGGGGCGGACCCGAGGCCCCGCGCTCGAGGGGCGGGCTGTGCCACCGCTGCGACCGCGGTCACGGAGACGGCCGAGGAACGCGCCGGGGGAAACGTGCGTACCTTCTTGCCTGAGCGCTGGCGGGCCTTCGCGGCCATCGCTCGGTACCGCCACGTGCCTCGGGGAGTCTTGATCGTGATGCGGCTGGAGGTTCGCATCTTTCGGGTCGCGACCGTCTGCCACGAGCGCTTGGACGCGTTCCACCGCTGGAGGCGCACGGTGCGCTTGGCCTTGCTCTTGTTCATGACCCGGAAGGACACGCGAGCGCCGGGCGTGACCTTCTTCTTCGCCACGCTCAGACGGAGGGTGCCCTGGGTGCCGACCCCAGATCTCACCGTGACGGCAGCGGAAAGTGCCTTCGGAAGCGACCGGGCATTGCCTTTCGAGTTTCCGGCCGTGGAGGGTGAGAAAGCTCGGTAACGCCACGTGCCCTTGGCTGCCTTGAGCGTGATGCGGGTCGAGGCTCGCATCTTTCGGCTCGCGACGGTCTGCCACGAACGCTTGGTCGGGTTCCAGCGCTGGAGGCGCACGGTGCGCTTGACCCCGCTCGAGTCGGCCACCTTGAAGGTCACTCGCGTGCCAACGCTTACTCGAGCGCGCGAGGTGCTCAGGCGCAGGATCGCAGTCGCGTGCGCGGCGGAGCTCGACGCGCGGACATGGGAGTTCGCGGCATTGGCCGGTGCGCCCAGGGCCGGAGCGGTGAAACCGGCGAGCACCAGAACGAGCGCACCCCAGGTGGCCGTGGGACGAGTGGTACGCATGTGACTCACGAGTTGATCGTTGCACGGTTTCTCACTGATTCACAAGGGGAAACAGGAGGTTGGGTTTGATCGGATGACGGAGTCACCTCTTCTTGGAAAGCCCACCATCGCGGGCCGATTCTGGTTACCGTCAGGTAGTGAGCGTCATGGAGCAGGAGCCGTCGCCGGCCGAGGACCGACCGCGCTGGCGGCGTACCGGCAGGAGTCTGCTGACGGTTCTGGTGATCGTGGTCGTGCTGGCCGTGGCCGCGGCGCTGGGTGCCGACTTCTGGCTCCGCCGTCATCTCGGTGGGCAGATGGAGGCGCTTCCCGCGGCGATGCCGGTGGGGGAGCGGCCCCAGAGCACGCCGGACGACTCGATCAACATCCTGCTGCTCGGCAGCGACAAGAGGGTGGACGGATCGGTCGCCGGCCAGCGCAGCGACACCATGATGGTCATCCACATCCCGGCCGATCGGAAGTCGGTCAGCCTCGTCAGCATCCCGCGCGACTCGTGGGTGCAGGTACCCGGGCACGGCCCGGCGAAGATCAACGCCGCGTTCTCCTGGGGCGGTCCGGCGCTGTCGGTCGCGACCGTCGAGAAGCTCACCGACGTCCGCATGGACCACGTCGCAGTGATCGACTGGGAGGGCTTCAAGCGGGTGACCGACCTGCTCGGCGGCGTCACCGTGACCATCCCGAAGACGGTCAAGGACGGCTACTCCGGACGGACGTGGGAGGCGGGCACGTACGAGATGGATGGCAAGACGGCGCTGGCCTACGTGCGCCAGCGTGCCGGGCTCGCCGGCGGTGACCTGGACCGGATCAAGCGGCAGCAGGCGTTCCTGCGCTCCTTGGCCGGCAAGACCTTGTCGCGTCCGACGTTCACCGATCCCCGCCTGCTCTACAAGGTGCTCGACGCGGTGACGGCCAACCTCGGCGTCGACGAGGGATGGACGGCCTCCGACATGCGGAACCTGGCCTGGTCGCTGCGATCGGTCCGGTCCCAGGACATCTCCTTCACCGTGGTCCCGCTCAAGTCCCTCGGGATGGAGGGCGCCCAGAGCGTGGTCTATCTCGACCGCCCCGAGGGCGAGGAGTTGTGGCAGGCGCTTCGCGAGGACCGACTCTCGGCGTGGATCGGTGAGACCGGTACGGGTCTGGCTGATGTGGTCGACTGAACGGGCCCGGTACTGTGGCGCCATGTCGAAGACCCGCTTGGCCGTTCTCGGGCTCGCCGCGCTGCTGTTGGCTGGCTGCGGTCCCGTCCATCCCGGTGCTGCCGCCGTCGTCGGCGACACCCGGATTCCCATGTCCGACGTCGACGATGTCGCGAGCGTCTACTGCGCCGCCTCGAAGCAGCAGGCCCAGCAGGGCGGTGCCGGCAGCGTGGACAGCGCGGCCCTGCGTCGCCAGTCGCTGGCGGATCTGCTCGTCGGCGAGATCGCCGACCAGATCGCGCAGGAGCGTGACCTCACCATCGAGGTCCCCGCACTCACGGCCGAGGACAAGGCGCAGCTGGAGCAGATGTTCGGCGACCAGGTCGACGAGGCCGTGAAGCTCGTCGAGCGCAACCAGCGCACCAGCGCGATCGCCCTCGAGCTGGGACGCGAAGCCGCTCCCGCGGGAACCGACGAGGAGCAGCTGGTCCAGGCCGGCCAGCAGTTGCTCGCCCAGCAGATCGCCGAGTTCGACGTCTCGGTCGATCCCCGGTTCGGTCTGGACGAGACGATCCAGCAGGTCTCGGAGTCCGGCTCCCTGTCGGTCCCGGGCGGCGAGCTCGACGCCACGGCCATCGAGGATCGGCCCCAGGCCCTGCAGTGCACCTGACGTGAGCCAGGAGTTCGATCGCCTCGTCGAGGTCATGCGGCGGTTGCGGGCGGAGTGCCCGTGGACCCGCGAGCAGACCCACGAGTCCTTGCGTCGCTACGTGATCGAGGAGGCCTACGAGACGGCCGAGGCGATCGACCTGGCCGACTCGGAGCACCTGCGCGAGGAGCTGGGCGACCTGCTCATGCAGGTCGTGATCCACGCGGCGATCGCCGAGTCCGACGGCGAGGGCTGGACGACCGACGACGTCGTGCGGGGGATCGCCGACAAGCTCATCCATCGCAGTCCCCACGTCTTCGGGGACGTCACCGTCTCGTCGGCCGCCGAGGTCGACGCCAACTGGCAGCGACTCAAGGGTGAGCGCAAGCAGCGCCGTCACCCGCTCGAGGGCATCCCCGCCGACCTGCCCGCGCTGATGGCGGCCGACAAGGTGCTGGGCCGGGTCGACGCCCCGGTCGAGGGCGACGAACTCGGGGCGCGGCTGCTGCGCCTCGTCGCGGAGGCGCGCGCCGCGGGCGTCGATCCCGAGGCCGAGCTGCGCGCGGCCACGCGTCGCCACGCCGACGGCGTGCAGGACTCCTGAGCCCGCAGGCTCACGCCGTGTGGCGCCGTCAGACGACGGTGATCTGAGGCCCGTAGAGCGCCATGACGTCGAGCGCCTTGGCGTGGTTCTCGGGGGTGGAGCCGCCGCATGCCTGCGCGACGACGCGCACGGTGGCGCCGGCGTCCGCGGCCGCAAGTGCCGTCGAGATGACGCAGCAGTCGGTGGCGACCCCGGTCAGCAGCAGTTCGGGCGCCGGACCGGTGATTCGCTCGAGGGCCGGCCACTTGCCGAAGGTGGTGGCGTCGACCGTGCCCTCGGCGGCGAGGTCGGCGACCTCGGGCACGAGGTCGAAGAGCGGATCACTCGCCGGCCGGTCCGCGAACGGCCACGCCTCGAAGTAGGCCGCCCACGAGCCGGTGCGCTCGGGCCCGGCGGCCGGCACCCAGCGCGTGACGATCGTGCGGTGGGTGGCGGCGAGCTCACGGATGGGCTCGACGATGGAGCCGAACATGGGGGAGGCCCAGGGCGACTCGGCCGCTGCGAACACGCGCTGCGGGTCGATGACGACCAGCCAGGGCGTGCTCACACCGACTCCTGGCGGCGCACCCGCCCCCGCTGGACGACGAGCGTGACGACGAACCCGATCACGAAGGCGAACAGCACGCCCAGGTTGGCGAAGGCCCACGCGCCCGACCACTCCAGCGTCTCGGAGTTCCACTCGGCGAGGTTCAGCGGCTCGAGCAGGTATCCCTGCCAGTTGTTCCACGTGACGTCGGCCGGGTAAGCGTTGACGACCAGGCCCCAGCCGACGACCGAGGCCCCGACGAGCGTGGCGATGGCCGGCCAGTTGACCGCGCCGTACCGGCCCTTCGGGTCGAACAGCGCCGGCTCGTCGTAGTCGTGCTTGCGCAAGGCGATGTCGGCGATCACGATGCCGGCCCACGCTCCGATCGGGACGCCGAGCGTGATGAGGAAGCTCTGGAAGGGCGCCAGGAACGTCTGTGCGACGAAGACGACGTAGATCGTGCCGAGCGTCAGGATGACGCCGTCGACGAACGCGGCCGCCGGGCGCGGGATCTTGACGCCGAGGCTCAGCAGGGTCAGCCCCGAGGAGTAAATGCCCAGCACCGCGCCGCTGACCAGCGCCAGGACCGAGGCGACCAGGAACGGCACGAGGAACCAGGTCGGCAGGATCGTCGCGAGCGTGCCGATCGGGTCGTTCGCGATGCCGTCCTGCAGATCGGGTCGCGAGCCGGCGAGCATGATGCCGTAGAGCACCAGCACGACGGGTGCCAGGGCGCCGCCGATCGTGTTCCACAGGACGATCCGGCCGCCCGAGGTCCCACGCCGCTGGTAGCGCGACCAGTCGGCGGCGATGTTGATCCAGCCGAAGCCGAAGGCGGTCATCACCATGACGAAGGCACCCACGACGGCCTGCATCGATCCGTTCGGCATGGCGGTGAGAGCGTCGATGTCGATCTGGTCGAGCGTCAGCGCGATGTAGACGATCGTCGCGAGGCCGGTGAGCCACGTCAGCACCGACTGGAACCGGATGATGACGTGATAGCCCGCCACCGACGCGGCGACGATGAGCGCCGCGATCACGGCCATGGCCAGGACCTTGGTGGTCGTGCCACTGCTCCAGCCGAGCTCGCGGAAGACGGTCGCCGTCGCGAGGGTGGCCATGATCGCCAGGAACGTCTCCCAGCCGATCGAGATGATCCAGCTGAAGACGCCCGGCAGCTTCTGGCCCACGACGCCGAACGGTGCGCGCGACAGGATCATCGTGGGCGCCGAACCGCGCTTGCCGGCGATCGCGACGAGGCCGCACGCGATGAAGGAGACCGTGATGCCGACGACGGCGACCAGCGAGGCCTGCCACCACGAGATGCCCGCCCACAGCAGGTAACTGCCGTAGGAGATGCCGAATACCGACACGTTCGCGGCGAACCACGGCCAGAACAGGTCGGACGGCTTCGCGGTGCGCTCGCTCTCGTCGACGATCTCGATACCCGTGGTCTCGATGCCCGCGCGGCGCACGGCCTCCAGGCCGCCCGGCCCGTCACTCTGAACCGTCATGTCCATCCTCCTGCTGATGTGTGGGCTCACCTTCCCACGGGAGAGGCGGTCGATGGCGCACGTGGCCCCGTGCCGCCCCGGGTGACGGCTGTCGTCCGGCGCCCGCGGGCCCACCGCGTCCCGGGCGCCGACGGCGCTAGGCTGAGGTTGATCGACCTCACACCCCAGTTCCCAACCGAGGAGCCTCTCATGGCCATCATCGACGACGTCGCCGCACGCGAAATCCTGGACTCCCGTGGCAACCCCACCGTCGAGGTCGAGGTCGTCCTCGACGACGGCTCCTTCGGCCGCGCCGCTGTTCCCTCCGGTGCGTCGACCGGTCAGTTCGAGGCCGTCGAGCTGCGCGACGGTGGCGACCGCTACCTCGGCAAGGGCGTCCTGAAGGCGGTCGAGGCCGTCAACGGCCCGCTGGCGGAGTCGCTCGTCGGGCTCGAGGCCGACGACCAGCGCGCCATCGACGAGATGATGATCGATCTCGACGGCACCCCCAACAAGGCCCAGTACGGCGCCAACGCCATCCTCGGTGTCTCCCTCGCGGTGGCGCACGCCGCCGCCGAGTCCGCCGGCCTGCCGCTGTTCCGCTACGTCGGCGGCCCTAACGCGCACGTCCTGCCCGTCCCGATGATGAACATCCTCAACGGTGGCGCGCACGCCGACTCCAACGTCGACGTCCAGGAGTTCATGATCGCCCCGATCGGTGCGGAGTCCTTCGCCGAGTCGCTGCGCTGGGGCGCCGAGGTCTACCACGCGCTCAAGTCCGTGCTGAAGCAGAAGGGCCTGTCCACGGGCCTGGGCGACGAGGGCGGCTTCGCGCCGAACCTCGAGAGCAACCGGGCCGCGCTCGACCTCATCGCCACGGCCATCGAGAAGGCCGGCCTGAAGGTCGGCTCCGACATCGCGCTGGCCATGGACGTCGCCTCCAGCGAGTTCCACGACGACAACGGCTACACCTTCGAGGGCGTGGCCAAGACGTCCGACGAGATGATCACGTACTACACCGAGCTGGTCGCCTCCTACCCGATCGTGTCCATCGAGGACCCGCTGGACGAGGAGGACTGGGCCGGTTGGACCGCCATGACGGCCGCCCTCGGCGACAAGGTGCAGCTGGTCGGCGACGACCTGTTCGTCACGAACGTCGAGCGCCTCAGCCGCGGCATCGCCGAGAAGGCCGGCAACGCCATGTTGGTGAAGGTCAACCAGATCGGCTCGCTGTCCGAGACGCTGGACGCCGTCGACATGGCCCACCGTGCCGGGTTCCACAACATGATGAGCCACCGCTCGGGCGAGACCGAGGACGTCACGATCGCCGACCTCGCCGTCGCGACGAACTGCGGCCAGATCAAGACCGGCGCCCCGGCCCGCTCCGACCGTGTGGCCAAGTACAACCAGCTGCTGCGCATCGAGGAGCTGCTCGGCTCGGCCGCCAGCTACGCCGGCGCGCGGGCGTTCCCCCGGTTCGCCTGAGCATGGCCGGACGCGGATCGTCACCGTCGTCGCGTCGACCCACGGGTCGGCGCGACGGCCGGTCGACCCCGCGCACCAGCTCGCGCCCCTCGGTCGCCCCGGTATCGGTCGGCCCCTCGGGGTCCGGCACGCGCTTCACGGCGCGGGCGCTGATCCTGCTGGGCGTCGCGGTCATGTTGATCGCCTCCTACACGGCCTCGGTCCACGCCTGGTGGCAGCAGCGCTCCGAGATCGCGGCCCTGGAGTCGCAGAACCGGCGCACCGAGGCCGAGATCGACGACCTCAAGGACCAGCAGCGACGCTGGAACGATCCGGCGTACATCCGCCAGCAGGCGCGCGAGCGCTTCGGCTGGGTCATGCCCGGTGAGGTCGGCTACCGCGTCATCGGCGTCGACGGCGAGCTGAAGGGCCAGTCCTCGACGCTCGACGCGCCTGAGGCGGTGCCGCGTCGGCCCTGGGTCGAACGCCTGTGGGGCTCGGTCGAGGCCGCCGGACAGGCGCCACAGCAGGCCGCACCCGAGACACCTTCCGATCCCGCACTGGAGCCCGACGAATGATCGACCCGGCCGACATCGAGGCCATCACCGAGCAGCTCGGCCGACCCCCGCGAGGCATGATCGAGGTCTCCTCGCGTTGTCCCTCGGGCCACCCCAACGGGGTCAAGACCGAGCCCCGGCTGCCCGACGGCACTCCCTTCCCGACGCTGTACTACCTGACGTGTCCGCGCCTGACCGGTGCGATCGGCACCCTCGAGGCGTCGGGTCTGATGGCCGAGATGACCGAGCGGCTCCGCAACGAGCCCGAGCTCGCGGCCGCCTACCGGGCCGCGCACGAGTCCTACCTCGCCGAGCGTGAGGCGATCGGCCACGTCGACGAGATCGACGGGATCAGCGCCGGCGGCATGCCCGATCGGGTCAAGTGCCTGCACGTGCTCGTCGCGCACTCGCTGGCCAAGGGCCCGGGCGTCAACCCGCTCGGCGACGAGGCCGTGCGGCTGCTGGGTGACTACTGGGGACACTCCAGCTGCGCTCCAGCCGCCCAGGCCGACCCCGCCTGACCGGCCCGGTCGCGGTGGAGCGGCCCCCGCTAGCCTGAACGCCATGGGTGGGACGACGGTGGCTGCGATCGACTGTGGGACGAACTCCATCCGGCTGCTGATCGCCCGGATCGACGGCAGCGAGAAGGTCGACCTGACCCGCGAGATGCGCGTCGTGCGGCTCGGTCAGGGCGTCGACGAGAGCGGATCGCTCGCACCCGAGGCGGTCGAGCGCACGCTCGCCGCCTGCCGCGAGTACGCGCTGGCGATCGAGGCGATGGGGGTCGACGTGGTCTCCTTCGCGGCGACCTCCGCCGTCCGCGACGCCGACAACGCGCGGGAGTTCTCCGACGCCGTCGAGGCTGTCCTGGGCGTCCGGCCCCGGATCCTGACCGGCGACGAGGAGGCGCGTGCTTCCTTCGAGGGGGCGACCGGCGATGTCGCCGACGTCCTCACCACGGTGATCGACCTCGGCGGCGGGTCGACCGAGGTCGTCCAGGGCCTCGGGACCCCGACGTTCGCCCACTCCTTCGACCTGGGCTCGGTGCGCATGACCGAGCGATTCCTGCAGACCGACCCGCCGTCCGTCGCCGAGGTCACGGCCTGCATGACGCACCTGGATGCGGTCATCAACCCGAAGCTGGCGAACCTGCCGCCGACCGAGGAGATCGTCGGCGTCGCGGGGACCATCACCACGATCGCTGCCCACGCCCTCGCGCTGCCGTCCTACGACCACGAGCGGATCCACCTCGCCCGCATCCACATCGACGACCTGCGTGCCGCGTGCAGCTCGCTCATGCAGATGCCGGTCGCCGACCGCCGGGCCCTGCCGTACATGCACCCGGGCCGCGCCGACGTGATCGCCGGGGGAGCGTTGATCCTGGACCGTGTCCTCGAGCACCTGCCCCGCGCCACCGAGGAGATCGTGGTCAGCGAGCAGGACATCCTCGACGGCATCGCATGGGCCGCGGCTCGGGAAGGAGCATGATGCGCGTCTCCGTGCCGGACGAGTCCTGGCTCAGCGCACTGGCCGATCTCGACGTCGAACTCGTCGTCTGGGACGGGTCGGTCGAGCAGCCCGAGGGCTGGCTCGATCTCGTGGTGTGGCCGTACACGCTGGCTCCCACCGACCTCGCCGCGATCGACGTGTCGCGGATCGGTCTCGTGCAGGGGCAGTCGCTGGGCTACGACGGTGTCGCCGACCTCCTGCCTGCCGGAGGTCGATACGCGAACGCCGTCGGCGTGCACGAGGACTCGACCGCCGAGCTCGCGGTCACCCTGCTGCTCGCCGCCGCCCGCAACCTCGACGTCTTCGCCTCCCGCCAGACCCAGGGCCTGTGGCGCAAGAAGTGGTCCTCGAGCCTGCTCGACCGCCGGGTCATGCTGCTCGGGGTCGGCGGCATCGGGACGCGCGTCGCCACCCGCCTCGACGGCTTCGGCTGCGAGCTCGTGCGGGTCGGCTCGCGTGCTCGTGACGATGAGTCCGGCCACGTGCACGGCACCGACGAGCTCGACAAGCTGCTGCCGACCGTCGACGCGGTCGTGGTCGCCGTGCCGCTGACCCCGAAGACCGAGCGGATCATCGACGCCGACTTCTTGGCGCGGCTGCCCGACGGCGCGATCGTCGTGAACGTGGCTCGAGGACGCACGGCCGACACCGCCGCGGTGCTCGCCGAGGCGGGACGGCTGAGGTACGCCGCCGACGTCTTCGACCCCGAGCCGCTCCCGCAGGACCACCCGCTGTGGTCGGCTCCGGGGGTCATCATCACGCCTCACGTGGGCGGCATGACCTCGGCGATGGCGCCGCGCATCCAGGCCGTCGTGCGGGGGCAGATCGCCCGGCTCGCGGCCGGGGAGGAACCGGTCGACGTCGTGGTCGACCATCGCGCCGGCTCGTAGGCTGGGCTCGCTCCCGTAGCCCAACGGCAGAGGCAGACGGCTTAAACCCGTCCCAGTGCGGGTTCGAATCCCGCCGGGAGCACCTCAGGCGGTCAGGACTGCCACAGCCGGACCGCGGACCACGTGTCGTCGAGCAGCGTCGGCTCGGCGGTGCCCCAGCCGTACTCGCTCACGCCCGTGCTCAGGATCGGCAGCGGCAGCGAGCCGGTGGGGAAGAGGACCCACACGCTGCCGACGGAGCCGAGGCGAGGCAGGACGTCGTCGAGCCGCATGTGGAACTCCTGGCTGTTCGACACGGCGATCACGGCGGTGTCGATGCCCGAGGGCTTGACCGGCTCGGTGGGCTCGAGCTGGTTCTCGGCACCCGTCCACGTGTCGTCGAACCAGCGGTCGTCCGGCTGCTCGACGACCTCGTCCTCGTAGGTCTCGACGCCTTCGGGCAGCGGGTCGAGCAGAGCCGTCTCCTCGACCGAATCGCCCACGATCCACACCAGCGAACCCGGGGTGATGCCCAGCAGTTCGGCGGTCGTGAGGTCGTGGGTCATGCGGACATCTTAATGGCGTCGACGTCGCGGATGGCGCGACCGACGGCCAGGCCCTTGGCCTCGAACCGCGTGACGGGTCGGCCCGGGAAGCGCTCGGCCCAGTCTCCCGAGGTCGTGAAGCCCTCGGCGCGGCCGACGACGTCGAGCATCTGGTCGGCATAGTCCTGCCAGTCGGTGGCCATGCGCCAGACGCCGCCGGGCTTGAGGGCCCGGCGGGCGACCGGGACGAATTCGTCCGAGACCAGGCGGCGCTTGTGGTGGCGGGTCTTGTGCCACGGATCGGGGAACCAGATCCGCAGTTCGTCGAGGCACTCCGCCGGCAGCATGCGGCTCAGCGCGGGCACCGCGTCCACGATGATGAGCCGGATGTTCTCGACGCCGTGGTGCCGCATCGACAGCAGCGTCTGCGCGATGCCGGGCACGTAGACCTCGAGGCCGATGAAGTCGGTGTCCGGGTTCTCGCGGGCCGCGTGTACGAGCGACTCGCCCCGGCCGCTGCCGATCTCGAGGATCAGCGGCGCCTCGCGGCCGAACAGGGTCGCCGGGTCGAGCGTGAACCCCTCGGCGACCGAGGTGCTGGTCCGGCCGCGCGGGATGTCGACGACGAAGCGCTCGGCGAGATCGTCCCACGCGCCCTGCAGCCGCTCCGTGAGGCGGCCGCCGCGGCGGGTGAAGGAGACGACCTCGCGCCGGAGCGGCTCCTCGGCACGATCTCGACGGTCTTCGGCGGTTGGGGGCATGGTTCGAATCTATCGAGCCTGTCATCGTGATCGGCATGGCGATCATCCCGGACACGAAGGACTGGACGTGGGTGCTCGACGAGCCCTGCGCGGAGTGCGGCTTCGACGCGTCGGCGGTCGAGGTCGAGCGCGCCGGCGACGAGGTGCGGGCGATGGTCCCGCGGTGGCGCGTCGCGCTCGCCCGCCCGGCTGCGGCCGAGCGTCCTGACCCGGCGACGTGGTCGGTGCTGGAGTACGCGTGCCACGTGCGGGACGTGCTCCTGCTGTTCGCCGAGCGGTTGCGGCTCATCCGGGAGCAGGACGCGCCCGCGTTCCCCGACTGGGACCAGGACGCCACCGCGGCGCAGACCGGATACGCGGCCCAGGATCCCGTGGCGGTGGCCGCGGAGCTGGGCCCCGCCGCCGACGCGTTCGCGGCCGAGATCGCGCTCGTGACCGACTGGACGCGGCCCGGCCTGCGGTCGAACGGCTCGGCGTTCACGGCCGAGTCGCTGACCCGTTACGGGCTGCACGACCTCGTGCACCACATGGTGGACGTCGACGCCTGAGCCGTCCGCGGCGCCCTAGGCTGGGCCCATGGCAGTGGGTACGAACGTGGCAGTCGTCGGAGCGGGAATCGTCGGATTGGCCACGGCCTACTCCCTGCAACGGGCGGGGGCGTCCGTCACGGTCTACGAGACCGGTCGTCCGGGCGGCGGCCAGTCGGCGGGCGACTCGCGGATCTTCCGCCATGCGCACCTGGACCCGCGGCTGACCGCGTTCACGACGCGGTCGCGTCGCCTGTACCGCGAGTGGGGCGATGAGCTCGGTCTCGAGCTGGTGTCCACCGGCGGCGCCGTGGCGCTCGGCCCCGACGTCGACGACAAGCTGGCCGCACTGGCGCAGGTCGACGGCCTCGAGGCGCGACGCATCGACGCCGCCGAGCTGGCCGAGCGCCTGCCGTTGCTGGCCCACTACGACGGTCCGGCGATGATCGACGCCGGCGGTGGCTCGATCAACGCTGCCGGCGCGGTCGAGCGGATCTCGGCTCGGCTCGGCGACGCGATCGTCCAGGACCACGTCCTCACGGTCCGGCCGACCGCCAGCGGCACGGTCGAGGTCCGCACGGGCACCGGCCGCACCGAGCACGACCACGTGGTCGTCGCCGCGGGCCGAGGGACGGCGGCGATCGCCCACGGGCTCGGGTTGTCGCTGCCCGTGCGCAACTCCGCCCAGGTGCGGGTGACGTTCGCGGTCGACGGCGAGCCGCCGGCCACCCTGGCCACGCTGCAGGACATGAGCGGTGCCTTCGGCGAGCCGCGGGTCTACGCCGCCGCCAGCGCCGACCGGACCCGCTACGGCGTGGGCATCGCCGAGGAGGTGCAGGTCAACGACGACGGCTCGTCGGTCGATCCCGAGGTGCTCGACGCCCTGGCCGACCGCGCGGTCGCGTACGTGCGCCGCGCCCTGCCCGGCCTCGATCCGACGCCGGTCGCACACATCCACTGCTGGGTCACCTCACTGCCGTGGGGCGAGGACGGTGTCGGTGTGTGGCAGCACAACGGAGTCTCGCTGGTCGCCGGCAACAACCTGTTCAAGCAGGCGCCTGCGTTGGGCGAGGCCCTCGCTGCGGCGGCCACCGGGGGAGCGCTGCCCGAGTCGCTGCTGGCCTCCTCGCGCCTCGGCCGCGGCTAGGCCCGCAGGCCACGACACGCCCCGAGCGGTGCTGTTTCGTCCGCACTAATGCGGACTGCGTGGTACTGTCTGGTCCATGGATGCGACCCAATTGCTCAAGGGAGTGCTCGACGTGGCCGTGCTGGCCGTCGTCGAGGGCGAGGACGGCTACGGCTACGACGTCGTGCGCCGGTTGCGCACGGCCGGACTCGAGGAGGTCGGGGACGCCTCGGTGTACGGCACGCTGCGCCGGCTCTACTCGGCCGGCGCCCTGACCTCGTACGTCGTCCCCAGCGAGGAGGGGCCGCACCGCAAGTACTACGGCATCACCCCCCAGGGGCGGGCGATGCTCACCACCCAGCGCAAGACCTGGGCGGAGTTCGCCCACACGATGAACCGCCTGCTCGAAGGGAACGCCGCATGAACGCCACCCCCGTCCTGCCCGCCCAGATCACCGCGTTCGCCGCGGAGGTCCGAGCGGCCCTCGCCGACCTGCCCGCCGACGAGGTCGACGAGCTGACCGAGGGCCTGGAGGCCGACCTGGCCGAGGCGTACGCCGAGGACCTGGCCCGCGAGCTGCCCGATCCGGTCTCCTACGCAGCCGAGCTGCGGGGAGCGGCCGGCCTTCCGACGCCGGAGCCCCGGCGCGGACGCATCGCCTCGATCGGCGCCCAGGTCGCCGGCATCGGCGCCGACCTGCGCCGCAGCCTGCGCGCCAACCCGGCGACGGCGGCGGCCCTGGACTTCCTGGCCACGCTGCGGCCCGCGTGGTGGATCGCGCGCGCCTGGGCCGCCTTCCAGTGCTTCGGGGCGTTCTTCGGCTTCGAGGGCGATCTGCTCCCGGCGGACCTCGTCCAGTGGGCGCTGCTGCTCGTGCTGATCGCGGGCAGCGTGTTCCTCGGCCAGCGCACCTGGCCCACGTGGGCCAGGCTCCTCATCGGGGCCGGCAACGTCATTGCGGTCGTGACCTTGATCTTCGCCCTTCCCCAGGTGCCGACCCATGCGGACCTCGGCAACGCGTGGGACAGGGCCGACTCGGCCTACGACTACGAGGGCGGCGTCTACGACGATGACGGCGACGGCACGGGGGTGTACCTCAACGGCAACGAGGTGACGAACATCTTCGCCTACGACGCGCGGGGACGGGCCCTCACCGGTGTGCAGCTGTTCGACCAGGACGGCAAGCCCCTGACCACCTCGGTGCCCGGCGGCAACGGCTGCCTGGCCAAGGACGCCGAGACCGGCGAGTGCACCACACCGGGCGCGTGGGTGCCGACCGTCCTCGAGACGGGGGCGCAGGCGTGGAACGTCTTCCCCATGACGATGGCCGAGTCCTCCTACGACGACCCGACGAAGCCCATCGAGGGCGCCGTCCCGCAGGACCGCCCCGCGCCGTTCCTGAAGGTGCCGGCGCTGTTCTCGGCCGTGCAGCAGGACGCCGAGGTGGCGAAGGACGCGAAGGACGCGAAGGCGCCGCGCTGAGCGGAAGAAACCCGGCGGTGGCGGCGTTGTATAAGGTGAACACACCGACCCCGCCACCACCGGCGCGCGGGGCCACATTCTCCGGAGGAGACCATGAGGAGCAGCAACCCCGTCTTTGCGAAGAACGCGGAGTTCAACGGCCGCGGCACCACGCAGTACGCAGATCCGTCGCAGTGGAAGATCGACCTGTCCGGCGGTGACGGACGCGGCGCATCCGGACCCGGGCTGCAGGCTCCCTCCTCGCCGGGGCGGATGACCCTGGACACCGTCGTCGAGAAGACCGCGATCACGGTCGGCACGGTCGTGCTGTTCGCCGCGATCGCCTGGTTCACCATCGGCAAGGTCTTCGACGACCAGCTCGGCACGGTCGACCAGTCCGCGGTCAACACCGCGTGGATGTTCGCCATGGGCGGCATGATCGTCGGCTTCGTGCTGGCGATGGTGAACTCCTTCAAGAAGGTCATCAGCCCGGCGCTGGTCCTGGCCTACGCCGCAGCCGAGGGCGTCTTCGTCGGCGCCTTCTCCAAGATCGTCTCGACGTGGGTCGGCGACTCGACCATCGTCTTCCAAGCCGTGCTCGGCACGTTCGTCGCGGCCGGTGCGACCCTGGCGGCGTACAAGTTCTTCAACATCCGCGTGACCGACAAGTTCCGCAAGGTCGTCACGATCTCGCTGTTCGCGTTTGCGGGCGTCATGCTCGTGAACTTCCTGCTGAGCATCTTCGGCGTCCTCGACCAGGGCGGTCTGCGCAGCTTCGGCCTCCTGGGCCTCCTGGTCTCGCTGTTCGCGATCGGTCTGGCGGTCCTGTGCCTGATCATGGACTTCGACTTCGTCGAGCGCGGCGTCGCGGCCGGTCTGCCCGAGCGCGAGTCCTGGCGCGCGGCCTTCGGCCTGACCGTCACCCTCGTGTGGCTGTACCTCGAGATCCTGCGTGTCCTCGCCATCTTGCGCGGAGACAACTGATCCTCTCCGAACGAAGGCCCGTCACCTCACGGTGGCGGGCCTTCGTCGTGTCCGGGACCTGAGCCGGTCAGCGGCGCCAGCGCAGGACGGCCGCCCAGCGGCGACCGCGCGGCGCGGGCGCGACTTGGGTGCCACCGTGGTCGACGGCCCACTCGGCGGCCTCCTCGAGCGTCATCTGCTCGAGCGGCGCCTCCTCGTGCGGGCGGACGACGCTGGACCGCCACTGGGTGACGGCGGCGTCCACGAGGAAGTTGGCCACGGTCGCGTAGCCGTGGGCGCTCGGGTGGAAGCGGTCGTCACCGAAGAGCGCATCGGCCTTGAGCAGCAGCAGCGGCTCCAGCACATCCGAGAGCGACACGACGCGCGCGCCCGCCTCGACGGCGGCGACCGTCTGGCGTCGGGCCAGGTGGCGGCTCCAGTACCGGCACACCGTGCGCAGCGGGACGGGCAGCGGCTTGATCGTGCCGAAGTCCGGGACGGACCCGACGATCACCTCCGAGCCCATGGCGCGTAGTCGCCGGACCGCGGCGCCGAGTCGGCGGGCGGAGCGCTTGGCGGGCACCTGGTGGGTGATGTCGTTGGCGCCGACCAGGATGATCGCCAGCTGCGGCTTCAGGTCGACCGCGGCGTCGATCTGGCCCTGGAGGTCGCTTGAGCGAGCACCGACGAACGACTCGTTGTGGATCTGGACCGGCACGCCCAGGATGTGCGAGAGCCCGATGCCCACGAGCGCCGAGGGCGTGTTGTCGACCGACTTCATCCCGTAGCCGACCATGGTCGAGTCGCCCAGCAGGAGGCAACGGAGGGGATCGCCGTCGAGGTCGTGGCCGTAGAGACCGTTGCCCGAGGGCGGGCGATCCGTGGTCGTGCCGATCCGACGGCGTGCGAGGAGGGCCTGGGCGATGAGGACGACGTATGTGCCGACGCTGACTCCCGCGGTCCGCACGGCAGCCTTGGCCGTCGTTCGCGCGGGGCTGGTCACCCCACCAGTGTAAGAAGGTGCGCCAGACGTGGGCCCGGGGTTCCTAGGATGGGGACGTGAACGAGACCGTCCCGAATCTGCGCGACCTCGGCGGGATGCCCGTCGAGGGCGGCTCCGTGCAGCCCGGGCGACTGCTGCGCAGCGCCCTGCCCCTCGCAGACGACACCGCGCCGCCGGAGATCGTCTGGCCGCCGTCGGTCGTCATCGACCTGCGATCGGCGGCCGAGATCGAGCCCGAGCATCCGCTGTCGGGGTCGGGAGTGACGGTCCTGAACTTCCCGTTGCTGAGCGCGCTGCGACCCGGCGTCGCCCCGCCCGAGAGCCTGGCCGAGCTGTACCAACTGATGCTGCGCACCACCGCCGACCACCTCGTCGACGTCGTCGATGCCGTCGCGACGGCACCGGGCACCACGCTCGTGCACTGCGCGGCGGGCAAGGATCGCACGGGTGTTTCCATCGCGATGGTCCTGGCCCTGCTGGGTGCCAAGCGCGAGGACATCGTCGACGACTACCTGGTCACGGCGCAGCACGAGGAGCAGATCGAGTCGCGGTTCCGCCGCCTCTTCGGCCCGCGCCGCGCCACGCTGCCCAACCAGTACCTTGCGACCCCGGTCGAGGCCATCACGGGCGTCCTGGACACGTGGGACGAGCACCCCGGCGGCGCCTTCGGCTGGTTCCAGCAGTGGGGCGGCCGCCCCGAGACGGTCGACCGCCTCCGATCGACGCTGGTCGGCTGATGATCACCGACCGCACGATCGAGCCGCGGGACGTCCCGCTCGGCGGTCTGCGCGGTCTCCGGGTCCACCGCACTCTGCCGAGCCGTCCGCTGCCGACGATCGGCGCCTGGTGCTTCGTCGACCACTTCGGCCCGACCGGGGCGCCGATGGTGGAGGTCCTGCCGCATCCGCACACCGGACTGCAGACGGTCACGTGGCCGCTCGAGGGATCGATCCGGCACCGCGACAGCCTCGGCAGCGACGTCGTGCTGCGCCCCGGCGAGCTGAACCTCATGACCTCGGGCGACGGGGTGTCCCACTCCGAGTTCAGCGACCCGGGTCCGATGCATGGCATCCAGCTCTGGGTCGCGCTGCCCGAGCATCGCCGGCACGGTCCGGCGGACTTCGAGCACCATCCGGACCTCCCGCGCGTGGGTGGGGACGGTTGGGAGGGGGTCGTCCTCGTCGGCCGGTTCGGTGGCGGCGAGTCCCGGGCCACGGTGCACACCCCGCTCGTGGGGGTCGAGCTGCGACTGCAGCCGGGGCGGCACGTGTTCGAGCTGGACTCTGCCTTCGAGTACGGCGTGCTGGCCGTCGACGGTGACGCGACCGTCGCGGGGCAGCCGGTCGCGCAGCGGGCCCTGCACTATCTGGCGCCCGGCCGGGCCGCGCTGGCGATCGAGGTCGAGCGCCCCACCCTGGTGATGCTCCTCGGCGGTGAGCCGTTCGAGGAGGAGATCGTCATGTGGTGGAACTTCATCGGGCGCACGCACGAGGAGGTCGTGGCCGCGCGCGAGCAGTGGCAGGCGCTCGATCCACGCTTCGGTCGGGTCGAGGGACACGACGGAGTCGTCATCCCGGCTCCGCCGCTGCCGCGTGTGCGGCTGACTCCGCGCACCCGGCGCGACTGAACACGGGGGAGGTGCGCGCATTCGCCCCACTTTCAGATACTCTCGGTATTCGGAGGTGGGTATGACGTACTTCACACAGAAGATCGCCGTCGTCACGGGTGCGGGTTCGGGGATCGGTCGTGCACTCGCGCTGGAGCTGGTGGGCCGCGGGGCGCGGGTCGCCATCTGCGACGTCGACGCCGCAGGCCTGGCCGAGACCGAGCAACTGATCCGCGCGGCGGGCGGTGAGGTGCGGTCGGACCACCTCGACGTCACCGAGCGTGAGCGGGTGCTGGCCTACGCCGCCGAGGTCGCCGATCATTTCGGCGCCGTCCACCAGATCTACAACAACGCGGGCATCGCGTTCACCGGCGACATCGAGGCGACGGACTTCAAGCACCTCGAGCGGGTCATGGACGTCGACTACTGGGGTGTGGTGAACGGGACGAAGGCATTCCTGCCCCACCTGATCGCCTCGGGTGATGGTCACGTCGTCAACATCTCGAGCGTCTTCGGCATCATCTCGGTGCCCACGCAGGGCGCGTACAACGCCGCCAAGTTCGCCGTCCGCGGCTTCACCGAGGCGCTGAGCATGGAGATGGCGTCGCGCGGCCGTCCGGTGAAGGTGACGTGCGTGCACCCCGGCGGGATCAAGACCAACGTCGCGCGCAACGCCGGCCAGGTCGACGGGCTCGACCACGACGGACTGGCGACGACCTTCGACCGGATCGCCCGCACCAGCCCCGCCCGGGCCGCCGAGGTGATCCTCGACGGCGTCCAGAAGGGCAGGACGAGGGTGCTCATCGGCGCGGACGCGCGGGTGATCGACCTGGTTGCCCGGGTGGCCGGGCCGCACTACCAGCGCCTCGTGGGGCGCCTCGCAGGAAAGGCCGGATTGTGAGCTTGTTGACCGTGCGGAACAGCTGGAGCGGGCACAAGTTCCCCCATCCGCCCGGGCGTCGCCCCATCGCCTACGACGCGATGCGGATGAACACCGACACTCCGATCAAGAACGTCATGACGATCGGTGGGTCCCTCGGTCCGATCTTCGAGGTGCGCGTCTTCAACCAGAAGTACGTGTTCGTCTCCGACGCCGCGCTGGCCGCCGAGTTGTGCGACGAGTCGCGCTTCTACAAGGTCCTGGCGCCCGCGGTGGCGCAGTTGCGCGACTTCGTCGGCGACGGCTTGTTCACGGCGCTCGAGGGCGAGCAGAACTGGCACACGGCCCACGGCGTGCTCATGCCGGCCTTCGCGAAGGCTGCGATGCGCGGCTACCACGACACGATGCTCGAGACGGCGGCCGAGATGTTCGGGGTGTGGGACAGCCAGGGCGGGCCGATCGACGTGACCGCCGACATGACCCGGTTGACGCTCGAGACGATCAGCCGCTGCGCCTTCAGCCGCGACTTCGGATCGTTCACCTCCAGCGAGCGTCACCCGTTCGTCGACGCGATGGTGATGGCGCTCATGACGGGGATGCAGAAGGGTGCGCTCGACGCGGTGCCCGGGGGCGGCAGGATCGCTCGGCGCATCGACGAGCGGAACGCCGATCAGCGCGCGTATCTCGACGATCTCGTCGACACGATGGTGGGGGAGCGCCGCGAGAGCGGTGAGCGGCACGACGACCTGCTCGACCGGATGCTCTACGAGGCCCATCCCGAGACCGGTGTGAAGCTCGACGACCGCAACATCCGCGAGCAGATCCTCACGTTCCTGGTGGCGGGTCACGAGACGACGTCGGGTGCCTTGAGCTTCGCGCTGTACTACCTGTCGCGGAACCCCGAGATCCTCGCGAAGGCCCACGCCGAGGTCGACGACCTGCTGGGGCCGGACCCCGACACCGAGCCGACCTTCGAGCAGATCCCGCGCCTGCGCTACCTGCGGCGCTGCCTCGACGAGACCCTGCGGCTGTGGCCCACCGCCCCGGCGTTCGCCCGGTCTCCGCGCGAGACGACGACCGTCGGAGCGGGAACCGAGCATGAGGTCGTGATGACGCCGGATGACTGGGCGATGATCATCCTGCCGATGACGCACCGCGATCCGAAGGCCTGGGGTCCGACGGCCGAGGACTTCGATCCGGATCGGTTCCTGCCCGAGAACTCGCGCGGGCGGATGAAGAACATCTACAAGCCGTTCGGCACGGGGGAGCGGGCCTGCATCGGCCGCCAGTTCGCGATCCACGAGGCGATCTTGGTGTTGGCGCGGATTCTGCATCGCTTCGACATCACGGGAGACCCGGACTACGAGCTGCGCATCGAGGAGCGGCTGACGATCGTGCCGAAGGACTTCCACGTCACGTTGACGCCGCGCACGCCCACGGTGGCTGCTGCGCAGGCGCCGGCCGCCGACACCGGACCCGCCGAGGCGCCGTCGGGCTGCCCCGTCGCGCACTAGCGCGAGTTCACGCTCACCGCAGCGTCGTGCGGCCGGCTTGAGCACGGTGGCCCCAGCCAACCTCGCCTGCGCGATCACCGCGTCGACCTCGTCATTGTCCTTGACGAAGCCGAGACCGTCCTCGTAGAACGACCGGGCGCGATCCAGGTCGGCCACACCGAGGCTGGTCAGGCTGAGTTGTTGGACCATGGGCTCACCCCAGGCACGACCGTCACGCGGGGAGCAGGCCCGCGGCTTGCGCCACCTCGCGATAGGCCCGCGCCAGCGACTCCACGTTCTCGTGCGCGTTCAGTCCGCTGGGGTTGGGCACGACCCAGACCTGGGCCCCGGCGAGGTCGTCGGGTTGCCGGCCCGGGCGGGCGGCGCGGTGGCCGAACGCGGTGCGAAAGGACGTGATGCCCGCGACCGCGACGACGCGCGGTCGGTGCTCGGTGACGAGCTCGACCAAGCGGGCGCGGCCCTCCACCAGCTCGGACGGGTCCAGCTCGTCGGCCCGGGCGGATGCTCGGGCGACGAGATTGGTGATCCCCACGCCGCGGTCACGCAGCTGCTCGGCCGCCAGGGCCGGGTCGTCGGTGTCGACCAGCCCGGCGCGCACCAGCGCCGGGTAGAACCGGTTGCCGCGCCGGGCGAAGTGCAGGCCCGTCGCGGCGCTGACCAGGCCGGGGTTGATCCCGACGAACAGCAGCCGCAGGTCGTCCGGCATCAGGTCCGGGATCGTGCGTCCGGCGAAGGACTCCAGCTCGGCGCGACTCCAGCTCATGCGATCAGGCGTAGGAGACGCCGGTCGCGTGCAGCGGGCAGTACCCGAACGGGTTCTTGACGAGGTACTGCTGGTGCGCCTCCTCGGCGTAGTAGTACGCGTCGAGGGGGCGGATCTGCGTCGTGATCTGGCCGTACCCGTGGGCGGTCATCTGCTGCTGGTAGGCCTCGCGGGACGCCTCGGCCTCGGCCTGCTGCTCGGGCGTCGTGGTCAAGATGACGGACCGGTAGTTCGAGCCGCGGTCGTTGCCCTGGCGCATGCCCTGCGTCGGATCGTGGTTCTCCCAGAACACCTTCAACAGGTCGGCGTAGCTGATGACCGAGGGATCGAAGATGACGCGCACGACCTCGGCGTGACCGGTACGGCCCGTGCACACCTCCTCGTACGTCGGGTTCGGGGTGACGCCGCCGGCATAGCCGACGGAGGTGGACCAGACGCCGGGCTGCTCCCAGAACGTCTTCTCCTCGCCCCAGAAGCACCCGAGGCCGAACACGGCGATCCCGAAGCCCTCGGGGCCGTCGGTCTCGATGGGGTTGCCGGTCACGAGGTGCCGATCCCCGACCTCGAAGGGGCGGGTGTCGCGGCCCGGGAGCGCGGTCTCGGGCGTGGGAAGCGTCGTCTTGTCGAATCCGAATCGCATGCCAACATCAACGCCGCGCGATGTCGGCATGTTCCCGTAGCCTCAGAGAGTGAGCAGCGAATCCCGGGGGGCCGGCCGGTACGCGATCCCCATCGGAGTGGAGATCGCTGCGGCGTGGGCCTGGCGCCTCGTGCTCATCGGAGCCGCCGGCTACCTGCTCATCCGGGTGCTCGGCTACTTCTCCGAGGTCACCGTCCCGATCGCCATCGCCGCACTGCTCGCGGCTCTCACGGTCGGAGCGGTCGACTGGCTCGCCCGTCACGGGGTGCCCCGGCTCGCTGCGGCCCTGACGGTCGTCCTGGGGCTGCTGCTCACGGTGATCGGCCTGATCGGCGTGGTGGGACAGCAGTTGTCGACGCAGTTCGACGACCTGCGCGACAGCGTCATCCAGGGGATCGACCAGGTGCAGAACTGGGCGCGCACCGGGCCGCTCGATCTCTCCGACCGTCAGCTCGACAGCTGGATCGACCGACTCGAGAAGGCGATCTCCAGCAGTGACTCCGCCATCTTCTCGCAAGCCACCGAAGTCGGCGTCCAGATCGGCCACTTCGTGGCTGGCTTCCTGGTCACGTTCTTCACCCTGTTCTTCTTCCTCTATGAGGGAGCTCGCATCTGGGGCTGGATCGTGCGGTTGTTCCCACGGGTCGCCCGTGAGCGCGTGCACTCCTCGGGCCGCGCGGCGTGGGGGTCGCTCACCGCGTTCGTGCGCGCCACCGTCCTCGTCGCCCTGGCGGACGCCGTCGGCATCGCGGGCGTCGCCCTGATCCTGCAGGTTCCCCTCGCGGCGGCGATCGGCGTCCTGGTGTTCCTGGGTGCCTTCATCCCGATCATCGGTGCCACCCTTTCGGGCCTGGTGGCGGTTCTGGTGGCCCTCGTCGCCCAGGGTCCGGTCACGGCGTTGGTGATGCTGGCGGGCGTCATCGCGGTGCAACAAATCGAGGCACACGTCCTGCAGCCCTTCCTGATGGGCCACATCGTCGCTCTCCATCCGCTCGCCATCCTGCTCGTGATCGCGACAGGGCTGGTCGCCGGCGGCATCGTCGGTGCCCTGCTCGCAGTGCCCCTCGCGGCGTGCGTCAACACGATCGTGCGGCACCTGGCGGCGGGCGATCCACCGGACACCGATGGACCACTCGGCGAGGAGTCACGGGACCTCGGGAGCCCACCCGCGGCACCGGCCTAGGCTGGACGCGTGGACCTCGACGATGCGCGCGCGGCAAGGCAAACCCTCCAGGGCGTCAGTGAAGTCACGCCGCTCACGCACTCGAGGTGGCTGCACGAGCTGACCGGTCGCGACGTCCGGCTCAAGTGCGAGAACCTGCAGCGCGCTGGGTCGTTCAAGATCCGCGGCGCCTACACACGCATCGCGCGGCTGTCCGACCAGGAGCGTGCCCGGGGGGTCGTCGCGGCCAGCGCCGGCAACCATGCGCAGGGCGTCGCCCTCGCCGCCGCCAAGCTCGGTGCCCGCGCCACGATCTTCATGCCGCACGGCGCTGCCCTGCCGAAGGTCCAGGCCACCCTCGGGTACGGCGCGGAGGTCCGGTTCCACGGGCTCGGCGTCACCGAGGCGCTCGTGGCCGCCGCCGAGTTCGCCGAGGAGACCGGCGCCACCTTGATCCACCCCTTCGACCACCCGGACATCATCGCCGGGCAGGCGACCGTGGGACTCGAGATCGTCGAGCAACTCCCGGAGGTGTCGACCATCCTCGTCCCCTTGGGCGGCGGGGGACTGGCAGCCGGCATCGCCCTGCTCAAGTCCGAGCGCCCCGACATCACCGTCGTCGGCGTGCAGGCCGAGGCCGCGGCGGCCTATCCCGGATCGCTCGCCGAGGGGATCCCCGTCGAGGCCGACCTCGGGTCGACGATGGCCGACGGGATCGCGGTCTCACGACCGGGCGCAGTGCCGTTCGGGTTGATCCGCGAGCACCTGGACGGCGTCGTCACGGTCTCCGAGGAGTCGATGAGTCAGGCGCTGATCGGACTGCTCGAGCGCGCCAAGCTGCTCGCCGAGCCGGCGGGATCGGTGGGAGTGGCGGCGCTGCTGGAGTACCCGGACCGCTTCGACGGCCCCGTGGTCCCGGTGCTCTCGGGCGGCAACATCGACGCCTTGCTCCTGCTCGAGGTGATCCGGCACGGCCTGGCCTCCGGCGGCCGGTTCCTGATGTTCCGCGTGCGCATCTCGGACCGCCCCGGCGAGTTGATGCGGCTGCTGACCGAGCTGGCCCAGATGGACGTGAACATCCTCAACGTCAACCACGATCGCGGCTCGGAGGCCCTGGGCGTGCGCGAGGTCGAGGTGGCGCTGCAGGTCGCGACCCGCGGCAACGCCCACCGCGAAGAGGTCTGGCGCCGCCTGACCGAGCTGGGCTACGACCCCAGCTGAGCGTGACGGTTTACCACGGTCCCGTGGTAAACCAGCGCCTCCCCAGGGAAACTTCCCTGGGGAGGCGGCGAATTACCACGGGACCGTGGTAAACCGACGGTCCCGACGGATCAGAAGGGCTTGGCCTCGACGATCTCGACGGTGAGGGTCTTGCCGTTGGGGGCCTCGTAGGAGACCGTGTCGCCGGCGAAGGTGCCCATGATGGCCGCACCGAGCGGCGACGTGGGCGAGTAGATGTCCAGATCGACGCTGGAGTCCATGCTCAGCAGCTCACGCGAGCCCAGCAGGAACGTCTCGGTGTCGGTGTCGCCCTGGAAGCGGATGGTGACCTTCATACCCGCCTCGACCTTGCCGTCGTCGGCCGGCGCGTCGCCGACCTCGGCGCGGCGCAGCCGGTCCTCGAGCTGACGGATCTGCGCGTCGGTCTTGCCCTGCTCCTCGCGAGCGGCGTGGTACCCGCCGTTCTCGCGCAGGTCGCCCTCTTCGCGGGCATTGGCGATCTTCTGCGTGATGTCGGGAAGAACCTCGTTCTTGAGGCGGTTGAGCTCGGCGACGAGTCGGTCGTAGGCCTCCTGGGTCACCCAGATGGTCTCGGTCTCGGTCGACATGGCTGTTCTCCTCACTACGTGCGACACCCCGGGACCTCCCGGGGTGAAACGTCGAGTCTACAGCATCACGAAGGTTCGCAGGAGTCCAAAACCGCGGTGACCGCACGGCGCTCGGTGCGGATCTCCGAGACGACGCGCACGGGACTCTGCGACGAGGCCGGCACCTCGACGTTCTTCTCACCGACGACGACCTTGTCCTGGGCCTGGGCGAACACCCGGCAGGTCAGTGCCACGGGCTCGTCGCGGAAGATCTCCAGGTCGACCTGGGTGCGCTGCGCGTCGATGACCTCGTAGGAGTGGACGCGGGCCTGGAACACCGGCACGTCGGTCCACGAGGCCCAAGCGGCCCAGGCGATGCCCACCGTGACGCCGAGGGCGGCGACGAGGGGCCACAGCCATCGCGGGGTCGTGCGGCGATGGCGTCCGTAGCGCGCGTCGAGATCGGTCACGCCTTCCAGTGTCTCAGGGGCGTGAAAGACTGGGGCACGTGGTCGAGAACGAGGCAGACACCAAACTGCGCCTGATGCACGTGCACGCCCATCCTGACGACGAGTCGAGCAAGGGTGCGGCGTCCACCGCCAAGTACGTGGCCGAGGGGGTCGACGTGCACGTCGTCACCTGCACCGGCGGCGAACGGGGGTCGATCCTGAACCCCGCCTTCGAGCACCCGGGGATCCTCGAGAACCCCGAGCTCATCGCCGAGATCCGTCGCGAGGAGATGGACAAGGCCCGCGAGATCCTGGGCGTCACCCAGGACTGGCTGGGCTTCGTCGACTCGGGCTGGCCGGAGGGCAACCCCAAGCCACCGCTGCCCGAGGGCTGCTTCGCCCTCGTGCCGATCGAGGAGGCCGCCGCGCCCCTCGTCCGGCTGATCCGCTCCTTCCGCCCGCACGTCCTGACGACGTACGACGAGAACGGCGGCTACCCGCACCCCGATCACGTCAAGTGCCACGAGGTCAGCGTGTACGCGTTCGAGGCCGCCGCCGATCCCGAGCGCTACCCCGAGCTGGGCGAGCCGTGGCAGGTCAAGAAGCTCTACTACCACCACGGCTGGTCGCGGGCGCGCATCGAGGCGATCAACGCGGCGATGGAGCGGCACGGCCTCGAGTCGCCCTACAAGGACTGGCTCGAGACCCGCGAGATCGACCCCGAGCACGAGAAGCGCATGACCACCCGCGTGCCGTGCGCCGACTACTTCGAGGTCCGCGACCGCGCCCTGATCGCGCACGCGACCCAGATCGACCCCAACGGGTTCTGGTTCGCCGTGCCGCCCCAGGTCCAGGCCGAGGCGTGGCCCACCGAGGACTGGGAGCTGGTGAAGACCTTCGTCGACACCGAGCTGCCCGAGGACGACCTCTTCGCCGGTCTGCGCTGAGTCCGGCGGGGCTCAGCCCCGCCGGGCCCTCACCGAGCGCGCCCAGCCGCGCACCGGCGAGACCACCTGGTCGATCCGGCCGTGGGCCAGGGCCGCCCGCGCGGCGTTCATGCCCGGCGCGCCGTGCACGCCTCCGCCGGGATGAGCCGACGCCGACCCCAGGAAGAGCCCGGGGATCGGGGTCTCGGCGCGTCCCAGCCCGGGGATCGGGCGGAAGAACAGCTGCTGGTCGATCGCGGCGGTGCCGCCGTTGATGGCGCCACCGACGAGGTTGGCGTTCCGGGCCTGCAGCTCATGCGGGCCCAGCACGCGGCGCGCCAGGATCCGCGAGCCGAAGCCCGGGGCGAGCCGCTCGATCCGGTCCTGCATGCGGTCCGCGAATCGCTCGGCGTCGTCGCGGTCCCACGTGCCCCGGATCGTGCCGTCGCCCGCATCGGCGACCGTCTGCTGCGGGACGTGCGTGTACGCCCACACCGACTCGGTCCCCGCGGGCGAGCGGGTCGGGTCGGTCGTGGTCATCTGACCGGCCAGCAGGAACGGCGTGGCGGGCACGTAGCCGTCGTGGACCTGCTGCAGGGCCTGGTTCATCTCATGGCGGGAGTCGGCGACGTGGAACGTCCCGGGCGCGTAGGGCGGCGGTGAGGCCCACGGGATCGGTCCGTCGAGCGCCCAGTCGACCTTCACGGTGCCGGGGTCGAGGCGGAAGTGCCGCATCCGCTCGTGCACCTTGGCCGGGACGTCCGCCGGGTCCAGCAGGGCCCTGTACAGCGCCGGGGCCACGACGTCGGCCACGACCGCGCGGCGTGCTGCGTAGGGAGTGCCGTCGGCCGTGCGGACCCCGCTCGCGCGCCCGCCCGACACGTCGATGTGCGCGACTCGGCTGGAGGTCTCGATTCGTCCACCGCGCGCCTGGAACCGTGCGGCCAAGGCCTCCGCGAACTTCCCGGCGCCGCCCTCGGGCACCGGGAACCCGACGGTCTGGCCCATCATCGTCATCATCAGGCCCATCAACCCGGAGCCGGGGGAGTCCAGCGGGATGTCGGCGTGCCCGGCATTGCCGGCCAGCAGGATCCCCGGTGCCGGTCCGCGAAACCGCGTGTCGGCGATGTCGACGACGGGGCTGAGCAGCATCTTGACGAGGTCGAGACCACCCGCCTTCGGCAGGTGGCGCAGGAGTGACAGCCCGCCGCGCACCGGCGGGAACGGCGTCAACAGCCCGGTGATGAGGGCGTCGCCGATCTCGTCCCACGTACGGCACAGTTCGAGCCAGGCCTCCCCGTCGCCCGCGTGCTGGCGATCCATCAACGTGGCCGTGATCTCACGATCGCGGTGCTGCAGAGCCCACTGGCCGTCGGCGAACGGGTGGCCCAGGACGGCCGGTGCATGGCGCCACACCAGCCCGTACTGCTCGAGTCCGAGGCGCTGGATCGTGCGTGAGGCAGCGGCCAGGGGATAGAAGGTGCTGAAGGTGTCGTGCACGAAGCCGGGATGGACGTCGGTGTCGCTGCGCACCGCCCCGCCCACCGTGGGCTGCTCCTCCAGGACGAGGACCGACCACCCCGCGTCGACGAGGTGGTTCGCCGCCACGAGTCCGTTCGGTCCGGCGCCGATCACGATGGCGTCGAAAGTCGTCACGAGGGGGCCTCCTGCCAGGACGCGAGCGCGGCGCCCGGCGTCCTCTCCACCGTACGGCTGCCGGCGGCCTGCGGTCGCCGGAGTTGCGGCGTGCAGACCGTGCGGGCCCGCGAGGTCACGCTCCGGAAGCCTCGCGCCGTTCGGCGAGGAAGGCGAGGCGGCGCAGGGTCTCGGTGTTGCGCCAGTGCAGCGTCGGCGACTGGACGACCTGCGGGATCATCGTGGCCGGTCCGCTGACGGCCTGCTCGACGATGGTCACGTTGGTCCCGGCGCCCTGCGGGGCGAGGGTGATCAGCACCTCGGCCGCCCCGGCCGGCCACGCCCGGGCGTGCAGCTTCAGCGACCGCCCGGGATCGGATTCGAGCACCAGGGTGTCGTCGTCGATCAGAGCCGGCCACACGCCCACCGAGTGGTGCAGCTTGGCGCCGACCTCGGGCCACGCGGCGTCGACGTCGCGCATGCGTGAGGCGCCCACGACCCACAGCGGGTACAGCCAGCCGTCGGCCAGGACGTCCCACACTCGCTCCGGGGTGGTCTCGATGAGGCGGGTGTTGGTGCTCATGGTCGCGAGGTACCCACGGGACGCGCCCTCACACACCGCCCGTCGTGTCAGGGGTTTCGGCCGATCGCCTAGTCTCGACAGGTAGGCAGTCGAACGACAGTGAGGATGGGGCCCATGTGCTCTCCGGTTCCGTGCAAGCAGTGCGGCAAGACGACGTGGCGCGGATGCGGTGAGCACGTCGACCAGGTCAAGGCGGCCGTCCCGGCCGACCAGTGGTGCGGCCACGAGCAGGACTAGGCTGTGTCCGTGACCATGCTGGATCTCGCGGTTCTCACCGCCCAGGAGATCGACCCCAAGGGCAACCAGTCGATCGGCTGGCTGCCGGGCCTGTACGTGCTCGGCCTGTGCATCATCGTCGGGCTGCTGCTGTGGTCGTTCGCCAAGATGGCCAAGAAGGCGCGTCAGCCCTGGGAGGGCGAGGACGAGACTCCTCGCAAGCCCGAGGACGACTCCACTTCCTGATCACCCCGTGACGGACCTGCGCACCCCGCGGTTGAGACTGCGGCACTGGAGCCAGGTCGATCGCGAGCCGTTCGCCGCGCTCAACGCGGATTCGCGGGTCATGGAGCACTTCCCGGCACCGCTCGACGCTTCCGAGAGCGACGCTCTCGCCGACCGGATCTCCTCCCGTCTCGATGAGCACGGCTGGGGCCTGTGGGCCGTCGAGACCCCGGACGGCCGGTTCGCCGGCTTCACCGGGCTCAACCCCGTGCCCCGGGCGATCGCCGAGCTCGTGCGTGGCGAGCCGACCATCGAGGTCGGCTGGCGACTGGCCCGCTGGGCCTGGGGCCACGGCTACGCCACCGAGGCCGCGACCGCCGCCTTGCGTCACGGGTTCGACGTCCTCGAGCTCGAAGAGATCGTCTCGTTCACCGCCGCCGGGAACGCCCGGTCGCGCGCCGTGATGGAGCGCTTGGGGATGACGCGTGACCCTGCGGACGACTTCGACCACCCCGCCCTGGCGCCGGACAGCCCGCTGCGCCGGCACGTCCTCTACCGCCTGTCACGCGGGGGAGTGCGGTCCTGAGGTCCGAGCCGCGGGGATGGCTCGACTATGGTCTTCGAGTGCCTTCCGACCTCGCATCCGGTGGTCGGGATCGACGTTCCCTGCGTGACCGATCCGGCCTTGCGATCGTCGGCTTCGCCGTTCTCGCGGTGTTGTTGCAGCTTCCCTTCATCGGGGCTCCTCCCGGACGCGACGAGGCGGGCTACCTCATGGTCGGCGCGGGCTGGGGCCACGGCGACGAGCTCTACGGCAGGTACTGGGTCGACCGCCCGCCCGTGCTGGTGTGGATCTTCGAGGCCGCCGGCGACCTGACGACGCTGCGACTGATCGGCTGCACTGCCGCCGCGGCCGTCGTGGTGCTGGTGGGCCTCGCCGCCCGCGTCGCAGCCGGCCCTCGAGCGGGTGTCTGGGCCGCCGGCGCGGCCGCACTCCTCGCCTCGCAGCCGTGGCTGGGGACCGCGCGCGTCAACGGCGAGATCCTCGCCGCCCCGTTCTCCGCTGCCGCGCTGCTCGCGACCGTCCTCATCGTCCGGCGGGGCGCGGGCTGGAAGGCTGCCGTCGTCGCCGGATCCGCGGCCACCCTCGCGGTCCTGGTCAAGCAGTCCACCGTGGACGCGGCGGTCTTCGTGGTCGTGGCGCTCGTCATGATCGCGTGGCGCGGGCGCCGGTCCCGGAGTCAGCTGCTGGCGCTCGCCGCCGGGGTCGTCGGGGGAGTGGCGGTGACGCTGACGGCCGCCGTGGCGCTCGCGGCCGCCCGGGGTGCGGGTCCGGTCGAGTTGTTCGATGCCGTCGTGACCTTCCGGCTCGAGGCCGGTGCGACGATCCGCGCGTCCGCCTCGGGTGCCACGACTGAGCGCCTTCTCGCCATGGTCTCGACCTGGCTTGTCAGCGGGCTGGCCATGTTGACGGCCGCCGTCCTGGTCCTGGCGGCCCGCCGCCGCGACCCTGTCGTCTGGGCGACGAGCGCCGCGCTGCTCGCAGCCACGGTGTTCGCCCTGATGGGCGGCAGTTACTGGGCGCACTACCTGATCGCGCTGATCCCGACCGGCGCGCTCGGTGCCGGCCTGGCCGCCGCTCAGGTACCCCGGCGCTGGGCTCGTACCGGTGCGGTCGTACTCGTGGCCGCGACGATCGTGTCCACCGGATACGCGCTGACCGACCCCGGCCGGGACGGCCGCGAGCAGCAGGCCGTGGGCCGCGCCATCGAGAAGGTCGCCGAGCCCGGCGACACCGGCGTCGTCACCTATGGGCAGCCGAACGTCCTGTTCAACGCGGGACTCGAGAGCCCTTACCCCTATCTGTGGAGTCTGCCCGTCCGCGCGCTGGACCCTGATCTGGACCAGTTGAGCGACGTGCTGGAGGGCCCGGACGCGCCCACGTGGATCGTCGACTGGAGTGGCTTCGACGACTGGGGCGTGGACGCGCAGCGGCTGATCGACGTCGTGCAGGAGCGATACCGTGTGATCGCGCAGGTGTGCGGCCGCGATGTCTGGCTCGACCGCCGCGTCGACCGGCCGGTCCCGCACGGAGGAGGTTGCCGGTGACCACCGAGGAGTCCACCGAGGCGACCGAGCCCCGCTCGAAGGCGGTGCGCTGGCGCCCGCTCGCCATCGCGGTCTATGCGGCGGCCCTCGTGGCGTGGATCGTGGTCATCGGCGTGCCGACCGACCCGTTCCAGATGTTCGCGTGGATGTGGCTGGCCGTCATCGCGTGGCGGTGGGGCGTGCCCGCCCGGGCCCACCTCGACTTCGTCAAGGACTGGTGGCCGGCGTTCGCCGTGCTCGTGGTCTATCTCTACAGTCGCGGGCTGAGCGACGAGCTGATCGGCACCGTGCACTGGACGATGCCGATCCACGTGGACCGCTGGCTGACGGGCGGCAACGACCTGCCCACGGCCTACCTGCAGGACGCCCTGTGTGGCGACCCGTGCGTCCGAGAGACCTCGCCGCGTTGGTACGACGTCCTCCTCACGACCGTCTACTACACGCATTTCGTGGTCGCCCTCACCCTGGCGCTCGTACTGTGGGTGCGGAACCGGGTCGACTGGGCGGCGTGGCTGAGCCGCTACCTGGTGATGAACGTGGCGGGCCTGATCGTCTACGTGCTGTACCCGATGGCGCCTCCGTGGCTGGCGTCGAAGGAGGGCTACATCGCCGAGAGCCTGCCCCGGCTGACCGGCCGGGGCTGGTCCGACATCGGCCTGGGCGGCTTCCACGTCATCCTGGCCGAGGTGGGCAATCCCGTCGCCGCCATGCCCTCGCTGCACGGCGGCATCGCGATGCTCGTGGCGCTGTGGACCATCCGCCGCCTCACCAGCCCGTGGCGCTGGACGGCGCTGATCTACCCGCTCGTCATGGCGTTCGCGCTGGTCTACTACGCGGAGCACTACGTCATCGACATCATCGCCGGGTGGGCCCTCGCCGGCCTGGTCATGTTCGGGGTCGGCTGGTGGGAGCGCCGACACCACGTGCCCATCTGACGGGAGAGGATCGACCGTGGGGACAAGGAATCTCGCGACCGAGTTCGGGACGCTGCGCGACCTGCTCGTCGGGGCGCGGCGCGCCGATGACAGCGGTCCCATCCTCACCATCGAGGACGTGATCGCCGTGTCCGTGTCGCCGAACCTCGTCGAGGGGCGGATCATCTACACCGACGAACGCGTGCCCGGTCGGCCGACGCGGTCGTCCGATTTCGACTACGAGGTGGAGCAACTCGCGGTCGACGGCCCCGAGGACGCGGCGGACCTGTTGCTGGTCAACCTCGAGGAAGAGGTGCTCGCCGTCGACTGACCGGGGCGTTCGCTCCGCAAGTGCTCGTTCGGCACCCCCGGTAGCGTGAACCAATGGCCAATCGACTCGCCCAGTCCCAGTCGCCGTACCTGCGTCAGCACGCGGACAACCCCGTCGACTGGTGGGAGTGGAGCCCGGAGGCGCTGGCCGAGGCTGAGCGCCGCGACCTGCCGATCCTGCTGAGCGTCGGATACGCGGCGTGCCACTGGTGCCACGTCATGGCGCACGAGTCGTTCGAGGACCCGGCAACGGCGGCCTACATGAACGAGCACTTCGTGAACATCAAGGTCGACCGCGAGGAACGCCCCGACATCGATGCCGTCTACATGCGGGCCACCCAGGCGATGACGGGCCAGGGCGGGTGGCCGATGACGTGCGTCCTGACGCCGACGGGGGAGCCGTTCTTCGCCGGCACGTACTTCCCGCCCGAGCCGCGGGGCGGGCACCCGGCCTTCAGTCAGATCCTGCAGGCGCTGGCCGATGCGTGGCAGAACCGGCGCGAGGAGGTCCTGTCGTCGGCGGGGCAGGTGCTGGACTTCCTCTCCACGGACGACGACTTCGGCGGCGAGCCGCTCACGTCCGAGGACCTCGACCGCGCGGCCGCCACGCTCGTGAAGCAGGGCGACCCCGAGGCCGGTGGTTTCGGTGACGCTCCGAAGTTCCCGCCGTCGATGGTGCTTGAGTTCCTGCTGCGCCAGCATGCGCGGACGGGGAACGAGGAAGTCTGGTCGATCGTCTGCCGCACCTTCGAGGCGATGGCGCGCGGGGGCATGTACGACCAGTTGAGCGGCGGCTTCGCGCGGTACAGCGTCGACCGCTTCTGGCGGGTGCCCCACTTCGAGAAGATGCTCTACGACAACGCGCTGTTGCTGCGCGCGTACCTGCACTGGGCCCGCGCGCTACGGGCGCACGAGGGCTCCGAGGAGCAGCTCGCCCTGGCCGAGCGCATCTGTCATGAGACCGCCGACTTCCTGCTGACCGAGCTGCGCACCGAGCAGGGTGGCTTCGCCTCGGCACTCGACGCCGACAGCGACGGTCACGAGGGCACGTACTACGTGTGGAACCCGCACCAGCTGATGAAGGCGCTGGGCACGAGCGACGCCGCGTGGGCGGTCCAGTTGCTCTCGGTCACCGGTGGAGGCACCTTCGAGCGCGGCTTCTCGACCCTGCAGCTGCTGCAGGACCCCGACGACCCCGAGCGCTGGGAGCGCGTGCGTGCCCGACTGCTCGAAGTACGGGCCGAGCGCACCCGCCCGGCCCGCGACGACAAGGTCGTGGCCGCGTGGAACGGCTACGCCGTCACCGCGTTGGCCGAGTGCGGCATCCTGCTGGACCGGCCCGATCTCGTCGACGCGGCCGCCGAGGCAGCGACGCTGCTGTGGGACCTGCACGTCGAGCCAGGGTTCGTCCGCACGTCCCTGGGCGGCGTCCGCTCCGAGCATGCGGCGGTGCTGGAGGACCATGGCGCGGTCATCGAGGCGTTCATCGCCGTGCTCGGCGCCACTGACGACCCCCGCTGGCTGGACCGCGCCCGGCACGTGGCCGACCGCGCGCTGGTGCACTTCCGCGCCGAGGACGGCGGTTGGTACGACACGGCCGACGACACCGAGGCACTGGTCGTGCGACCGCGCGACGTGTCCGACAACGCCAACCCGTCAGGCTCGTCGGCCCTCGCGCACGGGCTGCTCGCCCTGGCCGCGGTCACCGGCGACCATGACGTGCGAGCCGCCGCGGTCGACTGTGTCGAGTGCGCCGCTGCGCTGGCCACCGGAGCTCCGCGGTTCGCGGGATGGACCCTCGCCGCCGCTGAGGCGCTGCACGACGGGCCCGCCGAGATCGCCGTCGTCGGCGAGGTCGCCGGTCCGATGCACCGGGCCGCGCTCGGCCTGACGGCGCCGGGCGCCGTCGTGGTCGCGACGCGCGAGGGCTCGCCCGTGCCGCTGTTCGAAGGACGGCAGGCGATCGGCGGGCACGCCACCGCCTACGTGTGCCGCGACTTCGTGTGCGCGCTGCCCGTCACCGATCCCGCGGACCTCGCCGCAGGGAACGAGGTCAGGACTGGTACACGAGGAAGCTGACGCCGATGTAGTGGACGATGAACGCCGCGATCGTCAGGGCGTGGAACACCTCGTGGTATCCGAACCACCTGGGGTTCGGGTCCGGCCACTGGAACGCGTAGACCAGGGCGCCCACGGTGTAGAAGATCCCGCCCAGCACGAGCATCGCGAACACGGTCGTGGACGCGGCCGCCATGAAGTCGGGCAGGTAGATCAGCGCCGCCCAGCCCAGGGCCAGGTAGAGGGGCACGTAGACCCAGCGCGGTGCCGACAGCCAGAAGACCTTGAACAGCACGCCGAGGATCGCGCCGCCCCACACCAGCGAGAGCAGCGTGATGGTCTGTCGCTCGTTGAGCAGCAGCAGCGAGAAGGGCGTGTAGGACCCGGCGATCATGATGAAGATGTTCGAGTGGTCCAGTCGCCGCAGGACCTGCTTGGCGCGCTCGCGCCACGGCACGGTGTGATAGACGGCGCTCACGCCGAACAGCAGCAGGGCGCTGAGCATGAAGACCGCCGCGCCGGCGCGAGCGGCGAGGCTGTCGGCGAAGACGAGCATGATCAGGAAGGAGATCAGCGCCAGCGGTGCAGTCGCCGCGTGCAGCCATCCGCGAAGGCGAGGCTTCATCTCCTCGACGGTGTCGCGAATGCGATCCCCCACCTCGTCGACGGTGGTGTCGGGCTTCGGGGACGGCATGTGCCCATGGTAGTCCTCACGCCGTCGGGAGCCACCCGGACGAGTGCGTGACAGTCGTCCCATCGCGCGGGGCCGCCGCGTACTCTGGACGCCATGCCGGTCAGCGATCTCCTCTACGGCGTGTACGAGCGTCGCCTCGCCAAGGGACTCGACCCCGAGCACCTCCCGCGCCACGTCGGCGCGATCGTCGACGGAAACCGTCGCTGGGCCCGCGGTGCGGGCGCCGGCGTCGACCACGGTTACCAGGCCGGCGCGGACAAGATCGCCGAGTTCCTCGCCTGGTGCGACGAGCTCGGCGTCGAGATCGTCACCCTGTGGCTGCTGTCGACCGACAACCTGCGCCGTCCCGCCGACGAGCTGGCCGCGCTGCTCGTCGTCATCGAGCGCCTCGTCGAGGACCTCGCCACCGGGGGCTACCGCATCCGCCTCATCGGCAACCTCGACATGCTCCCGGCCGAGAGCGCGGCGCGGATGAAGCGCGCCGCCGACCTCACCGTGGGCGCCGAGTCGAGCCTCTCGGTCAACATCTGCGTGGGCTACGGAGGTCGCCAGGAGCTGACCGACGCGATGCGCTCCCTGCTCATGGAGCAGGCGGGGTCCGGACGGAGCCTGGAGGACGTCGCGTCGACGCTCGAGGTCGACGACATCGCCGAGCACCTGTACACGAAGGGCCAGCCGGACCCCGACCTCGTGATCCGCACGTCGGGCGAGCAGCGACTGAGCGGCTTCCTGCTCTGGCAGAGCGTGCACTCGGAGTTCTACTTCTGCGACGCGCTGTGGCCCGCGTTCCGGCGCGTCGACTTCCTGCGCGCCATGCGCTCCTACGCCGAGCGCGAGCGCCGCTTCGGCGCCTGATCGACCCCTCCGACCGTTCGCACAATCGTGGCGACACGCGGCGCGGCGTCCGATTCACCGCCTGCTCCGGTCGTACTTTCGGGGTGTGCCCTTGCTCCATCACGAGCTCTCAGGTGACCGAGAGGCTCAGCCCCACTTCCACTAGTGAGAGCTGGGCGCCGGGCGCGCGCGTGGCTCTCGAGGAGACAGCCGTGGCTGCTACGAAGAGCAACACCCCGCCCCGCCGCACCTACGTCCTCGACACGAGCGTCCTGCTGGCCGATCCGGCCGCGATGCAGCGCTTCGGCGAGCACGAGGTCGTCCTGCCGGTGGTCGTCATCACGGAGCTGGAGGCCAAGCGCCACCATCCCGAGCTCGGGTACTTCGCCCGCAACGCGCTGCGCTTCCTCGACGACCTGCGGGTCCAGCACGGCACGATCGACGTCCCCATGCCGATCGGGGTCGAAGGCGGCAGTCTGCGGGTCGAGCTGAACCACACCGACCCGTCCTCGCTGCCCTCGGGCTTCCGTCAGGGCGACAGCGACACCCGGATCCTCTCGGTGGCCCGCAACCTCGCGAACGAGGGGAACGACGTCGTGCTGGTCTCGAAGGACCTGCCGATGCGCATCAAGGCGTCGGCGGTGGGACTGACCGCCGAGGAGTACCGGGCCGAGTGGGCCCTCGAGACCGGTTGGACGGGCATGACCGAGCTGGACGTCGACAGCGCCGATCTGGACGACCTGTACGAGCAGGGCACCGTCGAGCTGGAGCCCGCCCGCGAGCTGCCCTGCCACACCGGCCTGGTGCTGCTCTCCGACAAGGGCAGCGCTCTGGGCCGGGTGACGGCCGACAAGCAGGTCCGTCTGGTCCGCGGCGATCGCGAGGCGTTCGGCATCCACGGGCGCTCCGCCGAGCAGCGGGTGGCACTGGACCTGCTGCTCGACCCCGAGATCGGCATCGTCTCCCTCGGTGGTCGCGCCGGCACCGGCAAGTCCGCGCTGGCGATCTGCGCCGGCCTCGAGGCCGTCATGGAGCGCCGCCAGCACCAGAAGGTCATCGTGTTCCGCCCGATGTACGCCGTCGGCGGGCAGGAGTTGGGCTACCTGCCCGGCAGCGAGTCCGAGAAGATGGGCCCCTGGGGTCAGGCCGTGTTCGACACGCTCGGCGCCGTCGCCTCACCGCACGTCGTGGAGGAGATCGTCGACCGCCAGATGCTCGAGGTGCTGCCGCTGACGCACATCCGCGGCCGGTCGTTGCACGACGCGTTCGTCATCGTCGACGAGGCGCAGTCGCTCGAGCGCAACGTGCTGCTGACGGTGCTCTCGCGCATCGGGGCCAACTCCAAGGTCGTCCTGACGCACGACGTCGCGCAGCGCGACAACCTGCGGGTGGGCCGCTACGACGGCATCGTCGCCGTCGTCGAGAAGCTCAAGGGCCACCCGCTGTTCTCGCACGTCACCCTGACCCGGTCCGAGCGCTCGCCCGTGGCGGCGCTCGTGACCGAGATGCTGGAGGACGTGACCCTCTAGGGCGTCAGTTGATCTCCCGGGCGGCGAGCGCGCGGCGGAGGTCGTCACGGCCCTCCAGCACGTAGCGCTTCGCCGCGGCGGGCGCTTGGGTGCCGGCGAGCCAGGCGTCGACCTTCGCGAGCGTCTCCGCCGTCGGGTTGGGCAGCGGGAACAGGCTGATCAGCGCGACCTGGCCGATCCACACGCCCATCTCGTCGATGACCGTCTCGGCCATCTCGAGGTACTTGTCGACGTACGGTGCGAGCACCTCGGCCTGGCCGGAGACCTGGAAGCCCGAGGCGATCTGACGACGCGTCTCGTTGGGCGTGGAAGCGTCCTCGACGACGCGGCGCCACGCCTCGGCCTTGGCCTCGGCGGTGGGACGCAGGGCCTTGGCCCCGGCGGCGTGCTCCCGGCCCTGGCTGGTGTTGTCGCGCTCCAGTTCGGCGTCGATCTCGGCCTCGTCGGCGTCGCCGAGCTTCGCCAGGCCGCTGATCAGCGTCCAGCGCAGGTCGGCATCGAGCTCGAGGCCCGAGATCCACCCGTCGAGCAGGTCGCGCAGCAGCTTCGGCGACGTGGCCGCCGAGGCCAGCGCGCGGGCGAACGCCAGCTGGTGGTCGCTGCCGGGCTCGGCGTTGACCAGCAGGTCGGCCACGCCGGCCTCCCAGCGCGCGGCGAGCTCGGGACGGTTCTCGTCGGAGGTGAACTGGGTGACAGCCGTCTTTCCCTGGCGCAGCAGCGAGGACACCGCGGTCAGGTCCGTCTCGGTGCCCACGCCGGCCAGGACGAGGTCGACGAAGTCGGCCGACGGCAGCTCGGCATCACGCGTCATGTCCCACGCCGAGCCCCAGCACAGGGCGCGGGGCAGCGACTCGGCGAACGAGCCGATGCTGCTGAGCAGGGTCTCGAACGAGACCGCGTCGAGGCGGATCTTGGCGTAGGTGAGGTCGTCGTCGTTGAGCAGGATCAGGTCGGGGCGGGCCTTGCCGACCAACTCGGGGATCTCGGTGCGCTGGCCACGGACGTCGGTCTCGATCCGGTCGGTGCGCACGAGCCGGTCGCCCTCGCGGCTGTACAGGCCGATCGCGATGCGGTGACGGCGCAGCGTCGGGTACTCCTCGCTCGCGGTCTGCTCGACCTCGAAGCGGGTGAACGTGCCGGCATCGTCGACGTCGAAGTCGGCACGCAGCGTGTTGACGCCCGAGGTCTGGAGCCACTCCGCGGCCCAGCTGTCGAGCTCGCGGCCGGAGGCCTCGGAGAGCTCGGCCAGCAGGTCCTTCAGCTCGGTGTTGCCGTACGCGTACTTCGAGAAGTAGCTGCGCAGGCCGGCGAAGAAGTCCTCCTCGCCCACCCAGGCGACGAGCTGCTTCAGCGCCGAGGCGCCCTTGGCGTACGTGATGCCGTCGAAGTTCGCCTCGACCGCGTGCAGGTCGTAGTTGTCCGCGGCGATCGGGTGCGTCGTGGGCAACTGGTCCTGGCGGTAGGCGCAGTTCTTGCGGTTGTTGGTGAAGCCCGTCCACGCATCGGTGAACCGGGTGGCCTTGACCGACGAGTGGTGGGCCGCGAACTCCGCGAACGACTCGTTCAACCACAGGTCGTCCCACCACTTCATGGTCACGAGATCGCCGAACCACATGTGGGCCATCTCGTGCAGGATCGTGTTGGCGCGCTGCTCGTAGGCCGAGACGGTCTGGCGGCTGCGGAAGATCATCTCGTCGCGGAAGGTGACGCAGCCCGCGTTCTCCATCGCGCCCATGTTGTACTCCGGCACGAAGAGCTGGTCGTACTTGCCGAACGGATACCCCATCTGGAAGGCGCCCTCGAAGAACTCGAAGCCCTGCTTGGTGATGAGGATGATGTCGTCGGCATCCAGGTACGGCACGAGCGACTGGCGGCAGAACACGCCGAGCGGGATCTGGCCGTACTCACCGGCGTACGTGTCGCGGACCTCGTGGTAGTCGCCGGCGACGAGCGCGGTGATGTAGGTGCTCATGGTCTTGGTCGGCTCGAAGTGCCACACCGCCGCACCGCCGTCGAGCACGATCGGCTCGGGGGTGGGGGAGTTGGAGACGACCTTCCAGTGCGAGGGCGCCGTGACGTGGAACGTGAACTGTGCCTTCAGGTCAGGCTGCTCGAACGTCGCGAAGACACGGCGCGCATCGGGGACCTCGAACTGGGTGTAGAGGTACACCCGGTCGTCGGCGGGGTCGACGAAGCGGTGCAGGCCCTCGCCGGAGTGCGAGTACAGGCACGTGCCGGTGACGACCAGCTCGTTGCGGGCCTCGAGGCCGTCGATGGCGATGCGCTGGTCGGAGTAGGCCGAGAGGTCCAACTCGCGACCGTTGAGGGTGACGGACTCCAGCTCGGCGTCGACCAGGTCGACGAACGTCGACGAGCCGGGCTGCGCGGCGAAGGTCAACGTGGTGACCGAGCCGAACCGCTCCCCGTCGAGGGTCAGGTCCAGGGCGATGTCGTAGGCGGCGTCGGAGACGACGGCTGCGCGCTGGCGGGCTTCTTCGCGGGTCAGATTGGTGCCGGGCATGCTCTTACTCTTTCACCCGTCCACGACTGCCCACCACCCGACGCTTCGTTGGAGATGGGTCACACCGGCCCTCTCGGGTGGGGCTTCGCGCCACGTGGTCGGGCAGGATGTTCGCATGGACATCCCGTTCGCCGCCTCGGAGCGGTCGACGATCGGCGTGGAGTGGGAGCTCGCGCTGGTCGACCAGGACTCCGGGGACCTGCGCCAGGTCGCCCAGACGGTGCTCGAGGCGGTGGCGCCGGTCGGTGGCGGGGAGCACCCGCACATCAAGCAGGAGCTGCTGCTCAACACGGTCGAGGTCGTGACGGGGGTGTGCCGCACCGTCAAGGAGGTCACCCACGACCTCAGTCGCAGCATCGAGGCGCTCCGGCTGGTCACCGACCCGCTGCGGGTCGAGCTGATGTGTGCGGGCACCCACCCGTTCGCACGGTGGACCCAGCAGAAGGTCACCGACAAGGAGCGGTATGCGACCCTGATCGACCGCACCCAGTGGTGGGGCCGCCAGATGTTGATCTACGGCGTCCACGTCCACGTCGGCATCGAGGACCGCGACAAGGTGCTGCCGATCAGCCGGGCGATGCTCACGCACTACGGCCACTTCCTGGCGCTCAGCGCGTCCAGCCCGTTCTGGGGCGGACAGGACACCGGCTACGCCTCGAACCGCGCGCTGATGTTCCAGCAGCTGCCCACGGCGGGCCTGCCGTTCCAGTTCGACCACTGGCACGAGCTCGAGCACTACGTCGGCGACATGATGCACACCGGCGTCATCGACTCCTTCGACGAGATCCGTTGGGACATCCGGCCCTCGCCGAAGTTCGGCACCCTGGAGATGCGCATCTGCGACGGCGTCCCGACGCTCTCCGAGCTGGGCAGCATCGCGGCTCTGACCCACTGCCTGGTCGAGCACCACTCACGCGAGCTGGACGCGGGGCGCGAGCTGCCCTCGATCCCGTCGTGGTTCGTGCAGGAGAACAAGTGGCGGGCCGCCCGCTACGGCATGGACGCGATCCTCATCCTCGACCGCGAAGCCCGTGAGGAGCTCGTGACCGACGACCTGGAGCGGCTGCTGGTCCAGCTCGAGCCGGTCGCCGAGGACCTCGACTGCGCCGAGGAGCTGAACGGCGTCCGCGACATCATGGCCGCCGGGGGCGCGTCCTACCAGCGTCAGCGCGCGGTCGCCGCGCAGCAGGCCGGCGAGCTCGACGTGGTCGTCGCGGCCCTCGTCGAGGAAATGCGAGCAGGCCGCCCGGTGTTGGACCGGACATGACCTCCACCGAAACCGTCGACCTCTGGTTCGACCCGCTGTGCCCCTGGGCCTGGATGACCTCCCGCTGGATGCTCGAGGTCGAGCAGGTCCGGCCCGTCCACACCGTGTTCCACGTGATGAGCCTGTCCGTGCTCAACGAGGACAAGGACGTGCCCGACGAGTACCGCGAGGCGATCGAGCAGGGCTGGGGTCCCGTCCGCCTGGCCATCGCCGCCGAGCAGAAGTACGGCACCGAGGTGCTGCGCGACCTCTACACCGAGCTGGGCACGCGCCGCCACAACGAGGGCCGCGAGTTCGACCGCACCCTGTACGAGGAGGCGCTGGTCGCAGCCGGACTCCCCGTCGAACTGGCGGACGCCGCTGACGACACGTCGCTCGACGACGCCGTCCGGGCCTCCCACGTCGACGGCATCAGCCGTGTCGGCGAGGAGGTCGGCACCCCCGTGATCTCGATCGGCGACACCGCCTTCTTCGGTCCGGTGCTCTCGCCCGCCCCGAAGGGCGAGCAGGCCGGAACGGTGTTCGACGGTGCTCGCGCCCTGGCGTCCTACGACGGCTTCTTCGAGCTCAAGCGCACCCGGACCCGCGAGCCGATCTTCGACTGAGGGAGCCGGGCCGGGATACTGGGCGCGATGACCGACCAGCTGCCAAGTCTCGCTGCACGTCTCCGCGCTCGCCGGGACCGGGAGGTCGACGACCTCCGGCACCGGTTCCGCACGGACCTGGGGACGCGCAACCGCGTCTTCGCCTGGTCCTCTGCGGGACTGGTCCTCGTCGCCGCGCTGGCCCTGACGATCCGGGCCGTCGTGCACGGACTGGGCCCGGGCGCGGTCGTGGCGGCGGTGCTCGGCGGCGTGCTCGTCCGGGCCGCCATGCTGCGCCCGGCGGCCCCGCCGCACGTGCACGGCCTTCCCGGCGTGCCCGAGCCCGCCGTCTGTCCCACGCCCGACCCGCCCGATCGCAGCCCGTTCGTCCTGACCGTGCGCTGGCTCGGCGCCGTGCTCGCCTTCGCGCTGGCCCTGGCCTCGCTGCCGGTGGTGCTCGTCGTCCTCGTCCCGCTGGCCGTCGCGGCCGCGCCGGTCGTCGCCGACAAGGTGCGGTTGTGGGGCGCCCGCCGGACCCTGCGCCGCGCCCTGCTGGCCTACGAGCCACGGTTCGTGCTCGGCTACGGCGGCTACGGCGGCGGGCCGATCCACGTCGGGATGTGGGAGCCGCACCTGCTGGCCTCGGGGGACCGCGGCGTGATCGTCGGGCTGCGGTCGCACTACTGCGCCGAGCTGCGTGCCGGGATCCGCCCGACGATGCCGTGGATCTCGGCCGGCTCGGACGTGCTGGGGGACATGCGGGTCCTGACGGTCCCGTCCATGACGACGTTCTTCTACGTCCACAACGCGCCCGGCCACCTCAAGCTCATGGGCATCCGCTCGGTCCGGCACGTGTGGTTGGGACACGGCGACTCCGACAAGTCCGGCAGCCACCACAGCCGTCACCTGCGCTACGACGTGCTGGTGGCGTCGGGTGAGGCGGCGATCGACCGGTACACACGGCACGGGGTCGACATTCCGCGCGAGCGCTTCGTGCTGCTGGGCCGTCCCCAGTCCGGCGACGTGCTGCCCGCCGCCACGCCGGTCACCGAGCTGGAGCGGCCGACCGTGCTCTACGCGCCCACCTGGACCGGCAACGGCAAGATGACGAACTTCTCGTCCATCAAGGTCGCCGACCGGATCCTGCGGGCGCTCATCGACGCCGACGTGAACATCATCTTCCGGCCCCACCCGGTCTTCCTGCGGGCTCCCTCGTGGACCGACCGGCTGGCGGCGCTCGACGCGATCCTGCAGGCCGATCACGACGATCCGACGAACGCCCGCCGGCACCTGTGGGGAGAGGAGGCCGTCCGCGGGCTCTCGGTCGCGGACTGCATGAACCGCGCCGACGCGCTGGTCTCGGACGTCTCGAGTGTGGTCTCGGACTGGCTCGCCTCGGGCAAGCCGTACCTCATGGTGAGCATGGCCCACGGTCTCGACGAGTTCGCCGAGGCCGTCCCGGTCGCCGCGGGCGGCTACATGGTCGACAAGCGCCTGACGGGCCTGGCCGACGTCCTCGACGACATGCTGCGCCGCGACCCGCTCGCCGACCGCCGGCGGCTCCTGAAGGTGCACGTCCTGGGTGATTACGAGGGTGACGAGTCGGCCCGCGCGTTCGCCGCCTGGGTGCACGAGATGGCACACACGCCGCTGGTCCGGTCCTGATCGGACCTGACAGGATGGACCCATGCGCGTCCACCTCGGTGCCGATCACGCCGGCTACGAACTCAAGAACCATCTCGTCACCTGGCTCACCGAGCACGGTCACGAGCCCGTCGACCACGGCGCCCACAGCTTCGACGCCGAGGACGACTACCCGCCGTTCTGCGTCGACGCGGCCCAGGCGGTCCTCGACGACAAGGGCTCGCTCGGCATCGTGATCGGCGGATCCGGCAACGGCGAGCAGATCGCCGCCAACAAGGTCCCCGGCATCCGCTGTGCGCTGACCTGGAGCGTCGAGACCGCTCAGCTCGCGCGCCAGCACAACAACGCCCAGGTCATGGGCATCGGCGCCCGGATGCACTCGCTCGAGGAGGCCGAGCAGATCGTCGAGGCCTTCCTCACGACGCCGTGGAGCGAGGCCGATCGCCACCAGCGTCGAATCGACCTGCTGGCGACGTACGAGGAGACCGGCACCTTTGCCTGAGGGGCACACCCTCCACCGCCTCGCGTTGGACCTGACCGGGACGTTCGGCGACAAGGTCGTGCGCTCCGGGAGCCCTCAGGGCCGGTTCGAGGCCGCCGCCCGGCTCGACGGCCGCACCCTGCTCGAGGCGACGGCTCATGGCAAGCACCTCTTCGTGGCGTTCTCCGACCTGGAGGAGCAGGTGCACGTGCACCTGGGTCTCTACGGCGCGTTCACCTTCGTCGAGGACCCCGAGCCGCCCGTCGTCGGCCAGGTCCGCTGGCGGCTCTCCTCGGGCCGCGCGACGGCCGACCTGCGCGGGCCGACGGCCTGTGAGCTGCTGGTCCCCGACGAGATCGAGGCGATCCACGCCCGGCTCGGCGCGGACCCCCTCGATCCCGCGGCGGACGTCGAGCGGGCCGCGGCCGTGGTGGCGGCGTCGCGGGCGCCCATCGCGACCCTCCTGATGGACCAGCGCGTCATCGCGGGCGTCGGCAACGTGTATCGCGCCGAGGTGCTCTTCCGGCACCGGATCGACCCGAGGGTGGCCGGTCGCGACCTGCGGCCGGGCACGTTCCTGACGCTGTGGGCGGACCTCGTCGACCTGATGGGCGAGGGTGTGCGCACCGGCCGGATCGACACCGTGCGCCCTGAGCACGAGCCCGAGGCGATGGGCCGCGAACCGCGGGTCGACGACCACGGCGGCGAGGTCTACGTCTATCGGCGGGCGGGTCAACCGTGCCTGGTCTGCGGAACCCGCGTGCGCACCGAAGTCGTCGCCGGCAGAAACCTCTTCTGGTGCCCACGTTGTCAGCGGCGCCGGTAGGGTCGGTCCGTGAGCACGACGAAGGGTCCGCGGCGCGATCCGGTCGGCAGGTACCTGTCGACCAACGCCCGCGAATGGCGGTCAGGATCCCGGGACGGCCAGATGGCCGTTCTCGCCGCCCTGATGCTGCTCACCGGCGCGATGTTCATCGTCAGCCTGCAGTGGTACTGGATCATGCCCGTCGCGATGTTCATCGTGCCGCTGATCGTCGGCGGGATGCTGTTGCAGTGGCGGCTCCACGCGGCCCTGACGGTCATCGTCCTGTTCGCCGCCACCGTGTCGGCGCTGGTCTACTCGGTGGACACCGGCTTCAACTCCTCGCGTCCGGCCTCCGCGGCGGCGCTCTACATCGCTGCGGGAATCCTGTTGTACAGCTCTTCGCGCAACCGCTCCGGACTGCCCGCCGCGCTCGGTGAGGCGATGCTGATGGAGTTGCGCGACCGGCTGCAGGCCCAAGGCGCCGTCCCGCCGCTGCCCGACGGCTGGGTCAGCGAGTCGGCGATGGAGTCGGCCGGGTCGGCCAAGTTCGCGGGCGACTTCCTCGTGGCCAACCTGTCCAAGGACGAGAAGTACCTCGAGATGGTGCTCGTCGACGTCTGTGGCAAGGGCGTCGCGGCCGGCACGCAGTCCCTGCAGCTGGCCGGTGCGCTGGGTGGGCTCATCGGATCCCTCCCGCCGCTGGGCCTGTTCGCCGCCGGCAACGACTACCTCATGCGCCAGTCGTGGGACGAGGGCTTCGCCACGGCCGTGCACGTCCTGGTCAACCTCGAGACGGGTGGCTACGAGGTGCTCAACGCCGGACACCCGCCGGCCATGCACTGGAAGCGCGACCAGAAGGAGTGGGTCGTCTCCGGTGCGCGCGGACTGGCGCTCGGCATCATCGACCGTCCGGAGTTCCACGGCACCTCGGGTGTCATCGAGCCGGGCGAGGCGCTGATGTTCTACACCGACGGCGTCGTCGAGACCCGCACCCTGGACCTCACCGTCGGGGTCGAGTGGCTGCGCGGGGCCGCCGCGATCGCGATCTCCCAGGAGATGGCCGGCGCGCCGCGTCGCATCCTGGACCAGACCGAGCCCGGCGAGGACGACCGCGCCGTGCTGATCCTGCATCGACTCCCGGCCTGACGGGTTCCGCGTGGACGAGCAGCCCGGACCGGTCACCTGGCCGTTCTACGCGACCTGCGCCGTCATCGTGGCGATGGGGATGTTCCTCATGAACGGGGGGAACAGACCGCTCGCGGGCTGGCTGTTCGTGGTCTTCGGTGCCGTGGCGATCGTCGGCTCCCTGGCGCGGGCGGCGGTGGACCGCCTGCGCGGTCACCGCGACTGAGTGGAGCGGACGACGAGATTCGAACTCGCAACATCCTGCTTGGAAGGCAGGGACTCTAGCCATTGAGTTACGTCCGCGTGGCGCCGAAGCGCCAGCACCATGATGCCACAACCACCCGTGCGGGTTCGACTCAGCGGGCGGTTCGCGAGTCCGACGTCGTGGAGATGACCAGGTCCGCCGCGGCGGGGGTGCGGTCGGTCGTGAGGTACTCCTCCTCCTGGGCGGCCCACACGTCCCACCAGGGCTCGTACGTGTCACCGTCGCGGGCCAGGGCGCGGCGGCGACGCTCGGTCTCGTCCGCCTCCAGCCACACCAGGTGGCTGAGGAACGGCCGCAACGGCAGCGCGCCCGCACCGACGCCCTCGATGATCAGGTCGGGGGTGGGCCGGACGGTCAGCCACCGCCCGGGCCGGTCGGCCGCCCAGTCCCACTGACGCGCGCGCCCCACCTCGCCGATCGCCAGGTCGGCCAGCAGGGCCCGGACGACCGCCGGGGTCTGCGCGAGTCCGTGCCATCCGGGATAGAGCCGCTCGAGGTGCAGGATCGGCGCGCCCGTCAGGTCGGCCAGGTCGAGGGCGAGGGCCGTCTTGCCCGCTCCGCTGCGCCCGTCGATCGCGACGACGCGGGTCGTTCCGCAGGCGGGTGCGCGCAGGCGGACCTGCTCGGCCAGGTGTCTCGCGGGGCTGGTGGGTTCCACTGGATCGACGCTAACCTGCTCGCCCCGTCGTGGCCAGAGCGACGGCGGGCTACGTTGGGCCCATGGAGCCCGTCCACGTCCGACTCTTCGCCGCCGCGCGTGAGGCCGCGGGGACGTCCGAGACGTCGCTCGTCGCCGGCACGCTCGGCGAGCTCCTCGACGGCCTGGCCGAACGGTTCGTGGACCTCGGGCCGGTGCTCACGCGGTGCTCCGTGCTGGTCGAGGGGATCCGCACGACCGATCGGGAGACCGTCCTGCCGCCGGGCCTCACCGTCGACGTGCTGCCGCCGTTCGCGGGAGGCTGAGTCAGCCGCCGATCGCGCTCATCGGGCGCGTCGGCTGGACGAAGGTCGGCGAGTCGATGCCGTGCCCGGCACGCTTCGCGGCGATCGACGACTCGAAGACCCGGGCGAGGTCGGCATCGGTGCCGCCGCCGCGCAGCACCGGGACGAGATCGGACTCATCGCGCGCGAAGAGGCAGTTGCGCACGTGACCGTCGGCAGTGATCCGGATGCGGTCGCAGGCCGCGCAGAACGGTGCGGTGACCGAGGCGATCACGCCCACGGTGGCCGGGCCCCCGTCGACCGTCCACAGATCGGCGGGGGAGGAGCCCCGGCCGGTCACGGGCTCGAGCTCGAACCGGGTGCGCAGGGTCTGCAGGATCTCGGCGCCCGGCACCATGGTTGCCCGGTCCCAGGTGTGACCGGCGTCGAGCGGCATCTGCTCGATGAACCGCATCTGGGCGCCGGCACCGATCGCGAACTCGACCAGGTCGACCAGCTCGTCGTCGTTGACGCCGCGCATGGCGACCGCGTTCAGCTTCAGCGGCGCGAAGCCGGCAGCGCGGGCGGCCTCGATCCCGGCCAGGACGTCGCCCAGCCGGTCGCGTCGGGTCAGCGCCGCGAAGCGCTCGGCGTCGAGCGTGTCGATCGAGATGTTGAGCCGGGTCAGGCCCGCCTCGCGCAGCGGGACGGCGAGCTCGGCCAGGCGCAGGCCGTTCGTCGTCATCGAGACCTCGGGTCCGAGGGCCGCGAGCCGGCGGACGACGTCGACGGCATCCCTGCGCACGAGCGGCTCGCCCCCGGTGAGCCGGATCGTGGTGACGCCCAGCGAGACGCAGACCCGGGCGATGCGCTCGATCTCGTCCGTCGTGAGGATGCTGTCGCGCTCGATCCACGGCACGCCTTCGGCGGGCATGCAGTACGTGCAGCGCAGCGAGCACTTGTCGGTGAGGGAGATCCTCAGGTCGCGGTGGACCCGGCCGAAGCCGTCGACGAGGCTCACAGTCCGACCCAGCCGCTCCGGCCGCTGGCGTCGGTCTGGCGCTTCCAGATGGGGACTTCGGTCTTGATCAACTCGATCAGTGCCCGGGTCGACTCGAGCGCCTCGCGGCGATGCGCGGCGCTGCTGGCGACGACCACGGCCACGTCCCCGACCCCGAGGGAGCCGACGCGGTGCGACACCGCGATCGTGGCGCCGGTGTTGAGCGCCACCGTTCCCGCGAGCGCCGTCAGGATTCCCTCGGCGTCGGGGTGCGTCTCGTACTCCAGCGCGACGACGGCGCCGTCGGCCCCGGGGTCGTGGTCGCGGATCGTGCCGATGAAGACGTCGGTGGCTCCGACGGTCGGACCGGCGACGGCGGCGAGGTGGGAGGCGACGTCCAGCGACGCGTCCACCACGCGGGCCAGGGCCACGCGTCCGGCGGCCGCCTCGGTGATCATGACTTCAGCCTAGGCGTCCTGCGTCGGGATGACAGGATTTGAACCTGCGGCCCCCTGCTCCCAAAGCAGGTGCGCTACCAAGCTGCGCCACATCCCGTGGGCACGGACAGTGTACGGCGGCCGGGCGGCGGCCCGTTTGACCCACCGCCACTGCAGCCCCGTAGACTGAACGCTGGCCTGCGTGAGGACTCCGTGGGCTGGACACGCCCAACGACGCAGGAGTCATCACGTGAAGAGCAGCACCGAATCGCTGAGCCCGACGCGGGTCAAGCTGACCATCGAGGTGCCGTTCGAGGAGTTCAAGCCGAACCTCGACAAGGCCTACAAGACCATCGGTGCCCAGATCCAGGTCCCCGGCTTCCGCAAGGGCAAGGTCCCGGCGGCCATCATCGACCAGCGCGTCGGCCGCAGCGCGGTCCTCGACGAGGCGCTGAACTCGGCCCTGCAGGGCTGGTACACCCAGGCGCTGCAGGACACCAAGACCACGCCGCTGGGCCAGCCCGAGATCGACCTGACGAAGTTCGTCGACGGTGAGCCCATCGAGGTCACCGCCGAGCTCGACGTCCGTCCCCAGCTCGAGATCCCGGATGCGTCCGAGATCGCCGTGACGGTCAAGGACATCGAGGTGAACGACGACGACGTGAACGAGCAGCTCGACCAGCTGCGCGAGCGCTTCGCCACCTTCACCGACGTCGACCGCCCGGCCGCCGACGGCGACTCGATCACGATCGACCTCTCGGCCGCCCACAAGGACGGCACGCTGATCGACGAGGCCCAGGCTGAGGGCCTGCCCTACGTCATCGGCAAGGCCACCATGCTCGACGGTCTCGACGAGGCCGTCACGGGACTGTCGAAGGGCGAGTCCGCCACCTTCTCGACCACCCTCGTCGGTGGCGACCTGGCCGGCGAGGAGGTCGACGTCACCGTCACGCTGCAGGACGTGCGTCAGACCGAGCTGCCCGAGCTCGACGACGAGTTCGCCCAGATGGCCTCCGACTTCGACACGATGGACGAGTTCCGTGCCGACCTGGTCGAGCGCCTGACGCGCGGCAAGCGCATCGAGCAGGCCGCCGAGGCCCGCGACCTCGTCCTGGAGGAGCTCGTCTCCCGGGTCGACGCCCCGATGCCCGACGGACTGGCCGAGGCCGAGCTGGCGAACCGTCGTCAGCAGATGGACCAGCAGCTCGCGATGGCCGGCCTGACCCTCGAGAACTACCTCGAGGACCAGGAGGACGGCAAGACGGTCGACGAGTTCGAGTCCGAGCTCGAGCGCGACGTCCGCGAGTCGATCGTGGCGCAGTTCGTCCTGGACCAGCTGGTCGAGGAGAACGAGTACGACATCGACAACGACGAGCTGAGCCAGCACATCATGCGTCGGGCCCAGCAGTCCGGCGAGGACCCGAACTCCTACATCCAGCACATCATGGAGCACAACCACGTGCCCGAGATGATCAGCGAGGTGCTGCGCGGCAAGGCGCTGGCGTCGCTCGTGGAGTCGGCGAAGGTCACGGACCAGTCCGGCAACGTCGTCGACCTGGCGAACCTGCGTGCCGACGGCACGGTCGGCGGCGACGAGCCGGCCGACGAGTCCGCCTCGGAGTGACCCTCCGGCGGGCCCTGCCCGCCCGAACGACAGAGCCGGTGCCCTTCGGGGCGCCGGCTCTTTCGTTGTCCGGGCGCGACACGCCGCGCGGGCCTTGACCGCACTGCGTGGGCCGGGCAGAGTAACCGAGTGTTACGCGCCACCGGAACCTGATGCCGTGGCTCTCGGGATAGCTCGAGACCCCGCAGGAGAAGATCCGTGAAGGTGCGCCCCCTCGCCGCCAGCGCCGTGGCCTTGCTGGCCGGCCTCCTCACCGTCTCCCTGACGTCCGTACCGGCGTATGCGATCGAGGACGGCGGTGTGTCCGCAGCCGCCGCAACGGCCTCGCCCGGCTCGGTCCTCGAGCAGGCTCCGGCGCCCGGGGCCCTGGCCGCCCTCGGGATCGCGCCGGCGGATGCGACGGCCACCCGGGTGCTCTACGCGTCCACGGGCGTCCGGGGTGAGGCGACGCCCGTCTCCGGCTTGGTGATCGTCCCGAAGACCCCGTGGCGTGGGCCGGGGGAGAGGCCGCTCGTCGCGGTCAGTCCTGGCACGCAAGGCCTCGACGACCGCTGCGCCGCCAGCCGGCTGATCGAGTCCGGCCGGCTCAACGACGGCACGTGGATCAAGCAGTTCCACACGGCGGGCTACGCGATCGCCATGACCGACTACGAAGGACTCGGCACGCCCGGCGACCACCCGTACGCCGACAACGTCGTCCTCGGCCACAACGCCCTCGACGTGGTGCGGGCCGCGCGACAGCTCGGTGTCTCGGTGACCGCGCCCGTGTTCCTCCAGGGATTCTCCGAGGGCGGCGGCGCGACGGCCGGGGCCCTGGAGCTGGCCCCGAGCTACGCCCCCGAGCTGCCCATCGCGGGCGGCCACGCGACCGCGCCCACCGGCGACCTGACCGCGATCGGCGTGCGCCGTGGTCCCGACGTGTACCGGCCGTTGCTGCTCCTCGCGGTGGGCGTGCTCGACGACGACGCTCCGGCGTCCGGATGTCCGCCGGTGGGACTGCCGCGCGGGCTGACCGATCCTGAGGCGTTCGGTCCCACCGCCACGGCGACCCCGGAGCCGCCGCCGACGAGCCGGTCGCGCATCGAGGTGCCGTTCGCGGTGACGGCCGCATGGGCCGACGAGATCGTCCCTCTTCGCTCGGTCAAGGAGGCCGCGAAGCAGTGGTGCGCCCGGGGCTCGCGGATCGTCTACTCGACGTCGTGGGCGCCCTCTCACCTCGCCTCCGGGTACGAGGGTGGCGGCCAGGCCGTGCGGTTCTTCGGCGACGTCCTGCGCGGCAAGTCCTTCGAGTCCACCTGCGACTGGCTGTTCTGAGGTCCGCGCCCCGAGATCGGGGCGGGAATCGCTGGGCGCCTGGGGCACCATGGACGCATGACCTCGACCGCTCGCACGACCGACGTCGCCGCGCTCGCGCTCGAGTACGGCGACCGGGTCGTCCTGGGCACGGTCCGCGACGTCCACACGGCGGTCGCCCACCGCGTCTTCGGTGCCACCCGGATCGTCGGCAGCCGGGTGCCGGAGGCGATCCACGACGCGGTCGCGGGCACGGTCTACGGCTCCCTCTCGCGGGCACTGCGGGCCTCGGGCACCGCCGCCCGGTCGATGGCGGCGCACGGCGTGGGTGCCCCGGTGGATGGTTCGAGGGTCGGCCGCCAGGTCCGCTCCGCGGTCAACGGGCTGGTCGGCGACGAGCTGCGCCTCATGGGCGATCCCCAGGCGATCACGATGTCCCTGCGCCGCGACGGCACGGACATCGCCGCGACACCGTGGAAGCTGCGCCAGGCCTATCCCGACGCGACCGGCCACCTCGTCGTCCTCGTCCACGGCCTGTGCGAGAACGACGAGTCCTGGCTGCGCCGGGGACCGAGCGCCACCTACGCCGAGCGCATCGCGGCGGACACCGAGGCCACGACCGTCCTGCTGCGGTACAACACCGGCCTGGACGTCTCCGAGAACGGCCAGCACCTCGACGAACTGCTCGAGCAGGTCGTCGCCAACTGGCCGGTCGCGGTGCATCGCATCACGCTGGTCGGGCATTCGATGGGCGGACTGGTCGTCCGTGCGGCGACGAACCGGGCCACCGTGGCCGGGCACCTGTGGCCGCACCGGGTCGGTGACGTCGTCTGCCTCGGCACGCCGCACGCCGGTGCGAACCTGGAGAAGGCCGCGCACCTGGGGTCGCGCGTGCTGGGGTTCTGGCCCCGGTCCACGCCGTTCGGCACGATCCTGGACTCCCGCTCGGCAGGCATCGTCGACCTGCGCCACGGGTACATCTCGGCCGACGAGTGGGAGGGCCAGGACCTCACGGCTCGCTGGGGTATGGACCGCATCGCGGCGGCGCCCCTGCCACATGCGGAGTACCACTTCGTGGCGGCCGGGCCCGTCGGGCCGGCCGCGCGGTCGGAGTACCTGCCGTCGGCGCACCACTTCGCGTTGCTGAACCATCCCCGGGTCGGCGACTGGCTGGTGGCCTGGATCAATGCCAAGCCGCGTCAGGTGCGCAGCCTCGGCTCCTGATCTGCGTGTGAGACAGGTCACCCCCATGTGACACCTTCGCTGTCACGGTCGGTTAGGCTCGCGGAGCACCGACCGACGAACCAGGGAGACGACTGTGGCGAACCGTGACGAGATCTCGGCGACGATCGACATCGAGGCGCCCCCGGAGCGGGTGTGGGAGCTGGTGAGCGACCCGGCGAAGATGCCCCGTTGGAGCCCGCAGTGCCGCAAGACGATCGTGCGTGGCAAGGGTCCTGTCGGCGTCGGCACGACCACGGTCAACATCAACCGCCGCGGTCCGCTGTTCTGGCCCACGCGCTCGAAGGTCGTGGAGTTCGTGCCCGCGAAGCGCTTCGCCTTCTCGATCGCCGAGAACGGCACCGTGTGGTCCTACGACCTCGAGGCCACGGCGACGGGCACCCGCCTGACCGAGAGCCGTCACGCGCCCCACGGGGTCTCGGCCCTCTCGAACTTCCTCACCAGCCGCGTGCTCGGCGGCACGGACAACTTCGAGAGCGAGCTCGAGGACGGCATCCGCCAGACACTCGACCGGATCAAGGCCGCCGCCGAGGGCGGTGTCACGCCGGGAAAAGCCTGAGCGGCGGGGTCCCGCCGCTGGAGACCTCGACGTTCATCCCCGCTCCGGCCGAGCGGGTCTGGGAGGTCCTGCAGGACCAGCGACGGATGCGCCGCTGGAGTCCCGAGACGTGGGCCCAGCTCTTCCTGCCGCGTCGGCTGGCCCCCGGCCAGCTCTCGGTGAACCTCAACAAACGCAAGGCGTTCATCTGGCCGACGCTCAGCCGGTACGTCGCCGTCGAGCCGCCCGAGCTGCTGGCGTTCCGCGTCTACGGGCCGGGCGCCCGCTGGTCCTACCGGCTCGAGCCGCAGGACGGCGGCACCCGCCTGGTCCTGCGCCGCGATCTCCTCGGTGGCCGGCGCACCCTGATCAGCCGCGTCATCGCGACGCTGGCCCTCGGCGGGATCGAGGAGCACGACGACGAGCTGGTGGTCGGAATGGACCGGACCCTCGACGCGATCTCGGCCGACGTCACCGTGCGCGGTGCATGACGTGCTGTACGCCGATGGCGAACACGGGTGTCGGGCGCGTGTCTGTGTCCGTCCCGCGGTCTAGGGTCGGTGACGTGAACGCACCCATGAACCCCCAGATGGCCGTCGAGGCGGGTCCCTCCGACCTCGACGGGCACATCTACAACCGTCTGCTGAAGGAACGCATCGTCTTCCTCGGCTCGGAGGTCCGCGACCAGAACGCGAACGCGATCTGCGCGCAGCTGCTGTTGCTCAACGCCGAGGACCCCGAGGCCGACGTGTACTTCTACATCAACAGCCCCGGCGGCTCCGTCGACGCGGGCATGGCGATGTACGACACGATGCAGTTCATCTCGAACGACGTCGTCACCGTCGGCATGGGCCTGGCCGCCTCCATGGGCCAGTTCCTGCTCGCGGCGGGCACGGCCGGAAAGCGCTTCGCGCTGCCGCACACGCGCATCATGATGCACCAGCCCTCGGGCGGCATCGGTGGTTCGGCCTCGGACGTCAAGATCCAGGCCGAGCAGTCCATCCTGCTGAAGAAGCAGCTCAACGAGCTCCAGGCCAAGCACACCGGCCAGAGCGTCGAGCAGATCGAGGCCGACGCCGACCGTGACCGCTGGTTCACGCCCGCGCAGGCCAAGGCGTACGGACTGATCGACGAGATCGTCAACACGGCAGGAGACGTCCGATGAGCTACTACATGCCCCAGTGGGAAGAGCGCACGTCCTACGGCTTCCGTCGGATCGATCCCTACACGAAGCTGTTCGAGGACCGCATCATCTTCCTCGGCACGCCCATCAGCGACGACGTCGCCAACGCGGTCACGGCCCAGTTGCTGTGCCTGCAGTCGATGGATCCCGATCGTGACATCAGCATCTACATCAACAGCCCGGGCGGCTCGTTCACCGCGCTCACGGCGATCTACGACACGATGCGCTACATCAAGCCGGACGTGCAGACGTTCTGCCTGGGCCAGGCGGCCTCGGCCGCCGCGGTGCTCCTGGCCGCCGGCACCCCGGGCAAGCGCTTCGCCCTGCCGAACAGCCGCATCCTGATCCACCAGCCCTACACCGAGGGCACCGGTGGCCAGATCTCCGACCTGGAGATCCAGGCCAACGAGATCATCCGCATGCGCGAGCTGCTCGAGAAGATGCTCGCCGAGGCCTCCAACAAGACGCCCGAGGAGGTCAGCCGGGACGTCGAGCGCGACAAGATCCTGACGGCCGCCGGTGCTGTCGAGTACGGGATCATCGACCAGGTGCTCGACACGCTCAAGACGCCGCTCTGAGCGACACGCTCCGACGCAAACGCCGGTGACGTTCCCTCCACGGTGCACAGCTGTGGCATCGTGGGGGGACCGTTCGGAAACGACAGGAAAACACACGCATGGCACGCATTGGTGAGACGGCCGACCTGCTGAAGTGCTCGTTCTGCGGCAAGAGTCAGAAGCAGGTCAAGAAGTTGATCGCCGGTCCCGGCGTCTACATCTGCGACGAGTGCATCGACCTGTGCAACGAGATCATCGAGGAGGAGCTGGCCGAGGGCGCCGAGGTCAGCCTCGGTGAGTTGCCGAAGCCGGCTGAGATCTACGAGTTCCTCAACACGTACGTCGTCGGCCAGGAGGGCGCGAAGAAGTCGCTCGCGGTCGCGGTCTACAACCACTACAAGCGTGTCCAGGCCCAAGCCTCGGGTCGGATCAACAAGGACGAGACGGTCGAGCTGGCCAAGTCCAACATCTTGATGGTCGGCCCTACCGGCTGCGGCAAGACCTACCTGGCCCAGACGCTGGCCCGCATGTTGAACGTCCCGTTCGCGATCGCCGACGCCACGGCCCTGACCGAGGCCGGCTACGTCGGCGAGGACGTCGAGAACATCCTGCTGAAGCTGATCCAGGCGGCCGACTACGACGTCAAGAAGGCCGAGACGGGCATCATCTACATCGACGAGATCGACAAGATCAGTCGCAAGAGCGAGAACCCGTCCATCACGCGCGACGTGTCGGGCGAGGGCGTCCAGCAGGCCCTGCTGAAGATCCTCGAGGGCACGACCGCCTCGGTGCCCCCGCAGGGCGGGCGCAAGCACCCGCACCAGGAGTTCATCCAGATCGACACCACCAACGTGCTGTTCATCGTCGGCGGCGCGTTCGCGGGCTTGGACCAGATCATCGAGCAGCGCAGCGGCAAGAAGACCCTGGGCTTCAACTCCGACCTCGCCCCGGTCGTCGAGGAGAAGGACTCCGAGCGTCTGTCGAAGGTCGTCCCGACCGATCTGCTCAAGTTCGGCCTGATCCCCGAGTTCATCGGCCGTCTGCCGGTGATCGCCGCGGTCAACAAGCTCGACAAGCCGGCCCTGATCTCGATCCTCACCGAGCCGCGCAACGCGCTCACCAAGCAGTACGTCCGACTGTTCGCCATCGACGACGTCGAGCTGGAGTTCACCGAGGAGGCGTGCGAGGCGATGGCCGATCTGGCCCTCGAGCGCGACACCGGTGCTCGTGGTCTGCGGTCGATCGTCGAGGACGCCCTGCAGGACATCATGTACGAGATCCCCAGCCGCGACGATGTCGCCAAGGTCATCGTCACGGCCGAGACCGTGCGCGACCACGCGGAGCCCACCGTGATCACCCGCGACGAGGCCGACAAGAAGGCCAGCTGACTTCCGTATAGCGTCGACCCATGGTCGACATCACGCTGCTCGGAGCCACCGGGTTCACCGGCGGACTCACCGCCGACTACTTGGCCGTCCATCTGCCCGAAGACGCCTCGTGGGCGATTGCGGGGCGGACCCGCGCCAAGCTCGAACAGGTGGCCGCGCGGATCGCCGCGACCGGTCGTGAGGCCCCCGAGATCGTCATCGCGGACCTGGCTGATCCGGACTCGATGGCGAAGATGGCCCGCGACACCCGCGTCCTGATCAGCACCGTGGGTCCGTACCTCCAGCACGGCGAGCCCGCCGTCAAGGCGGCCGCCGAGGCGGGCATCGACTACGTCGACCTGACCGGCGAGCCGCAGTTCGTCGACGAGATGTGGCTCAAGTACCACGAGACGGCCGTCCGCACGGGCGCCCGGCTCGTGCACGCCTGCGGCTTCGACTCCATCCCCTACGACCTCGGCGTGCTCTACACGGTCGACCAGCTCCCGGCGGGTGTCCCGCTGATGATCCGCGGCTACATCCGGGCCAAGGCCACGTTCTCGGCCGGGACGTATCACTCGGCCGTGGGCCAGATCGCGCAGTTCCGCCAGTCGCAGGCCGCCGCCAAGCAGCGCCGGGCGCGTGAGGGGCGTCCCACCGGGCGCCGCATCCACGGGGGTGGCCACCTCGGACGTGCTGAGCCGCCCGTCAAGGGCTTCGGGGTGCCGCTGCCGACGATCGACCCGCAGATCGTGCTGCGCTCGGCGCGCGCCCTCGAGCGGTACGGCCCCGAGTTCAGCTACGAGCACCACGCGCACTTCCGGACCCGGCGGATGATGGCCATGGCCGCTCCGGTGCTGGCGGCGGTCGCGGTGGGTGCCCAGATCCCTCCCGTCCGCGCGGCGCTGCTGAAGCTCAAGGCCTCGGGCGACGGGCCCTCGGAGGAGCAGCGTGCCGGGTCCTGGTTCACCCTGACCCTGGTCGGACACGGCAGCGACACCAAGGTGGTCACCACGGTCCGGGGCGGCGATCCGGGCTACACCGAGACCGCCAAGATGCTGGCCGAGTCGGCGATGTGCCTGGCCTACGATGACCTGCCCGAGGTCGTGGGCCAGACCACCACGGCCGTGGCGATGGGCTCGGCCCTGATCACCCGGCTGCAGAACGCCGGGATCGACTTCTCCACCTCGACCGTCGACTGACCCCGAGATTTGCTCCTATTTGGACCTTTGAACGCGGTTCGAAGGTGAGTTGGGGAGCAAATCTCGGGAGCGGTGGTCAGGCGACGACGACGTCGACGCCGGCCTCGTGCAGCATGGCGCGGTCCTGGGGCCGGATGCCGTCGTCGGTGACGACGACCGTGACGTCCTCCAGGTCGGCGAAGGAGAAGACCTGGTGCGGGCCGAACTTGGTGGAGTCGGCCAGGACGACCTGGGTGCGGGACGACCGCACGAGCGCGCGCTTGACGGCCGCCTCCTCGGAGTCGGCGGTGCTGAAGCCGTGGTCGGAGGCGATCCCGTTGGTCCCCAGGAAGGCCACGTCGGCGCGAGTGGTGCCGAACGTCTCAACGGTCCGCTGACCGACCGCGACCCCCGTGACATCACGGACGCGACCACCGACGGTGTGCAGGGCGATGCCCTCGTGGCCGAGCAGCTGATGGGCGATCGCGACGCTGTGGGTCAGCACGGTCAGTCGCAGGTCGGACGGCAGCACCGAGACCAGGTGGGCGATGGTGCTGCCACCGTCGAGCAGGACGCTGCCGCCGGCCGGGGGCAGGAACGCCAGGGCGGCGGTGGCGATCCGCGCCTTGAGGTCGGGCCGCTCGGAGGTGCGCTGCGACAGGCTCGGCTCGATCCGCGAGTAGGCCGAGGACAGCACCGCCCCGCCGTGGACCCTCCGTGCCGTTCCCGCGCGCTCCAGCACCGTGAGGTCGCGTCGGATGGTCTCGGTCGAGACCTTCAGCTCGTCCGCGACCTCGTTGACCGCGAGGCGCCCATGGCGCTCCAGCAACTCCGTGAGCAACAACTGACGTTCGGCGGCGTACACCCCTGACCTCCCCGAAGATCGTGTGGGTTCATGTGGTTTCCCTCGGAGACTACGCCTCCTCAGGCGTCGGCGAGTGTGGTTTCGACGCGCAACGCGTCACTCTCGGCCTCGGCGGTGGCGAACTCGCCCACGACGCGGCCGGCAGCGCGCAGGTCCGGCACAGCGGCCTCCAGCAGGTCCAAGGTGGCACGGGGACCCGACACGGTGACCTGGGTGACCTCGGTGCGCTGGCTCACCTTCGCCGTCGACTTCGCGCCGCGGATGCCGGCCAGTGCCTCGCCCGCGATCGCCAGCAGACGGCCGTCGAACGGGTCCACTGCGAGGTCGTCGGTGGTCGGCCAGGCGGCACGGTGGATCGAGCCCTCCTGCCACCAGGACCAGACCTCCTCGGTCACGTAGGGCAGGAACGGCGCGAGCAGTCGCAGCTGGACCGACAGGGCCAGCACGAACGTGGCCTTCGCCGACGTGCCGGACTGGTCCTCGCGGCGGGCGCGCTCCTTGACCAGCTCGAGGTAGTCGTCGCAGAAGTCCCAGAAGAACTTCTCGGTGACCTCGAGGGCCGAGGTGTAGTCGTACGCCTCGAAGTGGCTCGTGGCCGTCTCGACGACGTCACGCAGCGCGGTCAGCAGGGCGCGGTCGAGGGGCTCGGTGACCAGCGAGGCGTCGAGCAGGGACGCGTCGGCGCCCAGGCCGTACTGGTCGACGGGAGCCACCACGAACTTGCTCGCGTTGAGCACCTTCATCGCCAGGCGGCGGCCGACCTTCATCTGGGTCTCGTCGAACGGCGAGTCGGCGCCGGGGCGGGCGCCGGCGGCGCGCCAGCGGACCGCGTCGGCGCCGAACTTCTCGAGGATCTCGTCGGGGACCACGACGTTGCCCTTGGACTTGCTCATCTTCTTGCGGTCGGGGTCGACCACGAAGCCCGAGAGCGCCGTGTGCTTCCACGGCACCTGGCCGAACTCCTGGTTCGACCGCACGACCGTCGAGAACAGCCACGTGCGGATGATGTCGTGGCCCTGCGGACGCAGGTCCATCGGGAAGGTGCGCTCGAACAGGTCGAGGTCGCGCTCCCAGCCGCACACCAGCTGCGGCGTCAGCGAGGACGTGGCCCACGTGTCGAGCACGTCGGGATCGGCGATGAAGCCGCCGGGCTGTCCGCGCTGCGATTCGTCGAAGCCGGCCGGGGGCTGGGACGCCGGGTCGACGGGCAGGTCGTACTCGGGCGCGAGGAGCGGGTTCTCGTAGTCGGGCTCGCCGGCCTCGTCGAGCAGGTACCAGACCGGGAACGGGATGCCGAAGAACCGCTGGCGGCTGACCAGCCAGTCGCCGTTGAGGCCCTCGATCCAGTTCGTGTACCGCGACTGCATGTAGCCGGGGTGCCAGTCGATGTCGTTGCCGAGCTCGACCAGCTGCTGACGCAGTTCGGCGTCACGGCCGCCGTTCTTGATGTACCACTGGCGCGTGGACACGATCTCGAGCGGCTTGTCGCCGCGCTCGTAGAAGTTCGCCATGCGCTGCGTGGGCGTCGGCTCGCCGTCGAGGTCGCCGGACTCCTTGAACGCAGCGGCGATCGCCTCGCGGGCGCTGAAGGCGGTCTTGCCGGCCAGCTCGGCGTACACCGACTCGCCGGGACCGCCGGCGATCCACTCGGGCACCTCACGCAGGATGCGGCCGTCACGGCCGATCACCGTGCGGTTGGGCAGGTCGAACTCGCGCCACCACTGCACGTCGGTCAGGTCGCCGAACGTGCAGCAGTGCACGATGCCGGAGCCCTTCTCGGGGTCGGCCAGCGTGTGGGCCAGGACGGGCACCTCGACGCCGAAGATCGGCGAGTGGGCGGTCGTGCCGAACAGGTGCTGGTAGCGCTCGTCGTCCGGATGCGCGATCAGGGCGACGGCGGCCGGGGTGAGCTCGGGCCGGGTGGTCTCGATGAAGACCTTCTGGCCATCGGCCAGGTGGTACGAGACGCGGTAGTAGTGACCCGGGTAGTCGCGCGCCTCGAGCTCGGCCTGGGCGACGGCGGTCTGGTAGGTCACGTCCCACATGGTCGGGGCGTCCTGGCTGTACGCCTCACCGCGCGACAGGTTGCGCAGGAAGGCGCGCTGGCTGGTGGACTGGGCGTCCTGGCCGATCGTCGTGTAGGTCTGCGACCAGTCGACCGACAGGCCCAGCGTGCGCCAGAGCTTCTCGAAGACCTGCTCGTCGCGCTCGACCAGCTCGTTGCACAGCTCGATGAAGTTGCGCCGGCTGATCGGGATCTGCTTCTTGGGATCGGGCTTGGCCGGCGGGGTGAAGTCGGGGTCGTACGGCAGCGAGGGGTCGCAGCGGACGCCGTAGTAGTTCTGCACGCGACGCTCCGTGGGCAGGCCGTTGTCGTCCCAGCCCATCGGGTAGAAGACCTCGAACCCGCGCATGCGCTTGTACCGCGCCATGAGGTCGGTGTGCGTGTAGCTGAAGACGTGACCCACGTGCAGGGAGCCCGAGACGGTCGGCGGCGGGGTGTCGATCGAGTACACCTGCTCGCGCGTCTTGGTCCGGTCGAAGGCGTACGTGCCCTGCTCGGCCCATACGCCCACCCACTTCTCCTCGAGACCTTCGAGGACGGGCTTCTCGGGAACGCGGTTCTGTGTGGTCACAAGCGCCGATTCTACGTGGGTCGCCGGGCGTCGGTTTACCACGGGACCGTGGTAAACCAGCGCCTCCCCGGGGAAGTTCACCCAGGGAGGCGCAGGCTTGCCCGGGGGAGTCCAGGAAGATGGACGGCGGAGGCGATCAGATGAGCGACGGCAGCAGGCCGACCATCCACGTCGTGGCGGCATTCACGACCGATGCGGACGGCCGGATCCTCATGGTCCGCAAGAGCGGATCCGAGATCTTCATGCAGCCCGGTGGCAAGCCCGAGCCCGGCGAGCAGCCGGTGGAGGCCCTGGTGCGCGAGCTCGCCGAGGAGCTGCTGATCGACGTCGATCCGGACGACCTTGCGGCGTGGGGACGCTTCGAGGCCGACGCCGCGAACGAGCCGGGCCACCACCTCGTCGCCGACGTCTTCGCCCTGGGCCTCGACCGCGAGGTCACCGCCGCGGCCGAGATCGCCGAGGCGCGCTGGTTCACCCGGGACGAGGCTCGCGTCCTGGGCGATCGCCTGGCGCCGTTGGCGCGCCGGATGCTGGAGCTGCCGCCGACCCGCTCGCAGTTCCGGCCCTTCCGCTTCACCGAGCCGATCGAGACGGCGCGGCTGCGGTTGCGACCGATCACGGTGAACGACGTGGACGCCTTCCACGAGTACCAGTCCCGCGAGGACGTCGCCCGCTTCATGCTGTTCGAGCCGCGAAGCCGCGAGGAGATGGCCGCCAAGGTGGCGGAGTGGTCGTCGCACACCGCGCTCGAGCGCGACGGTGACTACCTGGAGATTCCCGTCGAGCTCCGCACCGGCGGACGCATGATCGGACACCTCTATCTGAGCCTGCGCAGCGTTGACCACCTCACCGCCGAGATCGGCTGGGGCCTCCATCCGGACTTCCAGGGGCAGGGGTTCGCCGAGGAGGGTGCCCGTGCGCTGCTCCAGCTCGCTTTCGAGCGGATGCGCCTGCACCGCGTCGTCGCCGAGCTGGATCCGCGCAACGACGCCTCGGTCGCACTGTGCCGGCGCCTCGGCATGCGCGAGGAGGCTCACTTCCGTCAGGACATGTGGTTCAAGGGCGACTGGGCCGACACCGGGATCTACGCGGTGCTGGCCGAGGAGTTCTCGGCCCGCTGACCGTCGGTGCGCCAGAGGGCGCTCGGCCACCAGATCCGCGGGCCGATGTCGAGGTTCAGCGCCGTCACCAGCACCGAGCGCACGATGATCGTGTCGAGCAGGACGCCGATGGCCACCGCGAAGCCCAGCTCGGCCAGGAACACGACCGGCAGCGTCGCCAGTGCCGAGAACGTGCCCGCCAGCACGAGCCCTGCCGAGGTGATCACGCCGCCGGTCGCCGCCAGGCCGATGAGCGCGCCGCGGCGGGTGCCGTGCACGAGAGCCTCCTCGCGCACCCGGGTCATCAGGAAGATGTTGTAGTCGATACCCAGCGCGACGAGGAACACGAACGCGAACAGCGGGAACGACGAGTCCGCTCCGGCGAAGTCGAACACGTACCGGAACACGAGCGCGCTGATGCCCAGCGCGGCGGCGAAGGACAGCACGACGGTGACCAGCAGGATCACCGGCGCGGCCACGGAGCGCAGCAGGATCATCAGCACGAGCAGGACCACCACGAGGATGATCGGGATGATGAGGCGGTTGTCGGCCGCCGAGGCCTGCTGGACGTCCAGGTTGAGCGCCGTGTTGCCGCCGACGAGGGCGTCGGCGCCGTCGACTGCGCCGACCGCGTCGCGGATGTCCTCGATGGCGTCCTGAGCCGCGGAGGAGTCGCTGGGCATCGACAGGGTCGCCTCGATGTAGGACACGTCGCCCTTGGTCCGCGGCGGCGTCACCGTGGCCGGGTCGACGCCTTCGACGCTGGCCAGTGCCGAGCGCACCTGCGGCGCGCCGTCGGCGGTGGCGATCACCTGGACGGGGTCGCCTGCGCCGGCCGGGAAGTGCTCGGCGATCCGCTCCTCGGCGATGACCGAGTCCGGCGTGCTGGTGAACGCCTCCTCGTTGCTCAGGCCCGTCGCGTCGAGCTTCACGACACCGAACGAGAGCGCCACCAGGACGAGGGTCGTGACGACCCACACGACGCGGGGCGCCTTGGCGATGCGGCGGCCCACGCCGGACCAGAAGCCCCGGTCCGTGCGCTCGGGATCGCCGAAGTGCGGGATGAACGGCCAGAAGACCCAGCGGCCGAAGATGACCAGGAGCGCGGGCAGGAGCACCAGCATGATCAGCAGTGACACGGCGATGCCCGCCGCGCCCACCGGTCCGAGTCCGGCGGTCGAGTTCATCTGGGCGAACAGCAGGCACAGCAGTCCGATGACGACCGTGCCGCCGCTGGCGATGATGGCCGGTGCGGCCCGGTGCAGGGCATGGGCCATCGCCTCGTGGCGGTCCTCGTACCGGCGCAGCTCCTCGCGGTACCTCGCGACGACGAGCAGGGCGTAGTCGATACCCGCGCCCAGGACCAGGACGCTCAGGATGCCGGCGCTCTGCCCGTTGACGGTCAGGCCGCCGTACTTCGCCAGCAGGTAGACCAGTCCCTGGGAGGCGAACACGCTCATCAGGCCGCAGAACAGCGGGATCAGCCACAGGATCGGGCTGCGGTAGGTCAGCAGCAGCATCACGACCACGACGCCCACCGCCGACAGCAGCAGGATGCCGTCGATCCCCGCGAACGACTCCGCCTGGTCCGCGCTCAGGGCGGCGGGTCCGCCGATGTCGACCTGCAGGTCGGTGTCGGCGATCCCGGACTCCGACGCGTCGCGGATCTCGTCGATCCAGTCCGGAAGCTTCTCCCAGGAGTCGTCGTCGAGCGTCATCGGCACGACCAGCTCGATGGCCTGGCCGTCGCGGCTGGGGATCGGGGGAGTGATCTCCCCGAGGGGCACGTCCTCCAGGGCCGCGATCTCACGAGAGACGGCCTGGGCCGCGGCGAGGTCCTGCGGGCCGAGCCGCTCCGAGGACGACAGCATGACGATCGCCGGGACGCTCTCCTCGTCGTAGAAGGCCCCGGCCTTCTTGATCACTTGGGTCGACTCGGCGTCGTCCGGGAGCCAGGCCGCGACGTCGTTGTCCTGCACGCTGGTGAGCTTGCTGGCGAACGAGCCGAGGGCGCCGATGAACAGCAGCATGACGACCAGGACCACCCATTTGGCCCACCGATGCGTGATCCACCCTGCCGCCTGACGATTCATTTCCTCAGTGTGTTCCCGGCTCCGGAACGCTGACCATGGGTGGAATCACCCATTTCCGGTCGGGGTCGTCAGCCTGGTCCCGTCCGCCTCACCAGCCTCATTCGCGGCGGTGTGACAACCCTCGATGCCCGCACTGGGATACTGGCAGGGATGAGGCCCACCTACCCCGATGTCGAGCTCGCCCTGCTGTCCCGTTGGCCCGAGACCCGGCTCGAGCCGTCGCTCGACCGGATCCGTGCCGTGTGTGAGCTGATGGGCGATCCGCAGAACGCGCAACCGGTCATCCAGCTGACCGGCACCAACGGCAAGACCTCGACCAGCCGCATGATCGATGCGCTGCTGCGCGCCCTCGACCTGCGCACCGGCCGCTTCACCAGCCCGCACCTGCAGCGCATCAACGAGCGCATCTGCATCGACGGCGAGCCGCTCAGCGACGACCTCTTCGTCGACGCCTACGCCGATGTCGCCGTCTACGCGGACCTGGTCGACCAGAACCAGCCGCACCGGCTGAGCTTCTTCGAGATGCTCGTCGCGATGGGCTACGCCGCGTTCGCCGACGCGCCCGTCGACGTCGCGGTCGTCGAGGTGGGCATGGGCGGCGCATGGGACGCCACGAGCGTCGCCGACGCCGCGGTCGCGGTCATCACCCCCATCGACGTGGACCATGCCTCCTACCTGGGCGACACGCCGGCCGACATCGCCGTCGAGAAGTCCGGGATCATCAAGCCCGGCACCCGCACCGTCCTGGCCTCGCAGTCCGAGGAGGTCCTCGAGGTCATGCTCGGCCGCGCCAACGAGGTGGGTTCCCTGCTCGTGCTCGAGGGCGCCGACTTCGGCGTCGAGTCGCGCACCACCGCCGTGGGCGGCCAGCTGTTCACGATCCAGGGCGTCAAGGGACGCTACGAGGACATCCTGCTGCCGCTGCACGGCGCCTTCCAGGCCCGCAATGCGGCGCTCGCCCTGGCGGCGGTCGAGGTGTTCACCGGCGAGGCCCAGCTCGACCCCGACCTGGTGCGCGCCGGTTTCGGCGCGGTGACGTCGCCCGGACGGCTCGAGGTCGTCCGGCGCAGCCCCACCGTCGTCCTCGATGCGGCACACAACCCGCACGGCGTGCGGGCGATGGTCGAGTCGCTCACCGACGAGTTCGCCTTCAGCCCGCTGATCGGGGTCGTCGGGATCATGGCCGACAAGGACGCCGAGGAGATCCTGCGCGAGCTCGAGCCCGTCGTGGCGCACCTCATCTGCACGCAGAACAGCACCGAGCGCTCGCTCGCGGCCGGCGACCTCGCCGAGATCGCCGCCAGCGTGTTCGGGGCCGATCGGGTCGAGGTCGTGCCTCGCCTCGACGACGCGCTCGAGCGGGCGATCTCGTTCGCCGATGCGCCGGGCGAGGAGTTCGGCGACTCGATCGGCTCGGCTGGCGTCCTGGTCACCGGCTCGGTCGTGACCGTCGGCGAGGCGCGCACCCTGCTGCGCGGCGGAGAGGGCGGTGCAGCATGAGGCACATGTGCGCGACGATGCTGACGCTGCAGGCCATCATCCTGGGCCTGTCCATCCCCGTGATGATCGCGGTGCAGGACGTCGAGCCGCTCACAGCGTCGCTGCTCGGCGGTGGACTGGCGGTGCTGTGCCTCGTCACGGCGGGCCTGTTGCGCCAGCCGTGGGCCTACTGGATCGGCCACGCCATCCAGGTCGCCACCATCGCCCTGGGCTTCCTCGTCCCGATCATGTTCTTCATCGGCCTGATGTTCGCGGCGCTGTGGCTCGGGGCGTTCTTCCTCGGGCGCAAGATCGAGGCGGACAAGGCACGCTGGGCCGCAGCCGGCGAGTAGCGCCGACGGTGAACGGGAATCTCGCGATGTGACATGGGTCACCCACCGGCCCGGTACGGTGGATGCATGGCGCGTGTCCTCGTGGTTGCAGACGAGATCTCGCCGGTGATCCATGACGCCGGCGTGCGGCGGATGCGCCCGGACGTCGTTCTCGGCGCGGGCGACCTGCCGTGGGACTACCTGGAGTTCCTCTCCTCGATGCTCGACGTGCCGGTCGTGTTCGTGCCGGGCAACCACGACCCCGAGGTCGACGCCCCGCTGTCGGGATTCCGCGGCTGGTTGACCGGCAACGGCCTGCCCCAGGAGGACCCGCGTCCGCTCGGCGGGACGAACGCCGACGAGTCGATCATCGACGTGGCCGGACTGCGCATCGCCGGGCTCGGCGGCAGCATCCGCTACAACGACGGCCCGAACCAGTACACCCAGGAAGAGTTCACCAAGCGCGCCAGGCGGTTGCTCAGGGTGGCTGCCAAGCGCGGAGGCGGGGTCGACGTGCTGCTGACCCATGCGCCGCCCCGAGGGCTCGGCGACGGCGACGACCCGCCGCACCACGGCTTCGAGGCGCTGCACGAGGTCATCGAGACGCTCAAGCCCACGTGGCACCTCCACGGGCACATCCATCCGTACGGTCAGCCCCAGCCCGACCGGACCCTGGGGTCCACCACCATCCGCAACGTCGTGCCCTACCGGCTCATGGAGATCGAGCCGCACCTCCAGTCGGTGGAGGGCCATGGCTGATTCAGGGTCCCCGCGGATCGACGCCGAGAGCGACTTCCTGCGCTCCCGGCGCCTGCAGACCCTGTCGTCATTGGCGGCGATGCTGCGCGGTGACCGCGACACGACCAAGGCGCTCTCGTTCGACGAGGTCGCCGATGCGCTGGGCCGGCGGGGTGAACGGCGCGTGGGGCTGCAGCTGATCCCGCTCGACGCGATCATCGGGTCGGTCGACAAGGTGCGCGACTTCGATCGTCGGTTCCGGCCCACCTCGGACCGCAGCCGGGCCCGTTGGGAGCGCATCGCCCGGGCCAGCCGGATCGGCGAGGAGATCCCGCCGATCGACGTCTACAAGCTGGGCGACTACTACTTCGTGCGCGACGGCCACCACCGCGTGTCGGTCGCCCGCGCCCTGCACCTGCGGCTCATCGAGGCCGAGGTCACCGAGGTCCAGACGCTGCTCGAGCCCCGCGACATCGGCCGGCGCACCGACCTGGAGATGAAGCACTGGCGCAAACTGTTCCTGCAGCGCGTGCCGCTCGAACCGAGGATCCGCGGAGCCGTCACCGTCACGGACCCCTTCGCCTACGGCCTGCTCGCCGAGATGGTCGAGGCCTGGGGTGCGCGCTGCATGCAGGCCGAGGGCCAGTTCATGGACAAGCAGACGATGGCCCGCCGCTGGCTGGACGAGGAGTTCCTGCCGGTCCTGCAACTGGTCGCCGACGCCGGACTGAAGGGCGAGGACGAGACCGACGCCGACGCCTACATCCGCATCGCGGGGGAGCGGTACCGCCTCATCGGGGAGCACCTGTGGGACCGCGACATCATGGCCGAGGTCGCCAAGCGGCGTGGGCGTCGCTCCTCGCGCCGCCGGACCTGAACCCTCCCCGGGCTCAGTGCGTGATGTTCTCGCCGCTGGACGCGTCGAAGATCTGGATCTTGCTGGTGTCGACGTAGAGCTCGGCGCGCTGGCCGCTCGCGACCTTGGACTCGGCGCTGAGCCGGGCGTTGACCTGCGTGCCGCCGCCGGTCATGTCCTGACCGGAGTCCTTCGCCAGGTCCTCCAGGTCGGCGTTGTCGGCGCTGTTCCCCTCGACCGAGAAGTACGCGTAGACGTCGGAGCCCATCTGCTCGACGAGGTCGACCGTGACGTCGACCCGGGCGCCGGGGGAGTCCGCGGCCACCAGCGAGGCGTCCTCGAAGTGCTCGGGGCGGATGCCGACGATCACGTCGCGGCTGGCACTGCCCGAGCGCAACGCCTCGCGAGCCGTGTCGGGCACGGGCAGGTCGCCGATCGAGGTCCGCAGTGTGTCGCCCTCGATCGTGGCGGGCAGGAAGTTCATCGACGGGCTGCCGATGAAGCCGGCCACGAACAGGTTGACGGGGTTGTCGTAGAGCTCGGCGGGGGAGCCCACCTGCTGGATCTTCCCGGCGCGCATCACGACCACCCGATCGCCCAAGGTCATGGCCTCGGTCTGGTCGTGGGTCACGTACACGGTGGTGGTGCCGAGGTTCTTCTGGATCCGCGCGACCTGGGTACGCATCTGCACGCGCAGCTTGGCGTCGAGGTTCGACAGCGGCTCGTCCATGAGGAAGGCCTTGGGATTGCGCACGATGGCGCGGCCCATGGCGACGCGCTGGCGCTGGCCGCCGGAGAGGTTGGACGGCTTGCGGTCGAGGTGGGCCTCGAGCTCGAGCATCCGCGCCGCCTCCATCACCTTCTCCTTGATCTCGGCCTTGTCCATCCCGGCGAGCGTCAGCGGGAACGCCATGTTCTCGTAGACCGTCATGTGCGGGTAGAGCGCGTAGGACTGGAACACCATCGCGATGTCGCGGTCCTTCGGCGCCTTGTCGTTGACGACCGTGCCGTCGATCTTGAGCTCGCCGGTGGTGATGTCCTCGAGCCCGGCGATCATGTTCAGCGTGGTCGACTTCCCGCAGCCCGACGGGCCGACGAGGATGATGAACTCGCCGTCGGCGATCGTGAGGTTGAAGTCCTCCACGGCCAGGGCTCCGTCGGGATACCGCTTGTTCACGTGGTCCAGGACGATTTCAGCCATGATGATTCCTTTCAGCCCTTGACGGCGCCGCTGGTGAGGCCGGCAACGATCCGGCGCTGGAAGAACAGGACGAAGATGACGATCGGGATGGTGATGACCACTGCGGCCGCGGCAATCGACTGCGTGGGCTTCTCGAACGTCGTGGCGCCGGTGAAGTAGCTCAACGCCGCCGGCACGGTGCGTGAGCGCTCGCTGGAGGTCAGCGAGATGGCGAACAGGAAGTCGTTCCAGCAGGAGATGAAGACCAGGATCGCGGTGGTGAACACACCCGGCATGGCCAGCGGCGCGATCACCTTGCGGAAGGCCTGGAACGGCGTGGCGCCGTCCATCTTGGCGGCCTTCTCCAGCTCCCAGGGGATCTCCCGGAAGAAGGCGCTCAGGGTGTAGATCGCCAGCGGCAGCGCGAACGTGATGTAGGGGATGATCAGGCCGGCCCACGTGTCGAAGAGGCCGAGGCTGGTCTCGATCTTGAACAACGGCGTGACCAGGGCGATCTGGGGGAACATCGCGATCAGCAGCGAGGCGCCCACGACGAGCCGCTTGCCCGGGAAGTCCAACCGCGCGACCGCGTAGGCGGCCATCGTGCCGACCAGGATCGCGATGAACGTCGAGATCAGGCAGATGCCGATCGAGTTGATCAGCGAACGCGTGAAGTCGTTGTTGTTGAAGATCGCCTCGTAGTGCTCACCGGTGAACTGGCTCGGGAAGAAGCGCCCGTCGTTGAGGGTGGCGTCCGGTTTGAACGACAGCGACAGGATCCAGATGACGGGCACGAAGGCGTAGATCAGGACCAACGCGTTCACGCCCCACCAGATCGCCTTGGTCTTCGGCGTCTCGATCACGGTGCTCATCAGCGCCTCCCCTCATCGGAACCGGGTGCCGCAGCTCCGAAGAGCTTCACGAACGCGAAGGCGATGATCGCGATCGTGATGAAGATCAGCACCGACATCGTGGAGCCGATGCCCAGGTTGAGCCCTCGGATCAGGTTGTTGTAGGCGATGATCGAGACGCTGGAGGTCTCGTTGGCGCCGCTGGTCAGGATGTAGATGTTGTCGAAGACGCGGAAGGCGTCCAGCGTGCGGAACAGCACCGCCACCAGGATCGACGGCTTGATCAGCGGGACGGTGATCTTCCAGAACCGCTGCCACGGGTTGGCGCCGTCCATCGACGCGGCCTTCATCAGGTCCTCGGGCACCAGGGCCAGGCCCGCCATGAGCAGCAGCGCCATGAACGGGATCGTCTTCCAGACCTCGGCCAGCACGATGATCCAGAACGAGCTCCACTGGCCGGTCAGGGGTGCGCTGTCGCCGGCCAGCCAGCCCATGCCCTGACTCCAGGCGAAGCGCCAGCTGAAGGCGGCGACCACGGTGACGATGGCGTAGGGGACCAGAGCCGACGTCCGCACCAGGCCACGTCCGACGATCGTGCGGTGCATGACGATCGCCAGGGCCATGCCCAGGATCAACTCGAAGATCACGCTGACGACGGTCAGCAGCAGGGTGAACCCGAAGGCCCTCCACCAGATGTCGCTGGACAGGACCGTCGCGTAGTTGTCGAACCAGATGAACTTGTTGTCATCTGGTGTGCGCAGGTCGGCCCGGAACAGCGACAGGTAGAAGGCGTAGGCGATGGGGTAGGCGGTGACCGCCAGCATGATGATCACGGCGGGTGCCACGAGCATCAGGCCCAGCCGGCGCTCGGCCTTCTTGCCCTCGCTGTGACGCTGGCGCGCGATCCGCGCTCCCTCGTCCTCACCCTCGGTCTCGGTGACGGCCTCGATGATGCTCATGGCAGGATCCCCTTCCCGTCGATCGCGTCCTGGATCGAGGTCTTGAGCTCCTCGGTCGTCTTCTTCGGGTCGATCGCCGACGGCGGCGACAGTGTCGACGAGATGATCGTCGAGATGTTCTGGTAGACCGGCGAGATCGGTCGCGAACTGGCCGTCTCGAGGGCGTCGAGGAGCACCTGCGCCTGCGGGTACGCCTCCTTGAACTCCGCCTCGTTGAACACCGCCTCGAGCGTGGGCGGCTCACCGGCGGACAGCGCGTGCTGGAGCTGGTGCTTCGGCGAGCGCAGGCACATCGCCGCGTCGTAGCTCTCCTGCTTGTGCTCGCTGTACTCGCTGATCCCGAAGTTCATGCCGCCGACGGTGACCCGGGACGGCTCGCCCGCGATCGTCGAGGGGAAGGTGGCGAAGCCCAGGTCCTGGGCGACGTCCTTGTTGGCCTCGCGCATCGCGGCCAGGACGTACGGCCAGTTGAGGCTGAACGCCGAGTTCTCGTTCTGCAGCTGGGCGAACACCTCCGGCTCCTGGGAGTTCGACAGCGACCGGCTGGCCAGGCCCGACGTGGCCAGTCGCTTCAGCAGCGCCAGCGCCTCGGTGGTCTTGTCGTCGATCGTGACCTTGGTGCTGTCCTCGTTGACGATCGTGCCGCCGTAGGAGGACAGGATCGTGTTGAATCCGACGACCAGGCCCTCGTAGCGGGCGCCCGTGAAGCCGATCTCGTACGGGTCGCCCTCGGCCTTGAGCTTCTCGGCCATGTCGAACATCTCGTCCCACGTGTCCGGCGGGCCGTCGCCGACCTTGTCGACCAAGGACTTGCGGTACCACATCAGCTGGGCGTTGGTGTGCTTCGGGATGCCGTAGACCTTGTCCTTCCAGGTGGCCGTCTCGAGCGGCACCTCGAGGGTGCCCTCGGTGACCTGGGCGGTCTGCTCCTCGTTCAGCGGCACGATCCAGCCGGCCTCGGCGAACTCGGCGGTCCACACGACGTCCATGCCGAGCAGGTCCATGCCCTTGTCCTTGGCGGCGAGGCGCCGGACCAGCTGCTCGCGCTGGCCGTCGGCGTCGCTCGGGACGAGGTTGCCGACGATGCGGTAGGCGCCGTCGGCCTCCTTGTTGCACTCGTCGATGATCTTGTCGAAGCCGGTGGCGGAGGCGCCGCCGAAGAGGTTGATGACGGGCGTTCCGCCGTCGTCACCGCTTCCGCAGGACGCCAGGGCCCCCACGAGCGTGGCAGCGGCGGCCAGGCCGACACTGCGGCGGATGAACTTCGTTCGCCTTGTCACGTGCACCACTCGACCTTCCCCCGAGAGTCCGCGGCGTGCGACCGGTGAAAATGTGACGCCGCTCACATGAACCTAGGGGTGTAGCGGGCGGGCCGCAAGTCCAACGGCCCGTGCGCCGATCAGCCGGGAGCGACCCAGGCCGTGGTGTCGGTGGGGAGACGGTGTCCCTCGAGGGATCCGCTGGCCACCAGCAGCTCGCCGTGCGGCAGGTCGATGGGCGTCGGACCGAAGTTCGTCACGACCAGGACGCGGCGACCACCGTCGGCCACGACCATGAACGCGAGGACGTCGTCACCGAGGTCCTGCCAGTGCAGCTCGCCGTGGCCCAGCCCGTACTTGCGACGCACGGTCAACAGGCGCCGGTAGAGCTCCAGCGTGCTCCCGGCGACGCCCTCCTGGCGGTTCGGGGCCAGGTCACCGTAGACCTCGGGCTGCGGCAGCCAGCTCTCGCCCGTGGGGCTGAAGCCGAACGCGGGCTGGTCGGCGTGCCACGGCACGGGCACGCGGCACCCGTCGCGGCCCACGTCCTCCCCGTTCGTCCGGACGAAGGTCGGGTCCTGGCGCACCTCCGGCGGCAGGGTGGTGGCCTCGGGCAACCCGAGCTCCTCGCCCTGGTAGAGGTACGCCGAGCCGGGCAGCGCGAGCATCACGGTGGTCGCGGCGCGAGCGCGGCGCAGGCCCAGCTCGGGGTCGGGCTGCGGGTGGTCCGGGCCGATGCCGAGCACGCGGGTGGGGCGATCGATGTCGTAGGACAGTCGCGAGGCGTGCCGCGGCACGTCGTGGTTGGACAGCACCCACGTCTGGGGCGCGCCCACGGCCGTCGCCGCCGCCAGCGCGGCGGTGATCGAGTCGCGCTGGTCCTTGGCCCGCCACGGGGTCATCAGGTAGCCGAAGTTGAACGACTGGTGGAGCTCGTCCGGCCGCACGTACTTGGCCAGCGCCTCGTCCGGGACGACCCACGCCTCGGCGACCAGGATGCGGTCGGCGTCCTTGCCCTCCACGCGGTACTCGTCGACCAGCCGGCGCCAGTCGCGGTAGACCTCGTGCACGGCGGGCTTGTCCCACATGGGCTGCAGCGAGGTCGCCTCGTTGGCGATGTCGTAGTCGGTCGGGGCGTCGGGCAGCCCCTCGGCCTTGTGCAGGCCGTGGGCGACGTCGATGCGGAAGCCGTCGACGCCGCGATCGAGCCAGAAGCGCAGGACGGAGCGGAACTCCTCCTGGACCTCGGGGTTGTTCCAGTCGAAGTCCGGCTGCGTCGGGTCGAACAGGTGCAGGTACCACTGGCCGGGCGTTCCGTCGGGGTTGTCCACGCGCGTCCACGCCGGTCCGCCGAACGTGCTCTGCCAGTTGTTGGGCGGCAGCTCGCCGTTCTCGCCCTGACCGTCGCGGAAGATGTAGCGGGCGCGCTCGGGGCTGCCCGGCTCGGACGCCAGCGCGGCCTTGAACCACTCGTGCTCGCTGGAGGAGTGGTTGGGCACGAGGTCGACGATGACGCGCAGTCCCAGCTCATGGGCGCGGGCGACGAGCGCGTCGAAGTCGGCCAGCGTGCCGAAGAGTGGATCCACGTCGCGGTAGTCGGCGACGTCGTAGCCCGCGTCGTTCTGCGGGCTGGTGTAGAACGGCGAGAGCCACACGGCGTCGACGCCGAGCTTGGCCAGGTAGTCCAGGTGGGACGTGATGCCCGGCAGGTCGCCGATGCCGTCGCCGTCGGAGTCGGCCCAGGAGCGGGGATAGACCTGATAGATGACGGCGTCGCGCCACCAGTCGTCGTGGGTGGTGTCGTTGCGATCGACCATGGGAACTCCTTGATCAGCGCGCGGGATAGATTGACCTCATGACACAGCGCACGCTTGTTCTCATCAAACCCGATGCTGTGGCTCGCGGCTTGGTGGGGGCGGTGACCACGAGGTACGAGCGCAAGGGTCTGCGCATCGTTGCGATGCAGCTGCGGACGATCGACGGTGCGATGGCCGACGCTCACTACGCGGACCACGTCGAGCAGCCCTGGTACCCGCCGCTGCGCGAGTTCGCGACGTCCGGCCCCCTGGTGGCGCTCGTGCTCGAGGGAGACCACGCGATCGAGGTCGTTCGGGGGATCAACGGCGCCACGGACGGCCGCAAGGCCGCTCCGGGGACCATCCGGGGCGACTTCTCGCTGTCCAACCGCGAGAACCTCGTCCACGCCTCCGACTCCGAGGAGTCCGCCGCGCGCGAGATCGCGCTCTGGTTCCCGGAGGCCTGACGTCGTGGGCGGGCCGATCCTGATCCAGGCCTGCATCAACGGCGCGCTCCCGCCCGCAGCGCACCCGGCTCTGCCGGTCACGCCGGCGCGGATCGCCCAGGACGTCGCGGCGGTCGTCTCGGCCGGTGCCGACGCCGTGCACCTGCACGCGAAGGGTGACGACGGACTCGACACCCTCGACCCGGACACGGTCGACGCGGCCATCACCGCCGTGCGGGTGGCGGTTCCCGCACTTCCCGTCAGCGTCACCACCGGGGCGTGGGCGCTGCCCGACCCGGTGGCCCGCCTCGAGGCGATCTCCGCCTGGAGCGTGCTGCCGGACGTCGCGTCGGTCAACTGGCACGAGCCCGGCTCGGTCGCGATCGTCGAGGCGCTGTTCGAGCGCGACGTCGGCGTCGAGGCCGGACTGTGGACGATGGACGACGTGCGCGCGTGGGCCGACTCGCCGGTGCGCGACTCGGTCAGCCGGGTGCTGCTCGAGCTGCCGGACCGTCTCGAGCCCGGCCAGGCCGTCGCCCTCGCGGACGCGATGATCGCCCACGTGCGCAAGGTCTCGGTGGACGTGCCGATCCTGTTGCACGGCGAGGGCGCCTCGGCCTGGCCCGCGCTGCGCCACGCGCTGGTCCTGGGTCTCGAGACCCGGATCGGTCTGGAGGACACCCTGCTGCTGCCCGACGGCTCACCGGCGGCCGACAACGCTGCCCTGGTGGGGGCGGCCCGCGAACTGGTCGACCGCCTCGCCTGAGCGGACGTCAGTCCAGGAACTCGCCGTCGAGCCAGCCGACGCGGCGCTCCAACCACCGTCGCAACAGGTCGACCTCGTTCTGCCAGCCCTCGCGGGGCTCGACCGCCGGATCGTCGTTGGCGTAGACGTGGCTCGTCGGGTCGTTGTCGAACTCGCTCGCCGTCACCGGCAGACCCGGGCCGTCGACATCGGGCGAGCTGAAGTTGTCGGCGGCATCGTCGGCGATGACGGCGGCGCGGTCGTCGATGAAGTCGCCCATCGTGGCCAGGCTGTCCGAGACCTCGGTCCAGCGGTCGGCGACCCGGGCGGCGAACCACGGATCGGACATCAGGACGTTGAAGTAGTGACCCCGGCGTTGGTTCCACAGCTGAGTGGGGGAGAAGGCCTCGCGCCATCTCGGGTCGTCGCTGATCGAGTACCAGGACCGCTGCAGCCACCAGCCCTTCGGATGCTCGAGACGCCACGAGCCGTTCGCCCGGTTGCCCTGCGAGGCGTCGAAGGCCCACGGGGCGCCCATCGCGACGGTGTCGTCCCCGCGCAGGACCAGGTGGACGTCGTCGTCGAACGGGCTGCCGATGTTCTTGGTCAGCTCGTTCAGGAGGTACCAGTCGACGAAGGAGGCGACGTCGATGCGGTCGCGGTAGCCGTTGGTCGGGAAGTCCCGGGCGTAGAGCAGGTCCTCGACCTGCTGGAACCGCACCGCCGCGTCCGAGGCGTCGCCGGCCTCGTTGTCCGGCAGGTAGAGCTGCAGGCCGCGATCGGTCCGGAAGCGCGGGTGGTCGAGGTCGCGGCTGTCCGCCAGCAGCGCGATGTCGTCGTCCTCGAGCTCGGCGCGCCCGTCCTGCACCGTGGGGCTCTCGCCGAACGAGTACAGGCCGCACGGGGTGCCGTTGACCTCCAGCCAGGCCGGCACGAGCCGCGGGACCCAGTCGAAGCCGAGCCGGCGGGCGATCTCCATCGCGCTGGCGGTGCGCAGCAGCGACCGGTCGGAGAAGTGGTCCAGCAGCACCCAGTCGCGCGAGGCGGGGAGGCCCAGGACGGAGGCGGGCTCAGCCAGCTCGACGGTGTACGGCCGCTTCAGGCCCTGCCACGGGTTGGCCGTCTGCGGGACCGACACCTCCGCGTCGAGCTCCTGCTTCGGGTCGGCGGGTCCTCGGACGGTCATCTCGACCGAGGTCGGGTCTTCGGTGCTCGTGATGAGCTCGCGGCAGGGCGCGGCGGGCTCCTCCGCGAGGTCGTCGACGGGCACCTCGAGCCGGACCGTCGCGACGCCGTCGATCTTCACGGGAGGCTGGCGTTCCGAGGGGGAGGCGGCGCCCGGCTCGGCGTCGCTCTTCGGCGCCGCGTCGACGTTGACCACGATCAGGAGGGCGAGCAGGGCCAGGGCCAGCAGAGCGGCCACGGCCACCCCGATCACGCGTGTCCGGCTCATGGTCGAACCCTACGTCGGGCGATGCGCGCGCACTGCGGGAACGCCGCTCTTCGCGAGATGGACCGCCGACAAACGGCAACTACGGGTTACCGACCGGTACGGTGTCGAGCGTGAAGCGATGGATGCCGTGGGCCTGGGCCCTGATCGTCGGGGTGCTCTACAGCCTGGTCTCCCTGTTGTCGTGGCGACGGCTGACCGTGAACTCGTGGGACAACGCGATCTTCGAGCAGGCCGTCAAGGCGTACTCGCGGTTCGACGCGCCGATCGTGCCGGTGAAGGGGCCCGGGTACAACATCCTGGGCGACCACTTCTCGCCGATCGACGCGCTGCTGGCCCCGGCGTACTGGGTCTTCCCGTACGGACAGACCCTGTTGGTCGCCCAAGGGGCGCTGATCGCGCTGTCCGTCGTGCCGATCACCCGCCTGGCCGTGGACCGCCTCGGCGTACGGGTCGGCTGGACGATCGCGCTCATGTACGGCCTGGCCTTCGGGTTCGGCAACGCGGTGGTGGCCGACTTCCACGAGGTCGCGTTCGCGGTGCCGATCCTGGCGATGGCCGGCGTCGCGTTCGTCGAGCAGCGCTGGTCCGCCGTGGTCTGGTGGTCGTTGCCGCTGCTGCTGGTCAAGGAGGACATGGGCGTCACCGTCGCGGCCGTCGGCGTGGCGCTGTGGCTCGCCGGCGAGCGGCGCCGAGGCCTGCTGCTGGCGGTGGGCGGGGCGATCGCCCTCGTGCTCGTGGTCTGGGTGATCATCCCGGCCTTCAACACCGGCGGCGGTTACGACTACACCAGCAACCTCGGCGGGGACGTGGGGATGTGGGAGACCCTGACGACGCAGGCCGACCGCAAACTGCTCACCCTGCTGCTGACCTTCGGCGTCACGGGCTTCGCGGCCCTGTGGTCGCCGTGGGCCGTCGTGGCGGCGCCCACGTTCCTGTGGCGCTTCCTCGGCGACGTCGAGTACTACTGGGGCACCGAGTGGCACTACTCGATCGTCATCATGCCGATCGTGTTCGTGGCGATGATCGACGCGATCGGGAAGCGGCGCTGGCTCGAGTGGCCCGGCGTCGTGCTGGGTGCTGCGGTCGGCGGCTACCTGCTGGCCGGCGGTCCGGTCGTGAAGCTGCTCGAGCCCGAGACCTGGGACGCCGCGCCGCGCCGCGAGGCCCTGCAGGAGGCGATCGACACGATCCCCGAGGACGCCGTGGTCGAGACCGACATCTCGGTGCTGAAATACCTCACCGGCAGCCACGACGACGTCTACTGGATCGGCACGATCGGCGACGTGGTGCCGGACTACATCATCTTCGACCGCAATCTGACCCAGACCGATCCGATCCAGCACGGCGCCGAGCACGGCGCGGCCTACGAGGTCGTGTTCGACCGTGACAACTACGTGGTCGCCGAGCGCGTCGACGACTGACGAGAAAGACGCCGCCCGCTCCCCGGAGGGAGCGAGCGGCGTCTCGTGGCGTCTCGTCAGGGGTGCGTCATGCTCATGACGTCGAGTGCCTGGTCGAGGTCGGCCTCGCTGATGTCGCCGCGCTCGACGTAGCCCTCCTCGATGACGACCTGGCGGATCGTCTTGCGCTCCTTGACCGACTTCTTGGCGATCGCGGCCGCGTTCTCGTAGCCGATGTGGCGGTTGAGCGGCGTCACGACGGACGGGCTCGACTCGGCCAGCTCGCGGCAGCGGTCGACGTCGGCGGTGATGCCGTCGATGCAGCGGTCGGCCAGCGTCGTCGAGGCGTTCGCCAGCAGGCGCATCGACTCGAGGATGTTGCGGCCGATGACCGGCAGCATGACGTTGAGCTCGAACGAGCCGGAGGCGCCGGCGAAGGCGATCGCGGCGTCGTTGCCGATGACCTGGGCGCACACCATGAGCGTCGCCTCGGGCAGGACCGGGTTGACCTTGCCGGGCATGATGCTCGAGCCGGGCTGCAGGTCGGGCAGGTGGATCTCGCCCAGGCCCGTGCGGGGGCCCGAGCCCATCCAGCGCAGGTCGTTGTTGATCTTGACCAGGCTGACGGCGATGGTGCGCAGCTGGCCCGACATCTCGACCAGGCCGTCGCGGGCGCCCTGCGCCTCGAAGTGGTCGCGCGCCTCGGTCAGCGGCAGGCCCGTGCGCTCGGCGAGGATCTCGATGACGCGCTGGGGGAAGCCCTTCGGCGTGTTGATGCCCGTGCCGACGGCGGTGCCGCCCAGGGGGACCTCGGCCGTGCGCGGCAGCGACGCCTCGATGCGCTCGATGCCGCGGCGGATCTGCGCCGCGTAGCCGTTGAACTCCTGGCCCAGGGTGACGGGCGTGGCGTCCATGAGGTGCGTGCGGCCGGACTTCACGACGTCGGCGAACTCGGCGCCCTTGGCCTCGAGGCTCTTCGCGAGGTGGTCCAGGGCCGGGATCAGCGTGTTGAGGGCCGAGTCCGTGGCGGCGACGTGGATCGAGGTCGGGAACACGTCGTTGCTGGACTGCGAGGCGTTGACGTGGTCGTTCGGGTGCACCTCGATGCCCGAGTTCCGGGTGGCGAGGGTCGCGATGACCTCGTTCGTGTTCATGTTGCTCGACGTGCCGGAGCCCGTCTGGAACACGTCGATGGGGAAGTGGCCGTCGTGACCGCCGGAGGCGACCTCGTCAGCGGCGGCGACGATCGCGTCGGCCATGTCCTGGTCGAGGATGCCCAGCTCGGCGTTCGCGGTCGCGCAGGCCGCCTTGATCTGCGCCAGCGCGCGGATCTGGGAGGACTCGATCGGCGTGCCGGAGATCGGGAAGTTCTCGACGGCGCGCTGGGTCTGGGCCCGGTAGAGGGCGTCGGCGGGGACCTTGACCTCGCCCATGGTGTCGCGCTCGATGCGCCATTCCTTGTTGTTCTCGGTCATGCCTCGCACCCTAGTGGGCGCGGCGCGGATCGTCCGTTTCGGGTCGAGGCGCGCGCGTGTGTGAGGGGTCAGCGGGCGCGCTCGGCGTTCGCGACGATCGCGTCGACGAACGTGCCGTACAGCTGCGCGGGGAGATCGTGGCCCATGCCGGCGATCTCGAGCAGCGCGGCACCGGGGATCGCCGCGGCGGTGGCGCGACCGCCGGAGCGGTGCACCAGCAGGTCCTGGGAGCCGTGGATCACCTGGGTGGGCACCGAGACGGCGCGGAGCCGCTCGGTGCGATCGCTCTGGGTCAGGACCGCCAGCATGTGGCGCGAGACGCCGCTGGCGATCCAACCGCGGTCGTAGGTCTCGAGGGCGCGGGCGTGGGCGACGTCGTCGGGAGTGGGGAAGGCCGGCGACGCCATGACCTTGCCGTTGCGGACCGAGGTCTCGGCGAACTCGGGGCGGGTACGACCAGCCGGGGCCAGCATCGTGCGGATCACGAGCGGATGGATCCAGCCCGCCGTGCGCCGGCCCGTGGTGGACATGATGGAGGTCAGGGAGCGCACCCGGGACGGATGCTCGACGGCCATCGTCTGGGCGATCATCCCGCCCATCGACACGCCGACGACGTGGGCGGCGTCGATGCCCAGGTGGTCCAGGAGGCCGACGGCGTCGTCGGCCAGGTCGTCGATCCCGTACGGCGCCGTGCCGCGGCCGAGGAACGCCTTGACGACGTCGGTGCGCGACACCTGGTGGTGCCGCAGCTTCGTCGAGCGCCCGGTGTCGCGGTTGTCGTAACGGATGACGTGGAACCCGCGTCCGGCCAGCAGCCGGCAGAACTCCTCGGGCCACCACGTCATCGGGCCGCCGAGTCCCATGATCAGCAGGACGGGCTGATCCTGCGGGTCACCGAAGGTCTGGTGGCACAGGTCCAGGCCGCTGGGCAGGTGCGCGAAGAGCTCGCCGGAGACGGCGATGTCCTCCTCGCGTGCCTGCCCGGCGTCCATCGGATCAGTGCTCGTAGTCGATGGTGGAGAACGCCGCGAGCTTGTGCAGCTGGTGCTCGCTGCGGATCGTGCGGATCGTGCCCGAGCGCGAGCGCATGACGATCGACTCCGTCGTGGCGCTGCCGGCGCCGTAGCGGACGCCGCGCATGAGGTTGCCCGTCGTGATGCCGGTGGCCACGAAGAAGCAGTCGTCGCCGGTGACGAGGTCCTCGGTGTGCAGGATCCGGTCGAGGTCGTGGCCGGCGTCGATGGCGCGCTGACGCTCGTCGTCGTCGACGGGCGTGAGGCGGGCCTGGATGACGCCGCCGAGGCATTTCATGGCGACGGCGGTGATGATGCCCTCGGGCGTGCCGCCGATGCCCAGCAGCAGGTCGACGCCGGAGCCGGGGCGGGCCGCGGTGATGCCGCCGGCCACGTCGCCGTCCTGGATGAACTTGATGCGGGCGCCGGTCTGGCGGATCTCCTGGACCAGCGCGTCGTGGCGCGGTCGGTCGAGCACGCACACGGTGACGTCCTCGACGTCCAGGCCCTTGGCCTTGGCGACGATCGAGATGTTCTCGGCGGCAGGCAGCCGGATGTCGACCTTGTCGGCGGCCTCGGGGCCGGTGATGAGCTTCTCCATGTAGTAGACCGCGGACGGGTCGTACATCGAGCCGCGCGGCGAGACCGCCATGACCGAGATCGCGTTGGGCAGGCTCTTGGCCGTCAGCGTCGTCCCGTCGATCGGGTCGACGGCCACGTCGCACTCCGGTCCGGTGCCGTCGCCGACGTTCTCGCCGTTGTAGAGCATCGGGGCGTCGTCCTTCTCGCCCTCGCCGATCACGACGACACCGTTCATCGCGACGGTGTTGATCATCGAGCGCATGGCGTTGACGGCGACGCCGTCCGCACCGTTCTTGTCGCCTCGTCCGACCCAGCGGCCGGCGGCCATGGCGCCGGCTTCGGTCACGCGGACGAGGTCCAGGGCGAGGTTGCGGTCGGGGGCGGCCTCGGCGGGCTTCAGGTGGTCCACGCGGTCATCCTACTGGTAGCGCCGGTTACGCTGGCTGATGCGACCAGACGGTCTCACACCTCACGAACAGGAGCACGATGAGCGGCTACTCCCGGGGCGTTCCCGCGATGGGCGACGTGCTGCGCTCGGTGCTCGTGCTGGGTGCGGTCGTCGTCGGGCTGTTCCTCTTCGGCCGGTTGCTGACGGTGACCCCCGACAACCCCACCTCCGAGGTCGATTGGCGCACCGCCGCCTCCGGCGTCGAGAGCCGGGCGGGCTTCGTCCCGCTGGTGCCCGCCGAGGTGCCCGACCGGTGGCGGGTGACGCGCGCCGAGCTGATCGACGACCGGTGGCAGCTGAACGTGATCACCGAGAAGGACAAGTACGTCGGCCTGAGCCAGCGCCGCGGGGATGCCAAGGCGCTGAGCGCGCTGGTCGAGGACCGCGCCCCCGGTGCGAAGCCGGCCGGCGACGTGCGGATCGACGGACAGTCCTGGCAGGTGGGCACCGGGCCGAAGGGCGCGGTGACACTGTCCCGGCTCGTCGGCGGTGACGCCGTCGTGGTCACCGGCAACGCCGGTCAGTCCGTGATCGAGGACTACGTGGCGTCGTTGGAGCCCTTCTCGTCCTGAGCCCCGTCCAGCCGGGCGCGCGCGCCGTCGAGCCAGCGCTGGCACGCCTCGGCAAGGGCCTCGCCGCGCTCCCACAGGGCCAGTGACTCCTCGAGCGTGGTGCCGCCGGTCTCGAGTCGCTGCACGATCGTGACCAGCTCGTCGCGGGCCTGCTCGTAGGTCAGCTCGGAGGGGTCCGGCTGGGTCGGCTCACTCATGTGGGTGCTCCTGCAGTTCGGTGACGCGGACGGTGGCCCGTCCGTCGGTCAGGTGGAGGACGAGCTCGTCGCCGGCGGCGAGCGGCTCGATGGAGGTCACGGCATGCCCGGCGGGGTCGAGTGCCACGGCGTATCCCCGGCGCATGGTGGCCAGCGGTGACAGGGCGCGGACGCGGGCCAGGTGATGGCCGATCTCGTCGTGCGCGCGGTCGAGGCGGCTGCCCATGGCTCGGCGGGCACGCTCGCGCTGGGCCAGGACGAGGTCCTGCTGGGAGTCGACGAACGCCGACGGTGAGCGCAGGACCGGGCGGCTGCGCAGGGCGGCCAGACCGGCCAGCTCTCGGTGGACCTGGGCCGCGACGGCCTGGCGGGCCCGTTCGCGGGCGGCGGCGAGTCCGGCCAGCTCGTCGCCGACGTGCGGCACCACGCGCTTGGCCGCGTCGGTGGGGGTGGAGGCGCGCAGGTCCGCGACGAGGTCGAGCAGGGGCACGTCCGGCTCGTGGCCGATCGCACTGACGACCGGCGTGGTGGCGGCGTAGACGGCCCGCACGAGGGCCTCGTCGGAGAACGGCAGCAGGTCTTCGAGGGCACCGCCGCCGCGCGCGATGACGATCACGTCCACGTGAGCCGCGGCGTCCAGCTCGCGCAGGGCCGCGATGACCGCGGTGGCGGACTGCGATCCCTGCATCAGGGCGTGGCGCACCTCGAGGGTGGCTCCGGGCCAGCGGTCGCGGACGTTCTGGATCACGTCGCGCTCGGCCGCCGAGCCCTTGCCGGTGACCAGGCCGATCGCGGTCGGCAGGACCGGCAGCGGCCGCTTCCAGCGCGCCTCGAACAGTCCTTCGGCGGCCAGCAGCTGGCGGCGGCGCTCGAGCTGGGCCAGCAGCTCGCCCTCGCCGGTGGGACGGATCTCGAGCAGTTTCAGCGAGAGCCGGCCGTTGGGGGAGTAGAACTCGGGCTTGGCGTGGACGATGACGCGCGTGCCGTCGGTGATGGGGCTGGCACTGGACTCGACCACGGCGCGGAAGGCGATGGCGCTGATGCTCATGGTGGCGGCCAGGTCGCGCAGCGTGAGGTAGTAGGTGTTGCCGCTGAGCTTCGGCTGGACGACCTCGGCCTCGACCCAGACCGCGCCGAGCTTGCCGATCCACCCCTGCAGAGCGAGCGAGATGCTGCGCAGCGGCGCGGGGGAGTCCGCGCTCGTCTCGAGGGCCATGGGGCCCACCCTATGAGTCCGGTGTGACGGTGTGCCCGGGGCTCGGCCCGGTCGGTACGCTGGGGGCCATGTCCACACAGGTCGAACTCGGCATGCCCGCAACCTCGGGCCAGGTCCTCCTGGCCGACCCGCGCGGATACTGCGCGGGAGTCGACCGCGCGGTCATCACCGTGGAGAAGGCGCTCGACCTGTACGGGGCTCCCGTCTACGTGCGCAAGCAGATCGTCCACAACAAGCACGTCGTGAACGATCTGGCCGCCCGAGGCGCGATCTTCGTCGAGGAGCTCGACGAGGTCCCGCCGGGCGCGACCGTCGTCTTCAGCGCCCACGGCGTGTCCCCGGCCGTGCACGCGCAGGCCGCCGAGCGCAGCCTCAAGACGATCGACGCCACCTGCCCGCTGGTCACCAAGGTGCACCACGAGGCGCGCCGCTTCGCCCAGGAGGACTACCGCATCCTGTTGATCGGCCATGCCGGTCACGAGGAGGTCGAGGGCACCGCGGGTGAGGCTCCCGAGCACATCACCTTGGTCGAGCACCCCGACGACGTCGCGGCGCTGGAGTTCCCCGAGGGCACCCGGCTCAGCTGGCTGAGCCAGACCACCCTCAGCGTCGACGAGACGATGGAGACGGTCCGCCGTCTGCGCGAGAAGTTCCCGCAGTTGGAGGATCCGCCCAGCGACGACATCTGCTACGCCACCCAGAACCGTCAGGTCGCCGTCAAGGAGATCGCGAAGGACGCCGATCTGGTGATCGTGGTCGGCTCGGCGAACTCGTCGAACTCGGTTCGGCTGGTCGAGGTCGCCCTCGAGGCCGGCGCCAAGGCGTCGTACCGGATCGACGACATCAGCGAGATCGACGACGCGTGGCTCGAGGGCGTCAGCACCGTGGGCGTGACCTCCGGTGCCTCGGTCCCCGACGACCTCGTCCAGGAGGTGCTGGTCTACCTCGGCGAGCGCGGCATCGGCAACGCCAAGGCGATCCGCACGGCGGACGAGTCGCTCATCTTCGCCCTGCCGCCCGAGCTGCGCCGCGACATCAAGGCCGCTTCACAGGCTTGACCACCAGGCCGGTGCCGCCGCCACGACGCTGCGGCTCGGCCGCGGCCGTCATGAGTCCGCGCCGGTCCACCTCGATGGTGGCCGCCGCGCCGATCTCGGCGGCCGACGTGAACGTGTCGCCCGAGGGCACGAGCGTCTGGCCGAACGGCGCCAGGATGGACTGGTAGCGCTCGATGAAGGCCGGCTCCGCGGGCGTGTTCGCGGCGTTGCGCTGTGAGGCGCGCGGTGCGGCCACCGCCTGGGGCAGCGTCATCCCGAGATCGATCCGGTTGATGAGGATCTGCAGCACCGTCGTGATGATGGTGGCGCCGCCGGGCGAGCCCAGGACGAGGCGGACCTTGCCCTTATCGGTGACGATCGTCGGCGACATCGACGAGCGCGGGCGCTTGCCCGGCTCGATGCGGTTCGGGTCGGCCGGGTCGTACACGGCGGTGAAGTCGGTCAGCTCGTTGTTGAGCAGGAAGCCGCGTCCCGGCACCGTGATGCCCGAGCCGCCGGTCTGCTCGATCGTGAGCGTGTAGGCCACGGCGTTGCCCCAGCGGTCGACGACCGACAGGTGCGTGGTGGACACGTTCTCGGTGTCCGGCTTCTCCGCCTTCGCCGCGGTCGCACAGCCGGCGCCGTCGAGCGCGCCGGGCGCGACGGGGCGGATGGACGCCTGCGCCGGGTCGATCGTGCAGTCACGCGAGTTCGCGAACCGCTGGCTCAGCAGGGTCTGGGTCGGGACATCGACGAATGCCGGATCGCCGACGTAGGCGTTGCGGTCGGCGAACGCGCGGGCGGACGCCTCGAGGTACAGGTGCAGGCTCTGGCCGAGACGGGCTCCGCCGCCGAGGCGGTGGTTCTCGAGGATGTTGAGCGCCTCGCCCACGGTGGTGCCGCCGGACGAGCCGGGCGCCATGCCGTAGACGTCCAGTCCGCGGTAGCGGACGTGGGTGGGCTTCTGCAGTCGCACCGAGTAGTTCTTGAGGTCCCGCGTGGTCATCGTGCCGGGCGGCACGGGCAGGGTGGTGGCCGGATCCTTCGGGGGGTTCTGGACGGTCTGCGCGATCTCGTCGGCCAGGCGACCGGTGTAGAACGCCTTCGGACCCCTGACGGCGATCAGGGCGTAGGTGCGCGCGAGGTCGGGATTACGGAAGCGCGATCCCACCTGCGGGGCGTCACCGTTCGGCAGGAAGAGCCGGGAGCTCTCGGGGAACGCCGCGAAGCGCTTGGCGTTGTCGAGGGTCTGGTTGCGGAAGGTCTGGTCCACGGTGAAGCCCTGAGCGGCGAGCGAGATCGCGGGCACCAGGTTGCGGGCCAGGGAGCGCTTGCCGAAGCGGCGGGAGGCCTCGTTCCAGGTGGCGACGGTGCCGGGGACGCCGACCGAGACGCCGGAGGTGACCAGTTCGGGCGTGAATCGGTACGGCTGGCCCGTGGCCGGGTCGATGAACGAGTCGGGCTTGATCCCCGCGGGGGCGGTCTCGCGGCCGTCGATCGTGGTGACCTTGCCGGTGCGGCCGTCGCGGAAGACGAAGTACCCGCCGCCGCCGACTCCGGCGCTGTAGGGCTCGGTGACGCCGAGGGCCGCGGCGGTGGCCACGGCAGCGTCGGCCGCGTTGCCGCCGGCCTTGAGGACCGCGAGCCCGGCACGGCTGGCGTCCGCGTCGACGGAGCTGACCGCGCCTCCGTAGCCGTACGAGGTCGGCGTGGCCTGGGCGGCAGGGCGCGGTTTCGCGCTTCGCGCCTCGGCGGGCGACTGCAGGGCCACCGCACCGGCGGCCAGGGTCAGGGCCGACAGGGCGGCGACGGAGCGGCGGATCAGCATGGATTTCCCCCCGGAGATCGACGTCCTGTCACGGTAGGGCGCCCTGCGCGGGTCGGCAACCAGGCGGCGGTCCGGTGGCGCGAGGGCGGATCTTCGCTAGCGTGCAGATCGGCCGACGATGGAGGACGTCATGAACGCCCACAAGACCCTGCTGTTCACCACGGTGACGTCCGCAGTACTGGCGGTGGCGATCGTTCTCCTCTACCCGGTGCTGATCGAGCCCGGGGACGACTTCGAGGCCGGCCTGCTGTTCTTCCTGCTGCTCGTCCCGGGTCTCGGTGCCGGGGTGCCGATCATCTTCAGCGCCGTGGTGCACGCCCGGTACGGGCGGACTGACCGCTGGGTGCCGGGGGCGGCGTCGGTCGCGGTCGTCGTCGCCGTGCTCGTGCTCCTGGGCAAGGACGGCAGTCCGGGGAACCTGCTGCCCACGGGCGCGATCGTGATCGCGATGTTCGTGGGGGCGTCACTGCTCGCGAACTGGGCAGGTCGCCGGTTCGTGCCGACCGAGGGCGGGGAGGTCAGCGGCGGACGGTGAGGATCCGGCCCACGATCACGGCGATCGCGATGGCATGACCGACCAACAGCGGGACGCCGTGGGCGATCGTGGCCGAGAGGGTGCGGCCGAAGACGCCCGTTCCCTCGGGCATTCCGCTGATGACGATGGCATCGGGTGCCAGCGTCGCCACGACGAGCAGCGCGCCCACCAGCAGGACCGGCGGCATGATGCCGGCGGTGAACATCCCGCGCTCCTGCACCGCGGTGGCCGCGCTGATCACGACGAGGACGAAGGCGACGGAGAACGCCAGGCCGAGTCGGCCGTCGAGGAGGTCCAACGCGGTGACGGTGGCGAGGCCCAGAACGGAGCACACCACTGCGGCTCGCGGCGTCAGGTCGTACCTGGCGGCCGCGGCCGGGGTCCTGGCCAGGGCGATGACGGCGCCGGCTGCCGGCGAACTCATGGTCATGACGTTAGTTCATCGAGCAGCTCTGGCGCCGTCATGACGCGGGGTGTCGCCTCGATCACACGCGGGTGGAACGGCGGCTCGTCGTCGACCTTCAGATCGTGCAGGCGCCGTGCGCTGACCAAGAGTCGCGACTCGACCGACGCGACGGTGTCGTTGTAGGAGCGAACGGCCCGCTCGAGGGAGGACCCGAGCTTGTCGACGTGACCGGCCACGGTGCCGAGGCGCTCGTAGAGCTCGCGTGCCGCGCGGTGGATCTCGCGGGCGTTCTCGGCGACGGACTCCTGGGTCCACGCCAGGGCGACGGTACGCAGCAGCGCGACGAGGGTGGTGGGCGATGCGAGGACGACCTGGCGCTCGGCGGCGTGCTCCAGCAGGCCGGCGTCGGCCTCGAGCGCGGCCGAGAGGAACGACTCGCCGGGGACGAACAGGACGACGAACTGCGGGGCCGACTCGAACTGGCGCCAGTAGGACTTCGCGGCCAGCTGGTCGACGTGGCTGCGCAGCTGACGGGCGTGACGGTCGAGGTGGGCCTCGCGCGCCTCGGGCTCGTCCGTGGCGGTGGCGTCGAGGAACGCGTCCAGCGGCACCTTCGAGTCGACGACGATGTGACGGTCGCCCACGAGGCGCACGACCATGTCGGGGCGCAGGCGGCCGCCGTCGGTGGCGACCTGGAGGTCGAAGTCGCAGTGCTCGACCATGCCGGCGAGCTCGGCGGTGCGCCGCAGGTGCAGCTCGCCCCAGCGGCCGCGGACCTCGGGTCGGCGCAGCGCCGTGGCCAGGGACGCGGTCTCGCGGCGCAGCGCCTCGCCGGTGACGCGGACGGACTCGACCTGCTCGCGCAGCTGCGCGTGCCACTCGATCCGGCTGGCCTCGAGGTCGCGCAGGCGCGAGTCGAAGCGGTCGAGGCTCTCGCGCACGGGCTCGACCGCCCGCGCGGTGGCGGCGCTGGCGACGTCCACGTCCTGGGCGGAGGCGGGACGGTCGCGGGCACCCAGGACGTAGCCGAGGACTCCGGCCAGGGCGGCGACGAGCAACAGGGCGAACAGCACGGTCAGGCTGGGGAAGGTGGCCATGCGGCCATGGTGTCGGCGCGCACCGACAGTTCTGGCAGTTGACGGCACCGCACGGTGGACAGGCAGCGGCGCCGAGCGGAACCATCGAGGGACCGGCACGTCCAGGAGGCACCATGGCGAAGATGACACTCCGGCTCAGCACGACCTTGGAGTCCCGCGGCCCCGCGGCCGCGGTGATCCTCACGGACGAGCAGGTGGAGGCCCTCGGCGCCGGCCGGGCGTTCCCGGTGCGGGTCACGATCGGCGACGCGTCCCAGCCGGCCCGGCTGGCCCGGATGGGGGACGAGAACCTCATCGGCCTCAGCAAGGCCAAGCGTGAGGCCCTGGGCGTGCAGATCGGCGAGGAGGTGGACGTGCGGATCGAGCTCGACGAGGCGCCGCGCGAGGCGGAGGTCCCCGATGCCCTGGCTCAGGGGCTCGCGGCCGCGGGGCTGCGCGACGTCTTCGACGCACTGGCCCCCTCGCGTCGCAGGGAGCATGCGCGTGCCGTGACCGAGGCGAAGAAGGACGACACGCGCGAGCGCCGGGTCCAGAAGGTCCTCGACGCCCTGCGCGGGTCGTGAGCGCTCAGCCCTGCGAGAGGTCCGCGACCTCGTAGTTCCACAGTTCGCTATGGCTCGAGACCGGCTTCGGCGCCTCGCCGCCGGAGCGTTCGGACTCGGAGCGGTGGCCGTGGCCGAAGGCGGGGGAGTTGAGCCAGGCCTGGAACGACTCCTCGTCGCGCCAGCGGGTGACGACGAGCCACTGCTCGCGGTCGTCGGTGGGCTTGAGCAGCTCGAAGCCCTCGAAGCCGTCCTGGCCGTCGACGGCTCCGGCGCGCTTGGCGAAGCGGTGGGCCAGCTCGTCGCCGGCGTCCTTGGGCACGGTGATGGCGTTGATCTTGATGACAGTCACAGTCCCCAGTGTCCCACTGCGGCACCATCGAGCACGATCACCGCGTCCTCGTCGTCGGCCTGCAGGACCCGCCCGGGCACCGAGGCCACCTGCTCGGTCGACAGCAGGGTCACGAAGACGCCCTCGGAGCTGAGCCACTCGGTCATCGGCGCGGCGACGGCACGGACCTGATCGAGTCCGCCGGGTCCGCCGTCGACGGTGTGCCGGGGCTCGTGGGCGCGGAAGTCGGGATGGATGCGCTCGACCCGGTCGGTGGGGACGTGGGGCAGGTAGCCGACCGCCAGGTCCACGCGACCCCGCAGCGTGGTGGGCAGTGCGGTCCACCAGGACCCGTGGTGGGCCCTGAACCCGAAGCGCCGGCCATTGGCCCGGGCGACCACGACCGAGGCGGGGTCGATGTCGACGGCGTGGATCTCGGCGCCGGGCAGGTGGGACGCGAGGGCCGCGGCGAGGGCGCCGCACCCGCATCCGAGGTCGACGACCACGCGCGCGTCGGGCCGGTGGGCGACGGCGGCCGAGGCGAGCACCTCGGCGCGACGACGTGGCACGAAGACCCCGTCCGCGACGGCGACGGCCAGCCCGGCGAACTCGGCCACGCCCACGGCGTGCTCGAGCGGCATGCCTCCGGCGCGGGCCTCGACGGCGCGCTCGATGTCGCCCGGGTGGTGCAGGTGGCGGCGGACGAAGGCCGCCTCGGCCTCCGCGAACACGCATCCGGCAGCACGGAGCCGGGCGACGATCGGGTCGCTGTGCACGACTCGATCATCGCCCGGCTCGATCATCGTGCCCCCGTCAGGGCAGCAGCCACAGCGAGCTGCAGTTCGAGCGCACCGACTTGCCCGCGAGCCGATCGGCGAGCCAGTCGTGGCTCGGCACCAGGCGGGTGATCATCGGGGTGAGGTGGTTGAGTGCCGTGCCGCCGGTGCCGATCGGCTGGATGACCGGGACGTAGGTGACGTTGACGCCCTGGGCGCACCAGTCCTTGGCCAGTTGCTTGGCCTGGGCGTGGTCGACGATGTCGTCCTTCGTGCCGGTGAGCACCTGGACGGGGATCGACGGCTTGAGCGTGCCGATGCGCTGGGCGTCGACGGGAGCGCGCAGGGCCGGATCGTTCTTGACCGTGTCGTAGAGCGACTTGCCGTTGGTGGTCCACTTCGAGGTCTTCTGGAAGCCGTACGACAGCAGCGTGCTGCCGATGCACTGCGTCTTGACCTTCTCGAGCGCCTCCTTGCCGGCGGGGGTGGCCAGCTCGTCGAGGGCGCCCTGCAGCTCGGGGTGGTACGGCGTGATGCCGTTGATCGCGTAGGCGATGACACCCGTCAGGTCGGTGCCGTCGGCCGACTTGAGCACCTCGACGAGGTTCGCCGGGGGAGCGCCCGCGAAGGCGCCCTTGAGGTTCAGCTCGGGGGCGTAGGTCGGAGCCAGCTCGGCGGCCGATCCGGCGGCGCCGCCGCCCTGGGAGTAGCCGTACAGGCCGACCGGCGACGCGGCGGTGACCGACGTGTTGGGCAGCTTCAGGGCGGCGCGGGCGGCATCGAGCAGGGCGTGGCCCATGTCGAGGCGGTTCGTGTAGGTGTGGACGCGATCGGTGGTGCCCAGGCCGATGTAGTCGGTCAGGACGACGGCCATGCCGCGGTTCAGGAAGTCGTGGATGCTCGGGATCTCGTAGCCGATGCCCAGCTCGTTGCCCTGGACGTTGAGGAACGTCTCGAGGGACTTCGACGGGGCGCACGCGTCGCCCTGGCCCTGGGTGCCGGCGGCGACGGCGACGAGCGGGCGGGGGCCCTTGCCGGTCCACTTCTTCGTCGGCTCGATGTAGGCGCCGGTGACGGCGGCGGGAGCGCCGGCTTCGTCGGTGGAGGTGTAGAGCAGGCGGGTCGCGGTGCCCGGCATGTAGAGGCCCTTGAGGGTGAGCGCGAGCTTCATCGGCTCGCTGCGCACGAGGGTGCCGTTGCCCGCGGGCAGATCGGCCGGCGGATCGTAGAAGCCCTCGGACGGCGCAGCGGTCGCCGAGGGGGCGTTGGCCAGGCCCAGGGCGAGTGCCGCGGCAGCCGCCACGGCGAAGGTCTTGACGGTACGCAACATGGCGACTCCCAGGATGAGTGTGAGGTGGATCACGCGAAATGTATCACGGAGTTACACCTGTCAGATATGGCCCCAGCGGTCCCTTCGGTTCTCGGCAGTAGGCTGGTTCCTCGTGGCCCTCACCATCGGAATCGTCGGACTTCCCAATGCCGGCAAGTCGACCCTGTTCAACGCCCTGACCAAGAACGACGTGCTCGCCGCGAACTACCCGTTCGCGACGATCGAGCCGAACGTCGGCGTGGTCGGTGTGCCCGATCCGCGACTGGAGAAGCTGGCCGAGATCTTCGGCTCCGAGCGGATCCTGCCCGCCACCGTCGAGTTCGTGGACATCGCCGGCATCGTGCGCGGCGCGTCCGAGGGCGAGGGGATGGGCAACAAGTTCCTGTCCCACATCCGCGACTCCGACGCGATCTGCCAGGTCACCCGCGTGTTCCGCGACGAGGACGTCACGCACGTCGACGGCGAGGTCAACCCGAAGAGCGACATCGAGACGATCTCGATCGAGCTGATCCTGGCCGACCTGCAGACCGTCGAGAAGGCGCTGCCGCGACTGGACAAGGAGTCGCGCAAGGACAAGTCCCTCGTGCCGCAGTTCGAGGAGGCCAAGAAGGCCAAGGAGGCGCTCGAGAACGGCACCGGCGTGCTCAACGCCGGACTCGACCTCGAGGCGCTGCGTGACCTGCACCTGCTGACCGCCAAGCGGTTCCTCTACGTGTTCAACTGCGACACTGAGGAGCTGTCCGACGAGGACCTCAAGGCCAAGATGCGCGAGCTCGTCGCCCCGGCCGAGGCCGTCTTCCTCGACGCCAAGAGCGAGGCCGAGCTGGTCGAGCTCGGCGACGACGAAGAGGCCGAGCAGATGCGCGCCGAGATGCTCGCCGAGCTGGGCATCGACGAGCCCGGTCTGGACCAGCTGGCCCGCGTCGGCTTCTCGACCCTCGGCCTGCAGACCTACCTGACCGCCGGGCCCAAGGAGTCGCGCGCCTGGACGATCAAGAAGGGCGCCACCGCCCCCGAGGCCGCCGGCGTCATCCACACCGACTTCCAGAAGGGCTTCATCAAGGCCGAGATCGTGTCGTTCGACGACCTGGTCGCCGCCGGCTCGATGAACGAGGCCAAGGCCGCCGGCAAGGTCCGCATGGAGGGCAAGGACTACGTCATGGCCGACGGCGACGTGGTGGAGTTCCGCTTCAACGTCTAGAACCTCTGGCAGCCGCCCCTCGGCTGATGACGGAGCTTGATGCCCGCAGACCCCTGGGCTGAACGGTGACCCCGTCCTGACAGGCTTCTGTCATGGGTCACGTCGACGTCGCACACCTGGAATACGTCCTGCCGGACGGGCGGTTGCTGCTCGGTGACGTGTCGTTCCGAGTGGGGGAGGGGTCCGTCGTGGCGCTGGTCGGCCCGAACGGGGCCGGCAAGTCGACGCTGCTCAGGCTGATCGACGGCTCCCTGTCGCCCGACTCGGGCACCGTGAACGTCTCCGGTGGTCTGGCCGTGATGCCGCAGTTCGTCGGAACGGTTCGCGACGGGTCGTCGGTGCGTGACCTGCTCGTGAGTGTGGCGCCCGACCGGATCCGCAACGCAGCGCGAGCGGTCGACGCCGCCGAGGCCGCGCTGGCCTCGAACGATGACGAGGCGACTCAGATGGCTTACGCCCAAGCACTCTCGGACTGGGCCGAGGCCGAGGGTTACGACTACGAGAACACCTGGGACATGTGCACGATCGCTGCGCTGGGTGCCTCGTACTACTCCGTCATGGACCGTGAGGCCGTGACGCTGTCGGGCGGTGAGCAGAAGCGGGTCGTGCTGGAGGCGTTGCTGCGCGGACCGGCCGAGGTGCTGCTGCTCGACGAGCCCGACAACTACCTCGACGTCCCCTCCAAGCGCTGGCTGGAGCAGCAGTTGCGCGAGACCCGCAAGACCGTGCTGCTGGTCTCGCACGATCGCGAGTTGCTGTCGGAGGCCGCTGACAAGATCCTCTCGGTCGAGCCGTCGCCGGCCGGAGCGGACGTGTGGGTGCACGGAGGCGGGTTCGCGTCCTTCCACGAGGCCCGCACACAGCGATTCGCGCGGTTCGAGGAGCTGCGCAAGCGCTGGGACGAGCAGCACGCGCGGTTGAAGAAGTTGGTGGTGACCCTGCAGCAGGCTGCCGCCGTCAGCCATGCGATGGCGTCGCGGTACTCCGCGGCGCAGACCCGGCTGAGGAAGTTCGAGGAGATCGGGCCGCCCCCTGAGCCACCGCGCGAGCAGGACATCACGATGCGCCTGAAGGGCGGTCGCACCGGCGTGCGGGCGATCACCATCGAACAGCTGGAGTTGACGGGCCTGATGGCGCCGTTCGACCTCGAGGTGTTCCAGGGCGAGCGGGTGGCCGTGCTCGGCTCGAACGGCTCCGGGAAGTCACACTTCCTGCGCCTGCTGGCGGGTCAGCCGGTCGACCACTCGGGCGCTTGGAAGCTCGGCGCGCGGGTCGTGCCGGGTCACTTCGCGCAGACTCACGCCTACCCCGAGCTCGACGGCCGCACGCTGCTGGACATCCTGTGGGCCGAACATGCACTGCAGCGCGGGCCGGCGATGTCGTCACTGCGACGCTACGAGCTCGAGCAGCAGGCCGAGACCACGTACGAACGGCTCTCGGGCGGGCAGAAGGCGCGGGTGCAGATCCTGCGCCTCGAGCTCGGCGGAGCGACGTCGCTGCTGCTCGACGAGCCCACCGACAACCTCGACCTGGAGTCGGCCGAGGCGCTGCAGGCCGCGCTCGAGTCGTACGAGGGCACCGTCCTGGCCGTGACCCACGACCGTTGGTTCGCCAAGACCTTCGACCGATTCCTGATCTTCGGGGCCGACGGCGTGGTGCGCGAGAGCTCGGAGCCCGTGTGGGACGAGGGACGCGTGCAGCGCGACCGCTGAGACACTGGACTGTCCGGAACCGCTGCCCACGCGCACCCTCACTCCCAGAGGACCACGTATGACCGAAACACTCGTCGCCACCGGACTTGCCGGTGGCCACGCGCACCGGACGCTCTTCGACGACCTCGACCTGACGGTCGCGCCCGGCGACGTCGTCGGCGTGGTGGGTGTCAACGGGGCCGGGAAGTCGACCTTGTTGCGCATCCTGGCCGCAGAGCTGAGCCGCAGGCCGGCACGCGAGGGTTGATGTCCTGAGCATCGAAGATCGCGGAAACTGGGCAGTGGTGGCGCGGTTTTCAGCTGACCCCGGAATGTGCCGCGCTGGACGCCAGCGATGCCGTCGTCCGCACCGTCGGTGGTGGTGCCGTGGCGGGCCTGCGGTCCGCAAACAGTCCGCAAGAAGTTCGTTTCCTGTCGACTTTCACACCTTGTTCCCAACGGTGTTCGATGGTCGTTCCTGACTGGTATTTCAGCCTTTTTAGCCGGTGGCCAATCACGTCAAGCACGTGTCGAAAACCTGGATCTTTGTTCCGCTTCAACGTCTGACTCGGCGCGATGCGCTGGTCAGGGGGTCTCCAGTCCGCAATAGTCCGCAACAATTTCAGTCACACCTGCCTTCCAGTGCCCGCTCAGGAGTTTCCTGATTGCCTGCACGGCGTGGTTTTCTCTAGATACGCTCGGCCATATCTTGAGGGGGAAGAATGGCGGATGGTCTGGAACCTGGCTGGTACCCCAGAACTGATGGCAGTCGAAGGTACTGGGATGGCTCGGCTTGGCTTGATATCCCCGAGCCGGTTTCAGGTCCGTCGCAAACTCCACGGCGGAGATTGGCGTCAAGGAGGCAGCGGATCGTAGTCGCCGCTGCCGCGGTGGGCCTGCTCGTCGCCGTTGGTGGATCCGTCGCAGCCGTAGCGGCTTATAACAACAACGCCGAGAACGAGCGTCAGGCAGCCGCCGCCGAGACGAAACGTCAAAAGCGGGAGGCCGATGAGAAGAAATCGGCCGCAGAGGCAGCTGCTGCCGCGACGGAGCGGGAGGCCCGCGCGAAACTCGTGACCGAGATTCAGGAAAGCGTCAAGAAGATGGCGGTGGGACACGCCAAGGACGGGTTGTTAGCCGACGCCCCACTTAAGAACGTTGATACGAATTGCGAACCAGTGGACGGGAGCTTCGACGACTTGCTCTCGCCAACGACCACGTTTAAGTGCTTTGTGCCAACGAAGAAGGCCGATGGCGGTATGTACGAGGGGTTCAATTACCACGCCACGGTGAACTGGGACTCAGGCGAGTACACCTATGGCATGGGCGAGCCGTAAGGCGGAATGATTCGCGGCGGCGCGCCCCAGAGGCCAAGCTCAGAGGCCGCCCGCCAGCGATCCCCGGCCGCAGCGCCCGTGGCGTGCGACCTTATCGCTTGGGTCGTTGCGCGGTCGGCTCTTGGCGGTCCGCGGTTCCCGTGGTGATCATGGAGGATGACGCGATTCGTCGACACGGATGAGTTCGAGGGCGCCACGTTCGTCGCGGCGAGTTTCAAGGGCGCCACGCTGCGCTTCTGCGACGTCAGCGAGGTGACGATCCGCGGCGCCCAGCTCGACGGGCTCGACATCGACGGTCACGACCTGTCCTTCGGTCGGCTCATCGTCAACGGCGTCGACGTCGTGCCGCTGGTGGAGGCCGAGCTCAACCGCAGGTTCCCCGGGCGTGAGCTGCAGAACGCTCGAACACCCGAAGGCCTGCGCGACGGGTGGGTCGCGGTGCAGGCGGCCTGGCAGCAGACGCTCGACGACACGCCTCCCGAGCTCATCGAGGCCCACGTCGAGGACGAGTGGTCGCTGGCCCAGACGTTGCGCCACCTGGTCCTGGCGACCGATGCCTGGCTGCGCGGCGCGATCCTGCGGATCTCCGAGCCGTTCCACGAGAACGGCCTGGCCTTCACCGGCGCCGAGCAGATGGGATTCGACGTCTCGATCTTCCGTGCCGAGGTGCCGTTCGACGAGGTCCTCGCCGTGCGCGCGGAGCGTCAGCAGATGGTCACCGACTTCCTCGCCACGGTGACGTCGGAGCAGCTCGACGAGGAGCGGAACGACCCGTGGGGAGGCGGCTGGCACCCCACCGTGGGGGACTGCATCCGCGTGATCCTCGAAGAGGAGTGGGCGCACCTGCGGTACGTCCGGCGCGACCTGGCTGCGCTGGGTTGAGGTGCTCATGTCCACGAGCATCAGGTTCTCCGACGGTGATATCATGTGCGATATCAGTCGGAGGAGGTGCTCGCCATGGCGTCCATCATTGTCAGAGGGCTCGATGATTCGGTGAAGCAGCGGCTCGCCGCGCAGGCCGAGGAGCACGGCCGGTCGATGGAGGCCGAGGTGCGTGACATCCTCACGCGGGCGGCGTCGCGGCCCCATGTCGGGCTCGCGCTCCTGGAGGCCGCTCGTGCCGTCGGGGGCGTGGAGGATCTTGCGATTCCTGAGCGCTCCGACGCGGCTCGCGGGGTGGACTTCGGGTGATCGTGCTCGACACGAACGTCATCTCGGAGATCTTCCGTCCACAACCTGAGCCGCGCGTGCTCGCGTGGCTCGAGTCGCTCACCGATGACGTCGCCATCACCTCGATCACGCTTGCGGAGCTACTCGCCGAAGTTCGCGGGCTCCCGGAGGGGCGACGCAAGACGGATCTCTCGGCGGCGATCCATGCCGCGATCCAGCCGTACCGGGACACGCGTTCGCTGCTGGCCTTCGACGCGGATGCTGCTGATGAGTACGCCGAGGTGTTCGTGTTGCGCGAGCGCGCCGGGCTGCCGATCAGCATGGCCGATGCCCAGATTGCCGCGATCTGCCGCGCGAATCGGGCGGTGTGCGCCACCCGGAACGTGAAGGACTTCGACGCCACCGGCGTGGAGGTCGTCAACCCTTGGGGTGGGTGAAGACTCGGCCCGAGGGTCCGTGGTGATGCCGCGCTGGCGCGGGACGAACTGTGGGAGATCGCGACCACCCAGCATGGTTTCGTGATCGGGCAGGGCTACCTGAAGACGGGGTGACGGCTACCTCGTTGGTCGAGTGCTTCGAGGCTCCTTGTCGTGCCGCTCTCGCCAGGCCTGCTGCTTGGCTCGGTTGCCGCACAACTGCATGGAGCACCACTTGCCGGTACGGGCTCGGGAGTGGTCGTAGAAGGCCCAGCGGCAGGCGTCGTTCTTGCAGACCTTGAGGCGCCCCCAGGTGCCGTCGCCAGCGGCTTGAACGACAATCGCGAGAAGGGCGCCGAGTGCTTCGTCGATCCCGTTCGCCCGAGGACGCGCGGTCCACGTCGCGTCCGGGGTGAGCGCGAGACCGAGACCGGCCCGCTCAGCGGCGGCGTTGATCGTCATGACTGCCTCAGGCGGCACCGATGCGTCCGAGTCGTTGGCCGTCAGGGCCTCTCTGAGCGCCTCGCGCAGATCGACGGCATGCCTCAGGTCGCGTTCGTCGGCGTCGATGGCTGTCCGACTGAGCGAGGCCCCGCGTAGCCAACGAGCCAACGCTTCCGGTGTGGACAGCTGCTCGGTCCCCGACTCCAGGTCGCAGGTGTTGACGAACTGACGCACCACCTCGAGGGGGGCGGGTGCTGCTGGACCCGATGCCGATGCCGTCACAGCGTCAGTTTAACCATTGCCGATCGAATCATGGTTACGCTAACCTCTGTCTGTATGACACCAGTTACGTCATCGTCCACGGCTTGGTCCGTTCCGAACTTCCGGCGGCTGTGGACGGCGTCTGCGGCCTCCTCCCTTGGTTCTGAGGTCGCCGAGATCGCCGTGCCCATGCTGGTGATCCTCACGTTGTCGGCGAGCGCGACTGAGGTCGGCTGGCTGCGCGCGGCGCAGTTCTTGCCGTTCCTGCTGGTGACGCTTCCCCTCGGTGTCCTCGTCGACCGGTGGCGGGGCCGGCGTTTGTCGTTGCTGGTCGGCGCCGACACGGGGCGTTTCGTGCTCTTCGCAGCTCTCCCGCTCCTGGTCTGGGCTGGAGTGTCCAACGTCGCCCTGTTCTACCCGCTCGTCTTCGCCATCGGGACCCTCACGGTGCTGTACCAGGTCGCCGACTTCGCTTTCCTGCCCAGCGTGGTCGGGGCTCATCAGTTGGTCGATGCGAACGGCAAGATCGCTGCGACGTCATCCGCGAGCGAGATCGCCGGCCGAGGTCTGGGCGGGTTGCTCGTGCAGGCCGTCACCGCACCCGCCGCCATCGCACTCACCGCCGTCACCTTCGGTCTCTCGGCCCTCAGCCTGCGACGCATCAAGGTTGGCCAACTCGACTCGCCGCCAGAGGAGTCGCTGGAGGAACCACGGCGACCGGCACGACAGGAGATCCTCGAGGGCCTGCGGCACGCCTTCACCAACCGCTACATCAGGGCCCTGCTCGGTGAGGCAGCCACCTTCAACCTGTTCAACGAGCTGTTCATCATCGGACTGCTGCTGTGGACACTTCGCGACCTCGACCTCGGTGCCTTCGCGACCGGTCTGATCTTCACCGCCGGCGGGTTGGGATCGTTCCTCGGCGCATGGTTCGGCGCCCGTGCGACCGAGCGCTTCGGTTACGGCCGAGTCCTGCTCCTGACCATGGCGGTCGGGAACACCGCACCCCTGGCGGCGGCCCTGGCGGACCGGGCCGCAGTGGGCCCGGTGGCCGTCCTGTGCGCATTGTTCACCCTGGTCGGTCTCGGCTCAGGCATCGCAAACGTGCACGCGGTCAGCCTTCGCCAGACCACCCTTCCCGAGGAGTTGCGCGGCCGAGTCAATGCTGCCTACCGACTGATCTCCTGGGGGGCGATTCCGGTAGGCGCAGCCGTCGGAGGACTGGCCGCCGCGCGTATCGGGGGCCAGGGCACCATGCTGATCGGCGCCGCGGGGATGGCGGTCGCGACGCTGTGGGTCGCGATCTCGCCGGTGCCGCGGTTGCGCCGGATCGAGGAGGCACATCCACCGTCGTCGCGGAGCGGCTCCTGAGCGAGCAACGCGCGGCCAGCCACGATCCCGACCCGAGCGTTTTCGTGCCCAGACTGCCGGCGCCGAGTCACGGGCCGACGCCGACCACGGGCGCCTGGGCCGACGAGAGTTCCGCCTCCGCCCGCTCGACGACGACACGCCGGACGACGGCGGCGATCGCGGTGCCGATCACCTCGGGTGGGCTGTCGCTCGTCCACTCGAGATGGGCCGTGATCCACGCCACCAGGCGGTCTCGTAGATGGTCGACCGCGCCCTTGCCCCGGGCGGTCAGGGTCAGGTTGTCGAGGTCGCCCTCGGCGTAACCGGCGGCGATGAGCTGGTGGAAGTGCGGCTCGAGCACCGCGGTCGGCAGGTCTCGGGACCGCGCGATCTGACCGACGTCGGCGCGGTGACCGGCGGCGGTGAGACCGTAGACCTGGACGATCGCCCAGAGCCCGGCTGCGTCGAGGTCCTCCTCGCTGGACTGCAGGAGGTCCAGCACCCGGTCGCGGTGCCGGCCATAGAGCAGGTTCGTGATCCGGCGAGACAGTACTTCCTCGTTGGCCGGCGAGTGTGGGGCGCCGAATCCGTCGCCGAGGTCCTGGGCGGCGTCGGCCACGTTGTCGGCGAGCTTGACCTGCGGCAGCACGAGCGCCAGGGCGAAAGCGACCAACGCGACCGGGGCCGCCCAGAGGAACACCTGGGTCAGCGCCCCGGAGTAGGCGTCGACGATCGGCGCGATCACCCGTTCGGGGAGTGCATGCAGCGCTTCTGGAGTCGCGCGGTCGGCGGCTGTGACGCTGGGTGCCTTGGCGATGGCGTCGGGCAGTCGGCTCTGGAGGAAGTTGCCGTAGAGGGTCCCGAAGATGGCCGCACCGAAGGCGCTGCCCATGGTGCGGAAGAAGGTGACGCCGGAGGTGGCGACTCCGAGGTCGCTGTACTGGGCCGAGCCCTGCACGATGATCGTGAGCACCTGCATGCTCATGCCGATGCCGAGGCCCAGGACGAACAGGTACAGCGAGGAGACAGCGAGCGGGGTCGACGGATCCATCCGCGAGAGCAGGAAGAGACCGAGAGCCATCACCAGGCTGCCGACGACCGGGTAGATCTTGTAGCGACCGGTCTTGCTGACGAGGTTGCCGGCAGTGACCGAGGTGATCAGCAGCCCGATCACCAGCGGCAGCATGCGGAACCCGGACTCGGTCGCGGAGATGCCCTCGACGTACTGGAAGAACGTCGGCAGGAACGTCATCGCGCCGAGCATCGTGAAACCGACGACGAAGCTCAGCGCGCAGCAGACGCTGAAGACCCGGGCGGTGAACAGGCGCGGCGGCAGGATCGGATCTGCCGCACGCTGCTCGATGAGGACGAAGATGCCGAGGACCGCGACGCCGCCGACGAGGAGGCCGATGATCTGCCACGAGCCCCACGCGTACGTCGTGCCACCGAAGCTGGTCGCCAGGATCAGCATCGAGGCGCCCACCGCGACCGTGGCCATGCCGAGGTAGTCGATGCGCGGCTTGGCTCCGCGGGGCACCCGGGGGATGGTCCAGTGTGCGGCGGCGATCACGATCGCGGCCAGTGGGACGTTGACGTAGAAGCACCAACGCCAGCTGGCATTGTCGGTCAGCAGGCCGCCGACCAGCGGACCGATCACGGTGGCGAGCCCGAAGACGGCGCCGAGCGCGCCCTGGAACTTCCCGCGCTCGCGAAGCGGGATGATGTCGGCGATGAGGGCGGTGGCCGTGACGGTGAGACCGCCGGCGCCGATCCCCTGCAGGGCCCGGGAGCCGATCAGCCAGAGCATGCCGTCGGCCAGGCCGCACAGCGCCGAGCCCACGATGAAGACGATGACGCTGAGCTGGAAGAGGAGCTTGCGGCCGAACTGGTCACCGAGCTTTCCGGCGAGCACGGTGACCGTGGTCTGGGCGAGCAGGTAGGACGTGACCACCCAGGACACGTGCGTGCCGCCGCCGAGGTCGCCGACGATGGTCGGCAACGCTGTGGACACGATCGTCGAGTCGAGCGCGGCGAGCAGCATGCCCATGCCGATCGTCGCGAAGGCCGCGTTCCGCCGCCAGCCCGTGAGTGCCCGTGTCGCAACGGGCGTGGGCGCCGGTGTGGCGGCGGTGGTGGTGGCGGACAAAGGCCCTCCTCTGAGGGGGGACATCATCAGTATCAACACGCCCAGTGCGTTGCGCAACGCGCGTGGGACCGGGCCGTGCCGACTGAGCGACGAGGAACGCTCAGGCGATCAGAGCCGCCAGCATGACCAAGGGCAGCGACACGACGGACGCGACCGACGTGACCAGGGTCAGGGTCTTCAAGGTGCCCTTGGTCGAGAGGCCGAGCAGCGACTTGAACATCCAGAAGAAGTTGCTGTTGACCTGGAGCGCGAACATGGCCCCCGAGGCGATCGCCAGACCGATCACGATCGGCGAGACCGCCAGTGAATCCAGGATCGGCGCGATGATGCCGGCAGCGGTGATCGCCGCGACCGACACCGAGCCGATCGCCAGGTGCAGCACCGCCGCGATGAACCACGCGAGCAGGATGCTCAGGATCACCGGTGCGCCCTCGTCGGCCTGGAACAGGTCGCCCAGCACGGAATCGAGCCCGGTCGCCTCGATCACGGCGCCGAGGGAACCGCCGACGCCGGTGATCAACAGGATCTCTCCGGTGGTGTGGAACCCGTCGGTCATCGCCTCGCTCGTACGCTCCGCGCCGGCCGACATCCGGGTGAGGACGTAAGCCCCGAGGAGTCCGAGGAAGAGCGCCAGGTTGGCATCGCCGAGGAAGGCGATGAACGTGGTGGACCATCCGCCGAGCTCAGCGAAGGCGCCGAAGGCGATCAGCACCAGCGGCACGAGGATCGGGAGCATCAGCACGAGCAGGGGCAGGCGGCGCACGCCCTCGTCCTTCTCGGTCTCGCGTGCCTGGTCTTCGGCGCGGGACATCGCCTCACCCGCCGACACCCGCTCGCCGGTGGCGGACGCGTCGGCGGCCTCCAGCTCGGCCATCGCCTCGTCCACCTCCTCGTCAGTCTCGGGGTCCCAGAAGCGGACGGCGCTGAACAGGATCCGCATCAGCGTCGTCGAGACGACCGCGGCGACGAGACCGATGACCAGTCCGTACAGGAGCCAGGCGCCGAGCTGGATGTCGAGGAGTCCGGCGATGGAGATCGCGGCGAGGCCGGGAATGACGAAGACGTAGCCGGCGAAGATGCCGCCCCCGAGCGCGGACGCCATGACGGGCAGGCCCGTCCGGCCGATGAACGGGGAGGCGCTGCGCGCCACAGGTGCCGCCAGGACCACCTGCACGTCGACGTAGATCGACGGCATCACCACCGCGAGGAGTGAGGTCAGAGCGTACGGCAACCGCCCGGCGCCGACGCTCTTCACGAGCAGGCCGACCAGTCTTCGGAAGGCCCCGCTGGAGTGCAGCAGCGCTCCGATCAGCACTCCGAAGCCGATGAGGAGCCCGACCTCGGCCATGATGCCGCCGAAGCCGACGGTGATGGCCTCGAGCGTTCCGGCGAATCCCACGCCGGCAGCAAGTCCGAGATAGAGCGAGCCGACGACCAGTGAGATCACCGGGTCGACACGCACCTTGATGATGAGCGCGATCACCAGGACGATCGCGATGACAGTGTGGACGGCAACCATGGATGACCCTCGTTCGTCAGCGACGTCCCCTGTCTATCCTGCTCGGATCGACTCCGCCATACCCGCTGCGTCGTGATGCCCGGATTCTGTAGGTATTGCGGCAGGTTTCTGCGGAGTTAGCCTGAAAAGGACAAGCAGCCTGGCCCGACCGGGCCGAGGCGCAGCGGACGAGCGAGGTCGGCGGCGACTGCAAGGCGGGGGAGTCGCGGCTTTGCCCACAGACAGGGGCCACGACGACATGTGCACGAGCATCAGGTTCTCCGACGGAAGCAACAATCTCTATCTCGCACGCAACCTCGACTGGTCGGTCGGCTACGGCGAGCGGGTGGTGGTGACGCCCACCGGCTACGAGACGAAGTCACCGTTCGGTGCGGTACCGAGCATCCAGCACCCGGTCATCGGCATGGGGATCGTCGAGGAGGACACGCCGCTGTACTTCGACTGCGGCAATGACGCGGGCCTGGCCGTGGCGGGCCTGAACTTCCCGGGCTACGCGGAATACGCCTCGGAGCCGATCGACGGCAAGACGAACGTCGCGGCCTACGAGTTCCCCCTCTGGGTGGCCTCGCAGTTCTCCAGCGTCGACGAGGTCGAGGCCGCGCTCGGTGACGTGGCGATCGTCGACCAGCCCATCAACGACAAGTTCCCGAGCTCGTTGCTGCACTGGATCATCGGTGACGCGTCGCGCGCCATCGTGGTGGAGTACACCAGCGAGGGCATGCACGTCTTCGAGGACGACGTCGACGTCCTGGCGAACCAGCCGGGCTTCGGGTGGCACCACGAGAACCTGCGCAACTACCTCAACGTGGGTCCGGAGTTCCTCGAGGACGTCGTCGTCCGACGCGCGCACCTCGCCGCGTTCGGCTCGGGCTCGCGCATGCGCGGCATCCCGGGTGACTACTACTCGCCGTCGCGGTTCGTGCGCGCCGCGTACGTCAACGCGCACTACCCGGAGAAGTCGAGCGAGGAGGAGAACGTCAGCCGCGCGTTCCACACGCTGCAGCAGGTCGCGATGGTGGACGGTGCTGCGGCCATGGGCTCGGGCGAGTTCGAGAAGACCATCTACACCGGACTCTTCTCGGGGCGGACCGGGACGTACTACTGGAACACCTACGACGACCCTGCGATCCAGAGTGTCGCGATGGCCGACCACGAGCCCGACGGGAGCAAGCTCACGGTCGTCTGACCAACGCCCCGTTCTTCGTCGGCACGAGCGTCCTCAGCGCCGTGATCCTGGTGGCGATGCGCTGACGGGGTCGGCGGTCAACGCTCGGGCGCCCACCCGCACAGGCCTCGGTCGAGCAGGTCGATGAGCCACTCGAAGCTCGCGTCGATCTCGGTCGACCACTGGAAGCCGTGTTCGGCCTGCAACGTGGCGAAGCCGTGGAACGCGCTGCGCAGCGCACGCAGCGCGTGGTCCAGGTCGCCGGGCGCGATCTCGTAGCCGTGCAGGATGCAGGTGAAGGAGTCCAGCAGCCGCGCCCCGGCGACGCCGATCGGGTCGTCGGGGCCGGTCGGTTCGACGCCGATGCTGGCGGCGTACCGCCCCGGGTGGGCCAGGACGTAGGCACGGAACGCCCGCCCCGCGGCGGCGAGCGCATCGCGGCCCGCGTAACCCTGCGTGGCCACGCCGACCGCGTCGGCCGCCTCGGCGAGCGAGAGCGCCGCGATCCGGCGGTTGAGGTCGTCCAGGCCGGCGACGTGCTTGTAGAGGGACGGCGTCCGGACGTCGAGCCGCTCGGCCAGTCGGGCCATGCTCAGTCCGGCGAGCCCGACCTCGTCAGCGAGCTCCGCGCCGGCCTCGGTGACCGCGTCCGGAGTCAGGCCGGCCCTAGGCACGCGCGGACTTCAGGAACGGCAGCATCAGCTCGACGAGCTCCGACGGGAACTGGACATGGGGGTAGTGGCCCGAGCCGGTGATCATCTCCAGTCGGCCGATGCCGGGCGGGAGCGCGGCCACGATGGCCTCACCCTCGGCCTGCGGCGAGGCCCAGTCGGGGTCGAGCGTGCCCTCCACGATGAGCACGGGCGACTGGACGTGGGGGAGCTGCGCCCCCGCGTCGGCCGGCGTGGTCTTGCCCATGCCCTGCAGCGCCTTCATCCGGCCCGGCTCGCGCAGCATCGCATCGATCTGGTCGAGGCGCTCGTGCCAGTCCGCGGGACGCGGACCGGGGTAGGCCACCTCCAGGTACTTGCGCCACTGACTCCTGCTGCCGAGGAAGGCGGTGCCGAGCAGGTGGAGCATCCCGCGGCGGAAGCGGGCCACCCGCAGGTCCTTCAGGGACATCTGCTGCTTGCGGGTGAACGGCGCCAGCTCCACCACGGCGCTGATCAACGTCGGCGCCTTCGCCGCGGCGATCGTGGCGGCGCCGCCGGAGATGGAGTGGCCCACCAGGACGGCGGGCCCGCCGAGGTGCTCGATGACGGCGATCAGGTCACCGGCGATGTCCGTGCGGCTGTAGGACGGCCACTCGGCGCTGGACTCCCCGGCTCCGCGCAGGTCGACGGCCGCCACCCGGTACCCCGCCTCCACGAGCGCCGGGGTGACGAAGCGGAAGGCCTCCCGGCTGTCCCCGATGCCGTGGGCCAGGACGACCAGGGGTCCCTCCCCGGTCACCTCGTAGGCGATGGTGCCGCCGTCGACGGTCAGGTGTTCGGACATGACGTCCTCCAGTTGGCTAATAGCATTAGCCAACACGCTACGACAGTTAGCCATGGTTGTCGAGGGGCAGTCATGAACTCGTTATCGTGGCCCGATGCACGTGATCGAACGAGGCACCGGAACACCGCTCGTCCTGCTGCACGGGTTCGGGGTGGACCACCGGCTCCTGCTGCCCCTGGACCCGGCGATCGAGGCCGCCGGTGCGTGGCGGCGGCTCTACCTCGACCTGCCCGGCCACGGTCAGAGCCCTGCGGGCGACGTCGCCGGCACGGAGGACGTCGTGGCCGCCGTCGAGGCCGAGATCCTCGACCGGGTGGGTGACGAGCCCTTCGCGATCCTCGGCAACTCGTTCGGCGCCCTGGTCGCGCGGCGGATCGCCCACGACCACCGAGACCGGGTGCTGGGACTGGCGACGATCGCCGGGGTGTTCGTCGCCGAGCACGACCGCCGGAGCGTGCCCGACCCGGTGGTGTTGGTGGAGGACCCCGCCGTGGTGGCGGGCCTCGGTGACGACGGTGAGGAGTACGCGGAGCTGGCCGTGGTGCAGACGCCCGAGAACGCGCGGGCGTTCCGTGAGCACGTCCGGCCGGGGACGGCCGCCGCCGACCAGGACGCGATGGAGCGGATCGCCGAGCGGTACGCGCTCGATGCCGTGCCCGAGGAGGCGTCGTCCGAGCCCTTCACCGCGCCGACCCTGATCCTGACCGCCCGGCAGGACCAGGTCGCCGGGTACACGGACGCGTGGGCCCGCGTCGAGCACTACCCCCGGGCCACGTTCGCCGTGCTCGACACCGCCGGGCACAACCTCCACCTCGATCAGCCCTCGCTCACCGGCGCGCTCGTGACGGAGTGGCTGGCGCGCGTGGTCCTCGCGCGGGACTGAACGCCCGGCGGGCCTGCCCGTCCGGGCAGGGTGCCGAAGCTGTTGCGGTACTCCTGGCCCGGCTTCGGGTGCGTGAAGCGCAGCGCGCTCCACGTCGTGTCGATCGACAGGCACGTGCTCTCGACCAACCCGGCGTCGTAGCCGATCGCGATGACCCGCGGCAGGGTCAGGTCCGAGCCGAGCCCGCGCCCCTTCGGCCAGGACAGCCAGAGCTTGCCCTGCGGCGCCAGGTGTGCGGCGAGACGTGGGAACTCCGCGCGCATCTGCTCCTGCGTCGTGACGAACAGGTGCAGGTAGTCGACCGGGCCGTCGAGGTGATCGACGACCTCGAGCTCCGGCAGGCCCATCGCCTCGGGGACGCCCGGCGGCGCGTCGACGAAGTGCGCCGTCCAGCCCGGCCGCAGGCCCATCTTCTCGGCGACGCTACGCGTGGCCATCGAGGAGCCCGGGATCGAGATCGAGATCGGCCACCTCGTGGTGCTCGGCGAAGGAGTCCTTCTCGACCAGCAGTTCGTCGTCGCCGGGGTAGAACATGGCGACCTCGGGCCGGTCCCCGGCGAAGAGGCGTACCGCGTCCATCGAGTCCCACAGCGAGATCGTCACGACCTCGACGAGGTTGCCGACCGGCCGATGCAACACGAACACCCCGCGGTTGCCGGGCGTGGAGCGGTACTCGCGCACGCCTGTGGCGCGCTGGTGCTCCAGGTAGGCCTCGGCGTCGTCGGGCCGGACGGCCCCGCGCCAGCGACGGACGATCATGTGCGTTCCCCCTCGGTGTGCCCACCCTCACGGTACGTCCGTCGGCGGCGCTCGGACAGGCTCGTTGGGCCGAAAGATCTGGGATCGCACCCGTGTCTGATCCGCCCGCGCCGTGGCATGCTCGCGCCATGAGGTCGCGTCACCTGAGTCGAGTCGTCGCCGCGTCGCCGCAGAGCGTCTATGAGTTCGCCGCGGACCCCGCCAACCTGCCGCTCTGGGCGGGGGGCCTCGCGCAGACGGAGGTGGAGGTCCGCGGCGACGCGCTGGTCGCGCAGTCGCCGATGGGCGAGGTCACGGTGCGGTTCGTGCCGCACAACGATCTCGGCGTCCTCGACCACGACGTCACGCTGCCGTCCGGCACCACGGTCACCAACCCGCTGCGCGTGCTGGCGCACCCCGACGGCGCCGAGGTGCTCTTCACGGTGCGCCAGATCGAGCTGACGGACGAGGAGTTCGAGCGCGACTGCCAGCTGGTGGAGCAGGACCTCGAGACGCTGCGGGGCCTGCTGGAGTAGCGCCCGCGCTCAGTCGTGCAGCAGCCGCTGGGCCTGCTCGCGCGGCTCGCTGAGGTCGTCGCCCGTGAGGCGCTCGACGATTGCGGCCAGCACCTGCACGAGCGCCACGGCGCCGGGATCGGGCACGCCGATGGCCTTGTCGCCGACGTAGCTGCTGCGGCCGCGCTTGCCCACGAGGTCTGCGGTGGCGGCGGCGCCGTCGACGGCCCGCTGCACGGCGGCCGCGTCGAGCGGCGTTCCGGCGTCGGCCACCGCGGGCGCCAGCGCGTCGAGGAAGGTCCGGTCGCCCGGCTGCGCCCCGCCGGCGCGCGTGACGCTGGCCATCCCGGCACGCAGGCCCTCGCCGACCGCCGGGGGCAGGTCGCCGTCACCGGCATCCTCGACGGCCTCGGCCAGGCCGGTCAGCACGAGGCCCAGCAGGGGGCCGCTCGATCCGCCGACGTCGTTGCCGAACGCGTCGGCCATGCTGCGCAGGTCGTCGGCCAGGCTCGCGTCCGGCCCGGCGGCACGCGTCACGGACGAGGCGAAGGCCAGCTCCATGTTGCCGCCGAAATCGCCGTCGCCGGCGCGTCGGTCGAGGTCGTCGTAATCGGCGCGGGACTGTGTGAAGTGGTCGGCCAGCGCACGCAGCCAGGCCGACGGCTCGGCGGTCGGTGCCGCGTCCTCCTCCGGCCCGGTGCCGCGGTCGACGTCGGGGTCCCAGGGGCGCGGGCTGGGCAGTCCCGGGGTGCTGTGGGACGCGTACCAGTCGTCCATCCAGTCGGGATCGGCCTCGGTCAGCGTGATCGAGAAGCCGTCCATGTCCAGCGCGGAGACGAAGGTCCCGGCGACGCCACTGCGCAGCGCGACGCCGCGGGCCTCCAGCGCCAGCTCGACGTCGCCGAGCAGTCCGAGCAGCTCGAGGTTGGGTGCGCCGCCCAGGCCGTTGACCACGGCGATGACCCCGTGCGGCAGGTCTCCGAGGGCGTCGAGCAACTCGTCGACCATCCGCTGGGCGAGGTCGACGTGCACGGGCTCGTCGATCGTCTGCCGAGCGGCCTCGCCGTGGATGCCGACGCCGTACTCGAGGGAGCCGGGCTCGACCTCGAAGCCGCGGGTCCTGCTGTCCGGAGCGGTGTGACCCTGGCGGGCCACGGCGACCGACCGGGACCGGTCGGCGACCCGCGCGCCCAGGTCGGCCAGCTCCGCCAGGGCGAGACCTCGGTCGGCGGCGGCCCCGAGGATCTTCTCGACCACGAGCGTGGCGCCCGTGCCGCGACGCCCGACCTCGTGCCCCTCGGAGCCGAGGTCGTCGTCGACCACCACCTCGGCGACCTCGACCCCGCGGGCGCGAAGGCGCTCGGCCGCGATGGCGAAGTTGATGCGATCGCCCGTGTAGTTCTTGACGATCTGCAGGACGCCGCCGTCGCGCTTCACGCGGTCGCTCGCCTCGAAGATCTGGCGGCTGTGGGGTGAGGTGAAGACCTCACCCGGGCAGGCGGCATCGAGGCCCCCGGCTCCGACGAAGCCACCGTGCAGCGGCTCGTGGCCGGCTCCGCCGCCGCTCACGATCGCGACGCGTCTCGTCTCCGCCGGCTCCAGCGCCCACACGTACACCGGATCCCGGTTCACGCCGACCTGGTGGCCCGCGGTGATGGCGATGCCTCGGAGGGCTCGCGTTGAGGGCGTTGCGGGGGACGGGCTGTTCACGAGTGGATCCTTCGTCTGGGGCTGTCGTGATGGGTGGGGGACCCATCCAGTCTGGGGACTGCGACACATCCGGTAAAGCGATGATTCCTGACCAGTGTCGTTCAGGATTCCTGACCGATACGGTCGCGCGTCGGGACAGTGAGGACTGACTCGCTCAGGGGCGGACGGCGCGCGCCTGGGCGGGGTGACCGGGCTCGAGACCGTCGGCGTCCGACACCCGCAGGGGCGTGAACGGCCCGGCGGAGTGGGCCGAGACGACCCGCGTGGTCATGCAGACGTGGTCGCCGCCGTCGTCGAGAGCCGCGATCCGCTCCAGCACGATCCGGTTCGGGGCCGAGCGCAGCAGCGGCACGCCGGTCTCGTCGGTGTCGACGGCCAGGTCGGCGAACTTGTCGGTCTCGGCGCTGCACTGCGTGCCGAAGACCTCGGCCAGCTCGAGGTCGCCGTCGGTCAGGAAGTGGACGGCGAAGTGCTTCGCGCGCAGCGCCATGCGATACGTGTGGTTGGCCTTCGACAGCCACACGCAGTAGTGCTCGGAGTCGATGCTGGACTGCGCGTGGAACCCGACGAGGCAGCCCGCGCGCTCGCCCTCGGCCGCCGTCGTCACGACCACCAGCGGTTGGTCGACCGAGGTCATGAGGGTGTCGAAGGCGTTGTCGTCCAGGGAGGTCACCCACCCAGATTAGGGGGCCGCGGACCGGGGCGCCTGGGCTAGCGTGGGCGCTCGTGAGCGAGAATCTCGTGGCTCGACTGGTGCTGTCCGTGGTGATGCTGGCCACGGCGGCGTTGCTGTGGTGGATGGCTCGTGCGGCGGCCGGTGGCCGGCTCAGGCGCAATGCGATCGCCGGGATCCGCACGGCGTCCACGATGGCCAGCGACGAGGCCTGGCTCGCGGCGCACCGCCGGGCCGAGCGACCGACGCTCGCAGCGGCCGGCGTCGCCTTCCTCGTCGGCCTGGCTCCCGCGCTGCCGGTGGGGGACGACGCCCTGTTCGCGGTCGTGATGGTCGGGTCCGTCGCGATCTTGGCCCTCGTCGTCCACGGCGCCGTCGTCGGCGGGCGGGCGGCCCGCGCGACGTCGACGGACTGACCTCACACGTTCGCGAGGTCGGTGCCCTCCGGAGCCCAGTTCCCGTGGAAGCCGGCCGGTACCCGCCCGGGCAGGTGCACGGTGGCGACGTCCTCGAGCGTGGCCGCGTCGAGCAGTCGCAGCTGGCTGCGCCCCTCGGCCCGGTCGTGGACGTATCCCATCAGCACGCCGTCGTCCTCGGTCGTTCCGTCGGGATGCGGCACGAAGCAGAACTCGCTGGCCTCAAGGCCCGGGCCGAGCCGCCGCGCATCCGTCGTCCCGGCCTCGAGATCGTGCCGCAGCACGGTGTCGCCGGGGACGCCGTCCTCGAAGCCGACCGCCCAGCCGTAGCGGTGCCGCCGACCGGTGAGTCGCTCGTCATGCCGGGGGAACTCCTGCGAGCGCTGGTCGATCCCGCTCTCGTGGGCGCGGCCGGTCCGCAGGTCGAGCGTGAACCGGGTCAGGACCGCGGGTCCCTCGTTCGGGCCGTTCATCACGGTGGCGAACATCTTCGGGTGGCGGATCACGTCGACCACCACCGTGTCCCCGTCGTCGTACGCGTTGAGGGTGTGGAACACGAAGCAGGGCGCGATCTCGAACCAGCGGACCGAGGCGCCGTCGCCGTCGCGGGGCATGATCCCGATGCGGGCCGGGTAGTCGGGGTTCCAGCGGTAGGGCAGGGAGGCGTCGTCGCTCCCGCCGCGGGCGATGCGCGCGATCACGGGTTCTGGAAGCGGGTTCCGCCCGATGACGCGGTTGAGGATGCCACGCACGACCGGTCGCACGAGGCGCGGCACGTCGGTGGTGGCCGCGGCGATGTCGAACGTGACGGGCAGGTCGAGGATCACGACGTGCTGCTCGGTCAGGGCGAAGTCGTGCATCATCGGGCTGCCGTGGACCTCGATGTCGACGCTTCGCCGGATGCGGCCGTCGTTCCCGAGCACCGAGTAGGCCACCCGATTGCCGCGCATCCAGTTGTAGGAGAGGGCATGGAGCTCACCGGTGTCCGGGTCGCGGTGCGGGTGCGCGGCGTAGCCGGGACGGCCGGGCAGGCTCGGCAGCGTGCCGCCGAAGTCACACGGCCCGACCGTCTCCAGCTCGTGGGTCAGCTCGTAGGGCGGCGCGCCCGCCTCCACGAGGGCCAGGGTCCGGCCGTGGTGCTCCAGGACGTTGGTGTTGGCGGCGAAGTCGAGCTCGCCGGGGGTCCCGCGTTGCGGCTCGCCCAGGGCGTCGGCGACGGCGGCGGAGCGCACCCACCGGTTGCGGTACCACTGGGCCTGCCCGTCTCGCAGCCGCACGCCGTGCACCATGCCCTCGCCGAGGAACCAATGGTGCTGGTCGCCCGGGTCGTCGAGCGGATTCGGGCCGATGCGCAGGTAGCGGCCGTCGAGGTGGTCGGGCAGACGGCCGGTGACGGTGAGGTCGGTGGCGGTGAGCTCCTCGCGCACCGGCGCGAAGTTGTCGCGCAGGTAGCGGTTGCTGGACTCGGTGGTGGGGTCGATGGTCTCGGTCATGACGTCTCTCCTGGTGACGCGCGCCCGAGTCGCATAACACTGTTATCCCGACGATAACGCTGTTATGCCATGCTGTCGAGCATGAGTTCCGTACCGTCCCCGGGGGCGTCCGAAGCGCGGGCGCGCCTGCTGGAGGGGGCCGCTCGGATCCTGGACGAGCAGGGCCCGGCCGCCCTCTCGGCGCGCCGCCTGGCGACCGAGGTCGGCGCGTCCACCATGGCCGTCTACACGCACTTCGGGAGCATGGGCGCCGTCGTGGACGCCGTGGCGACCGAGGGCTTCCGGCGCCTCATCGCTCGCGTGGATGCCGTCGAGCAGACGGACGATCCGGCCGCCGACCTGCTGGCGGCCGCCGCCGCCTACCGCGAGAACGCGCTCGAGAACCGCCACCTCTACGCGGTGATGTTCGGGGCGGTCAGCGTGCGAGGTCTCGGCGGCGCCGGCCCCGACGCCGACGTGGCGTACGCGGCGTTCCGGCAGCTGGTCGCCGTGGTGGAGCGGGCGATGGACGCCGGACCCCTGCGTCGCGGCGACCCGAAGGCGGTGGCGGCGCAGTGGTGGAGTGCGCTCCACGGCTACATGATGCTGGAGCTCGCGGGGATGGACCAGGTGGTGAGGGACCCCGAGCACCACGTGCTGTGGCAGCTCATGGGCAACTTGCTGCGGTCGCTCTCGGACTGAGGCGTCAGGCGCTGCGCGGGGCGTACATGATCACGGCCACGCCCGCGAGGCAGATCGCGGCACCGGCGAGGTCCCAGCGGTCGGGCCTGAAGCCGTCGAGCAGCATGCCCCAGGCCAGCGAGCCAGCGACGAAGACGCCACCGTACGCCGCCAGGATGCGCCCGAAGTTCGCGTCAGGCTGCAGGGTGGCCACGAACCCGTAGAGGCCCAGCGCGACGACGCCCAGACCCATCCACAGCACCCCACGGTGCTCGCGCACGCCGTGCCAGATCAGCCACGCGCCACCGATCTCGGCGACCGCGGCCAACGCGAACAGGGCGATCGAGCGCAGGACGTCCATGGCCCGATTGTGCCGTGCGAAGGTGGTGCCATGACGGACCAGCCCCGTACGGCCGAGGCGCTCATGCGATCGCGGTTCGAGGCGTTCAAGCGCGGTGACCGCGAGTGGTTGCTCCGCACCTGGCACGCCTCGACCCGCCCGGCCGACCTCGACCTGTCGGACAACCCACGCTGGCGTGGTCTGCAGATCCTCGACACCGAGGCGGGTGGCACCGACGACGCCACCGGGGTGGTCGAGTTCCGGGCCACCTACATCGCCGACGGCGAGCTGGGGATCTTGCAGGAGAGGTCGCGGTTCGTCCGTGAGGACGGCCTCTGGTTCTACGTGGACGGAGACGTGCGGTGACACCGCCGCAGGACCACGCGAGCCCGGACCTGCCCCGCGGGATCGGCCGGCCGGCGACACGAGCGCTGGCCGCAGCGGGGATCACGTCCCTGGCCCAGGTCGCCCAGTGCACCGCCGACGAGATCGGCGCGCTGCACGGGGTGGGACCCCGGGCGGTCCGGGTCCTCGGCGAGGCGTTGGCCGAGCGTGGCCTGGGCTACCGGAGTGCCGACGACGAGTGACTAGGCTCGCGGCATGACTGAGAGCGTCAAGGGCCCGGCCTCCTACTTCCCGGCCATCGAGAAGAAGTACGGCGAGCCGATCGAGCACTGGATGCGCCAACTGGAGTCGGTCGTGACCGCGAAGCACATGGAGCAGGTCGCCCTGCTCAAGAAGCAGTTCGGCATCGGCCACGGTCACGCCAACGCGCTGGTGGCGGTGTTCCGTCAGGAACGGGGCCTCTGAATGGTCCAGCAGCGCATCGCGTTCGCCACCTGTGCCCGGCTCGCGGACGGATTCGAGGACGACCACGGGGCCGCGAGGCTGGTGGGCGCCGACTTCGTCGTCTGGAACGATCCGGCCGTCGACTGGTCGGTGTACGACCTCGTCGTCATCCGCTCGGCCTGGGACTACACGATCCAGCGCGAGGCGTTCGTCGCCTGGGTGCGGTCCCTCGGCGACCGGGTGGCCAACTCGGCCGACCTGATCGCCTTCAACTCCGACAAGGCCTACCTCGGCGCGCTCGGCGTCCCCGCGGTCCCCACGCGGTACGTCGTGCCGGGCGCGCAGGCTCCCGACCTGCGCGGCGAGGTCGTGGTCAAGCCCACCGTCTCGGCGGGCGGTCGTGACACCGGCCGGTTCGATCCTGAGCACCACGACGCGGCGCGCGAGCTGATCGCGCAGATCAACGCCTCGGGTCGCGTGGCCATGGTCCAGCCCTACGTCGCGGGGGTCGACGCCGCCGGCGAGACCGCCGTCGTGTTCCTCGGCGGCGAGCTGTCGCACACGCTTCACAAGAAGCCCGTGCTGCGTGAGCAGGGGACCGCCGAGCTGCTCGATCCCGACGACCCGGCCTCGGAGGCCGCGATCATGCACGACGACGACCTGGTCACCGCGCGCGAGGCGGCCCCGGAGTTCGTCGATCTCGCCCTCGCCGCACACGGTGAGCTCGCGGCCCGCTTCGGCGAGCCGCTCTACGTGCGGGTCGACCTGGTGCCCGGGCCGTCCGGCCCCGTGGTCATGGAGATCGAGGCGGTCGAGCCGTGCCTCTACCTCGACCTGGTCCCGGGCGCGGCCGAGCGCTTCGCCGCAGCGATCAGGTCACGCCTCGACCGCTGAGGCACGCGTCCCCGTGCGGGCCGGCGCCAGCCACACCGCGATCGCGGTGGTGATGGGCACGGCGAGCACGAGGCCGATCGCACCCACGAGGGTGCGGATCACCTCCTGGGCGATCCCCTCGGTGACGGCGACCTCCAGCAGCGGACGCTGGTAGGCCGAGATCAGCAGCAGGGTCGTCATCGCGGTGCCGGCGTAGGCGAAGACCAACGTGTAGACGCTGGAGGCGATGTGGTCCCGGCCGATGCGCATGGCCGAGACGAACAGCTCCGGCCGGGCGGCGGTGGGCTTGAGGGCGCGCATCTCCCACACGGCGCTGGCCTGCGTGACGGTGACGTCGTTGAGCACGCCCAGGCCGGCGATCACCATGGATGCCGCGACGACGCCCGACAGGCTCATCTGCGGCGCGGTCGCCAGCAGCAGGTGGTCGTCCTCGGACCCGACCCCGGTCAGGTGCGCCCAGTCGGTCGAGGCGGCACCGACGATGGCGGTGAACGCGATGCCGAAGAGCGTGCCGAACAGGGCCGCCGTCGTACGGATCGAGACCCCGTGCGCGAGGTAGAGGACGGCGAGCATGATCACCGTGGACCCCGCCACCGCGACGGCGATGGGCGGCTGGTCCGCCAGCAGTGCGGGCAGCACGAATCGCAACAGCACGAGCAGGGTGATGCCGATGCCGATCAGAGCGAACAGGCCGCGCCAGCGGCCGACCAAGGTGACCAGCACCGCGAACACCAGGGCGATGATCGCCAGCTGCGGGCCGCGTTGGTAGTCGTAGAACTCGTACGTGGTCTCCTGGCCGTCGGCCGTGAAGGCGCTGACCCGGATCTCGTCGCCCTCGGACATGCCGCCGCCGACGTACCGGGTCGGGTCGAGCGTGAAGGAGGCCGATCTGCCGTCGTCGGTCTCGGCGGTGACCTGGGCGCACATGCCCTCGACCATCGGGACGTTGTCAGGGCCGGTCCCGGTGCTGCCGCAGTCGAACGGCGTCACCTTCGTGACCGTGGCGTCCACGAGGTCGACCTGGCCGTACGGGTCGGCGCCCTTCGGGACCTCGCTCTGGTTCGGCCACAGCAGCGCGACGGCGGCCAGTGCGGCCAGCGTGACGGCCAGGACGGCCGCGGTCAGCGACCAGGCCAAGCGGGGGCGGGGCGGTCCCTCGGGAGGCTCGATGCCGTGGTGGTGTGTCACGATGCCAGCGTGTCACGTGGCGAAGAGATCCCTGAACACCTCCCCGGCGGGTCCGGCGGCGTGTGGCGCGTCGGCCGCACCGTCCGGCGCCCCACCGGCCCCTGGACGCCGGCGGTCCACGAGCTGCTCGACTGGCTCGCCGACGAGGGCCTCGGCGGCATCCCGCACGTCTCGGGAGTGGACGAGGACGGCCGCGAGATCGTCTCGTACATCGAGGGGCGCGGGGTGCCCGTCGACGACGAGGTCGTGCTCGACCAGGTGCTGGTCGAGGCGGTCGCGTGGCTGCGGGACTTCCACGACATCGTCGACGGCTACGCGCCCGACGGCCCGCGCGTCTGGCGCCAGACCGGCGACGACCCGGTCGACCTGGCGCCCGGCCAGATCATCTGCCACAACGACCCGGGCGCCTACAACTGGATCATCCAGAGCGGTCACTTCGTCGCGATGATCGACTGGGACCTGGCCGGCCCCGGCCGACCGATCGACGACCTGGCGTTCCTGTGCTGGACGGCCATCCCGCTCTACCGCGAGATCCCGCTCGAGGACGTCGTCCGGCGCCTCGAGCTGGTCGTCGACACCTACGCCGAGTGGGGACCGCTGACGCTGCTGGACGCGGTCGTCGCCCGGATGACGACCGCCAGCGAGCGGATCGCCACGGGCATCGAGCGTGGCGACCCGGGAATGATCAACCTGCAGAAGAAGGGTGAGCCGCAGCGGACCCGCGACCGGGTCGCGGCGTTCGAGGCTCGCCTGCCCGCGATACGCGAGGCGCTCGAAAAGTAACTCAGAGTGACATTCGTCACGTAGGGTGTCGGCCATGGACTCGAGCCTCTCGACCGTCGGGCTGCCCGTCGCGCTCGGCATCATCATGTTCGGCCTCGGTCTGTCGCTGACCGTCGGCGACTTCGCTCGGGTCCGCCAGTCGCCGCGCGCGGTCGTGATCGCCCTGCTGTGCCAGCTGGTCCTGTTGCCGATCGTCTGCTTCGGGCTGGTCCTGGCGCTCGACCTGCCGCCGCTGCTCGCGGTGGGCATGCTGCTGCTGGCGGCGTCGCCCGGCGGCAGCACGGCGAACCTCTTCAGCCACCTGTTCCGCGGCGATGTCGCGCTGAACATCACCCTGACGGCGATCAACTCGATCGTGGCGATCGTGTCCCTGCCGGTCGTGACGAACCTCGCGATGGCCTACTTCGACCTCGGCGACGAGGTCTCCCTGCAGTACCGCAAGGTGGTCGAGGTGTTCGCCGTCGTCCTGGTGCCCGTCGCCCTGGGGATGCTCGTGCGGGCCAAGGGTCCCGACTTCGCGCACCGCATGGACAAGCCCGTCCGCATCGGGTCGGCGGTGCTGCTGCTGATCATCATCGTGGGCATCGTGGTCGACCAGCGCTCGAACGTCGGCGACTACGCGGCCTCGGTGGGCCTGGCGGTCACGATCTTCTGCGCGGCCAGCCTGGTCATCGGCTACCTGGTCCCGTGGTGGGCCGGGGTGAAGGAGAGCCAGGCCGTGGCGTGCTCGTTCGAGATTGGCGTCCACAACGCCACGCTGGCGATCTACGTGGCCGTCGAGGTCCTCGACAACGTCGAGCTCTCGGTGCCGGCCGCGGTCTACGGTCTCGTCATGTTCCTGCTGGCGACGCTGTGGGGCCTGACCCTCACGCGCTGGATCCTGCCGCGGCGGACGGAGTCGGGCGCGTTACCGTCGCAGCATGCCTGAGGTTCATTTCGACGAGCGTGAGGACGCGGAGGCCTTCGTCGCGGAGCTGGAGTCCCAGGGCCTCGCTCACCGGCTGCACCGTGACGAGTTCGCGGGCGAGGACGACTTCGAGGACGCGGCCTGGCTCGTCGAGGTCGAGGCGACCGTCCCGGACCTGCACGCCCGCGTCGAGCGCGCCGGCGGCTGGCTCGTGGAGGCTCCGGATCCGAGCCGATCCGTACCGCCCCCGCTGCCGGAGGCACCGCGTCGGATCAAGCGCTCCCCGGGGCATTGACGGGTCACGTGTTTTTGCACGGGTGATCGGTGACCCGGCACGGACCTGCCTGCTGTCGACCTCTTCAGCCGCACGTCCCGCGAGTCACCGCCGCGGATCCGCTGCTGGGGGAGCGGTTCGACTCCTGCTTCGACCTCAGACGGAGACGGGCTGCTCGTCCTCGGGAAGTCGGATGACTCCGCCGTAGATCGTCAGCAGCACCTGGTCGAGCACGGCCTCGCGGTCGAAGGGCCGGCCGGTCCACCGAGCCATCTCGGCGGCGAACCACAACGAGCCGAAGATCTGCTCGTGGGCGAGCCGGACGTCGACCTCGTCCTTCATGAGGTCGGGGATGCCGTTGACGGTGATCGTCGTGGCGACGTCGAACAGGGCGTCGAGGCGCTCGACGAGCTTGCTGCGAACCGGTGAGTCCGGCCCGAACGCGGTGGCACCGATGAGAGGGCCGAGCTCGACGGCGAGGTCGGCCAGGTCGGTGAAGAAGCGACGGATGCCGTCCTGGATCTCGGTGGACGAGCCGGCGAGGTCCCGGCTGATGCTGCGGGCGTTCGCGTTGGCCCCGATCATGGCGGCGTCGATCGACTCCAGGACCGAGGCCTCGAAGAGCTCCTCCTTGGAGGGGAAGTGTCGGTAGAGCATCGCCTCGTTGACACCGGCCTCCGCCGCGATCTCGCGGGTCCGGGTCGCGGCGTAGCCCTTCTCGGAGAACACGCGCCGCGCGGAATCGGTGATCTGAGCACGGCGAAGCGCGGCGGACATCCGCCGTTTGGGGCCTCGTTCAACACTCACGCGAGAAACGGTAGGTCACATCCCTGGAATGTGGGTGAAAAGAGATGAAACTCGTGTGACCGGTGTGACTGGTGTGACGGAATGTGTGTCAAATGGTAACGGGAATCACAATTTTTTCGAATTCGTTTGCACGCCGCGTCAGAACCCACCTAATCTGGCGTCACTTCATAGAAGTCAATACCTACTTACTTAGGTCGGGATGCTGCCCCGGTCTTTGCGCAAGGAGAGAACATGAGCGTTCCGAAGCCGCTCGTAAGGACCCGCCTACGGATGGCGCGACCGGTGATGCACTCCACCCGCGTCAGCCTGGGCGCGAAGCGCACCATGGCCGACTCGATGGCCGGGTCCGCCCGGGCCCCCGAGGGCGCCATCTACGACTTCGACGTGATCGCCGGACTGCCGGTGCAGTTCGTCACCGTCGAGGGGACCGGCCCGGCCACCGGCCGCGCCACCATGATCTATCTGCACGGCGGCGGTCACGTCGTCGGCAGTTCGCGCGCCTACCGTGCCTTCGCTGCGCACCTGGCGATGCACTCGGGCATGGACGTGCTGCTGCCCGAGTACCCGCTGGCCCCCGAGAGCCCTTACCCGGCGGCGCTCGACTCGCTCCTCGCGCTCTACCGCGCGTTGCCCGCCTACGGTGTCGACCCGACCACCGTGGTGCTCGCCGGCGACGATGCCGGTGCCGGTCTGGCCCTGGCGATGGCGCTGGAGATCCGTGACCGCGGTCTGCCGATGCCCGCCGCGATCGGCATGATCAGCCCCTGGCTGGACATGAGCGCCGACGTCGAGCGCGCCCGTCCCTCGGCGTCGGACCCCTGGTTCACCCCGGCCCTGGCCACGCGATGGGCTCGCACCTACCTCGGTGGCGCCGACCCGCGCGAGATCGGCGCCTCGCCGTTGCACGGCGACTTTGACTCGCTGCCGCCGATCGTCGTGCACTACAGCGGCCTGGACCCGCTGCACACCGACGCCGAGGCGTTCCTGGAGAAGGTCACCTTGAACGCCGACGGCCCGCGGGTCATCGCCCGGGAGTACCCCGAGATGTGGCACTCCTTCCACCTCCAGGCCGGTCGTCTCGCCGCCGCCGACGAGGCGGTCGAGGAGTTCGGCAAGGCGATGGCGTCCCTCGTGCAGGTCCCGCGTCGCCACGGCGACGTCGTGCCGATCAACCGGCCCGTCGCGGGTCAGGGTGGTCGCCGGCTGCGACTGGTCAAGCCAGTTGCTGCCGCAGGAACTCCATCTGTATGAGCTTGAGGTTCTCGGCGACCTCTTCCTGAGGCGTCATGTGGGTGACTCCGGACAACGGCAGCACCGTGTGCGCTCGTCCTGCCGCCAACAGTGCGGAGGACAGCCGCAGGGTGTGCGCTGCGACGACGTTGTCGTCGGCGAGCCCGTGGATCAGCATCAGCGGACGCTCGAGCCGCGGCGCCAGCGGCAGCAGTGAGTTCTCGTCGTAGACCTGCGGGTCCGTGGCGGGATGTCCCAGGTAACGCTCGGTGTAACAGGTGTCGTAGAGCCGCCACTCGGTGACGGGCGCCCCGGCGACCGCCGCGTGGAAGACGTCCGGACGTGCCAGCACGGCCAGTGCCGCGAGGTACCCGCCGTAGGACCAGCCGGTGATGCCGACCCGCCCGGCGTCGACGTCGTCCGGGTGGCGCTCGGCGATCGCCGCCACGGCGTCGACCTGGTCCTGCAGGGTCACCTCGGCGAAGCGGTGGTGGATCTCGCGCTCCCAGGCCGAGCCGCGCCCCGGCGTGCCGCGGCCGTCGGCGACCACGACGCAGAAGCCCTGGTCGGCCATCCACTGGGCCTCGAGGAACATCCGTCCCGAGGCCAGCACGCGCTGGGCGTGGGGACCGCCGTAGGGGTCCATCAGCAGCGGCAGCCGCCGCGAGCCGGGCACGTGGTCGCGGGGGAACAGCACCGCGGCTCGCAGTTCGCGGTCACCGAGCCGGACCAGCTCGACCTCTGGCGTGAGGGGAGCGGGCTCGGACAGGACCCGGATCGACGCCGGCTCGCGGCCGGGCGCGTGCACGGTGACCGTGGTGGTCGTCGACTCGAGCTCACTGCGGACGATGACGGTCGTGCCCCCGCCGGAGACCGCGCCGTGGACGGCGCGCCCCTGGGTGAGCACGTCGGTCGAGCCGTCGAAACTGATGCGGACGACGTGCACCTCGGTGGGCTCGTCGGACGCGGTGACGAGGACGCCGGAGTCGGAGACGTCGACGATCGAGCGGACCTGCCACGTGTCGCCGCTGATGGCGGTGCCGTCGACGCACACGCGGCGACGGCCGTCGACGTCCTCCACGGTGACGAGACGCCCGCCCGGACCGCGCCGGGGAGCCGAGGACAGCTCGACCCAGGCGTCGTCGGCGAGCTCGCGCAGGGTGCGGGTGGCACCCGTGGCCGGATCGACCTCGAGCACGAGACTGCGCCGCTGGTCGCGGCTGAGCACCTGCAACACCGGGTCGGAGCCCTCGGACCAGTCGATCCGGGCGAGGTACTCGAAGGCCGCGTGGTCCCACGTCACCTCGGTCGGCGCGGAGCCGTCGAGGGTGACGTGCCACAGGGTGACGATGCTGTTCGGCGTGCCCGCGGCGGGGTAGCGCTGCTCGACGGCCGGGCGATCGGGGTTGGCCGGGTCGGCGATGTGCCAGACGGGCACCTCGGCGTCGTCGTACCGCTCGACCAGCAGCGATCGACCGTCCGGCGCCCACCAGAACCCGCGCATGCGGTCCATCTCCTCGGCGGCGATGAACTCCGCACGGCCCCAGGCCTGGGTCGGCGTCTCGGGTGACACGAGAGCACGGTCCTGCGTGCCCGCCACGTCGACGACGCGCAGCTCTCCGGCCGAGTTGGCGTACGCGACGTGGCGACCCGTCGGGTCCAGACGAGGATCGATGACAGCGCCCGTCGCGGGCAGCTCGCGCACGGCGTTCGCTCCCAGGTGGACCGCGAACAGTCGCCCCGACAGCGTGAAGCACGCCCACCGCCCGGTGCCGTCGACGTCGTAGGAGACCAGCCCGCCGGCCGACTCGCGCGCCCGCTCGCGCCGCGATCGCTCCTCGGGGGACAGGTCCTCGTCGGCCCCGGCGAGCACGTCCTGGGGGTCCACCAGCAGTGACTCGGCACCGGAGGCGACGTCGAGCTCCCACAGCTGGCCCGAGCGCGTGACGCCGTCGGGCGTGCGGATGAAGCGGACGGTCGCGCCATCGGGCGAGACGGTCACGTTCCGCGGGATGCCGAGGGTGAAACGCAGGGTGCGCGCCGCGAGCCGGGGGTAGGAGTCGGTCATGGGCCCATCTTCGCAGGGGCGCTCTAGATTGGACCCATGCCCGATCGCCGCCTGCTGCTGGTCCATGCCCATCCTGACGACGAGTCCATCGGCTCAGGGCTCGCGATGGCGAAGTACGCCGCCGAGGGAGCCCAGGTGACGCTCGTGACCTGCACGCTGGGCGAGCACGGTGAGGTGCTCGTGCCCGAGCTGGAGCACCTGGCCGCCGAGCGCGAGGACAACCTCGGCCCCCATCGCCTCGGCGAGCTGAGCGACGCGATGGCGCACCTGGGTGTCAAGGACTTCCGTCGCCTCGGCGGGGACGGGACGTATCGCGACTCCGGCATGGTCTGGGACGAGAACGGCAACGCCGCGGCGATGGACGACATCGACTCCCGGGCCTTCTGGCGTGCCGACCTGCTGGAGGCGGCCACTCACCTGGTGGCCGTGATCCGCGAGGTACGGCCGCAGGTCCTGGTGACGTACGACGAGTTCGGCGCCTACGGCCATCCCGACCACATCCAGGCGCACCGCGTCGCGCACTACGCGGCCGCCCTGGCCGCGGTGCCGTCGTACCGGCGCGACCTCGGTGAGGCGTGGGACATCCCCAAGATCTACTGGACCGCCGAGTCGGCGTCCCGGCTGCGCGAGGCCTCCGAGCAGCTGGCGCAGGCCGGTCAGGAGATGCCGTTCCAGTTCGACCTGGACCACCTGCCCCCGATGTTCGCCGAGGACGAGGACCTGAGCGCTGCGATCTCGTCGGCGCCCGAGCACGTGCAGGCCAAGCTCGACGCGATGCGCGCGCACGCCACGCAGATCACCCCCGACGGCCAGTTCTTCGCCATGGGGATGGACCTCGCGGCGATCACCTGGGGCACCGAGTACTACCGGCTGGCCAAGGGAGTCGCGGGTCCGGTGGGCGAGTCCGGGTTCGAGGAGGATCTGTTCGCCGGCTTGGGCTGAACCCGGCACTGGGCGATGACCCGTAGGCTTGACGGGTGGAGAAGTCCGTCGATCAAGCCGCGTTCCGGGGCGCGCTGTCGCGATTCGCCAGCGGAGTGACCGTGGTGTCGACCGCCCATGACGGTGTCGACCATGCCATGACCGCGAGCGCATTCACGTCCGTGTCCCTCATTCCGCCACTCGTCCTGGTGTGCACCAACCGGGGCAGCCGGTTCCACGACGCCGTGCGCCAGTCCCAGCGCTGGGGCGTCTCGATGCTCTCCGAGCACGGCCGTGAGGCGTCGGCGTGGTTCGCCCACCGCGGGCGGCCGCTGGCCACCCAGTTCGACCAGATTCCGCACCACCGCAGTCCCGGTGGCCTGGCGCTGCTGGACGACGCCCTGGCGTGGCTCGAGTGTGAGACCGAGGCCGAGCACGACGGTGGCGACCACCTGATCCTGGTGGGCCGCGTGCTGTGGGCCGACTACCACGACGAGGCCGACAACCCCCTGCTGTACTACCGCTCGCACTACGGTTCGATCGTGCGCCAGCCCGAGTCCGAGAAGACCGTGTATCGGAGCGGCCGGTGAGCCGGCGTCGTCTGCTGGCCGTGACCGGGGGAGTCGTGGCCGTCCTGGCTGCCGCGTACGTGGGCGGATACGTCCTCACCGGCCAGCGCCTGCCGGCCGACACGACCATCGCCGGTGTCGACGTCGGCGGCAAGAGTCCCGACGAGGCCGAGGCGGCTCTGACTCGCGGGCTGGCCGAGCGGGTCGAGGAGCCGATCGTCGCGACGTTCGAGGAGCAGAAGTTCGAGCTCGACCCCGAGCAGGCGGGACTGGCGGTCGACGTGCCCGCCAGCGTCCGGGCGGCCGGCGGGCGCTCGTGGGACCCGCGCGACATGATCGCCCTGTTCGCCGGCGGCTCCGACCACGACCCGCAGTTGCGCGTCGACGACACGAAGCTCGCTGCCGCCGTCGCATCGGTCGCCGAGACCGTGGACCAGCCCGTCGTGCAGGCGCAGATCACGTTCCCCGACGCGAAGCCGAAGGCGCGTCAGCCCAAGCCCGGCAACCAGGTTCCCCAGGACGAGTTCGCCCAGACGATCCGCGAGTCGTGGCTGACGAGCGAGGACCCGATCCGGGTGCCGGTCGCGGCCGTGGCTCCCGCCGTCGACCGAGCCGGACTCGAGCGCGCCATGCGCGAGATCGCGCAGCCTGCCGTCTCCGCACCCGTCACGCTGAAGGTCGGCTCGAGCCGGGCCGATCTGCCGGTCACCGCCTACGCGCCGGCCCTGTCGATCGTCGTCCGTGACGGCGCGATGGTGCCGACGATCGACGCGAAGGACCTGGCCGGTCCACTGACCAGCTCCGTGACCGGCATCGGCCGTCGGGCCGTCGACGCGTCGTTCCGCTTCGAGGGCGGCCGCCCCGTCGTCGTGCCCAGCAAGGCCGGCATCGGTCTCGACCCCAAGACGATGGCCGAGCAGCTCGTGCCGGTGCTGACGAAGACTGGCGACCAGCGCGTGATCACGGTCGAGGCCACCACCGTCCAGCCGGACTTCACCACCCAGGACGCCGAGGCGCTCGGCATCAAGGAGCGGATCGGCAGCTTCACCACCGAGTACCCGCACGCCGACTACCGCAACACCAACCAGGCCGAGGCGGCCCGCCGGATCGACGGCACGATCCTGAAGCCCGGCGAGACGTTCAGCTTCAACGAGACCGTCGGCGAGCGCACTGCCGCGAACGGCTTCGTCTCGGGCTTCGTCATCAACGGGGGAGTGTTCCGCGAGGAGCTCGGTGGCGGCGTCTCGCAGGTCGCCACGACCGCCTACAACGCGGCGTTCTTCGCCGGTCTCGACGACGTCGAGCACCACCCCCACGCGTTCTACATCGACCGCTATCCGGTGGGCCGCGAGGCGACGATCTACTACGGCAGCCTCGACCTGCGCTTCCGCAACCCCTACAAGACCGGCGTCGTGATCCGGGCCTGGGTCGACAAGAGCAGCCCGGGCTCGTCGGGACGGATGAACGTCGAGATCTACGGCACCAAGGTGTACGAGGTGAAGTCGCGCCAGAGCAAGCGGTACAACTTCCGCGAGCCCGGCACGCAGTACGACGACACCCCGGCCTGCGTCTCGCAGTCGCCGGTGACGGGCTTCGACATCGACATCCACCGCGACTTCTACCAGGGCGGCAAGCGGGTCAAGACAGAGAAGGACACCGCGTACTACCAGGCCGCCGACCGCGTCATCTGCGGCAAGAAGCCGAAGAGCGACTGACCGCCCGCTGCCTCACGGTGCCGTGAGGTAGCGGTACGCGTGGTGGGTCGTGAAGCCGTAGGCGCCGTAGAGCCCGAGGGCCGGCTCGTTGTCGCGCATGGTCTGCAGGTAGGCCTTGTCGGCGCCGTGCGCCGCCGCCCACGCCAGGGCGGTGTCGACGATCCGTCGCGCCAGGCCGCGGCGCCGGTGCGCCGGGTCGACCTCGACGGCGGCCAGTCCCGCCCACTCGCCGGTGACGACGACCCGGCCGATCGCGACGTCGTCGAGTGACAGGAAGCCCACCGTGGCGGGGCCCTCCAGCACCGCCCGTGCCGTGGCCGGCTCGCTGACGCGACCGTAGTGCCGCAGCCAGGCGTCGGAGGCGTGCGTCTCGACCACGACCTCGGGGTCGGGTGCGGGAACGGCGGCGAGGTCGGCCACCTGCACGATCGCGCCGGGCGGCTGGTCGGTGACGGGGACCCAGGCGGCGTCCTCGAACCGGCGGTCCCAGACCGACCCCTCGACCAGCTGGGCCAGGGGCCGGAGACCGCGGGCGGTGTAGAAGTCGACGACGGCGGCGAACGGCTCGTCGGTGTGCGGATCGCCGTGGACGGCGACGGAGTTCGCGCGGCCGGTGAACCCGCCCGACGCCCGCAACTCCCAGTCGCCGAGCGGGACCGACTCGACGGCGGGCCAGCCCCGCGACGTGATGCGGGTCAGCTCCTCGGCCGAGAACGAGGCCGCGCGGCGGGTGCGCCGGGGTCGGTCGGGCACGACGCGCATGGCCAGGACCGTGCCCGCCGGCACGAAGGCGAGCTCGCCGTCGCGGCGCTCGATCCGCAGCCCGTCGGGCCCCGCGGCGAGCACGCGTCCCACGACGTCGCGTACGCCCTCGCCGTCGCGATGGCGCACCGAGACGCGTCGTCCGAGCAGATCCACGACGACACGATCTCATGAGGCGAACCCGGCCAGCGGAGGTTGGGTCGCACCCGTGATACTGGGGACCGAACCGAAGGAGCAAGCCCGTGACGTATGTGATCGCCCAGCCGTGTGTCGACATCAAGGACCGTGCCTGTGTGGACGAGTGCCCGGTCGACTGCATCTACGAGGGCAACCGCATGCTCTACATCCACCCCGACGAGTGCGTGGACTGCGGCGCCTGCGAGCCGGTGTGCCCGGTCGAGGCCATCTTCTACGAGGACGACACCCCGGACGAGTGGAAGGACTACTACGACGCGAACGTGCACTTCTTCGACGACCTGGGCTCGCCCGGCGGCGCGGCGAAGATGGGCGTGATCGACGCCGACCACCCGTACGTCAAGGCCCTGCCGCCGCAGAACCAGGAGTGACCCGCCGTGGGTCACGCCTCGGTGTCGGGACGGTTCCCCGACTTCCCCTGGGACACGATCGCGCCGGCCAAGGCCCGCGCCGCTGAGCATCCGGGCGGCCTGGTCGACCTGTCGATCGGCACTCCCGTCGACCCGACGCCCGAGGTCGCACGTCAGGCGTTGATCGCCGCCGCCGACTCGCCGGGGTACCCCACCGTGCTCGGGCCCGAGTCCCTGCGGCGATCGGTCGGCGACTGGCTGGACCGGCGCTTCTCGATCCCGGGCATCGGCACCGACCAGGTCCTGGCCACGATCGGCAGCAAGGAGCTGATCGCGAACCTGTGCGTCCAGCTGGGGATCGGCCCGGGCGACGTCGTGGGATTGCCCGAGACGGCCTATCCGACCTACGCGGTCAGCGCGGCCTACGCCGGCGCCACCGCGATCGCGACCGACTCCCGGGTGGCCTTCGGTCCCCAGCGCCCGAAGCTGGTCTTCATCAACTTCCCGGCCAACCCGCACGGCCGCGTGGTCGGGCGCGAGCACCTGAAGGCCTGGGTCGACTACTGCCGCGAGTCCGGAGCGTTGCTGGTCAGCGACGAGTGCTACCTGGAGTTCGTCTGGGAGGGCGAGCCGGTCTCCGTGCTCGACCCGCAGGTCAACGGCGGCTCGCTGGACGGGATCATCGCGCTGCACTCGCTGTCGAAGCGGTCGAACATGGCCGGGTACCGCGACGCCTTCGTCGTGGGCGACCGCACGGTCATCGCCGAGTTGCTCGCCGTGCGCAAGCACCTCGGTTTCATGCTGCCCACCCCGGTCGCGGCGGCGATGCAGGCGGCGCTGGCCGACGACACCCACGTCGACGAGCAGCGCGAGCGGTACGCCCGACGCCGGGCGACGCTGCGCGCGGCCCTCGAGGGCGCGGGCTTCCGCATCGACCACTCGCAGGGCTCGCTGTACCTGTGGGCCACGCGCGACGAGCCGTGCCGCGAGACGGTGCAGTGGCTGGCCGAGCGCGGGATCCTCGTCGCGCCGGGCGACTTCTACGGCGCCACCGGCACGCGCCACGTGCGCTTCGCGTTCACCGCCACGGACGAGCGCATCGCGGCCGTGGCCGAGCGCCTGGCCTGATCAGCGGGGCAGCTCGACGGCGTCCAGCGCCAGCAGCACGCTGCCGACGCAGGAGGGCCGCTCGTCCAGCTCGGAGACCGTGACGCGGACCTGGCGGGCGACCGGAGTCAGCGCGTGGCGGCGCATGGAGGCCCGGACCTCGTCGAGCAGGAGGTCCCCGGCCACCGCCAGCTCGCCGCCGATCACGACCACTTCGGGCCCGAGCAGGTTGGCGACCGTCGCGACGGCCTCGCCCAGGTGCCGGCCCGCATCCTCGATCAGTCGACGTGCGCCCTGGTCGCCGTGCAGCGCCCTCTCGACGAAGCCGGGCACGTCGAGCTCGCCGCCCATGGGGGCGAACTGGGCGATCAGCGCGGACCCGCCGACGTAGGCCTCGAGACAGCCGCGGCTGCCGCACCGGCACAGGGGCCCGGACTCGTCCATCGTGAGGTGGCCCAGCTCGCCGGCCGTGCCCAGGCCGCCGTGGTGGACGCGGCCGCCGAGGACCAGCCCGCAGCCGACGCCGGACGCGATCTTGATGTAGACGAGGTCCTCGTGGCCGCGCCCCGCACCGCGCGTCCATTCGGCCAGGGCGCTGAGGTTCGCGTCGTTGTCCACGACGACGGGGCACTCGAAGGTCTTCTCGGCGGCGGACCGCGCGTCGACGCCGACCCACCCGGGCAGGATCGAGCCGGAGTCGATGACGCCGTCGCGTCCGATGGGCGCGGGGATGGCCATCCCGACCGCTCGCAGGTCGTCATGGGTGAGGTTGCCGTCGCCGAGCAGCGCGTCGACCATCTCCCGGGCGAGGCCCAGGGCGTCGTCGCTCGGTGCGTCCGGAGCCAGGGGCACGGCGCGCGCCGCACGGATGCGCCCGGCGAGGTCGGCCACCGCGACCTGCAGGTGGGAGTGGCCGAAGTCGACGCCGGCCACGACCCCCGCGCCGGGGGAGACGGTCACGGTCGCGCCCCGGCGGCCCGAGCCTGCCTCGGAGTGCAGGAAGCCCGCGTCCACCAACTCGCGGATGATGCCCGAGACCGTCGCGGGCGCCAGGTGCGTGCGACGCGCGATCTGGGCCTGGCTGAGCCCGCCGGCCTCGCGCACGACGCGCACGACGCGGCGCTGGTTCGAGGCGCGCAGGGCGGCGGTGGTCCGGGGGGCGGTCGGCATGCGCATACTGTCGCGCAGCCCCAACTTATCGTCAAGTATCGAACACAAGATGTTGGCAGCACTGCTCGAATGCGCCCTTGTGTTCACCTGTTGACCCCAATTGTGTGACGTAGTTCACTGTTGGTACTCCACGCCGAGGTGGGGGTCGACATTTCTTGGAGGATCTGTGAACACCTTCTCTCGCGTCGCCGTGGTGACGGCGACCCTCACGATCGGCCTGGGCGCACTGTCCGCGTGCGGTGCCAACGACGACGGCGGTGACGACGGTGGCGGCGGTGGCGACAAGGAGAAGAAGATCGCCCTGCTGCTCCCCGAGACCAAGACGACGCGCTACGAGAGCTTCGACAAGCCGCTCTTCGAGGCCGCGGTCAAGAAGATGTGTGACACGTGCACGGTCGAGTACCTCAACGCCGACCAGGACGCGTCCAAGCAGCAGCAGCAGGCTCAGTCCGCCATCACCAACGGCGCGAAGGTCCTGGTCCTGGATCCGGTCGACGGCAAGGCCGCCACCACGATCGTGAAGTCGGCGCAGAGCTCGAAGGTGCCGGTCGTCGCGTACGACCGCTTCATCGAGGGTGCCGACTACTACGTCTCCTTCGACAACGAGCGGGTCGGCCAGATGCAGGCCGAGGCGCTCGTCAAGGCCACCGGCGACCAGGGCGACATCCTCATGTTGAACGGCTCGCCGACCGACCCCAACGCCGCGCAGTTCAAGGAAGGCGCCCACTCGGTCCTGGACAAGAGCAACCTCAAGATCGTCGCCGAGTACGACAACCCCGACTGGAGCCCGGACAACGCCCAGAAGTTCACCAGCTCGCAGTTCAACAAGATCGAGCCCCAGGACCTGGCGGGGGTCTACGCCGCCAACGACGGCCAGGCCGGCGGCGTGTTCGCCGCCTTCAAGGCCGCCGGGGTCGCGAAGATCCCGCCGATCACCGGTCAGGACGCCGAGTTGGCGGCCATCCAGCGGATCATCGCGGGCGATCAGTACATGACCGTCTACAAGCCGATCCGCCGGGAGGCCGAGAAGGCCGCCCAGCTCGCCACCGACCTGGCCAACAGTGTCGACATCGCCGGAACCGAGGACGTGGACGGCGTCGCGTCGTTCATCCTGGACCCGATCGTGGTCGAGAAGGACAACATCGACGACACGATCGTGAAGGACGGCTTCTACACCGTCGAGGACATCTGCACTCCCGAGTACGCCGACGCCTGCAAGGCGGCCGGCCTGTCGTGAGGCGGTGAATCGGGGGCCGGCTCCGGCCGGCCCCCGTCCGCACGCCCATCGTCCTCAAACCCCCCAGGAAGTCCCATGACCAGTCCCGTGTTGTCCCTGCGAGGCGTCGGCAAGCGCTTCGGCGCCGTGCAGGCCCTCACCGATGTCGACTTCGATGTCCGTCCGGGCGAGGTCGTCGCCCTCGTCGGCGACAACGGCGCCGGCAAGTCCACCCTCGTCAAGATCATCTCCGGCGTGTACGGCGCCGACTCCGGCACGATCGAGCTCGAGGGCCGCGAGGTCCAGATCCACGGTCCGAAGTCGGCCCAGGAACTCGGCATCGCCACGGTCTTCCAGGACCTGGCCCTGGCCGACAACCTCGACGTCGTCGCCAACCTCTTCCTCGGCCAGGAGACGACCGCGGTGGGCGTCCTGGACGAGGAGGCGATGGAGTCGCGCAGCTGGGAGCTGCTCCGCCAGCTCTCGGCCAAGATCCCGTCCGTCCGGATCCCCATCGCCGGCCTGTCCGGTGGTCAGCGACAGACCGTCGCGATCGCCCGCAGCCTGGTCGGCGACCCGAAGATCGTCATGCTCGACGAACCCACGGCCGCGCTCGGCGTCGCCCAGACGGCCGAGGTGCTCAACCTGGTCGAGCGGCTCCGTGAGTCCGGGCTGGCCGTCGTGCTCATCACCCACAACATGGCCGACGTCCAGGCCGTGGCCGATCGGATCTACGTCCTGCGGCTGGGCCGCAACGCCGCGGAGTTCCGCATCGACGACGTCACGACCGAACAGCTGGTCGCGGCCATCACCGGGGCCTCCGACAACGTCGTCGCCGCGCGGCGTGCCCGCGCCGAGGGCGCCGCCGTCCCGCTGATTCCCCCCACCGACCTGCCGACGGAGGACGAAGCATGAGCCACGCCGACCGCGCCGACGAGCGCCTCGTCCAGGACACGTCGCCCCGGGCGATGGTGGGCACCCTCGTGCGTCGACTGAAGTCCGGTGACCTCGGGATGATCCCGGTCGTCATCGGGCTCGTCGTCATCTGGATCGTCTTCTACGCGATGAACCCCCGGTTCCTCTCGTCACGCAACCTCGTCGAGCTGAGCCTGGACTCGGCCACGATCGGCATGATCTCCGTGGGCATCGTGCTGGTGCTGCTCCTGGGGGAGATCGACCTGTCGGTGGGATCGGTCTCCGGACTGTCCGGTGCCGTCCTGGCGGTCCTGCTGGTCTACCAGGACTGGCCGCTGCTGGCGTCGATCCTCTCGGCCCTGTGTGTGGGACTGCTGATCGGCGCGTTCTACGGCTTGCTCTTCACCCGGTTCGGGGTGCCGAGCTTCGTGATCACGCTCGCGGGCCTGCTGGCCTTCCTCGGCGCGCAGCTGAACGTGCTCGGCTCACGCGGCACGGTCAACCTGCCCGGGGACTCGGCGCTGATCGACTTCGCGAACTTCACCTTCCTGCCGCCGTGGCTGTCGTACGTGCTCGCTGTCGCGGTGGGGCTGGCCTACCTGCTCGCCCGGCTGCGGACGCTGCGCCGCCGTGCCGCGGCCAACCTCTCGACCCCGAGTCTGAGATGGATCGTCGTGCGGGCCGTCCTGATCGTCGCCGCCGTCGCGGGCGTGGCGTGGTACCTCAACATCGACCGCGGGTTCGGTGCCCTGCCGCTGCTGTGGGTGGGCGTCATCATCGTGATGGACTTCCTGCTGCGGCGCACCACGTGGGGCCGGCACGTGTTCGCGGTCGGCGGCAACGAGGAGGCGTCGCGACGTGCGGGTGTCGCGGTGAACAAGGTCTACATCTCGGTGTTCGCCCTGTGCTCGATGTTCGCGGCCCTCGGCGGCGTGCTGGCGGCCGGCCGGCTGCAGGCGGTCAGCCAGAGCAGCGGAGGCACCGACACCAACCTGATGGCGATCGCCGCCGCGGTCATCGGCGGTACGAGCCTGTTCGGCGGTCGCGGGTCGGTGTACTCGGCGCTGTTCGGGATGCTCGTGCTGCAGTCCATCACGAGCGGGCTCAACCTGGTCGGGGTCGACGCCTACGTGCGCTACATGGTCACCGGCGCGGTGCTGTTGCTGGCCGTCACCATCGACTCGCTCGCGCGGCAGGCCCGCAAGAGCAGCGGCAGCGGATGATGGCCTGCCGGGGCGGGTGCCGGTCCCCGTTAGTCTCGTGCGCATGCGAACTGAGACCGACGTCGTCGTCGATCACCTGACCAAACAGTTCGGCTCCGTCAAGGCCGTGGATGACCTCAGCTTCACCGTCCGCCCCGGCGCCGTGACCGGATTCCTCGGTCCGAACGGAGCCGGCAAGACCACCACGCTGCGGATGCTGCTGGGACTCGTGCGGCCCTCCGGAGGGCGCGCCCTCATCGGCGGCCGGCGCTACGAGGACATCAAGCAGCCCGGAGCCGTCGTCGGAGCCGCGTTGGAGGCCTCGAGCTTCCATCCCGGCCGGACCGGACTGGACCACCTGCGCGTGTACGCGCCGCAGGTCGGAGCCAGTGACGCGCGCTGCCACGAGCTGCTCGAGCTGGTCGGCATGACCGACGCGGCCAAGCGCCGCGTCGGCGGCTACTCCATGGGCATGCGGCAGCGGCTGGGCCTGGCCTACGCGCTGCTCGGCGATCCGGACGTGATCTTGCTGGACGAGCCGGCGAACGGTCTGGACCCGCAGGGCATCGTCTGGCTGCGCCACCTGCTGCGCGCCTTCGCCGACGAGGGCCGCACGGTGCTGGTCTCGAGCCACGTGCTCAGCGAGGTCCAGCACACCGTCGACGACGTCGTGATCATCTCCCACGGCCGCTTGGTGCACGCCTCGCCGCTGCAGGGCCTGCACGCCCTGGTCGAGTCGCGCGTCCGGATCGCCGGTCCGGCGCCCGAGCGGATCGCGGCCCTGGCCGCCGAGCGAGGGTGGCGCCACGAGCCCGTGGCCGGGGGCGTCGACGTCGTCAACGTGTCCGCCGCCGAGGTCGGTGCCGCGGCGTTCGCGGCTGGCATCGAGGTGCACCAGCTGGCGGACGTCGGCGTCGGTCTCGAGGACGTCTTCCTGCGCCTGACCTCCAGTCCCGACGCCCCGGCGTCGCGAGGGGGTGTCGCGGCATGAGCACTGCGATCAAGGCAGAGCTGCGGAAGCTCTTCAGCACCCGTCTGTGGTGGCTGCTGGCCCTCGTGCTGGTGGCGTACCTCGTGTTCATCGCCGTGGTGATCTCGTTCTCGTTCACCGTCGACATGGGCGACGACTCGGTGGGCATGCCGGTGGGTGAGGAGCTGGCGCGCGTCGTCTACTCGCTCACCAGCCCGATCGGCTACGTCTTCCCGCTCATCGTGGGCAGCCTGCTGTTCACCGGCGAGTTCCGGCACAAGACCATCACCGCGTCCCTGCTGGCCCAGCCGAACCGGTCGGTGCTGATGGCCGCCAAGCTGGTCGCGGCCGTCGTGGTCGGCCTGATCTACGGCGTCATCGGGACGCTGTCGACCGTCGCCGGGGCGGCTCCCGTGCTCGCGTGGCGCGGTGACGGTGCCTACCTGGGCGCCGAGAGCGTGCTGGTCCTGCTGGGCATGTCGGTCCTGGTCATGACGATCTGGGCCGTCCTGGGCACCGCGATCGGCAGCGTCCTGACGAACCAGGTCGCCGCGATCATCGTGATCCTGGCGTTCACCCAGTTCGTCGAGCCGATCGCGCGCGTCGCGCTCGGTGCCTGGGACGCGACGTCCGAGGTGGCCAAGTACCTGCCGGGCGCGGCAGCCGATGCCGTCCTGGGGTCGAGCTTCTTCGCCCAGGACACCACGACGGATCTGCTCTCGCGTGGGCCCGGGGCGATCGTGCTGCTGGCCTACGTCGTGGTGTTCGTGCTGCTGGGCCGCTTCGTGACCCTGCGTCGCGACATCGGCTGAGCGACTCTCGCCGCCACCCCTGGCCACTTTTGGAAACGGATCCACCTTTCTGCCCCGGCGGAACGTGGATCCGTTTCCAAAAGTGCGAGCGGGGGAGGGACTGCGAGCGGGGGAGGGGCTGAGGGCGACCGAGGGCTGAGGGCTGAGCAAGCCCGCTCAGCGGCGGACGAACCGCACGTCGGTCCGGCTGGCGTCCCGCGTGGGACGCCAGCCGGGCTCGTCCTGGCCGGCCTCCCAGCGCATGTCGTCGAACGTGACCTCGCTGATGCGGAACTCGGTCGAGTTCGCCACGAGGAACTGCGCCAGCGCCCAGCCGCGGGTGCCGATCTGGTCGCCGCTCAGCGTGATCGCCTGCTGGCCGGACGACGGGTCTGAGTCGACGCGCACGCGGCCCCAGGCCTGGTTGAGATACGCGTCGAGGTCGGCGCCGGTCGATCCGGCCTTCGGGTCGGTCGCGCAGGCGAACGCCGCGGGGGAGTAGCCCCGTAGCGCGGAGGCCAGCACCCGGGCGTCGGCCTCGTGGTCGGCGTAGGCCTGCGGGAAGCCCGAGCGCTGGACGGCCTGGGCGGCGTCGGTGATCTCCATGGACTCGTAGTCGTCGATCTTCGCCAGAGCGTCGTAGAACTTCCCGGTCGAGTAGACCGGATCGAGGATCTGCTCGACCGTGCCCCACCCCTGCGAGGGACGCTGTTGGAACAGGCCGACGGAGTCCCGGTCGCCGTAGTCGATGTTGCGGATCTTGGACTCTTGGTACGCCGTCGCGATCGCGATCGTCGTGGCCCGCGGCGGCAGGCCCCGCTCGTGGGCCTGGGCCGCCATGAGGGCGGCCCACTTGGCCTGCTCCACGTCGACCTCGACCGTGCGGTCACCCACCGTGGCGACGCAGAAGCCGCTGCTGTCGATGCTGTTCTCGAAGGTCTTCAGGACGACGAGCACGAGCGCCGCCGTGGCGACGACCGTGGCGACGATCCATCGCATCAGTTGGCGTGCAGGTCGGCGTTGAGCTCCACGCCGGTCCGGCCGCCGCGCGGACGGGCCTCCAGTGCGCCGGTCTGGCTGTTGGTCAGGAACAAGATGCCGTCGGCGCCCGAGAGCTGGGCGGCCTTGACGACCGACCCGTCGGGCATGGTGATCTTGGAGCCCGCGGTCACGTAGGTGCCCGCCGCGACGACACAGTCGTCGCCCAGCGAGATCCCGATCCCGGCGTTGGCGCCGATCAGGCAGCCCTCGCCGACGCTGACGACCTCCTTGCCGCCACCGGACAGCGTGCCCATGATCGAAGCGCCGCCACCGACGTCCGAGCCGTTGCCGACGACGACGCCGGCCGAGATGCGTCCCTCGACCATGGCGTGGCCGAGCGTGCCGGCGTTGAAGTTGACGAAGCCCTCGTGCATGACCGTGGTGCCCTCGGCAAGGTGGGCACCCAGGCGGACGCGGTCGGCGTCGCCGATGCGCACGCCACCGGGCACGACGTAGTCGGTCATGCGGGGGAACTTGTCGATGCTCGTGACCGACACGGTCAGGCCGGCGGCGCGGGCTCGGGCGCGGACCGCCTCGAAGTCGTCGACGGCGCACGGGCCGATCGAGGTCCACACGACGTTGGTCAGCAGGCCGAAGATGCCGTCGAGGTTCTGCCCGTGGGGCTGGACCAGCCGGTGCGACAGCAGGTGCAGACGCAGGTAGACGTCGTAGGCGTCTGCCGGCGGCGCGTCCAGGTCGGCGATCTCGGTGTGGACGACGTGGGTGCTGACACCGCGGACCGGGTCCTCACGCTCGGCGGCGACCAGGTCGGACGGCTCGACGGTGGTCTCGGGCGCCGGGCCGAGGATCGGCTCGGGGTACCAGACGTCCAGGACGGTGCCCTCGGGCGTGACGGTGGCCAGGCCCCAGGCGTGGGCCGATCGGGTGTCGCTCATGACCCAAGGTTATCGAGGCCGGTCACGCCGACGGTGTCGTGTCAGACGCCGCCGGCGAACCCGTGTTGGCGCCACGCCTCGTACACGGCGATCGAGGCGCAGTTCGCCAGGTTCATCGAGCGTCGCGACGGCAGCATCGGCAGGCGCAGCCGGTCGGTGACACGCGCGTCGGCGAGGACCTCGTCGGGCAGGCCGGTCGGCTCCGGCCCGAAGAGCAGGACGTCGCCGGGCTCGTAGGCGATGTCGGTGTAGGCGGTCGTGGCCGCCGTCGTGAAGGCGAAGACCCGGGCCGGCAGCAGCGCGGCGTACGCGTCCTCGAGGGTCGGGTGGACCGTGACGACGGCGAGGTCGTGGTAGTCCAGACCGGCGCGGCGCAGCTTGCTGTCCTCGAAGTCGAAGAGTGGATCGACCAGGTGCAGGTGGCTGCCGGTGGCGGCTGCGAGCCGGATGGCGTTGCCCGTGTTGCCGGCGATGCGTGGCTCGAAGAACAGGATCCGGAACACGCCCCCACAGTAGGCGCTACCACTTTCTCGGCGCCTCGGACGTCCGTTCCTGACAGGTGAGACGTGGTCAGAGCGACGGGTGGGACCTGCCTACGGTCGTGTCGACCCCCCGCACCACGGGTCGCCCGCACCATGAAAGGAACTCCCCCCGTGTCCGAGAACTCCCCCCTGATCGAGGCACCGAAGCGTCGCGGCCCCGCGATCGCCCTGGCCGTCGCCGTCCTCCTCGTCGTCGGCGCCCTGGTCGCCTTCGCGCTGACTCGCGGCGACGACTCCGCCGGTGACGACCTGACGAAGGTGAAGCTCGGCGTGGTCGGTGCCAGCGACCCGTACTGGAAGACGCTGAAGGACGAGGCGAAGGACGAGGGCATCGATCTCGAGGTCGTCGACTTCGCCGACTACCCGCAGCCCAACCCGGCGCTGACCGAGGGCGAGATCGACATCAACCAGTTCCAGCACATCGTGTACCTGGCCGACTACAACGTCGCCAACGACCAGGACCTGACGCCGATCGGCTCGACGGCGATCTACCCGCTGGGCCTGTACTCGCAGAAGGTCGACTCCGTCGAGGACATCAAGTCCGGCGACACCGTCGTCGTCCCCGACGACGACAGCAACCAGGCGCGCGCGCTGGGCATCCTGCAGTCGGCCGGCCTGATCAAGCTCAAGGACGGCGGCTCGATCTTCTCGACGCTCGCCGACATCGACAAGGACGCCTCGAAGGTCAAGGTCAAGGCGATCAAGGCCGACCTGACGCCCACCTCGCTGCCCGACGTGGCCGCCGCGATCGTCAACAACGACTTCGTCGAGAAGGCCGGCCTGAAGTTCGAGGACGCCATCGCGAAGGACGATCCGTCCGACCCGAACGCGGTGCCGTACATCAACATCTTCGCCGTCCGCGCCGAGGACAAGGACAACAAGACCTACGCGAAGCTGGTCGAGGTCTACCAGAACAGCAAGAAGGTCCAGGACGGCGTGCAGGACATCGCGGCCGGGACGGCCGAGCTGCTGAAGACGCCGGTCGCCGACCTCGAGGCCTCGCTGGCCAAGGTCGAGGCGGACACCCGCGCGCGGGGCTGACGATGGCACTGGTCGAGCTGCGTGACGTCCACAAGACGTTCGCGCCCACGAAGCGCGGTGGCGCCCCGATCGAGGCGGTCCGCGGGGTCTCCCTGGACGTCGAGGCCGGCGAGATCCACGCGATCGTCGGGTACTCCGGCGCGGGCAAGTCCACCCTGGTGCGACTCGTCAACGCCCTGGAGCAGCCCACGTCCGGCACGGTGACGGTGGACGGCACGCGGCTCGACCAGCTGGGGGAGCGGGACCTGCGCCGCGTGCGGCAGGGGATCGGGATGGTCTTCCAGCAGTTCAACCTCATGCGGTCGCGGACCGTGTGGGGGAACCTGGAGTTCCCGCTGAAGTTGGCGGGCGTCGACCCGGCCGAGCGCCAGCGGCGGATCTCCGAGCTGCTGCACTTCGTCGGCCTGGCCGACAAGGCGCACGCCCACCCCGAGCAGTTGTCGGGCGGTCAGAAGCAGCGCGTGGGGATCGCCCGGGCGCTGGCGACGAACCCGTCGATCCTGTTGGCGGACGAGTCGACCAGCGCCCTGGACCCCGACACCACGCGCGAGGTCCTCGGCCTCCTGCGCAAGGTGAACGAGGAGCTGGGCATCACCATCATCGTCATCACGCACGAGATGGACGTCGTCCGGACGCTGGCCCACAAGGTCAGCGTCATGGAGACCGGCCGGGTGGTCGAGAGCGGTCCCGTGATCGACATCTTCGCCCGCCCGCGCGAGGCGGTGACCCGTCGCTTCGTCAGCACGCTCGTCGACGAGGTCCCGCAGGGCGCCGAGCTCGAGGCGCTGCGGCGTCAGTTCGAGGGCCGGTTGATCGTCGTGGACGTCGAGGGGCACACCAGTCAGTCCGACGTGTTCACTGCGCTGGCGACCCGCGGTCTGTCCGTCGAGGTCGTCCAGGGCGGCGTGAACCGCGTCGGCCCGGCCGTGTTCGGCCACGTGACCCTCGCGGTCCGCGGCGAGGGAGTGGACGAGGTCGTGGCCGAGGTCGGCCGCCTCGAGGGCGTGGAGGTGCTCGCATGATCAGCCAGGACACCAACCTGCCCGAGCTGTGGTCGCTCATCGGGACGGCGACGTGGGAGACCGTCTACATGGTCGCGATCACCCTCGCCATCGGTGGCTTCCTGGGCCTGGGCGTGGGTCTCGCGCTCTACGCGACCCGCGCGGGTGGGCTCTTCGCGAACCGGGTGGCGTTCACGCTGCTGAACCTCGTGGTCAACTTCTTCCGACCCATTCCGTTCGTCATCTTCATCGCGACGGTCCAGCCGCTGGCTCGCCTCGTCGTGGGCATCGGCATCGGCAACAAGGCGATCATCTTCGCGATGACGCTGGCGGCGATGTTCGGCATCGGCCGCATCGTCGAGCAGAACCTCGTGACGGTCGACTCCGGGGTCATCGAGGCGGCACGCTCGATGGGCGCCAGCCGGCTGCGCATCCTCACGACCGTCGTCGTTCCCGAGGCGCTCGGCCCGCTGATCCTGGGCTACACGTTCGCCTTCGTGGCGATCGTCGACATGAGCGCGATCGCGGGCGCGATCGGCGCCGGCGGCCTGGGCAACTTCGCGCTCCAGTACGGCTACCGCCAGTTCGACACCGTCGTGACGTGGACCGTGGTGCTGATCATCGTCGCGTTCGTCCAGGTGGGGCAGTTCCTCGGGAACACCGCGGCGCGCCGCGTCCTGCGGCGCTGACGAGGTCCCGGCCGCATCGTGAGACGAGCGGAAACTGTCCGAGGCGCGTGAGTGACTGGAGGTCCGACCGCACGACCGACGACTGGAGGTGACCGTCATGACCGAGCCGATCCGCAGGCCCGTCTCGCAGTTGCGAGCCGGCGACCTGATCGCCCCGGACGACGGAGGGACCGTCTACGTCGTGTGCGCGATCTCCCAGCCGGTCGGCACGAGCCGGCGGGCCGAGGTGGTCGACGCTCGCACGGGCGAGGCCGACCACTGCGTGCTGCTGCCGCTGCACGACGCGGTGCTGACCGTCCCGGGCCGGGCCCGCTGGGTCGAGGTCCCCGATGCGGCCGGTGACGAGGTCGCTGGACTGCTCGTCGGCCCCGAGTTCCCCGTCGACGATGCCGTGCACGCGGTCTGGGAGGTCGAGATCGACCTGTTGAGCCACCCCGGCTGGGAGGAGCTCGTCCGTGGTGCGCGGCTCGACCCGGTCGCGGAAGCCGCCTGACGTGACACCGGCGGCATGCCTCGCCATACTGCTCCGGTGCTGATCTCCTCCCGTTCCCGGTCCCTTCGACTGCCCGTCGTCGGGCTGCTCGCCCTGGCCGTCCTCCTCGCGTCCTGTGCGGGCGAGGGGGCCCAGCAGGACACGTCCGCGCCCGAGACGTCGGCGCCACCGGCGATCACTCTCGCGTCGATCGGTCTGGGCGAGGTTCCGGCCCCGGACGCGATCGATGCGGACTGGCCGAAGGCCCCGGCCGGTTTCGACGCCGAGCGCTACCACTCGATGGTCTACGCCCTGCGCAACTGGGGGCAGGCGGCGGCGCTCAGTCAACAGGTCCGAGAGGCCGAGGATCCGATCGCCGCCGTCGAGGACGCGATCTCGGTCTTCGACATCACGTACCGGCTCACGGAGAGCTTCAAGGAGCAGATCACGCCCCGGCTGACCGCGGCGTCCGTGTTCCACCCGGACGTGGAGGCCGTGGGTGACCCGCACGTGACGTGGGCCTGGAAACGGAGCATGGAGACCGACCCGAAGAGCGGGATCGAGATCGTGACGGTGACGCTCCAGACGCGCGCGGCCTACCCGGTCACGGTGAAGGACGGCGCGGAACGGGTGGTCGGAGTCATCCGGTCGCACTCCCTGACGACCGGACCGGGTCCGCGCGGACAGTTCGGGATGGGCCATTCCTGGCAGGGCTTCGGCGTCGACGAGTGCGCGATGGTGCTCGACGACGCGTTCCTGCCCGATGACGATGTCGCGGCGGCCACGAAGAGCCTGCGTCGGTTCGCCCAGGTGGTGACGTCGACCAAGGTCAGCACCAAGCCCGTGGGCGGCGGCGCCAAGCCCATCGACGAGGGGTTGGCGAAGCGGTGCGAAGCTGACGCAGCCTGACCCGGTCAGCGGGCCGTGGGGCCCGTCGCGACCGGCAGGTCGAGGTTGCTCCACTGCGACCACGAGCCCGGGTAGAGGGCGGCGTCGATGCCCGCGATCGCGAGTGCCGCGATCTCGTGGGCGGCGGTGACGCCGGAGCCGCAGTACGCCGCGACGGGTCGTGAGCCGTCGGCACCGAGCGCGGCGAAGCGCTCGCGTAGCTCGGCGGGGGAGCGGAAGCGTCCGTCCGGGGTGAGGTTCTCGGTGGTGGGCGCGTTGCGGGCACCGGGGATGTGTCCGGCCTTCGGGTCGATCGGCTCGACCTCGCCGCGGTAGCGCTCGGCGGCGCGGGCGTCGAGCAGCACGCCCGATGCGGCGAAGTCGGCGACCTCGTCGAGCTCCAGCACCGGAAGCGCCCCTGCCGACAACCTGACCGATCCCGGGGCCGGGGACACGTCGCCCGTCTCCAGAGGGCGACCGCTCGCGACCCACGCCGCCAGCGCGCCGTCGAGCAGGCGCACGTTCGTGAAGCCCGCCCAGCGCAGCAGCCACCACGCGCGTGCGGCGGCGAGGTTGCCGTTGTCGTCGTAGACCACGACCGAGGAGTCGTCGTGGATGCCCCACCGGCGCGCCGCGCGCTGCAGGTCGGCGAGCGACGGGAGCAGGTGACGCCCGTCCGTCGGCTCCCCGTGCGCGGCGAGCTCGGTGTCGAGCGGCACGAAGACGGCCCCCGGGACGTGACCCGCCCGGTGGGCGGCGTCGCCCGACGGACCGCCGAGGGTCCAGCGGACGTCGAGCACGACGGGCGGGCGGCCGGAGTCCAGGGCGGCGGCGAGCTCGTCGACGTCGATCAACACCTCGGCGCCCACGTGAGGCCCCGGACGCCCGTCCATCAGAGGAAGTCGTTCGGGTCGAACTCGTCGATCGGGATGACGCGGATGCGCGGCAGCTCGACGGTGAAGGCGTCGACGTCGTGCTCGAGGTCGAAGCACTCCAGCCCGCGCGGCACGAGGGCCGCGAACCGCGAGTTGCGGAACTCCTCGAAGCCCAGCACCGCGACCCGACGGCTGCCCGAGACGAGCGCCTCGACCTGCGGCACGAAGTCGCCGTCGTTGCTGGCGAGCATGACGTCGGCGTCGCGACGCGCGATCTCCTCCAGCGTGCGCTGGATGGCCAGGTCGACGACCTTCTGGTCGGGCGTGCCGGACAGCGGCACCGGCCGGTAGCCGATCGAGGTCAGCGCCTGGACGAACGGCATGGGCAGCTCGGTGTCGACCGCGAGGAAGAACAGGCCCTGCACCGGCTGGTCCCAGACCTTCTCCGCGAACCGGAGCAGGCGGTCCCAGCGCGGGCGCTCCTGAGGCTGGGGGCGGCGGCCCAGGATGGACATGCCGAGAGTGGCGTCGATGTTCTCGCCGTCGACCAGCAAGTAGGTCAAGGGGCCGGGCGTGCTGTCGTTCACGCCTCGACCCTACGCGGACGGGGACAGGCCGGGAACGAGACCGCCCTCACGGCGGGAGGAACGCCGGAAAACGCCTGCGCGACGGCGGGGTTCCGCTTAGCGTGGGTCTCCCCATGCACATACGCCCCGTCTTCCTCACTGGCCTCGCTCTCGCCCTCGCGTTCGGCGGGCTGCTGAGCGCCCCCGCCCACGCCGCCCCTCGGGTCGGCCTCGTGCAGGCCGTCGGAGTCACCGCCACCTCCGTCACGCTCACCTGGCCGAAGTACCGGGGTGCGAAGACGTACCGCGTGCAGCGCGCGGCCAACTACGCCTTCACGAAGGGCCTCCGCACCGTCAAGGCGAAGCGGAACCGGGCCACCGTGCGCGGGCTGCGCCCCGGCGTCGAGTACTGCTTCAAGGTGCGCGCGTACAACCGCAAGGGCAAGCACGTCGCGACGAGCGCTCGCACGTGCAAGCCGGCTGCCGCGATCTCGGTCCCGAGCCGGGGAGTCAGCGTCAGCACCCTGACGTACAACATCTGCTCCAAGGCCTGCGACAGCAGTCAGGAGGCCTGGTGGGCCGGGATGAAGCCGTGGGCCCAGCGACGCCCCGTCGTCACGAGGACCGTCCTGGGCTCCGGTGCGGACGTGGTGGCGCTGCAGGAGTCCTCCGGCTGGAACACCGTCGCCGCCGACGTCCGGGCCACGTACTCGACCGTGCCCGACTTCGGTCGCTACCTGACCTCGAGCCTGCTGTTCCGGACGTCACGGTTCGAGCAGGTGGCGGACACGGTGACCCACCCCGACGACTCGGCGCCCGGGGGAGTGGGCCACTGGACGACGCCCCGAGCCGCCACGATCGAGATCGGGAACGGACGGCGAGCCACCTGGTCGGAGCTGCGTGACAAGCGCACCGGGAAGCGCACGATCTTCGTGTCCGTGCACCTCTCGCCGGACAAGAGCGTCGCGGCGAACCGGCGGCGTAGGGCCGAGACGCTCTCGCTGATGCGGCAGGTGAACGCGGCGAACACGAACCGCTCGCGCGTGGTCTACCTGGGGGACTTCAACTCGAACAAGTCCCGCGGCCATGCCCGGGACACTCCGGCCCGGGTGATGGGCGCCGCCGGCTACCGCGACGCCTACGACCAGGCGCGGACGCTGTCGCGGCCGAACTACAACAGCGGGACCGCGGGCGGGCGCAAGCCGGTCGTCTCGTACACCTGGGGCGATCACGTGGACAAGGTCTGGATCCGCAAGGGCGACGGCATCGGCGTCCTGTCGTGGGCGAACGTCAACCCCCGCCGCGGCGCGAAGTACGCCGGTCCGGTCGGGTCCGACCACTGCCCGATCCGGGTGGTTCTCAAGCTCTCGTGACCCCGGAACGACGACGCCCCCGGGAGTGATCCCGGGGGCGTCGTTGGTGCAGTCGACTCAGCGCAGGTCGAACCGGTCCAGGTCCATGACCTTGGTCCAGGCGGCGACGAAGTCCTTGACGAACTTCTCCTTCGCGTCGGCGCTGGCGTAGACCTCGGCCACGGCGCGCAGCTCGGAGTTCGAGCCGAACACCAGGTCGGCGCGGGTGCCCGACCAGCGACCGTCCTTCGTGGCGAAGCGCGTGCTCGACTCGTCCGTCGCGGTCCACTCGGTGTCGATGTCGAGCAGGTTGACGAAGAAGTCGTTCGTCAGGGCGCCGACCCGGTCGGTGAGGACACCGAGGTTCGAGCCGTCGTAGTTCGCGCCCAGGACCCGCAGGCCGCCGACCAGGACGGTCGTCTCCGGCGCCGTCAGGGTCAGCAGGTTGGCGCGGTCGATCAGCTCGTACTCCGCCGGCATGCCGCCCTTGCCCTCGTAGTTGCGGAACCCGTCGTGACGCGGCTCCAGGTACGAGAACGACTCGACGTCGGTCTGCTCCGGCGTGGCGTCGACGCGGCCCACCGAGACGGGGACCGTGATCTCGACGCCGCCGTCACGGGCGGCCTTCTCGATCGCGGCCGCACCGGCGATGGCGATGACGTCGGCCAGCGAGACGGCCTTGTCGTAGCCGTCCGCCACGTCCTGCAGGACCGAGATGACCTTCGCCAGCTGAGCGGGGTTGTTGACCGCCCAGCCGTTCTGCGGGGCCAGGCGGATGCGGGCGCCGTTGAGGCCGCCGCGCTTGTCGCTGCCACGGAAGGACGACGCGGCCGCCCAGGCGGTGGAGACCAGTTCCGAGACGGTCAGACCGGTCTCGAGGACCTTGGCCTTGAGCGCGGTGACGTCGGCGTCGCCGATGACGTCGCCCTCCCACGTCGGCAGCGGGTCCTGCCAGAGCAGGTCCTCCTGCGGCGCCTCGGGACCGAGGTAGCGCGCCTTCGGGCCCATGTCGCGGTGCGTCAGCTTGAACCAGGCGCGCGCGAACGCGTCGGTGAACGCCTGCGGGTCGTTCTTGAAGCGCAGCGCGATCTCGCGGTAGGCCGGGTCCTCGCGCAGGGCGATGTCGGACGTCAGCATGCGGGGCTCGCGACGGCCGTCACCGAACGCCTCGGGCACCATGTCCCCACCGGCGCCGTTGATCGGACGCCACTGGTGCGCGCCGGCCGGCGAGGTGAAGAGCTCCCACTCGTACGCGAACAGGATGTGGAAGAACTCGTTGTCCCAGCGGGTCGGGTGGTAGGTCCAGGTGACCTCCAGGCCCGACGTGATCGTGTCGGGGCCGTGGCCCGTTCCGTGGGTGTTCTTCCACCCCAGACCCATCTGCTCGATGGGCGCGCCCTCGGGCTCGGGCTGCAGGTGGTCGGCCTCGGCGGCGCCGTGCGTCTTGCCGAAGGTGTGTCCACCGCCGATGAGCGCGACGGTCTCCTCGTCGTTCATCGCCATGCGGCCGAACGTCTCGCGGATGTCGCGCGCCGAGGCGAGCGGGTCGGGGTGACCGGCCGGGCCCTCGGGGTTGACGTAGATCAGGCCCATCTGGACGGCGGCCAGCGGGTTCTCGAGGTCGCGCTCGCCCTCGTAGCGGTGCTCGTCGCCCAGCCACTCGGTCTCGGCGCCCCAGTACACGTCCTGGTCGGCCTCCCACACGTCCTCGCGACCGCCGGCGAAGCCGAAGGTCGGGAAGCCCATGGTCTCGAGGGACACGTTGCCCGCGAGGATCATCAGGTCGGCCCAGCTGATCTTCTTGCCGTACTTCTGCTTGACCGGCCACAGCAGGCGGCGGGCCTTGTCGAGGTTGACGTTGTCCGGCCAGGAGTTGAGCGGGGCGAACCGCTGCTGGCCGGCGCCGGCGCCGCCGCGGCCGTCCGTCACGCGGTACGTGCCGGCGCTGTGCCACGCCATGCGGATCATGAGCGGGCCGTAGTTGCCGAAGTCGGCCGGCCACCAGTCCTTGGAGTCGGTCAGGACGGCGGCGATGTCGGCCTTGAGCGCGTCCAGGTCGAGCGACGAGAACTCCTCGCGGTAGTCGAAGTCGTCATCCATCGGGTTCCGCGCGGGGGCGTTCTTGGCCAGGATCTGCAGGTTGAGGCGCTCGGGCCACCACTTGCGGTTGGCATCACCGGCCGTCGGCTTCGGCAGCTGGTTGTGGACGACGGGGCACTTGCCCTTCGCCTCGTCCGGGTCGTTGACCTCGGCGAGGATCGCGTCGGGGTGGTTCTGGTCAGACATGGAGTGTCCTTTCGATGGGTTCGGGGGTCGCAGGTGAGCAGGAGGGGCACAGGCCCCAGAAGACGACCTCGGCCTCGTCGATGACGAAGCCGTGGTCCTGGCCGGGGGTCAGGCACGGTGCTGCGCCGATCGTGCAGTCGACGTCGACGATGCGGCTGCACGAGCGGCACACCAGGTGGTGGTGGTTGTCGCCCGTCCGGGTCTCGTACCGCGCTGCCGAGCCGGCCGGCTCGATGCAGCGCACGACGCCGGCGTCGGTCAGGGCGTGCAGCGAGTCGTAGACGGCCTGGTGGGACAGGTCCGGGATCGTCTCGCGGGCACGGTCGATGATCGCCGCGGTGTCCGAGTGCGGGTGGGCCGTGACCGCGTGCAGGACGGCGGTCCGTTGGCGGGTGACCCGCAACCCGGCGGCGCGCAGCGCCTGCTCGAGGTCGGGGGAGTGGGGCATGACGCCCACTCTACCCTATTCTTGAATCAATCAAGAAAGCGGGGTCGGCCCGGCGAGCCCGTCCGTGGTTTGCTGGGAGTCCGCCACCGTGAGGAGATCACCGATGCCGCTGACCGGAGAGTACGAACCCAGCACGTCCGAGTGGGCGCGCACCCAGGCCGAGACTTACGAGGCGACGGGTGGCCGCGAGGCGAACCTGCTCAAGGGTGTGCCGATCATCGTGCTGACGAGCGTGGGCTCCAAGTCGGGCAAGCTGCGCAAGACCGCGCTGATGCGCGTCGAGCACGACGGCGACTACGCGGTCGTCGCCTCGAAGGGCGGCGCCCCCGACCACCCGGCGTGGTACTGGAACCTCAAGGCGAATCCGCACGTCGAGCTGCAGGACGGCGAGACCAGGCGCGACTACCGCGCCCGTCAGCTCGAGGGTGACGAGTACGCCACGTGGTGGGAGCGCTCTGTGGCCGTGTGGCCGGACTACGCCGAGTACCAGAAGAAGACGGACCGCCAGATCCCCGTGTTCGTGCTGGAGCCCATCGACTGAGGGTGCCGGTGACAGGACTTGAACCTGCACGCCCGTGAGGACACCAGGACCTAAACCTGGCGCGTCTACCGTTCCGCCACACCGGCAACGGGGACGAGTCTAGGGTCGTCTGCGCCTACGCGGCGTCGAGACCCAGGTCACGGCGCAACTTCGCCACGTGTCCGGTGGCCTTGACGTTGTACTGCGCCAGCTCGACCTTTCCGTCGGCGTCGATCACGAACGTCGAGCGGATGACGCCCTGGACGACCTTGCCGTAGAGCTTCTTCTCGCCGAAGGCGCCGTAGGCCGTCAGGACCGACTTGTCCGGGTCGGAGAGCAGCGTGATCGTCAGGCCGTCGCGCTCGCGGAACTTCGCCAGCTTCTCGGGCTGGTCGGGGCTGATGCCCAGCACCGTGAAGCCCTCGGCCTGCAACCGATCGATCGAGTCGCTGAAGTCGCACGCCTGCTTCGTGCACCCCGGAGTCATCGCCGCGGGGTAGAAGTACACGATCACGCGCTGGCCCCGCAGGTCCGAGAGAGTGACCTCGTTCCCGTCGTCGGTCGGGAGGGTGAAGTCGGGGGCCTGGTCGCCGGGCTGCAGTCGGGTCGTCATGGGCACTATCCTGACAAGGCACCCCGCACCGATCGAGAGGACTCCCGTGGCACGAGGACATGCCGAACCCGCCCAGGCGTCTCCCGACGAGATCGTCGACGAGCTGGAAGTGCTCCTGACCCGACTCAGCGACAACGTCGACGAGCTGGTCGATCGCGTCCGGCCCGCCAACGTCGCCCAGCGACAGATCCAGCGCGTGAAGGACTACTTCGTCGACGAGGAGACGGGCCCGCGCTTCGAGCACATCGTGCCCGTCGTCGTCGGCACCGTCGCCACGATCGCCGGACTCGCGGTGCTGCGTCGACTCCTGAAGTGATGGACGCCAAGCTTCCGATCCGGATGCTGCACGACCGGCTCCTGGTGTCCCTGGACTCCGAAGCCGGCGACCGGCGGTCGTCCGGAGGCATCGTCATCCCCGCCACCGCGGCCATGGGGCGGCGGCTGTCGTGGGCGCGGGTCGAGGCCGTCGGGTCCCAGGTCCGTGCCGTCGAGGTGGGCGACCGGGTCCTGTTCGACCCCGAGGACCGCGCCGAGGTCGAGGTCCGGGGCGAGAGCTTCATCCTGCTGCGCGAACGCGACCTGCACGCCGTCGCGTCCGAGCGCATCGACGAGGGCCAGACCGGCCTGTATCTGTGATGAGCAGCGACCGGCTCCCGTTCAGCCGGTTGCGCCTGCCGCGCCCCGAGATCACGGTGCGGCAGCGATGGATGGGGGTTCGCGAGAACTGGCGACTGCTGCTGCGGCTGGCCGTCGCCACCGGCAGTGCGTTCACGATCGCCACGTACCTCCTCGGGCACACGCAGGCCTTCTTCGCCCCGATCGCCGCGGTCATCACGATGATGGGCGGCGCGGGGAGGCGTCAGCGCGTCATCTTCGAGTTGGTGCTCGGTGTCGCCTTCGGCGTCCTCGTCGCTGAGCTGCTGATCCTGCTGATCGGTCGCGGCGGCTGGCAGATGGCGCTGGTGGCCTCGCTGACGGCGGTGGTCGCGATGCTGTGCAATCTCAAGGGCATGGCGTTGACCCAGGCGATCAACTCCGGGGTGCTGCTGGCCGCCGTCGTCCCTCTTCCCGGCGTGGCGAACCCCGCGGTCACCCGCTTCACCGATGCGTTGATCGGCGGGATGTGCGGGTTCTTGATGATGCTGATCCTGCCGCGCGACACCCGCCGTGACCTCGACGAGAGCCTGCAGAAGCTGCTGACCGGCCTGGCGGACGTCCTGCGCCACACCGCCGAGGCGATGCGGACCGACGACGCGGCGATGGCCGATGCCGCCCTGGACCAGGCTCGTGACACCCAGTCCACGATCGAGTCGCTGCACTCCACGGCCGCCAACGTCAGCGAGATCGCGCGGCTCGCGCCGCTGCGGTGGAACCAACGGGCCGATGTGGAGCGGTACGCCGGGAGCGTGAACGACCTCGACAACGCCATGCGCGACGCCCGAGTCCTCGCCCGGCGGGTCGCGGCGATGCTGCGGCACCACGAGTCGGTGCCCTCGGGGTTGACCGACGCCGTCGAGACGCTCGTGGTCGCGGTCCAGATCTATGCCGACGAGTTCGCTTCGTCCGTCGACCTGGAGCGTGCCAACGAGCGGCTCGTCGAGGCCTCGAACCTGGCCATGCAGGCCCTGAGCGATCGCCTCACGGTCAACACCGCGTCGGTGGCCGCGCAGGTGCGGTCCCTGGCAGCCGATCTGCTGATGGCCGGGGGAGTGTCCCGCACCGCACTCGACGACATCCTGGACGTGGACTGATGGAACCTCGACACCTGCTGGCCCAACTGCGCAAGCGGCTGGCGGACCTGGCGCGCGACGGCGAATCGGGCGAATCCGGCGAATCCTCAGAATCCGAGGACGAGACCTCGACAGAGGACGACTGAGTCCCTTAGGGTCGTTCTCAGCACTTCGATCGAAGTGACGTGTCACACACACAGGAGGTGAGTCCCATGACGAACAAGAACGCTTGCATGTTCGCCCCCGGGCACGCCTCCGTCGTGATGTTGACCTAGTCGATTCTTTCGACCTGTATCACCAGCCGCTTCGGACGCTCGTCCGAGGCGGTTTTTCTTTGCGTCCACCCACCCGACGAATCAGAAAGGAGGCGCGTCATGACCACGACATTCCCCCACTTCACCCTCATGCCCGCGAACGCCACACTTCCGACTCCAGTCCCGGACTCCGGGACCGCACACGCGGAGGCGACCACGGGAGAGGGGGTGATCTCCATGTCGTTGTTCGATTACGGGAACCGGCCGCAGTCGCGCGCCGACCTCGATCGTCTCGTCATCCTGGAGCGGCTGAAACAGCGCCGCCGGGCTGAGCGGCACATGCGCGCGGTGCACAGCCAGCTGTGGGGCCTGCGCGCCAACCGATGAGGCGCATCAACGGCACGAGGCGCGTATCGAGACCCAGGTCTCGGTACGCGCCTCGTGTGCGTTCGGCTCAGCGGCCCTGCAACGCCTCGGCGTAGGCCAGGATCCGCTTCGCGTCACGGATGTGCAGCTCCTCGATCATCTTGCCGTTGAAGGTGGCGACGCCCTTCTTCTCGGCTGCGGCCTCGTCGAAGGCCGCGATCATGCCCCGGGCGCGCTCGATGTCGGCCTCGCTCGGGGCGAACGCCTCGTTGGCCGGATCGACCTGCGACGGGTGGATCAGCGTCTTGCCGTCGAAGCCCATCTCGCGACCCTGGCGGGCCTCGGCCGCGAAGCCCTCGGCGTCCTTGACGTCGTTGTAGACGCCGTCGATGACGACCTTGCCGGCGGCGCGCACGGCCAGCAGCGTCCACGAGAGCGCCGTCAGGACGAGCGGGTTGCGCCCGGGCACGTGCAAGCCGTACGTCTCGTTGACGATGTCGTTGGTGCCCATGACGATCACGGTCAGGCGTTCGTGGGCGGCCGCGATCTCCTCGGCGTGCAGCAGGGCCTTCGGGGTCTCGATCATGGCCCACAGCTGCGTGCTGTCGGGGGCGCCCGCGGCCTCGATCGCGGCGACCAGGTCCAGGACCTGCTGGGCCGACTCGACCTTGGGCACGAGGATGGCATCCGGACCGGCCTTGGCGGCGGCCGCGACGTCGTCGTCGTGCCACTGGGTGCCGATCGAGTTGACCCGGATGGCCAGCTCGCGGTGGCCGTACTCGCCCGAGGTGACGGCGGCGCACACGTTGGCGCGGCCGGTCTCCTTGGCGTCGGGCGACACCGAGTCCTCGAGGTCGAGGATCAGCGCGTCGGCGTCGATGCTCTTGGCCTTCTCGAGCGCGCGCTCGTTGGCGCCGGGCATGTAGAGGACGGAACGGCGGGGGCGGATCTCAGTCATCGTGGCTCCTCAGAGGTCGTAGGCCGCGGCCAGGTCGGGGTCGCGCTCGGCGAGGGACTTGGCCAGGTCGAGCATGACCAGGCACTGCTTGCAGGAGGCGTCGTCCTCCATCTTGCCGTCGATCATCACCGCGCCGGAGCCGTCGCCCATGGCCTCGACGACGCGCTTGGCGTGCGCGACGTCCTCGGGGCTGGGGGAGAAGACCTTCTTGGCGATGTCGATCTGGACCGGGTGCAGGCTCCAGGCGCCGACGCAGCCGAGCAGGAACGCGTTGCGGAACTGGTCCTCGCAGGCGACGACGTCCTTGATGTCACCGAACGGTCCGTAGAACGGCAGGATGTCGTTCATCGCACAGGCGTCGACCATGCGCGCGATCGTGTAGTGCCACAGGTCCTGCTGGTACGTCGCGCGACCGGTGGTGAGGTCCTCGCCCGTGGGGTCCTGGCGGACGATGTAGCCGGGGTGGCCACCGCCGACGCGCGTGGTCTTCATGCGGCGGCTGGCGGCGAGGTCGGCCGGGCCGAGGCTGATGCCCTGCATGCGCGGGCTGGCCGCGGCGATCTCCTCGACGTTCGCAACGCCCTCGGCGGTCTCGAGGATCGCGTGCACGAGGATCTGGCGGTCCAGGCCGGCGCGGGCCTCGAGCTGGGCCAGGAGGCGGTCGACGTAGTGGATGTCCTGGGCGCCCTCGACCTTGGGCACCATGATGACGTCGAGCTTGTCGCCGATCTCGGTGACGAGCGTGATGATGTCGTCGAGCACCCACGGCGAGTCGAGGCTGTTGACGCGGGTCCACAACTGGGTGTCGCCGAAGTCCGTGGCCTTGGCGATGTCGACCAGGCCCTGACGCGCGGCTTCCTTCTTCTCGGTCTTCACCGCGTCCTCGAGGTTGCCCAGGATGATGTCGACCTTCTTCGCGATGTCCGGCACCTTGGCCGCCATCTTCTCGTTGCTCGGGTCGAAGAAGTGGATCATGCGGCTCGGGCGGAACGGGACGTCGGAGCTGGGCTTCGGAGCGCCGACGGCGAGCGGACGCAGGAAGGCACGGGGATTGCGCACGGGAACTCACTTCCGTGGGAGTCAGGGTCGGGGCCAGTATGGCGCGCCGGGCGGGGGAGAGCGCGGCGGGTCCGGGGCGCGGGTCGAGCCGGCACGAGAGGATGCGTTCGGTATTGGGCCCACGAGCGAAGGAGTCCTTCAGAGGATCTCGTCGAGCCTCTCGAGCGGACGGGCCAGGCGGGTGCCCGTCGAGGTGACCACGAACGGTCGCTCCACGAGGACGGGGTGCTCGACCATGGCGGCCAGCAGCTCGTCGTCGCTGGCGTCGGCGAGCCCGAGCTCGGTGTACAGCTTCTCGCGCTTGCGCACCGCCTGGCGGGGCGTCAGGCCGGCGGCGACGAAGAGCTCACGCAGCTGGGCCTCGGTCCAGCCCTCGTCGACGTACTTCACGACCGTCGGCTCGATCCCGGCGTCACGCAGCCGGTCCAGCGCCTTGCGAGAGGTCGTGCAGCGGGGATGGTGATAGATCGTCGCGTCCACGCGCCCCACCGTACTCACCACGCGCGGCGCAGGACCTGCACCGGATCTCCCGGGCCGATTCCGCCACGCGGGACGATCACCACCACATCGGCGTCGGCCAACGCGGTCAGCAGATGAGGACGGCTCCGGCCGACGGGAACGACTCCCGCGGCCGTGTGGCGAGCCGGCACGAGGGTCGTGTCGGCCCGGCTCTCGAACGCTGCACCCGCCACGGCCCACGCCGGCTCGGCCGGAACGGCTCCGGTGAATCCCTCGACCAGGGCCGGGACGAAGGACAGGGCGGTCATCGTCGCTGCGAGCGGGTTGCCCGGGAGGGCCAACCACGGCCGACCGTCCGGCAGGACCGCCAGTGAGACCGGGTGGCCGGGCCGCATGTCGACGCCCCGGAACCGCACGTCCGCGTTCGACCGTGCCCAGGCGGCGTCGATCGGATCGGCGGCCGAGTGGCCGGTGCCCCCGGCGGTGATCACGAGGTCGGCGTCGCCGGACACGACCTTCGCGGCGAGGGCGCGGGGGTCGTCACGCACGTGGTCGAGCCGGGCGACCTTGCCGCCGAGAGCACCCAACAGCGGCGGCAGCGTCGGTGTCAGGGCGTCGCGGACGTGCCCGGCCTGGGGCACGCCGGAGGGGACGAGCTCGTCGCCCGTGACGACCAGGTGGACCAGGGGCGCGCGGCGTACGGCGATCGTGTCGTGCCCGGTCATCGCCAGCACGCCCACCCGGGCCGGCGTCAACACCTGGCCCGCCGACACGAGGACGTCGCCCTCCTGCGCCTCCTCGCCGGCGGGACGCACGTGGCGACCGGGCACAGGAGGGTCGCCGTGCAGGACGTCGCCGGACAACCGGCCCGCCTCGGAGGGCACGATGGCGTCGGTCCCGTCCGGCGGGACGGCGCCGGTGACGACGGCCCGCGCCCGGCCGGCGGAGAGTGGCCCGTCGTCGGGGTCGAGCTGCCAGGGCGCGGGTCCGCACACCGCCCAGCCGTCCATCGCCGACGTCGTGGCGTGCGGGATCGGTCCCAGTGCCCGCAGGTCCTCGGTCGCGACGGTGCCCACCGCGCCCGCGAGGGTGACGGAGATGATCTCGCCGCGAGGCAGTGCCGCCCGGGCCAGGTCGCGTGCCTCGGCCCACGACGGATCGGTCACCCGAAGTCCTCGGCCGCGCGTTCGGCACGCTCGACGAGCGAGTCCATGCCGGCCGCGTCGGCGTCGGCCAGGCCGGCCGCGTAGCCGACCAGGAAGGTCGTCAACGGTGCTGCCGGACGGACCACGGCGTGGGCCGCGGTGCCGGCGAGGTCGAGCAGGACGTCGGGGTCGGCGTCGGGATCGACGCCCAGTGCGGTGCACAGCTGACGCCACCAGCGTTGCAGGATCTCGTCATCGTTCGACATCGGCGTACTCCTCCAGGTCGTCGGGGGTGTCGAGGTCGGCCACGGCCTCGGCGGTGAGGGGGACCTCCAGCGGGTCGAGCGCTCCGATGACCGCCTTCAAGGCAGCGTCGGCGGTGGGGGTCGCGGCCAGCGCTCGGGCCAGGTCGCCGGCACGGGCCCGACTGCACGCCCATTGCCGGCGCCCCTCGGGGTCGACGGCGACGCGAGCGCCGGAGCCCTGCGACAGCGCGGTCACCACGAGGTCGGGTCGCAGCAGGTCTCCGGCCAGGATCAGCACCTCGTCGTCGTCCTGGGTACGCAGCGCGGCCAGTCCCGCGGCGACCGCGTGGAGGGGGCCGGCGAAGGGCGGCTCCTCGCGCACCCAGAGCACCTCGCGGTCCAGCTCGAGATCACGACGCGCGCCCACGATCGCCACGCTCCGGGCGTGGGGGAGGGTGGCGACCACGCCTTCGAGCAGGGTCCGGCCACCGACGCGCACCATGAGCTTGTCGCGTCCGCCGAGACGGCGGGCTCGTCCTCCGGCCAGGACGATCGCATGGAACGGCTCCATGGGGCTCATCGTGCCTCATGGCGGCCTGCACTTGCATGTGACCCAAGTCACGCGCTTCATGGAAACATGGCGAAGTTCGACGGCCCCGCGTCCACGGCCCTGCTCAAGACCGGGCGATTCTTCACCCGGTGGGACGAGTCGGAAGACGGCCGGGCCGTCTTCCGCGAGGGCGGCCGGCGCGGCGACGTGTTCTACCGCGACCGGTGGAGTCACGACAAGGTGGTCAGATCGACCCACGGGGTGAACTGCACCGGGTCCTGTTCCTGGAAGGTCTACGTCAAGGACGGGATCATCACGTGGGAGGCCCAGCAGACGGACTATCCGTCGGTGGGACCCGATCGCCCCGAGTACGAGCCGCGCGGCTGTCCTCGAGGCGCTGCCTTCTCCTGGTACACCTACTCGCCGACCCGCGTGCGCTATCCGTATGCCCGAGGGGTCCTGCTGGAGATGTACCGCGAGGCCAAGGAGCGGCTGGGCGACCCGGTCCTGGCCTGGGGGGACGTCATGGCCGACCCCGAGCGCCGCCGCCGCTACCAGCAGGCCCGCGGCAAGGGCGGCTTCGTCCGGACGAACTGGCTCGAGGCGGTCGAGATGACCGCGGCCGCGCAGGTGCACACCATCAAGGAGCACGGACCGGACCGCATCGCGACGTTCAGCCCGATCCCGGCCATGTCGATGGTGTCGCACGCGGTGGGGGCCAGGTTCACCCACCTGCTCGGTGGGGCGATGACGTCGTTCTACGACTGGTACGCCGACCTGCCGGTCGCGAGCCCCCAGGTGTTCGGCGACCAGACGGACGTGCCCGAGTCGGGCGACTGGTGGGACGCGAGCTACCTGATGATGTGGGGCTCGAACGTGCCCGTCACGCGCACGCCCGATGCCCACTGGATGGCCGAGGTCCGCTACCGAGGCACGAAGGTCGTCACGGTGAACCCCGACTACGCGGACAACACCAAGTTCGCCGACGAGTGGCTGCCCGCCCAGGCCGGGACCGACGGTGCGCTCGCGATGGCGATGACGCACGTCATCCTCAAGGAGTTCTTCGTCGAGCGCCGCGTGCCGATGTTCGTGGACTACACGCGCCAGTACACCGACCTGCCGTTCCTCGTGACCCTGACGGAGAACACCGAGCACGGCGGCCTCGTCCCCGGCAAGTTCCTCACGGCGGCCGATCTCGGCGACGTCGCACCCGAGGGCGCCTGGAAGACGGTGCTCCTCGACGCCGCGACGGGCGAGCCCGTCGTGCCGAACGGCTCGATGGGCTTCCGGTACGCCGAGTCGGGCGAGGGCCGCTGGAACCTCGACCTCGACGGGGTCGTGCCCGCGCTGACGCTGAGCGAGGCGAACGTGCCGGGCGAGACGGCCGAGGTGCTGCTGCCGTCGTTCGCGGGCCTCACCGGCGAGGGCGAGGTGCTGCGCCGCGGCGTGCCGGTCGCCCGGGTGGCCGGACGGCTGGTCACGACGGTGTTCGACCTCATGCTCGCTCAGCACGGCGTGGGGCGCCCGGGTCTGCCGGGACGGTGGCCGAGCGGGTACGACGACCCGTCGACGCCGTACACGCCGGCGTGGCAGGCCGAGATCACGAGCGTCCCCGCCGAGGCGTGCATCCGGGTGGCTCGCGAGTTCGCGACCAACGCCGAGGAGTCCGGCGGCCGTTCGATGATCATCCTCGGTGCGGGCGTGTGCCAGTGGTTCCACGGCGACGCGACGTACCGCGCGATCTTGTCGATGCTGATGCTGACCGGCTGCATGGGCCGCAACGGCGGCGGCTGGGCGCACTACGTCGGCCAGGAGAAGTGCCGGCCGATCACGGGCTGGATCTCGCTGGCGAACAACCTCGACTGGAGCCGGCCGCCGCGCACGATGACCGGCACCTCGTACTGGTACATGCACACCGACCAGTGGCGCTCGGACGGGTACCGGGCCGATGCGCTGGCGTCGCCGCTGGCCGAGGGGCACCTCGCGGGGATGCACACCGCCGACACGATCGCGCAGTCCGCCCGGATGGGCTGGATGCCGTTCTACCCGCAGTTCGACCGCAATCCGCTGGACCTGGCCGACGAGGCCCAGGCCGCCGTGGACGCGGGGACCGCCTCGGACGTCAACGACTACGTGGTGCATCGGCTGAAGGACGGGTCGCTGCACTTCGCGATCGAGGACGTCGACGCACCCGAGAACTGGCCCCGGACGCTGACCCTGTGGCGGTCGAACCTGCTCGGCTCGTCGGCCAAGGGCAACGAGTACTTCCTCAAGCACCTGCTGGGCACGCACTCGAACGCCACGGCGGTCGACGGGGATCCCTCAGTGCGACCGAAGGACGTGACGTGGCGCGAGGAGGCGCCCGAGGGCAAGCTCGACCTGCTCGTGTCCGCCGACTTCCGGATGACCTCGACGACCCTGCTGTCGGACATCGTCTTCCCGGCGGCGACCTGGTACGAGAAGTACGACCTGTCGGCGACGGACATGCACCCGTTCGTGCACGCGTTCACGCCCGCGATCGACCCGCCGTGGGAGACCCAGACCGACTTCGCGATGTTCCACCACGTCGCGCGCAAGATCGCCGAGCTGGCGAAGACGCACCTGGGGGTCCGCCGGGACATCGTGGCCGTGCCGATGCAGCACGACACGCCCGGCGAGACCTCGCAGCCCGGTGGAGTCGTGCGGGACTGGAAGCACGGCGACGTCGAGCCGATCCCCGGCAAGACGATGCCGGCCCTGCACGTCATCGAGCGCGACTACACGGCGATCGCCGAGAAGCTCGCCGCCATCGGCCCGCTGGCCGACCGCCTCGGGCTGGGCGTGAAGAACGTGACGTTCGAGCTGAAGGAGGCGCTGGACATCCTCGCGAGGTCCGGCGGCGTGTTCGACCGGGGCGCCGCGGCGGGGCGGCCGGCGATCGACACCGACGCGAAGATGGCCGAGGCGATCCTGACGCTCTCGGGCACCACGAACGGCGAGCTGGCGGCGCAGGGCTTCCGCACCTTGGAGAAGCGGGTCGGCAAGCCGCTGGCCGACCTCGCCGAGGGGGCTCGCGACCGGCGCATCACGTTCCGCGACACGCAGACGGCGCCCCAGCCGGTGATCACGTCGCCGGAGTGGTCGGGCTCGGAGACCGGCGGGCGACGGTACTCGCCGTTCACGATCAACGTCGAGCGGCTGAAGCCGTGGCACACCCTCACGGGGCGGATGCACTTCTTCCTGGACCACGACTGGATGCGCGACCTGGGCGAGTCGATGCCGGTGTACCGGCCACCGCTGGACATGAGCCGGCTGTTCGGCGGCCCTCGGCTCGGTCCGAACGGCGACCGCGAGATCACGGTGCGCTACCTGACGCCCCACAACAAGTGGTCGATCCACTCCGAGTACCAGGACAACCTGCTCATGCTGTCGCTCTCGCGCGGTGGCCCCACGGCCTGGCTGAGCCGCGAGGACGCCGAGGCGATCGGCGTGAAGGACAACGAGTGGATCGAGTGCGTGAACCCCAACGGCGTCTTCGTGTGCCGCGCGATCGTCAGCCACCGCATCCCCGAGGGCGTCACCTTCGTCCACCACGCCCAGGAGCGCACGATCGACGTGCCCAAGTCCGAGGCGACCGGGCGGCGCGGCGGCATCCACAACAGCGTCACGCGCGTGCTGGTCAAGCCCAGTCACCTCATCGGCGGCTACGCCCAGTTGTCCTACGCCTTCAACTACCTCGGCCCGACGGGCAATCAGCGGGACAACATCGCGACGATCCGTCGCCGGTCGCAGGAGGTGACCTACTGATGCGAGTCATGGCCCAGATGGGCATGGTGATGAACCTCGACAAGTGCATCGGCTGCCACACGTGCTCCGTCACGTGCAAGCAGGCCTGGACCAACCGTGCCGGGACCGAGTACGTGTGGTTCAACAACGTGGAGACGCGACCCGGTCAGGGGTACCCCCGGCGGTACGAGGACCAGGAGAAGTGGCGCGGCGGCTGGGAGCTGCGGCGAGGTCGCCTGCAGCTGAGGACCGGCAGCCGGCTGCGCCGGCTGTTCGGGATCTTCGCCAGTCCGGTCATGCCCGAGCTCAGCGACTACTACGAGCCGTGGACGTACGACTACTCGATGCTCATCGACGCGCCGCTGGGCGACGACTTCCCGGTCGCTCGGCCGAAGTCGCTCATCACCGGCGAGAACACGGCGATCACGTGGTCGGCCAACTGGGACGACAACCTCGGCGGCGCGAGCGAGATGGGCGACCTGGACCCCATCGTCGAGAAGGTCCGGCGCGAGAGCGAGGACAAGATCAAGTTCGAGTTCGAGCAGACCTTCATGTTCTACCTGCCGCGGATCTGCGAGCACTGCCTGAACCCCTCGTGCATGGCCTCGTGCCCCTCGGGCGCGATCTACAAGCGCGAGGAGGACGGCATCGTCCTGGTCGACCAGGACCAGTGCCGCGGCTGGCGCATGTGCATCACGGGCTGTCCCTACAAGAAGATCTACTTCAACCACAAGTCGGGCAAGGCCGAGAAGTGCACCTTCTGCTACCCGCGCATCGAGGTGGGGATCCCGACGGTCTGCGCCGAGACCTGCGTGGGCCGGCTGCGCTACATCGGGCTGTACCTGTACGACGCGGACGCGGTCACCGCAGCGGCCTCGACCCCCGACCCGAAGGACCTCTACGAGGCCCAGCTGGACCTCATGCTCGACCCCCACGACCCGGAGGTGATCCGCGCCGCCCGCGAGCAGGGCATCGCCGAGGACTGGCTCGAGGGGGCCCAGAGGTCGCCGGTGTACGCGCTGGCGAAGAAGTACCGGGTGGCCCTGCCGCTGCATCCGGAGTACCGCACGATGCCGATGGTCTGGTACGTCCCGCCGCTCTCGCCGATCGTCGACCTGTTGCGCGAGCAGGGCCACGACAGCGAGGAGGCAGGCACGCTGTTCGGCGCGATCGACGCCCTGCGCATCCCGATCGAGTACCTCGCCGAGCTGTTCACCGCGGGCGACACGCAGGTCGTCTCGAACGTGCTGGCCACGCTCGGCGCCATGCGGGCGTACATGCGCGACATCAACCTCGGGCGCGAGAGCGACGCCTCGATCCCCGAGGCCGTCGGCATGACGGAGGAGTCGATGTACGAGATGTACCGGCTGATGGCGATCGCGAAGTACGACGAGCGCTACGTCATCCCGACGGCGCACGCCGAGAAGGCGCACGACCTCGAGGAGCTGGGCTGCTCGCTGGACTTCGACGACGGGCCCGGCATGGGTGGCTCGGGCCCGTTCGGCGAGGCCAGTGGCACGCCGACGCCGGTGGCCGTCGAGACCTTCCATGCGCTGAAGGACCGCCAGGAGTCCGACTCGGTGGCGGGCGGTCAGAACATGCGCGACCGGGTCAACCTGCTGAACTGGGACGGCAACGGCCGACCGGCGGGCCTGTTCCCGGAAGGGGAGCGGGACCGGTGAGCGCTCAGGTCGTGCACCAGGTCGCGTCGTGGGTCCTGTCGTACCCGCACGACGAGGTCCTCGCGGCCCTGCCCGAGCTGACCTCGGCGCTGGGGGAGCAGCGTCCCGACCCGGCGGTGCGCGAGCTGCAGGCGGTCCTGGCCTGGTTGGCCGAGACGCCGCCCGAGCAGCTGCGCAACGACTACGTCGAGACGTTCGACCTGAGCCGGAGCCACGCGCTGCACCTGTCGTACTGGACCGAGGGCGACACGCGTCGCCGCGGTGAGGTGTTGGCCGCCTTCAAGCAGGTGTACCGCGACAGCGGGATGGTGGTGCGACTCGACGGCGAGCTGCCCGACCACCTGCCCGTCGTGCTGGAGTTCGCGGCGCTCGTCGACCCGCAGGCGGGATCGGCCCTGCTGCAGCGGTACCGGGCCAGCCTGGAGATGCTGCGCTTCGAGCTGGAGGACCACGGGTCGCACTGGGCCGGGGCGGTGCGCGCCGTGTGCGCCACGCTGCCCGGCGCGTCGCCGAGGAACCGGACCGAGGCCATGGCCCTGGCCGGGCCCGTGCAACCGGTCGAGACCGTCGGTCTCGAGCCGTACGATCCGCGGCTCCTGCCGCTGGCAGAAGGAGCACGCTGATGGACGTCGTGTTGTGGGGGATCCTGCCCTACGTGATGTTGGCGGTCCTGATCGGCGGCACGATCTGGCGCTACCGCTACGACAAGTTCGGGTGGACGACGCGGTCGTCCCAGCTGTACGAGTCCCGGCTGCTGCGGATCGGCTCGCCGCTGTTCCACTTCGGGATCCTCGTGGTCCTCGTCGGACACTTCGTCGGCCTGGTGATCCCCGAGAGCTGGACCGAGGGCGTCGGGGTCACCGAGGAGGTCTACCACGCCAACTCGTTGGTCCTCGGCCTGATCGCGGGCATCGCGACGCTCGTCGGGTTGGTCCTGCTGATCTGGCGTCGCCGCACCAGCGGTCCGGTCTTCATGGCGACGACGGTCAACGACAAGGTCATGTACGTCGTGTTGGTCGCGGCGATCGTCCTCGGCCTGTGGACCACGCTGGCCTCGGCCGGCGCCGGCGACGTCGAGGCCTACAACTACCGCCAGACGGTCTCGCCGTGGTTCCGCTCGATCTTCGTGTTCCAGCCGGACGTCGATGCGATGGCCGCGGCGCCCTGGGACTTCCACGTGCACGTGCTGGTCGGGATGCTGCTGTTCACGATCTGGCCGTTCACTCGCTTGGTCCACGCCTTCACGGCGCCCGTGCACTACCTGTTCCGGCCGTACCTCGTCTACCGCAGTCGCGACGCGCGCCCCACCGTCGGCACGCGCGCCGTCCGTCGCGGCTGGGACCCGATCGGGACACCGGACGACGTCCAACCCAGGAGGCCACGATGACCAGCACCGAGCCGGACCTGAGGACCGGCCAGACGCGCAATCTCGCCCTGGCCACCCTCGCCTTCGCAGTGAGCTTCTGGGCGTGGAACGTGATCGGCCCGCTGGGCGTGCGATATGCCGAACAGCTCGACCTGTCGCCGAGCCAGAAGTCCCTGCTCGTGGCCATGCCCGTGCTGGTCGGTTCGCTGGGCCGGATCCTGTCCGGCACGCTGACCGACCGGCTCGGCGGTCGCGTGATGTTCACGGTGCTGCTGCTGATCTCGGCGCCGTTCGTGCTCCTCGTCGCGTTCGCCGGTGATCAGGGCTCGTACGCGATGCTCCTCGTGTTCGGGTTCTTCCTCGGGATCGCAGGCACGACGTTCGCGGTCGGGATCCCGTTCGTGAACGCCTGGTTCGACAAGCCGCGCCGCGGTTTCGCCACCGGCCTGTTCGGCGCCGGCATGGGCGGCACCGCGCTGTCGTCGTTCTTCACTCCGAGGATGGTCGAGTGGTTCGGGTACGGGCTCACCCACGTCCTGATCGCGGCGGCACTCGTCGCGGTGGCGGTGCTGTCGTGGCTCGGCATGCGCGACTCACCCGCGTGGCAGCCCAATCGGGACCCCGTCGTCCCCAAGCTGGCCGGCGCGCTGCGGCTGCCGATCACGTGGCAGCTGTCGTTCCTCTACGCGGTCACCTTCGGCGGGTTCGTGGCCTTCTCGACCTACCTGCCCACCTACCTCAAGGACGTCTACGACTTCGACCTGGCGGCCGCCGGCACCCGCACCGCCGGCTTCGCGGTGGCGGCCGTGGCGGCGCGGCCCCTGGGCGGTGTCCTCTCGGACAAGCTCGGCCCGAAGCTCGTCACGATCGTCTCGCTGCTCGGCACCGCCGTGATGGCCGGCGTGGTCGCGTTGCAGCCCCAGCCCGAGATCCCGGCCGGTGCGGCGTTCATCCTGCTCGCGGTCTTCCTGGGCCTGGGCACCGGCTCGGTGTTCGCGTGGGTGGCGCAGCTGGCGCCGGCCGAGCGGGTCGGCAGCGTCACCGGTGTGGTCGGCGCCGCCGGCGGGTTGGGCGGCTACTTCCCGCCGCTGGTCATGGGCGCGACCTACAACGCGCAGGACCACAGCTACACGACCGGTCTCGTGCTCCTGATGGTCGTCGCGCTCCTCGCCTGCGCGTTCACGCAGTGGTTGATCCGCCCGGCGCGGAGGGCTCGGACCTGAGGCCCGACCGGCTCAGCCGATGCCCAGCAGGCCCGCCATCAGCGTCACGCCGGTGACGATGATGATGATGCCCAGGACGTCGAACACGATGCCCGAGCGCAGCATCCGGGTGATGGGGACCATGCCGGTGCCGTAGACGATCGCGTTCGGGGGCGTCGACACCGGCAGCATGAAGCCGAACGACGCGCCGAAGATGGCCGCCAGGACGGGCACGGCCGGGTTGACGTCGGCCGCCAGGGCCAGCTGCGCGGCGATCGGCGCGACCACCACGACGCTGGCGGTGTTGCTCGTGGTCTCACTGATGATGACCGCGATGACGGTGGCCAGGATCGTGATGCCGACCAGGCTCGTCGTGCCCAGCAGGTCCGACAGGGAGGTGCCCATCGTCTCGGCCAGCCCGGTCGTCGAGAGCAGTCCGCCCAGCACGATGCCGCTGCCGAACAAGATGATCGTGCCCCAGTCGATCTTGACCGCGTCGTTCCAGTTCAGGGTGAACTGGCGCCGGCCCCAGTCCACCGGCAGCAGGAACAGCAGGGAGGCGGCGAAGATCGCGACGGCGCCCTCGTTGAGGTGCTCCAGGAGCCAGTCGTACGTGGCGGACTCGCCGCCGGTGGCCAGGCCGACCACGCCGGGCAGCACCCACAGCGTGACCGCGACGCCGAACGCGATGAGGGTGTTGCGGCCGCCGACGCCCATCGCGCCGAGCTTCGAGCGCTCCTCGCGGATGTAGTCCTCGACGCCCTCCACGTGCTTGGCCTCGGGCTTGTTCAGCCGGATCAGCACGACACACAGCACGAGGAACATCACCAACACGAGCGGCGCCGCCAGCACCATCCACTGGAAGAACGGGATCGTGATGTCGAGCTCCTCCTCGAGGTACGCGCGGCCGATCAGGTTCGGGGGACTGCCCACGGGAGTCAGCAGGCCGCCGACGCTCGCGCTGTACGCGACCATCAGCATCAGGGCTGTCGAGAACTGGAGGCGCTCGGGGTTGAGCTCGGCCTGCGCGTCGGCCCGGCGCATCGCCGAGACCATGAACCCGACGATGCCGGCGCCGATGGGCATCATCATGGCCGCCGTCGCGGTGTTGGAGACGAAGCCGCTCAGGATGGCGGTGATGGCGCCGAAGGCGACGATGATGCGTGTCGTCGAGGCGGCCACGCCGGGCAGGCTGAGGACGCCGAACGCGAAGCGCCGGTCGAGCCCGTGCTTGCTCATCGACTCGGCCAGGATGAAGCCGCCGATGAACACGAAGATCGTGCTGTTGCCGAACGACCCGAAGACGTCGTCGGCGGCCGCGATGCCCAAGGCGATCACCAGCGCCATGGCCAGCATCGCCGTCACCGGGATCGGGATCGCCTCGCAGACCCAGTAGACGGCGACCCAGGCCAGGACGCCGGCCAGTCGTTGCGCCGACTCGTCGAGGCCTGCGCAGGCGAAGTACATCGCGATGCCGATGACCGGGCCGGCGAACAGCCCGGTGGTGCGGCGGATCCGCTCGAACCGCTGCTCGGCCGGACTGAGCGTCGACTGGACCTCGTCGAAGGTGCGGTAGGTGGTCGGTTTCTTCTCGGTGTCGGTCACTACGCCCCCCTGCAAGATGATCTGGATCACATCACCGTAAGAGAGGCGGACGCGTCACGCGAATGGAAGCTCGCCCTGGTCGTCCTCGTCGTCGGCGCTGCTCGTGAGGTGCCGATGGGCCTCGAGGATCTCGATCTCGGGCCGCTCGGCCATCCAGCGCTCGACCGCGTCGAGCACCTCGACGACGTGCGCGCGGTCGATCGACACCAGCGAGCCGCCGATGCCGGCGCGGCGGTACAGGTCGACCGAGTCGGTTTCGGCCGCCGACAGGGAGAACCTGCGGCGCAACTCGTTCACGACCGGCCGGATGATGGAGCGCTTCTCCTTGAGGGAGTGCACGTCACCGAGTCTGAGGTCGAACTCGATCCATCCCACCCACATGGGGTCAGTCTGGCAGCACGTCGTCGACGAGCCGGTGCAGCATCGCGCGCAGGTCCTCGAGGGGCTCGGTCGTGCGCAGGGCGCGGGCCGTCATCACCGCGCCCTCGATCGCGCTGACGTGGAACCGGCCCAGGGTCGCCGCGGCCTCCGGGTCGGCGCCCGCCTGCTCCAGCCGCGAGGCGAAGCGTGCGGACCAGTCGGCGAACACCTCTGCGGCCGCGGCCACGACGCCGGGGGAGTCGGACCCCGCGAGGGCTGCCGCCGCCACCGGGCAGCCGAGCGCGAAGTCGTGCCGGCGCAGCTGGTCGGTCCACCAGTCGATCCGGTGGTCGACCTGCGCGTGCGGGTCGTCGGGCGTGCCCCGGGTGACGTAGGCGCCCGCGCGCCGGGTGGCCTCGGCCACGAGCTCGGCCTTGCCGCCGGGGAAGTGCTGGTAGATCGACTGGCGCGCCGCGCCGCTGGTGGCCAGCACCTCGGCGATGCCGGTCCGGTGGACTCCGCTGCGTCGCAGCGACGTGATCGTGGCGTCGAGCAGGCGCTCACGCGGGCCTCGCGACGTTCCCATGTCGACGAGCATAGACCGATCGGTCTATGGTGGCGAGCATGACGAACCTCCCGCTCTCGGACGAGCACCTCGCCGCGGTCTCCCAGATGACCGGTCTGGAGTTCCTGCGCTTCGCCTTCTCGTTGCCCCGCGAGCAGCGCCCGCCCGTGATCGGCGACCTCTTCGGCTTCGAGGTCCAGTCGCTGGAGGAGGGCGAGGTCTCGTTCTCGATGGTCTCGATGCCCTCCGGCGCCAATCCGCTGGGCACCCTGCACGGCGGCGTGTGCGCCACCTTGCTCGACTCGGTCATGGGCTGCGCCGTGCACACGCGCCTGGGTCCCGGGGTCGGGTACGGAACGCTCGAGCTGAAGGTGAACTACATCCGCACGGTGCCCGTGGACGGTCGCACCCTGATCGGTACGGGGTCGGTGATCCACCTCGGGCGCAGCACCGCCACGGCGGAGGGGCGCGTCGTGGACGCCGACGGCAAGCTCGTCGCGCACGGGACGACCACCTGCATGATCTACTCCTGAACCGCCCCGCTCTGCGGGATAGGCTGGAGTCTGGTGTGCCGGGAAGTCTGGTCGGCGTCCTTGCTGCCGACCCCTGAAGGAACCCCATGAGCTCACCTGGCCTGTTCTCCCGTGGCAGTTGGCCCGAGACCGCCCGCATCGCCGACGTCCTGCGTCGCGAGACCGTCGGCGGATCGATCCTGCTGGTCGCCGCCGTGGCTGCCCTGGTCCTGGCGAACTCGCCGTGGTCCGACGCGTACTTCGACCTGGCCGCGCTGCGGATCGGGCCCGAGTCGCTGCACCTGGACCTGACGGTCGCGCAGTGGGCCGCCGACGGGTTGCTGGCGATCTTCTTCTTCGTGGTGGGACTCGAGCTCAAGCGCGAGTTCGTCGCCGGCGACCTGCGCGATCCGCGCCGGGCGATGCTGCCCGTCGTCGCCGCCATGGGCGGCATGATCGCCCCGGCGCTCATCTTCGTGGCCTTCAACGCGAGCAACGGGACCACGCACGGCTGGGCCATCCCGACCGCGACCGACATCGCCTTCGCCGTCGCCGTGCTGGCTGTGCTGAGCACGCACCTGCCTGCAGCGTTGCGGACCTTCCTGCTCACTCTCGCTGTCGTCGACGACTTGCTGGCCATCACGGTGATCGCGGTCTTCTACACCGAGTCCGTCGACCTGTTGATGCTGCTGGGCGCGGTGCTGCCGCTGGCGGCCTTCGCGTTCGTCGTGCGCCGTGCGCCGCACTGGTGGTGGCTGCTGATCGCGCTGGCCGTCGTCACGTGGGTGCTCATGCACGAGTCGGGCGTCCACGCCACGGTCGCCGGCGTGCTGCTGGGATTCATGGTCCCGGCGCGCGGGGACCACAGCATCGCCGAGCGGATGGAGCACCTGGTCCGACCGGTCTCGACCGGGTTCGCCGTGCCGGTCTTCGCGTTCTTCGCGGCCGGTGTCGCGGTCTCGGGCGAGGTGCTGTCCGGAGCCGCGGGCTCCGTCGTGACGTGGGGCATCGTCGCGGGTCTCGTGCTGGGCAAGCCGCTGGGCATCGTCGGCAGCTCGATGCTGCTGTCGGCCACGACCCGCGCCCAGCTCGATCCCAGCATCCGCTGGATCGACGTCGTGGGGGTCGCGATGCTGGCCGGCATCGGCTTCACGGTGTCGCTGCTGATCGGGGATCTCGCGTTCGTCCGTGAGGACCTGGAGGAGTACGTCAAGATCGGCGTGCTCGGCGGCTCCCTGCTGGCGGCCGTGCTCGCCGCCGTCGTGCTGCGGTCGCGCAACCGGCACTACCGCCGCATCGAGGAGCAGGAGTCCGCGGACGACGACGGGGACGGTGTCCCCGACGCGTTCCAGCGGTGAGGCTCAGAGGATCCAGAAGAACGCGGCCACCGTCGGGACCAGCAGCACCAGCAGGAACGGCAGCGAGCGCCAGGTGAAGACCGGCTTGTCGAGGATCACCCGGGTCACCCCGAAGATGATGAACGCCAACGGCACCGACACGACGAGCAGGATGATCTGGTCGCCCCGCCGGTCCGAGCCCAGCGCGTAGGCCCCGCCCAGGGTGCCGAACAGACCGTGGATCGCCGTGACGACCCAGGTGATCGCCAGGATCCGGCGCCGGACGAGGTTGAGCGACTCCTCCGAGGAGTCCGGGAGGCGGGAGGTCATGCCGTGGTCCTTTCCTGGGCGCGGTCGGCCCGGTCGATCAGTTCGCGCAGCCACCGGTTGACCTGCTCCAGCTCGGCGACGTCCATGTCGAAGCGCTCGAGCATCGTGGTCGGCACGGCAAGGGCCTGCTCGCGCAGCGCCCGTCCCTGGGCGGTGACGGTCAGGGAGAACGCCCGGTCGTCGTCGGGGCGGCGGTCGCGACGCACCAGCCCGGCCGCCTCGAGTCGCTTCACGAGGGGGGAGACGGTGGCCGGCTCGAGCCGCAGCACGTCGCTGAGGCCGCGCAGGGTCAGGCCGTCGGACTCCCACAGGGCCAGCATCACGAGGTACTGCGGATGCGTGAGCCCCAGCGGCTCGAGGACGTCGCGGTAGCTCCCGATCACGGTGCGCGAGGCGACCGAGAGGGCGAAGCACACCTGCTCGTCCAGCGAGAGGGGATTGCGGGACTCGCTCATGTCATCAGTGTACGAACTGTTCGTGTGCTCACGACATGGGGTGCATCCTGTGCGATCGCGTCGTAGGTTGACTCCATGGCCTTCCGCCACCGCCGCAAGTACGACGATTCCGTGCCGCGCGCCCTCCATGCCGCCCGCGAGGCGTACGACTCCGCCACCGCCGAGTACGAGCGCGCCATCGCGCGGGCTCGCGGCGAGTGGGCCGCCGCGCTGGCCGCCGCGATCGAGGCGGGGATGTCCTACCAGGAGATCGCCGACGAGGTCGGTGTCTCGCACACGAGCATCAGTCGCGCGATCAAGCAGTACGGCGCCAGCTGACGCCCCGGCCATGAGGCGAGTTCACGTGGTGGTGCGCGGGCTGGTCCAGGGAGTGGGGTACCGCTGGTCGACGCGGATCGCCGCGGAGCAGGCCGGCGTCTCGGGCTGGGTGCGCAATCGTGCTGACGGCTCCGTCGAGGCCGAGTTGGAGGGAGAGCCGGCGCAGGTCGACGCCGTGCTCGCCTGGATGGCCGAGGGGCCGCCGGGCGGTCAGGTCGAGTCCGTGGACGTCCGCGACCTCGCGACGACCGAGAGTCACGGATTCACCGTCCGCTGAGAAACGAGAAAGGCCCCGGCGAACCGGGGCCTTTCTCGTTGGTACACCCCCTCGGACTCGAACCGAGAACCCATTGATTAAGAGTCAATTGCTCTGCCAATTGAGCTAGGGGTGCTCACGCGCTGCGCGATCACCAACACTACCGCATACCCTCCGCGGGGGTGAAATCCGGCCCCCTCGCTACGCCGATTCCAGCACGGCGCGGGCCGCGTTGTGGCCGCCGATCCCGCTGACGGCACCGCCACGGCGGGCGCCACTGCCGCACAGCAGGACCCGGGGGTGCGCGGTGGCGACGCCCCAGCGATCCGCCGGGGTGCGCGGATGCTCCCCCTCCTCGAGCCACGGCCAGGCCAGGTCGCCGTGGAAGATGTGCCCGCCGGGCATCCACAGCTCGCGCTCGATCTCCGACGGCGTCTTGGCCTCGAGCCCCAGGATGAGCGGCTCGATCGGCTCGGCCAGGTGTGCATCCAGGGCGGCCAGGACTCGGGCCACGGCCGCGTCCTTGGCGCCCGGCGCGTCCAGGACCCCGGGCGGCGTGTGGAGGCCGAAGTAGGTGAGGGTCTGGGCCTCGGAGTCGCGCAACTCCGGGCCGAGGATCGATCGGTCGGTCAGGGTGTGGCAGTAGAACTCCCCGGTCGCCGGGGGCAGGTCGCCGGACGCGGCGGTCGCCCAGGCCAGCTGCAGCTGGTCGAACGACTCGTCGAGGTGGAAGGTCCCCGCGAACGCCACGCGGGGATCGACGCCCGACGCCAGGCGCGGCAACCGCGAGAGCAGCACGTTGAGCTTGAGCTGGGCTCCCGCCGGCTTGGCGGCGGGGGTGCGGCCCAGGAGGCGTTGCAGGACGTACGGTGCGGCACCGAACAGGACCCGGTCGGCGCGCTCGACGAAGCCGTCTCCGGCGATCGTGACGTCCACGTCGCTGACGTCGATCCCGTCGACCTCGGAGTTGAGCCGGATCGTCGCCCCGGCCTCGGTGGCGACGCGTGCCAGCTCGCTCGTGACGGCGCCCATGCCACCGACCGGCACGCGCCACTCGCCGGTCCCGTTGCCGATGAGGTGGTAGAGGAAGCAGCGGTTCTGCACGAGCGTGAGGTCGTCCAGCGAGGCGAACGTGCCGATCAGCGCGTCGGTGGCGACGACGCCGCGCACGATGTCGTCGCTGAAGCGGCGACGCAACGCGGTCCCGAGCGGCTGTTCGACCACATCGGTCCAGATCGCCATCGGCACCCGGTCGCGCACGTCGCCGATGTGGGGCAGCGGCTCCAGCAGAGTCGGCGCGAGGGCCCCGGCCAGCGTGCCCACCTCGTCGTAGAAGGAGCTCCAGGCGTCGAACGCGCGGTCGTCGCCGGTCAGCTCGGCGAAGCTCTGCCGGGTCGCCTCGCCGGCGTCGGTCTCGACGAGGAGTCCACCGGCGCGACCGTCGCGTCTCCACGGGGTGAACGACGCCGTGTCGCGCGAGCGGAGCTCGAGGTCCAGCCCCAGCTCGTCGATCAGGGCCTGGGGGAACAGGCTGACGAGGTAGGAGAACCGTGAGAGGCGCGCGTCGTACCCGTCGAACGCCGGCGCGCTGACGGCAGCGCCGCCGACGCGATCGAGGCGCTCCAGCACCAGCACCTCGTGGCCCGCGCGGGCCAACAGTGCGGCGGCGACGAGCCCGTTGTGTCCAGCTCCGACGATGACGACGCGTTCGGCCATGGCACGAGCGTATGACGCCGCGGGTCTTCTAGGGTGAGGCCCATGTCACAGCAGTACGTCGGTGCGATCGACCAAGGCACGACCAGTACGCGGTTCATGGTGTTCGACCATGGCGGGGACGAGGTCGGCCGGCACCAGGTCGAGCACGAGCAGATCCTGCCGCAGGCCGGGTGGGTCGAGCACGACGCCGCGGAGATCTGGGCGAACACCCGCACGGTCGTCGAGAAGGGCCTGGAGGCCGCCGGCATCGCCGCGACGGACCTGGCTGCCGTCGGCATCACCAACCAGCGCGAGACCACCGTGGTCTGGGATCGTCGCACGGGCGAGCCGTACGGCCACGCGATCGTGTGGCAGGACACCCGCACCGCCGCTCTCGCGCGGACCATCGAGGAGGACGGCCGCGGCGCGATCGTCCACGCGAAGTCGGGCCTGCCGCCCGCCGCGTACTTCGCCGGCGGGAAGCTGCACTGGATCCTCGAGAACGTCGACGGGGTCCGCGCCGACGCCGAGGCGGGGCACGCCCTGTTCGGCACGATCGACACCTGGCTGATCTGGAACCTCACCGGTGGGCCGGACGGCGGCGTCCACGTCACCGACGTCACGAACGCCAGCCGCACGATGCTGATGGACATCGAGGCCCTGCAGTGGGACGACGAGCTGCTCGAGATCTTCGAGATCCCGCGGCAGATGCTGCCCGAGATCACGTCCTCCTCGCAGGAGTTCGGCCGCACGCGCGCCGATGGTCCCTTCGGGACCGAGGTGGTCCTCGCGGGCAATCTCGGCGACCAGCACGCCGCGCTGGTCGGTCAGGCCTGCTTCGAGCCCGGGATGCTCAAGAACACGTACGGCACGGGCAACTTCCTCGTGCTCAACACCGGCACCGAGATCGTCCGCTCCGAGCGAGGTCTGCTGACCACGGTGGCCTACCGCTTCGGGGACGCGCCGCCCGTCTACGCCCTCGAGGGCTCGATCGCGGTCACCGGGTCGGCGATCCAGTGGCTGCGCGACCAGTTGAAGGTGTTCGCCGAGGCGGCCGACTCCGAGGCGCTCGCCGAGACCGTCGACGACAACGGCGGGGTCTACTTCGTGCCGGCGTTCAGCGGTCTGTTCGCGCCGTACTGGCGTCCGGACGCGCGTGGGGTGATCGTCGGCCTCTCGCGCTTCAACACGGTCGCGCACGTGGCGCGCGCCGCGCTCGAGGCGATCTGTTACCAGAGCAAGGACGTCGTCGACGTCATGGTCGCGGACTCCGGCATCGAGCTCGAGGTGCTGCGGGTCGACGGCGGCATCACCGCCAACGAGCTGTGCATGCAGATCCAGGCCGACATCCTCGACATCGAGGTCAGCCGCCCGGTCGTCGCCGAGACCACGGCGCTCGGCGCGGCCTACGCGGCCGGGCTGGCCGTCGGGTTCTGGACCGGCACCGACGAGCTGGTCGCCAACTGGTCGGAGTCGAAACGGTGGACCTCCCAGTGGACCGACGAGGACCGTGAAGCCGGATATCACCAGTGGAAGAAGGCCGTGGAGCGCACGCTCGGGTGGGTCGAGTGAGCGCCGGGACCCGCGCCGGCCTGTCGGCCGCGCTGCAGGCCGAGCGGGCCGTGATCCGCGGCTTCGCCCGGCTGCCCGAGTCCGTCGTCGCCCGCCTCGGCCGTCATGCGCCGGTGAACCGCGACGGTGAGCAGCTCGCTCCCGAGATCGCCGTGGCCCTGCGCGTCATGAACCGCATCCCCGGCAGCGACTTCACCCAGTACCCCGTCGAGCAGGCGCGCCGCATGCTCACCGACGAGGCGCTCGTGTTCGCCGACGTCTTCGAGGACTTCGCGGTCGAGGAGGACCTCGTGATCCCCGGACCGGCCGGCCCTATCCCCGCCACCCGCTACCGCGCCACGACGGAGTCGAAGGGCCTGGTCGTGTACTTCCACGGCGGGGGATGGGTCCTGGGCAGCCGGGTCAGCACCGATTCGGCCGTGCGCTTCCTGGCTCGCGAGGCCGGGGTCGACATCCTCTCGGTGGACTACCGGTTGGCGCCCGAGCACCCGTTCCCGGCGGCGGTCGAGGACGCGGCCGCCGCGTGGGACTTCGCGGTCGACCACGCGCCCGGGTGGGGCGTCGACCCGACCCGCATCGTCGTGGCCGGCGACAGCGCCGGCGGCAACCTGGCGGCCGTGCTGGCGCACCACCTGCGGGGCCGCGACGTCGTGCCGGTCCTGCAACTCCTGCTCTTCCCCGTGACGGACCTGTCGACGAAGCACCCCTCCTACGCCGAGTTCCGCGAGGGCTTCTTCCTCACCGAGCAGCACATGGACTGGTACGCCGAGCGGTACCTGGCCGACCCGGCCGATGCCCTCGATCCGCGCGCGTCCCCGCTGCTCGCCGAGGACCTCACCGGCCTGCCGCCGGCCTACGTCGCGGTCGCCGGGTTCGACCCCTTGCGCGACGAGGGCATCGCCTATGCCAGGCGCCTGGAGGAGGCGGGCGTGCCCACCACGCTGGCCCGCGAGGGATCGCTGATCCACGCCTTCATCAACATCACCGGTGTCAGCCGGACGGCCAGGGAGGCGACGATCCGCATCGCCCGGGCGATCGAGGCGTCGATGGCCTGAGGCTGGTTGACTGGTGGGCATGCGACCGGTTGCCCTGTCTCCGACCCACCGCGAGGACGCCCTGGACGCACTGGGCGCCACGCACCTCGACGTCCTCGTCATCGGCGGTGGTGTCGTCGGCGGGGGTGCGGCCCTCGACGCCGCGACGCGCGGACTGACGGTCGGTCTGGTCGAGGCGCGCGACTTCGCGTCCGGCACCTCCAGCCGGTCGAGCAAGCTGATCCACGGCGGCCTGCGCTACCTCGAGATGCTCGACTTCCGGCTCGTGGCCGAGGCGCTGGGGGAGCGCAGCCTGCTCATCGACAAGCTGGCGCCGCACCTGGTCAAGCCCGTGCCGTTCCTCTACCCCCTGACGCACCGGGTGTGGGAGCGGTTCTACGCCGGCTCCGGCGTCGCCCTCTACGACTCGATGGCGCTGCTGTCGGGCCGCTCGCGCGGCGTGCCGCGCCACCGGCACCTCACTCGCACCGGCGCGCGCCGCATGATGCCGGCGCTGCGCAAGGACGCCCTGGTCGGCGCGCTGCACTACTACGACGGCCAGGTCGACGACGCCCGTCACACCATGTTCCTGTCGCGCACAGCCGCCGCCTACGGTGCCCACGTCGCCAGCCGCACCCGCGTGATCGACCTGCTGCGCGAGGGCGGCCGGGTCGTCGGCGCCCGCGTCAAGGACCTCGAGAGCGGCCGCGAGATCGACGTCCGTGCCCGCCAGGTGGTCAACGCGACCGGCGTCTGGACCGACGAGACGCAGTCGTTCGCGGGGGAGCGCGGCCAGTTCAACGTGCGGGCCAGCAAGGGCATCCACCTCGTCGTTCCCCGCGACCGCATCCGCGGCGAGTCCGGGCTGATCCTGCGCACCGAGAAGTCGGTGCTGTTCGTCATCCCGTGGGGCCGGCACTGGATCATCGGCACGACCGACACGGACTGGTCGCTGAGCAAGGACCATCCGGCCGCCAGTGCGAAGGACATCGAGTACCTGCTCGAGCACGTCAACCAGGTGCTCGTGGAGCCGCTCGTGCCCGAGGACGTCGAGGGCGTGTTCGCCGGGCTGCGGCCGTTGCTGGCCGGCGAGTCCGAGGCCACGAGCAAGCTCTCGCGCGAGCACGCCGTCTCCACCTCGGTCCCGGGGCTCGTCGTCATCGCCGGCGGCAAGTACACGACGTACCGGATCATGGCCAAGGACGCCATCGACGCCGCGGTGCAGCAGATGAGCTCGCTGCTCGACCGGCGGGTGCCGGCCTGCGTCACCGACGACATCCCCCTGCTGGGCGCCGACGGCTACGCGGCGCTGTGGAACCGCCGGCAGGCCCTCGCCGAGGCGCACGGGCTGGGCGTGGGACGGATCGAGCACCTGCTGAACCGGTTCGGCACGTTGGCCACCGAGGTGCTCGAGCTCATCGCCGAGCGTCCCGACCTGGCCGAGCCCCTCGGCGGCGCCGACGACTACCTGCGCGCCGAGGTCGTCTACGGCGTCACCCATGAGGGGGCGCGGCACCTCGACGACATCCTGGCTCGCCGGACGCGCATCTCGATCGAGACCTTCCACCGAGGCACGGAGTGCGCGGAGGAGGTGGCCGCTCTCATGGCCGAGGCCCTGGACTGGTCCGACGCCCACCGCGAGCGCGAGGTCGACCACTACCTCAAGCGGGTCGAGGCCGAGCTCGAGAGCCAGACGATGCCCGACGACGAGACGGCCGACGCGGCGCGCATGGGCGCGCCCGACGTCGTGCCGGTCGGCCACCTGTGAGCGTCGATCCGTCGCGCGTCCTGGTGGTCGCCGCGACGAAGGTCGAGGCGGCGTACGTGCCCGAGCATCTCGAGGTCGTGCTGACCGGGATCGGCAAGGTCGAGGCCGCGGCGGTGACGGCCGCCGCGATCGCCCGCTCGCGGCCCGAGCTGGTGCTGAACGTGGGCACCGCGGGCGCTCTGAGGCCCGGGCTGACCGGGCTGTTCCTGCCGTCGACCGTGGTGAACCACGACTACTCCGCCGACGCGATCCGCGCACTCGGCCACGACGCCGTCGACGAGATCGAGATCGCGGGCGGTGACGGCACGGTGCTGGCCACCGGCGACCTGTTCGTGACCGACCCCGTCGTGCGTGACGCGCTGGCCGCGCGGGCGCAACTGGTCGACATGGAGGGCTTCGCGGTCGCGCGCGCCTGCCGGCTGGCCGGCGTGCCGTGCCGGCTGGTCAAGATCGTCAGCGACGCCGCGGACGACTCGGCCCTCGAGTGGGCGGCGGTCGTCGATGCGTGCGCCCGGCTGATCGGACACTGGGTCCGCGACGAGATCGGCTGATTATCCGCGGTGGTGCACGAGGAACAGCAGTGCCGTCGTCAGGAGCAGACCGCCGGTCAGGAAGCAGACCCGCGCGGGGCTCGAACGTGACTCCTCTGGTGCGGTGAGCGTCACGACCATCGTGCCGAGCGAGATCATCACTGCCATCGCGATGTACACCGGCGTGCGATAGAGCCAGGCGTACAGGACGAAGTGCATCGAGGTGATCGCCGCGAAGGTGAACGGCACGAGGCGGTACTGGTGCCTGACCACGAGGACGATCAGGAGCGGCAGGCCGAGCAGTTGCGAGGTCCCGATCAACACCGAGAGTTGGGTGATCTCGTCGCCCACGGGCCGGTCGGGGCCGATCGCGCCGATGAGTGCCGAGAGCCCGAGCGCCGCCGGCAGCGCGAACAGTCCCTGGAAGAGCGTCGCGTAGGTCGCCACCTGTTCGGTGGTCCGACGCCACAGCAGGCCGCAGGCCACCCACGTCACGCCGTAGGCGGTGAGGAAGGCCACGCCGGAGAGGTTCTGCTCGGCGAGCCGTTCGAGGGAGGTGATCAGGTCCACGGGGGCCACTGTGTCATCGCCGAGAATGCGACCGAGGCCCGGACCTGCCCGCGAGGGCGAGGTCCGGGCCTCGGTCGTTCTGGGGTGGATGACGGGACTTGAACCCGCGGCCACCGGCACCACAAGCCGGTGCTCTACCAACTGAGCTACACCCACCATGTGCGCCTCGCGGCGCAGCGCGACGAGTCTACCGGACGTCGCAGCCGGGTCCTACTCGGGCTGGCTGCCTGCCGTGATCTCGGCCGCGATGGCGCGCGCGGTCTCGGTGTCGATGCCCGGGTCGGGGGTGAAGATCGCGCGGCGGTAGTAGCGCAGCTCGTCGATGCTCTCGCGGATGTCGGCCAGGGCGCGGTGGGCTCCGCCCTTCTCGGGTGCGGCGAAGTACGCCCGGGGGAACCAGCGGCGAGCCAGCTCCTTGATGGAGGACACGTCGATGACGCGGTAGTGCAGGTACGACTCGAGCTCGACCATGTCGCGGGCGAGGAAGGCGCGGTCGGTGCCGATCGAGTTGCCGGCCAGCGGCGTCTTGCCCGGCTCGGGGGAGTACTGGCGCACGTACTCGAGCACCTGTTCCTCGGCCTCGCGGACGGTGATCCCGGAGTCGAGCTCGTCGAGCAGGCCCGACGTCGTGTGCATCGTGGTCACGACCTCGTTCATCTGCTCCAGGGCGGCCTGCGGAGGCTTGATGATCAGGTCGACCCCGTCACCGAGGATGTTGAGGTCGTAGTCGGTCACCAGGGCCGCGATCTCGATCAGGGCGTCGTCCTGGAGGGACAGCCCGGTCATCTCACAATCGACCCACACCAGCTTGTCGTTCACCCCGCCACCCTAGTGCGCTTCGGCGACGGGTGCGTCTCGCCCGGTAGGCTTCCGGCGGTACCACGTCCATGTCCGAGGAGCTCACGTGACGAACGACCGCCAGGCCCGCGCCGCCCGCGCCGAGCAGATGCGCAAGGAACGACAGAAGGCCGAGCGCAAGCAGCGCAACAAGATCACCGTCGCCATCGTCGCGGTGGTCGTCGTGCTCATCGCCCTGGCCGCCTGGGGCGTCAAGTCGCTCTCGGACCAGAACGCGAAGAACACCGAGGTCATCGAGCCGCGGAACCTCGTCGACGACGGAGTGCCGTTCCCCGCGACCGGCGAAGCCGACGCGGCCCAGAAGCCGATCGTCGAGCTCTTCGAGGACTTCCTGTGCCCCGCGTGCGCCTCGTTCGAGCAGGTCAGTGGCAAGTTCCTGCAGAGCCAGGCGGCCGCCGGCGAGATCCAGCTGCGCTTCATGCCGTTCTCGTTCCTGCACCGTCAGAGCACCAACGACTACTCCCGCCGGGCCACCAACCTGGCGATGTGCGTCGTCGACCAGGACGGCGACGAGGCGTTCTGGAAGGTGCACGACTCGCTCTACGCGACCCAGCCGCAGGAGGGTGGCGCCGGTCCCGAGGACGCGGCGCTCATCGAGTTGGCCGAGGAGGCCGGCGTGACCGGCATCGACAACTGCGTGCGCACCGAGAAGTTCGTGCCGTGGATCGACCAGGTTCAGAAGACGTTCTCGGACGACCGCAAGGTCTCGGGCACGCCGTCGGTGTTCATCAACGGCAAGGAGAGCCAGGCGCGCACGCCGGACGAGCTGCAGAAGGCGATCGCCGACGCCTCGAAGTCCTGACGTGACGAACCAGCGACGCAAGGCGTCCGCTCGCGCCGAGGCGGCTCGCCTGGAGCGTGAGCGGGCCGAGCGCCGCAAGCGCCTCATCCTGACCGGCTCGATCGCCGCTGCCGCCACGGCGCTCGTCGCGGCCGCGGCGTGGGGCGTGTCGGCCCTCGCCTCGGCGGACGAGGACCGCGACGTCGTCGCGCCGCGGTACGTCAGCGGTGGCGCGCCGGGCTTCGCCTTCCCTGCGAAGGCCGACCCGGGCGCGCCGGTGGTCGAGGTCTACGCCGACTTCCTGTGCCCGCACTGCGCCGACTTCGCGGCATCGGACGGTGAGCGCTTGTTGAAGGAGCGGGCCGAGGCCGGCGAGATCGCGCTGCGCTTCGTGCCCATGACGATCATGGACGGCCGGGCGTCCGACGGTCCGGCCCACGACGTCATGAACGCGGCGGTCTGCGCGGCCGACGCCGAGGGACCCGAGGCGTTCTGGTCGATGCACACGGCGCTGTTCGCCGCCGGGTTCCACGAGGGCGGGTCCGAGCCGTCCAGCACGGACCTGGACCAGATCGCGCAGGACGCGGGCGTGTCCGGCATCGCCGAGTGCATCGACCAGGACCGCTTCGTGCCGTGGCTGAGCGAGCCGCGTGACGCGGCGCGCGATCGCGGGGTCACCGGCACCCCCACGGTCCTCGTGGACGGCGAGAAGGTCGACGACCCCACGGCCGCGGCACTGCAGGCCGCGATCGACGCGGCCTGAGATCAGCTCACCAGCGCAGCTCGATCTCCAGTTCGTTCTCGTCGCCGATCTCGATCTCGACGGAGAGCTCGACCTCGTCGGGCACGTCGACGGTGATGCGGTTGTCGCCCTTGATGAACTCCACGGAGTTGTGGCGCGCGAGCGCGTCGGCGAGGGCGTGCAGCTTCGCAGCGGCCGCCTCGCGGCTCAGGCGCTGGGTCTGGTCGAGCTCGAACAGGTCCATGGTTTTCTCCTTCGTTGACGAATCCGCGCGCCCGGCAGGACTCGAACCTGCGACCTAGAGATTAGAAGGCTCTTGCTCTATCCAGCTGAGCTACGGGCGCTCGGGGCCAGACTATCGGGACCGGCCGGTGTCCCCGCGGCGCTCTACTCTGGTCCGGTGACGACGACCGCGGCGCTGGTACTGCCCCCCGAGGTGGACCCCCTCCGACAACGTGGCCGCAAGCTCCTGGTCGTCCTGGTCTGGATCACGGCGGTCGTCGGCGCCGGTGGCGCGGTGTTCTTCGCGTCGATCTCCGGTTCGATCGCGGGCACGTCGCTCGCGCTGGTCTACGCCCTCATCCCGTTGCCCGTCGCGCTGTTCGCGTACTGGTGGCTCGACCGGGTCGAGCCCGAGCCGTTCCGGTACAAGGCCGCCGCCTTCGTGTGGGGCGCGGTGGTGGCGGTGGGCATCGCCCTGCCGGTCGAGATCGCGATGTCGCGCCTGGGCATGAACGAGGAGTGGCTCACGGCGGTCGGGGCCCCCGTGGCCGAGGAGTTCGCCAAGGGCCTGTTCGTCCTGCTGACGCTCGTCCGGGTGCGCCGGATCATCGACGGAGTCCTCGACGGTCTCGTCGTCTCGGGGCTCGTGGCGCTGGGCTTCGCGGCGATGGAGAACGTCGGCTACTACGCAGCCAGCTACCTCGGGTTCGACGAGGTGCCGTACTCCGGCGCCGAGATGGCCACCGCGACCTTCGTCGTCCGCGGCCTGTTCAGCCCTTTCGCCCATCCGCTGTTCACCGCGGCGATCGGCATCGCGATGGGCCTGGCCGTCCACCGCTCGTCGCGGTTGCAGCGCTGGGGTCTGCTGGCGCTGGGCTACCTCGCCAGCGTCGGGCTGCACGCGATCTGGAACGGCGCGATCGTCGTCGGCGGCGGCATCGGGTTCCTGCTGGCCTACATCGTGCTGGCGGCACTGCTGCTCGGCCTGGGCGTCACGGCCGTGGTGCTGCGCATGAGCCAGATCGACATCCTGTCCCGGGCGTTGACCGACATCGCCCGCCGCGGCTGGATCCATCCCGCCGAGGTGCCGTGGCTCGTCCGCTTCGCTCGCCGGCGCCAGGCCAGGGCCTACGCGGCTCGGTACGGACCCGTCGCCGTCGATGCCGTCAAGCGCTACCAGCGGCTCGCGACCGAGGTCGCGTTCCTGCACGACGCGGTGATGACCGGGGTGGCCAAGCCGGGCGGCCCCGACCGCACCTACGCGCTGCTGGACCGGATGTGGCACCTGCGCCCGTTCCTGCACCTGCCGCCGGCTCTCCCGCCGGGGATGAAGTAGTCACGCGTCGATTCGGTGCGGCTCGGTACCGGACGGTAAGGTCGAGCTTATGGATTATCGCGTCAAGGACCTGTCCCTCCACGAGTACGGCCGCAAGGAGATCGAGCTCGCGGAGCACGAGATGCCCGGCCTCATGGCCATGCGTGAGCGCTACGGGGACAGCAAGCCCTTGGCCGGCGCCCGCATCGCCGGTTCGCTGCACATGACGATCCAGACCGCGGTCCTCATCGAGACGCTCACGGCGCTGGGCGCCGACGTCCGCTGGGCGACCTGCAACATCTTCTCCACCCAGGACCACGCCGCCGCCGCGGTCGTCGTCGGGCCGAACGGCACGCCGGACGATCCGCAGGGCACGCCGGTCTTCGCGTGGAAGGGCGAGACGCTCGCCGAGTACTGGGACGAGGCCGAGAAGGTCTTCGCCTTCACCGACGAGCAGGGTGCCGAGTGCGGCCCCAACGTGCTGCTCGACGACGGTGGCGACATCACGATGCTGCTGCACCTGGGCGTCGAGTACGAGAAGGCCGGCGCCGTTCCTCCGCAGGACAGCACCGACAACGAGGAGTTCAAGGAGGTGCTGCGCGTCCTGGCCCGTTCGCTGGAGACCAAGCCGCAGTACTGGACGAACATCGCCAAGGACATCAAGGGCGTCTCCGAGGAGACCACCACCGGCGTCCTGCGCCTGTACGACCGCTTCCGTGAGGGCACGCTGCTCTTCCCGGCGATCAACGTCAACGACTCGGTCACCAAGAGCAAGTTCGACAACAAGTACGGCTGCCGCCACTCGCTGATCGACGGCATCAACCGCGCCACCGACGTCATGATCGGCGGCAAGGTCGCCGTCGTGTGCGGCTACGGCGACGTCGGCAAGGGCTCGGCGGAGTCGCTGCGCGGCCAGGGTGCCCGCGTCATCGTCACCGAGATCGACCCGATCTGCGCGCTGCAGGCCGCGATGGACGGCTACGAGGTCAAGCGCCTCGAGTCGGTCGTCGAGTACGCCGACATCTTCATCACCACGACGGGCAACTTCGACATCATCCGGGTCGAGCACTTCGAGAAGATGAAGCACCAGGCGATCGTCGGCAACATCGGCCACTTCGACAACGAGATCAACATGGCCGGCCTGGCCAAGATCCCCGGCATCGTCAAGGACGAGATCAAGCCGCAGGTCCACCAGTGGATCTTCCCCGACGGCAAGAAGATCATCGTGCTGTCCGAGGGCCGTCTGCTGAACCTGGGCAACGCGACGGGCCACCCCTCGTTCGTGATGTCGAACTCGTTCACGAACCAGGTCCTCGCGCAGATCGAGCTGTACAGCAAGGCCGACCAGTACGAGTTGGGCGTCCACGTGCTGCCCAAGCACCTCGACGAGGAGGTCGCTCGCCTGCACCTCGACGCCCTGGGCGTCGAGCTGACCGAGCTGACCAAGGAGCAGGCCGAGTACCTCGGCGTCGACGTGGCGGGTCCGTACAAGTCGGACCACTACCGCTACTGAGCATGTCGCAACGTCGCCCCAAGCACGAGCGGGTGCTCGTCGTCGACGACGATGCGTCGTTGGCCGAGATGCTCACGATCGTCCTTGAGGGCGAGGGATTCCGGACGGCCGTCTGTCACACCGGCGACGCGGTGATGGCGGCGTTCGAGGAGTTCAAGCCCGACGTGGTCCTGTTGGACCGGATGCTCCCGGGTCTGGACGGCATGGAGGTGTGCCGCCAGATCCGGGACGTCTCGGGCGTCCCGATCGTGATGCTGACCGCCAAGGGCGAGACGCGGGACATCGTCGACGGCCTCGAGGTCGGCGCCGACGACTACCTCACCAAGCCGTTCCGCAACAGCGAGCTGATCGCCCGGATCCGGGCGCGGCTGCGCCGGCGAGACCCGCTCGGCGGACGGATCGAGTTCGGTGACATCGTCCTGGATCCCCAGGGGCACACCGTCACCCGCGACGGGCGCCCGGTCTCGCTCACCCCGCTGGAGTTCGACCTGCTGGCCTGCCTCATCTCGGCACCCGAGCAGGTCTTCAGTCGCGAGGTGCTGCTGCAGAAGGTGTGGGGCTACCACCACCCCGGTGACACGAAGCTGGTCAACGTCCACATGACGCGACTGCGCCAGAAGATCGAGGACGAGGCCGAGAACCCGCAGGTCATCCGCACGGTGCGCGGCATCGGCTACCAGGCGATCGACCCGGCCTCCCGCTGATGCGCCGGCTCGTGGGGCTGTGGCGCCGTTCGCTGCGCACCCGGGTGGTCATCAACACGGTGCTGCTGAGCACGGCCGTCATCTTGATCGTCGGCTGGGCGCTGCTGCACGACGTGGCCGGCGGCCTGGCCGAGAACCGCCGCGACGCCGCGATCGGCGAGGCCCGCGCCGGCCTGGAGCAGGCCCAGTCCCAGCTCGACGCCGCGGTCGACAGCGAGCCCACCCGTCAGTCGCCGGCGTTGACGCAGCTGGTCGACGCGCTGGCCGCGACCCGCGGCGAGAACCGCTCGTACGAGCTCGTGTTGCAGGGCCCGTTGGCCGAGGCCGGCGGAGCGCCCGTGCGGGCGTCGGGCAACGTCGGCATCGACGCGGTGCCCGCCGACCTGGTTCGCCAGGTCAGCTCCGAGCAGGGCATCTTCTGGACCTTCTCCGAGCTGTCGGTCTTCGGCACCGGTGACGTCCCGGTCGTCACGGTCGGCGGCCGGGTGACCGCGCCCGGCTCGAACGACCGGTACGCGCTCTACTACGTGTTCTCGATGGCCGACCAGCAGGAGACGCTGGGCCTCGTGCGCACCGCCCTGCTGGCCGGTGGCGCGGGACTGCTGGTCATGGTGACGCTCGTCGCCGGACTGGTCGCGCGTCAGGTGGTCGAGCCGGTCCGTCTGGCGCGACGCATCGCCGAGCGGTTCGCGGCCGGCAACCTCGAGCAGCGGATGCACGTCAAGGGCGAGGACGACATCGCGCGCCTGAGCACGTCCTTCAACCAGATGGCCGAGAGCCTGCAGAGTCAGATCCGCCGCCTCGAGAACCTGTCCCGGCTGCAACAGCGCTTCGTGTCGGACGTCTCCCATGAGCTGCGCACGCCGTTGACGACCGTGCAGATGGCCGGTCAGGTGCTCTACGAGGCGCGCCCGGGCTTCGACCCCCAGACCGCGCGAGCGGCCGAGTTGCTGCAGACCGAGGTCGGCCGGTTCGAGGCGTTGCTGTCGGACCTGCTGGACCTGAGCCGCTTCGACGCCGGAGCCGCCACCTTGGAGACCGATCCCGTGGACCTGGCGGCGGTGGCCCGGACCGCGGCGGCGGACGACGTGCTCAAGCGGGCGGGCATCGTGGGCCACGCCCGCGGCGCCGACCGGCCGGCGATCGTCGAGGCGGACTACCGACGGGTCGACCGGATCGTGCGCAACCTCGTCACCAACGCCGCCCGGTACAGCGAGTCCGACCAGGTCGACGTGATCGTGTCCCAGGCGGCCGACCGGGTCTCGTTGGCCGTCCGCGACTACGGCGTCGGCATGGAGCCCGACGTGGTCCGCCGGGTGTTCGACCGCTTCTGGCGCGGTGATCCCGCTCGCTCGCACGGTGGCACGGGGCTCGGGCTGGCGATCGCCCGCGAGGACGCCGCCCTGCACGGCGGGACCCTCGAGGTGTGGTCGCGGCCCGGCGAGGGGACCGAGTTCATCCTGACCCTGCCGCGGGTCGCGGGGGAGCGCGTGTGGTCGCCCGTCACGAGCTCGGTGTTCGCATGAGGGCGCCCCGCACCGCCCTGGTCCTGGCGGTCGTCGCCGCCGTGCTGGCCGGTTGTGCGGGCATCCCGACCTCCGGCCCGGTCGAGCGGGTCCAGGACGAGTCGGGACTGGGCGAGAGCACGGTCCGCTACACCCCGGCAGGCCCGGCGCCCGATGCGACCGAGGCCCAGATCGTGCGCGGCTTCCTCGACGCCATGCTGGCGTACCCGGTGACGCACCGGGTCGCGGCCGAGTACCTGACGCCCGAGGCCGCCGACCAGTGGCGCCCCGGCCGGAGCACCACGGTGTACACGGCGGCGTACGTGTCCTCCGACGCGGTCGGGTCCGGGCGGATCGACCTGACCGCCGACGCGCGTCTCGACGCCCAGGGCCGGTTGACCCGCCTGGGGACCACGAAGCGGTGGGACCTCGACCTGGAGCGGATCGACGGGCAGTGGCGCATCGCGACCCCTCCCGACGGCGTCCTGGTGAGCCGGGGCTGGTTCGAGGACTACGTCCGCACGTTCGACCTGTACTTCCTCGACCAGAGCGGGAGCCACCTGGTGCCCGTACCCGTCCACGAGGTGGTCGGCGACCAGTTGGCGACGTCGCTGATGACCAGCCTGGCGATCGGGCCTCGGCCGGGTTCCGCGCCGGGGCTCACGACCGCCGTCCCGCCCGTCGAGGACCTGCGTGCCTCCGTCCCCGTGGTGGACGGGGTGGCCCAGATCGAGTTCTCGACGCGGGTCGGGGACCTCAAGCCCGCCCTGCAGAAGCGACTCTCGGCCCAGGTCGCCTGGACGCTGCGGCAGGTTCCCATCGTGACCGACGTGCAGATCACCGGCGACGGCACCGTGGTGGCGCCCGCGGGCGAGCCCGTCCAGGACGCGGGCGGCTGGACCTCCTTCGGCCCCGACAAGTCCCGTCGCTGGGCCACGGTCGTGGCCGAGGGTGTGGTCCACCGGGTCGGGCCGCGCTCACGGGAGCGGCTGCCGGGGGACTGGGGCACGGACGACGCCGGCGCGTCGATGGTCGCCGCGGACGAGGAGCGGGTCGTCGCGACGTGGCGCGACCGCGCCCGGGTCACGGCTGCCGACGGCACGGATCCCGTCGACATCACCGGCGAGCGGTTCCTGCGCCCGATCCTGGACATCGACGAGAACGCCTGGCTGGTCGACCGGCCCGCCGGCAGGACCCGCGTCCGGGTTCATGACGGCGAGTCCTTCGTCGGGGTCCCGGCGCCCGAGTTGCGCGGGATCTCGTCGTTCGCGGTCTCGCCCGACGGCGCCCGGTATGCCGCGACCGCGGACGGGCGGCTGTTCGTGGGCGGCGTCGAGCGCCGCGACGGTCGCGTCGTGGGCCTGACCGACGCGACGCGGCTGGCGACCGTCGCCGGAGCCCGCCAGGTCGTGTGGGTCGACGGCTCCCGGGTGGCCCATCTGGGACCACCGGGCAGCCAGGTGCACTCCCTGCGCATCGACGGCACCGAGGTCGTCGACGCCTGGCCCGGCGGTGGTCAACTCCTTCCGGACATCGAGCCGGTCGCCCTCGTGGCGACCGCCGCGGCCGACTCCGACCTCTACCTGCTCGACAGCGAGGGTGGCGTCTGGATCCTCGACCGGACCCGCTGGGTCGCGGTGGACGTCGCGGCCGCACGCGGCATCGCCTGACTCGTCCACAGCCCCGCGCACGGGCTGGCCGGGGTCCGGTTCCACCGCCCAGACTGGCCGGATGCGCGGGTGGTGGCAGGCGGCGGCCGATCTGGTCCTGGGTGTGTGCTGTCCACTGTGCGGGGCGCCCGGACTGCATCCGTGCCGGACCTGCGTCGCCGCGGTCGCGCCCGATCCGGTGGTGATGGACGTCGGCGACGTCCCGGTGGCCGTGGCGGGCGTCCACCGGGGCCTGCGGCGCGAGGCGCTCCTGGCCTGGAAGGTCGGTGGGGCCGCGAGCCTCGATCCGGTGATCGCCCACCACCTCGCGTCGGCCGTGGTGTGCCTGATCGGCGACGTCTCCTCGGTGACCCTGGTGCCGGTGCCCTCGACCCGCCGTTCGCGCCGGGAGCGCGGACGCGAGCTCGTCACGGATCTGGCCGCGTCGACGGCGCGCACGCTCGCCGGCGTGGGCGTCGACGCCCAGGTCCGACCCGTCCTGCGACTGCGGCGACAGACGCGCGATCAGCACGCTCTCAGCCGCGGTGACCGGGCGCTCAACGTCGCCGGATCCATGGCGGCGGCGGCGGTGCCGACCGGCCCCGTGGTGGTCGTCGACGACGTCCTCACGACCGGCGCGACCCTCCTCGAGGCGGTCCGCGCACTGTCCGCGAGCGGGGCGTTCCCGATCCTCGGTGCGGCCGCAGTGGTGATGGCGCAGCCGGGGTCGACACCGGTGGCGAGTCACCCCGGCGACGGACTACGGTCGGGGTAGGGCGAGACGTTTCGGGACTCGCATTCGAGCAAGGAGACAGACATGGAAATCGTGGTCACCGGTCGCAACAGTGAGATCTCGGAGAAGTTCCGCAACCATGTCGCCGAGAAGCTGCAGCGGATCGAGAAGTTCGACAGCCGTCAGCGGATCAGCCGGGTCGAGGTCGAGGTGACGCATGAGAAGAACCCGCGTCAGCCCGAGACCGCCGCCCGTGTCGAGATGACGGTGCGTTCGCGCGGTCCGGCCGTCCGGGTGGAGGCCACCTCCACCGACCAGCACTCGGCACTGGACGCCGCGGTGGACAAGCTCGAGACCCGACTGCGCAAGGTCGTCGAGCGCAAGCGCAGCCACCGCGACAAGCACCGCGCCGAGTCGATCGAGGCGGCCACGGCCGACCTCCCCGTGGCCGACTTCGACGAGCTGGACGACACCGTGGAGTCCGACATCCGCAAGGTCGGACCGCTCGAGGTCGAGGGCGACGGCCCGCTCGTCGTGCGCGAGAAGGAGCACGTCTCCGAGGCGATGACGCTGGATCAGGCCCTCTACGAGATGGAGCTGGTCGGGCACGACTTCTACCTCTTCGTGGAGAAGGACTCGATGAAGCCGAGCGTCGTCTACCGCCGCAAGGGTTACGACTACGGCGTCATTCGTCTCACGGTCGAGGGGTGACGGTCCCGGACGTGGCATGATCGAACCCGTGACTGCAAACGGGGATGCGATCCGGGTCCTGCTGGTCGATGACCAAGAGCTGTTCCGACGTGGCGTGACCATGGTCCTCGGTGCCGACGGGGGGTTCGAGATCGAGGACGTCGACGACGGTGACGCCGCGTTGGAACGCATCGCGGAGGAGCCGTTCGACGTCGTTCTGCTCGACGTCCGGATGCCCCACCGCAGCGGTGTCGAGATCTGCGCCGCGATCAAGGAGACTGCGCCCACGACCGGCATCATCATGCTCACGGCCAGCGACGACGAGGCCGACCTGTACGAGTCGATCAAGGCCGGTGCCGCCGGATACCTGCTCAAGGACGGGTCGACGTACGACCAGGTCGCCGAGGCGGTCAAGCTCGTCGCGGCCGGTCAGTCGTTGATCAGCCCTAGCATGGCCACGAAGCTGCTCGACGAGTTCGTGCACATGGCCAAGGGGCCGGCGCCGGCCACGACCCTGACCGCGCGCGAGCTGCAGGTGCTGCGCCTGGTCGCTCACGGCAAGAGCAACCGCGACATCGCCGGTGAGCTGTTCATCAGCGAGAACACGGTCAAGAACCACATCCGCAACATCCTCGAGAAGCTGCAGATGAAGTCGCGGATGGAGGCGGCCATGTACGCCGTCCGCAGCAAGCTCATCGACGACGTTCTGTGACGGCGCGCCTCACGGCGCTGCAGGCTCGGCGCATCGCGCTCGGGGCGCAGGGGTTCACCCGCGCGCAGCCCGAGGTGGTGCGCCGTGAGCACGTGGCCCGGGTGGCGCGCCGCCTGGGGTTCTTCCAGATCGACTCCGTCAACGTCCTGCAACGAGCGCACTACCTGCCGCTGTACTCACGGCTGGGCCCCTACGACACCGACCTGCTGCACCGTGCTGCCGGCCGGGCCCCGCGCCTGCTGTTCGAGTACTGGGCGCACGAGGCGGCCCTCGTCGACGTCGACCTGTGGCCGGCGATGCACCACAAGATGCGCTCCGGTCGCGGGATGTGGGGCGGAATGGCCCGCGCCGTCCAGGAGAACCCCGAGCTGATCGACCAGGTGGAGGCCGCTGTCGCCCGCTCGGGTCCGATCACGGCCCGCGAGCTGGAGGCCCGGCTCGGCGCCCAGGAGCGCGACCGGACCCACTGGGGCTGGAACTGGTCCCAGACCAAGCAGGCGCTGGAGTACCTGTTCTTCGTGGGGCGCGTCTCGTCCGCGCGGCGCAATGCCGCCTTCGAGCGCGAGTACGACCTGCCCGAGCGCGTGCTGCCCGCCCGGGTGCTCGCGCTGCCGGAGCCCTCGGACGAGGAGGCCCACCTGACGCTCGTGAGCCATGCGGCCCGAGCCCTCGGCGTCGCCACGGCGCAGTGCCTGCGGGACTACTTCCGCCTGGCGCCCGCTCCGACCACGGCCGCGGTGAGCGCCCTGGTGGCCGACGGCGTCCTCGAACCGGTGACCATCGAGGGCTGGAAGCGCCCGGCGTACCTGCATGCCGAGGCCGCCCGCCCGCGCCGGGTCGAGGCGCGGACCCTGCTCAGTCCCTTCGACCCGCTGGTCTTCGAGCGCACGCGCACCGAGCGACTCTTCGACTTCCGCTACCGCATCGAGATCTACGTGCCCCAGCCGCAGCGGGTGCACGGGTACTACGTCCTGCCCTTCCTGCTGGGCGACCGGATCGTCGCGCGCGTGGACCTCAAGGCCGACCGCGAGGGCGGGCGGCTGCTCGTGCTCGGCTCGTTCGCCGAGCCCGGGGCCCCGGCCGAAACGGCCCGCGAGCTGGGGCAGGAGTTGCTGCGCATGGCCGGTTGGCTGGGCCTGGGCGAGGTCGAGGTCCGTCCACGTGGTGATCTGGCCGCGATGCTGGCGCCGGAGTGTGCCGCCCCGCACTAGGATGATCGGGTGCCGAAGATCATCGACAGTATCCTGCGTGCGGGCGAGGGCAAGATCCTCAAGCGCCTCGACCGCATCGCCGACCAGGTCAACGCCCTGAGCGACGAGTTCGCCGCCATGAGCGATGACGAGCTGCGTGCCATGACGGACGAGTTCAAGGAGCGGTTGGCCGGCGGGGAATCGCTCGACGACCTGCTGCCCGAGGCCTTCGCCACGGTCCGCGAGGCCGCGTCGCGCGTGCTGGGCCAGCGGCACTTCGACGTCCAGCTGCTGGGCGGCGCCGCACTGCACCTGGGCAACATCGCCGAGATGAAGACCGGTGAGGGCAAGACCCTCGTCGCGACGCTGCCGTCGTACCTGAACGCCTTGACCGGCAAGGGCGTCCACGTGGTCACGGTCAACGACTACCTGGCCACCTACCAGTCCGAGATGATGGGCCGCGTCCATCACTTCCTGGGCCTCACGGTCGGCGTCGTCGTGGCCGGCCAGACGCCCGCGCAGCGCCGCGAGGCCTACGCCTGTGACATCACCTACGGCACGAACAACGAGTTCGGCTTCGACTACCTGCGCGACAACATGGCCGACAGCCTGGACGAGTGCGTCCAGCGCGGTCACCACTTCGCGATCGTCGACGAGGTCGACTCGATCCTCATCGACGAGGCCCGCACGCCGCTGATCATCTCGGGCCCCACCGAGGACGAGGTCAAGTGGTACGGCGAGTTCGCCCGGATGATCGACGGGATGCGGATCGACGAGCACTACGAGGTCGACGAGAAGAAGCGCACCGTCGCCGTCACCGAGAAGGCCATCGACGTCGTCGAGGACCAGCTCGGCATCGCCAACCTGTACGACGCGGTCAACACGCCGCTGATCGGCTTCCTGAACAACGCCGTCAAGGCCAAGGAGCTGTTCAAGCGCGACAAGGACTACGTCGTCATCGACGGCGAGGTCCTGATCGTCGACGAGCACACCGGCCGTCTGCTCGAGGGACGTCGCTACAACGAGGGCCTGCACCAGGCGATCGAGGCCAAGGAGGGCGTGCGGATCCGCGAGGAGTACCAGACGCTCGCCACGATCACGCTGCAGAACTACTTCCGCCTGTACGACAAGCTCTCGGGCATGACCGGTACGGCCATGACCGAGGCCGCCGAGTTCGACAAGATCTACAAGCTGGGCGTCGTTCCGATCCGCACGAACAAGCCCGTGCGACGCGACGACCTGCCCGACCTCGTCTACCGCACCGAGGACGCGAAGTTCAACGCCGTCGTCGACGACATCGCCGGACGCCACGAGAAGGGCCAGCCGGTCCTGGTCGGCACCACGAGCGTCGCCAAGAGCGAGCGCCTGAGCAAGATGCTCAAGAAGCGCGGCATCGCGCACGAGGTCCTCAACGCCAAGCAGCACGACCGTGAGGCCGCGATCGTCGCCCGCGCCGGTCACAAGGGCGCCGTCACGGTCGCCACGAACATGGCCGGCCGCGGTACCGACATCATGCTCGGCGGCAGCGTCGAGTTCCTGGCCGACGCCGATCTGCGCAGCAAGGGGCTCGACCCGGTCGAGACGCCCGAGGAGTACGAGGCTGCCTGGCCCGAGGCCCTCGAGCGGATCGAGAAGCAGGTCGCTGCCGAGAAGGAGGACGTCATCGCCGCCGGTGGCCTCGCGGTGATCGGCACCGAGCGCCACGAGTCGCGCCGCATCGACAACCAGCTGCGTGGCCGCTCCGGCCGTCAGGGCGACCCGGGCCTGACCCGGTTCTACCTGTCGCTCGAGGACGACCTCATGCGCCTGTTCAAGGGCGAGTGGGTCAACTGGATCCTGCAGACGATGAAGATCCCCGACGACGTGCCGATCGAGAACAAGCGCGTCACCAAGTCGATCGCGTCGGCGCAGGGCCTGGTCGAGGCGCAGAACTTCGAGACTCGCAAGAACATCTTGAAGTACGACGACGTCATGAGCGCCCAGCGCGAGGTCGTCTACTCCCAGCGCCGCCGGGTGCTCGAGGGCGAGGACCTCGAGCCGCGCGTGCGCCAGATGATCGAGGACGTCACGGGCGCCTACGTCACGGCCGCCACGCAGGGCTACTCCACGACGTGGGAGCTCGACAAGCTCTGGACCGCGTTGCGCACCCTGTACCCGATCTCGCTCGACCCCGACCAGGTCGTCGAGGAGGTCGGCGGGCTGGAGCGCCTCGACGCGGCGACGCTGCGCAGGCTCGTCGTCGAGGACGCGCTCGCCGCGTACGACAAGCGTGAGGCCGAGCTGGGCGACGAGGTCGCCCGTGAGCTCGAGCGCCGGGTCGTGCTGAGCGTGCTCGACCGCAAGTGGCGCGAGCACCTCTACGAGATGGACTACCTCCGCGAGGGCATCGGCCTGCGCGCGTACAGCCAGCGTGACCCGCTGGTCGAGTACCAGCGCGAGGGCTACGACCTGTTCAACGCGATGATGGAGGGCATCTCCGAGGAGTCCGTGGGCTACCTGTTCAACCTCAGCGTCGAGGTCGAGGTCGAGGAGGGCGACGACGAGGCCCCCCAGATCATGGCCAAGGGTCTCGAGCCGGACACGACGCCCAAGCAGCTGTCGTACTCGGCCCCGTCGGAGGACGGGTCGGCGATCGCGGTCGACGAGTCGGTCGAGGTCGACGACGACGAGCCGGACGCCAACGAGGTCGCCCGCCAGAACAAGGCCAAGGAGGCCGCTCGCCGCAAGGCGAAGGCCGCTCGCCAGTCGCGCAAGAAGAACCGCTGACTCAGGCCCACTCGGCGGCGGTGCAGCGCCAGGTCGTGCGCCCCTGATGGTCACGGCCGCGCTGCAGCCGCACCGCGATCGCGTGGGAGCGGCCGCGGTGGACCATGCGGGCGGCGATCTCGGCGGCTCCGTCGTCGACCATCGCGATGTGCACCGAGACGACCCGGGGGCTGTGGCGCGCACCGCCGGCGACGAAACGGGCCGTCACGTATTCGTGCAGCTGCTCGTACACGTCGCGGCTCAGCCACGCGCCGAGCTGGCGCGGAGGTCGCACCCCCGTGATGACCTCGGCCAGTGCCTGGGTGAACCGCGCGCACCGGTGACGCAGCTCGCGGGCGTCGCCGCGTTCCACCGGCACCGGTAGCAGCGGCGGTGACGGCGGGAAGGGCAGCGGCACCTGGTGCGGCGCGAACGGGTCGGTGGCGAGTGCCGTGGCGGTGATCATCGTGCTCCTGGTGGGTCGAGTCGCTGGCCGGGATGGATGAGGTCGGGATCGGATCCGATGACGTCGCGGTTGGCGTCGTGCCACCGTGCGACCTCGGTACTGGTCGTGGCGGCGGTGCCGCCGGGGGAGTGGTCCTGAGCGATCGACCACAGGGACTCGCCCGCGACGACGACGTGGGTCCGGGTCGCGGGCGGCGGTGACGGCTCCGGCGACGGAGCAGCCCGGGTCAGTGGACGTTCCGGCAGGGCCAGGCCCTCCAGCGGCCCGCTCGAGCCGGCTCGGGCGGGCGTGGCGGTCGCCACCACGGCGCCGGTGACGAGGAGCGCGCGCAACACCGGAGGGCCGAGGCGGGCCGCGAGCCGGCGATCGACGAGCACCAGGGCGAGGCCGAGCAGCCACCACAGGGCCCAGGCCGCCAGGGCCGCGGCCAGCAGCCAGCGCAGCGCGGACTCCCATCCCACCGTCGACAGGTCGACCATCCGAACCTCGATCCATGACTTCTGATGACGTCTGATGTAGGCATTTGACGTCGAATGACGTCATGCACCAGAGAAGCGCATGGCGAACGACCGCGTCAATGACGCGGTCGTGGGGTGTGGACGGGCGCTAGGGCGCGGGTCGGGTCCGGCGCAGGCGCTGGTTCTCGAGCTGCAGTCGCTCGAGCTCGGCCTCCAGCGCGAGGACCCGTTCGATGCCCGCGAGGTTCAGGCCCTCGGCCAGCAGGTCGCGAATGCGCCTCAGTCGCCGGATGTCCGAGCGGCTGTAGCGGCGGGTGCCGCCGGCGGTGCGATCGGGCTCGAGCAGGCCGCGGCGCTCGTAGACGCGCAGGTTCTGCACCTGCATCGCGACCATCTCGGCGGCCACCGAGATGGCGTACACGCCGGTCTCGTCGTCCTCACGCATCGTCGTCCCTCCTGTCACCTGCATCGTACTTGACAAGGAATATGAAATGAGCAATATAGGTTTACATCAGTGGAACCACCGGACCACCTGCGAGAGGAGACGATGATGATGATTCGTTCGACCGACCCGTTCCGTGAGTTCGACCGGCTCACCCAGCAGTTCTTCGGCACCACCAACCGCCCGGCCGTCATGCCCATGGACGCCTGGCGCGAGGGCGACACCTTCGTGGTGGAGTTCGACCTGCCCGGTGTGTCCAAGGAGAGCATCGACCTCGACATCGAGCGCAACGTCCTGACCGTGCGCGCCGAGCGCGTCGTCGGCAACGGCGACTGGGAGATGCTCGCCACCGAACGCGCTCGCGGCATGTTCAGCCGCCAGCTGGTCCTGGGCGACAACCTGGACCTCGACCGCATCGAGGCCGCCTACGACGACGGCGTTCTGCGGCTGAGCATCCCCGTCGCCGAGCGGGCCAAGCCGCGCAAGATCGAGATCACCGGCGCGACGAAGGACGACCAGGCCGCCATCGGCGTCTGATCGATCCACCGACACCGTAGGGCCTCCCATCGGGAGGCCCTACGGTGTCTTCATGCGTTGGGACCGACTGTTCGCCGATCTCGAGGGTGCCGCGGTGGACGCGTACGCCGAGGAGCGGGACGCCCTGGCCGAGGACCTGCGCGACGAGCAGTGGGCGCGCCTGTCCTGGACCGATCTGCTGGGCGGGCGGGACATCCGGATGGAGGTGGCCGGGCGCGGTGAGATCGGGGGTCGCGTCGTCGGCGTGGGCGACGTGGTGCTGGTCGAGGACGGCCTGCGCACGATCGTGGTCGTGCCCGAGGCGATCGTCGCGATCAGCGGATCGGACGGGCGCGCGGCGGCCGCGCCGGCGCTGCGCAGGACACGTGCTCAGATGGCGCGGGCGCTGCGGGACGCCGGTGCGTCGGTGCGGGTCGTCCGCCGTGACGGCCGAGCGGTCGAGGGGGTCGTGGCGGCCGTCGGCTCGGACTTCCTGCAGGTCGCCGCGGCCGGTCGGCGGGTCAGTCTGCCGTGGGCGTCGATTGCGGCTCTCGAGGAGCGCTGAGCTCGGTCTCGCGCGCCGTCCGCTCGTACTGGCGGGCGATGTAGTCCTCCAGGGCGCTGGCCTCGATGCGCCACATCTTGCGGCCGCCGACCTGGAACCCGCGCAGCTCGCCGGACTTGAGCAGGCTCCAGACGACCCGGACATCGACCTTGAGGGTCTCGGCGACGTCGTTCGCGGTGAGGAACTGGTGCTCGGGAGCCATGGCGCCATTCTCACACGCGGCCCCGACGACGAGTCGTAGGTCACGACCGGACTGTGGACGAACGGTGGCACGGGATCGGCGCGACCCCGTATGCATGCCTCATGCATGTCACGGGGGGTGACACGCCCCGGCGCACGAGCGCCCGGCGCACCTCGATCTCCAGATGGCGCAATCCGCGACTCCTGATGGGTGCCGTCCTGGTCCTGACGTCGGCCGTCGCAGGTGGCTGGCTCGTCGCGACCGCGCGCGACTCGACGGACTACTGGCTGGTGCGCGCCGAGGTGAAGGCCGGCGAGCCGGTCCGGGCCGACCAGCTGGCGCCGGTGTCGGGACGCGTGGAGTCGGCCGGATCCGGCACCCTGCTGCCGACCGAGTACGGGGTGCCGCGAGGCGTCTGGGCGCGTGATGTCGGGGCGGGGACGCTGATGACGCGCGACGCGGTGCACCGCGGGGTCGAGCCGGGCCGCCAGCTCGCGATGGCTCTGACGGCGGGGTCGGCCCCGCCCGACCTCGAGACCGGGGACCGGGTCGACGTGTGGGCAGGTCCGGGCGAGACCGGCGACGGTGCCGCGTCGACGCGCCGGGTCCTGTCCGACGTCGCGGTCGTCTCCGTGTCGGCGTCGGACGGGACGGGATCGCGCACCCTCGTCGTCGACACCGATCGCCGTGGTCCCGACGCCGAGGTCGTCGAGGCGGTCGCCCGCGGCCGGCTGAGCGTGGTGCGTGTCCCGTGACCGAACCCGTGCGGGTGGCCGTCGCCGCCTGCGGAGCCCACTGGGAGGCCGCCGCGCTCGACGAGGTCGAGCACGACCCGCGCCTGGTCCTCGTGCGCCGGTGCGTCGACGTGGCCGATCTGCTCGCGACGGCCGGCACGCACCGGATCGACGTCGCCCTGCTGGCCGTCGACAGTCCGGGCCTGGACGCCGCCGTGGTGGACCGCCTCGCCGAGTCCGGCGTGCGGGTCGCCTCGGTCGGGGCCGACGGCACGGACCTGGGCATCGAGCACACGGCGCGACTGGGCGAGTTGGCGGCGATGGGCGCCGTGCCGGTGCAGTCGCGCGAGGCCGAGGGCGAGCCCGGCCGGCTGGTCGCGGTCTGGGGCGCGACCGGCGCTCCGGGTCGCAGCACGCTGGCGGTCTCGCTCGCGGCCGCGGCCGCGGCGAGCGGCCATCACACGGCCCTGGTCGATGCGGACGTGTACGGCGGCTCTCTCAGCCAGCTGCTGGGCGTCCTCGACGAGGTCAGCGGGATCATGGCGGCCTGCCGCGACGTCAACCGTGGCCGGCCCGAGGCCGCCACGTCCCACCTGCTGAGCGTGGGCCCGCACTGGGACCTGCTGACCGGTCTGCCCCGCTCCGACATGTGGCACCACCTGCGACCCGAGGCCCTCGAACGCGTGCTGCGTGCGCTCTGCCGCGACCACGAGCTCGTCGTGGTCGACTGCGGCTTCGGGGTGGAGGCCGGGTTCGGCCAGCAGCCGTCCCGCGACCAGGTGACCCGGCGCGTCCTCGACCTGGCCGACGAGGTGATGGTGGTCGGCCGGGTCGACCCGATCGGCCTGGCCCGGCTCGTGCGCGCCCTCGACGACGCCGAGCCGTGGACGCGGCCGCCCCGGCTCGTGCTCAACGGATTCCGCGGTGCGCTGGGCTGGACCGAGCGCGAGGTCGCGCAGACGGTCCGTGAGCTGACGGGCCAGACGCCGTGGGCGTTCCTGCCCCAGGACGGCCCGGGCCACGACCTGGCGCTCATGACCGGCCGCCCCCTCCGCGAGGTGTCTCCGGGCTCGGGATACGTGTCCCGGGTCGAGCGGCTGGCCGCGGATCTGGTGGCCGTCCGGTGACCGTTTCGATACCGTTCCCGAGCCCTTCGCGGGTGGTAAGTTGCTGGGCTACGCGAGCACCGAGGCGAGGACATCAGGAGACGGCATGCAACGACTGAGCCCGCTCGATGCGATGTTCCTGCACCAGGACCATCCCGAGGCGCCGCGCCAGGTCGCCTCCCTGGCGATCATCACGCCCGGTGAGCGTCCCCTCGACTACGACCGGCTCATCCAGGTCATCAACGAGCGCATCGACCTGGTCCCGCGCTACCGCCAGGTGCCGCGCCGCGTGCCCGGCGGGATCGGGATGCCGGTGTGGGTGGACGACGAGCACTTCGACCTGTCCCTGCACGTGCGGCGCTCGGCGTTGCCGCGACCCGGAGGACGCGACGCCCTGCACGAGCTCGTGGGCCGACTCATCGCCCGACGGCTCGACCACGAGCGTCCGTTGTGGGAGCTCTACCTGATCGAGGGCCTCCAGGGCGGCGAGCTGGCCCTGCTGTTCAAGTCGCACCAGGCGCTCGTCGACGGCTCCCACACCGTCGACCTGGCCCAGGTGCTGCTCGAGGAGACCCAGCGCGATCGCACGATCCCGCACGAGGAGTGGACCCCGCGGTCCGCGCCCGGCGCGATCGAGCTGGTCGCCGGCTCCGTGCGGTCCCAGCTCAACCGCCCGTCCGAGGTGCTGTGGAGCGGCGAGTACCAGTGGTCCCGGCTCACGTCGAAGCTGCCGGTGCTGGGCCCGGACTCGGCCACCCACGGGCCGCTCGTCTCGTCGCTGTCGCGGCACCGCCGGTTCACGACCGTCAGCGCGCCGCTGAGCGACTTCCGGCGCGTGCGCGACGAGCACGGCGGCACGGTCAACGACGTGATCCTGGCGGCGATCGCCGGCGGCCTGCGGGGCTGGATGCTCACCCGGGCCGAGCCGGTCACCGCCAAGACCGGATTCCGCGCGATGGTGCCGATGTCGGTCACCCGCGACGGGCCGGCCGGTGACGGGCTCCCGACCTCGCTGGGCCCGCGCGTGCGCGGACTCATGCTCACGCTCCCGGTGGGGGAGTCCAACGCGGTCGTGCGCCTGCACCAGGTGTCCTACGCGCTGAAGGGCCACCGCGAGATGGGGTCGGCCGTGGCCGCGAACAAGATGGCCAGCCTCCCGGGCTTCGCCACCTCCACCTTCCACGCCGTGGGCGCCCGCGTCGCCGCCGACGAGTCGCACCGCCCGTACCACCTGGTGATCACCAACGTCCCCGGTCCGCAGGACCCCGTGTACATGGCCGGACAGCAGCTCCAGGAGATCTATCCCGCGATCCCGTTGACGGGCCACCGCACGATCTCGGTGGGCGTGACGTCCTACGACGGCCACGTCTACTTCGGGGTGGTCACCGATCGCGAGGCGGTGCCGGACGCCGACGTCCTGGGGCAGTGCATCCTGGAGGCGTTGGAAGAGCTGACCGAGACGATCGGTCCCCGTCGAACCCGCGCCCCGCGCGGAAGGAAGAGGCCCACATGAGCGACGTCCGGGTCTACGGTGCGGCGGACGTGCAGGCACTGCGCGCGCTGGCCGACGACCAGCCCGTCACCCTCGACTACGTCATCGCCGCCTCGGCGGACGAGGAGGACGAGTACGACGCGCTGATGACGGCAGCCGAGGACGGTCCCGTCGTGGTGTGTGCGCTCGTCGAGGCCGACGGCGCGCCGGTGCGCCTCGAGGACCTCCAGTCCCTGCACGTCGATGCCGACGGCAGTGGCGACCTGGCCTGGTACGCGCCGCAGGAGCTCGACGACGTCATCGAGCTCCTGGGCGCGTGAGGCTCAGAGGCGGGTCGCGCCGAACTCGACCTCGTCCTTGAGCGACGCCGAGATCGCCTTGGCGACCTCCGGCTCGATCCGGCGGCCGATCAGGGGGATCGAGACCTTCACGTCGCCGTCGACCGACATCGTGGTGGTGGCGCCGTGGGCCGCGATCGTGGAGGTTCCCTGCATACGCGCGGGCTGACCGTGGATGTCGACCGACACCTCGGCGGTGCGCGACCCCGCCGCGTCGGCCGGGCCCCACTTCTCGACCTGGGTGACCGTCACGGCGTCGCCGGTGAGCTTCTTGATGAAGTCGGGCATGTCCGACTCCATGGTGCGGACGATCGTGACGGTCGTGGTGTCACCCTGCGGCTCGACGGTCACGGTGTAGTCGCGCGCTCCCTGGCGCTCGCAGGACTGCTCGCGGAAGGTCTGGTCGCTGATCAGGGCGAAGACCTGCTCGGGGTCGGCCGGGTACTCGAACCGCTCGGTGAACTTCACGCGTCGTCCTCACTGGTGGTGGAACCGGCGCCGAGCCCCTTGAGCTCAGCCAGCCGGGCTTCGATCTCGAGCTGGCCGGCGTCGGCCTCCAGCTCGGCGAACTGGGAGTCCAGGCTCGTCGAGGCGAGCTCCTGCTGCCCCTGGACCTGGGCCTCGATGCGGCGGACCCGCTCCTCGTAGCGGCTGAGCTCGCTCGTGGGATCGAGGATGTCGAGGGACTTGATGGCACCGGTGACCTGGGCCTGGGCCTCGGCCGTGCGGTGGCGCGCCACGAGCTGGTCGCGCTTGGCGTTCAGCTCGGTCAGCTTGCCGCGCATGGCGACCAGCCCGGTCTTGAGCTGCTCGACGACCTCACCCTGCTGGGCGATCATCGGAGCGGCGGCGCGGGCCTCGTTCTCGGCGGAGATCTGCTTGCCCAACGCGACCTTGGCGAGCTGGTCGAAGCGGTCGGCCTCGCCCGCGTGTCCGCTGGCGCGCAGCTGGTCGGCCTTGTTGGAGGCGGCGATCGCCTTGGCGCCCCACTCCTTCGCGGCGGCGACGTCCTCGGCGTGGTCGGCCTCGGCCAGCCGCAGGTTGCCGATCGTCTGGGCCACGGCCTTCTCGGCCTCGGCGATGGAGTTGGTGTAGTCGCGGACCATCTGGTCGAGCATCTTCTGCGGATCCTCAGCCTTGTCCAGGAGGGCGTTGATGTTCGCCTTCGTCAGCTGGGAGATGCGCCCGAGGATGGACTGTTTCTGTGCCATGCGTCGATCATGGTGCACCGTCCAAACCAGCCGCAACCTCGAGGCCCCGGAATGACACGGGTGTCATTAACACGACCAAACCTTAAAGGTCGGCTTTAGGTTCACATCGGCGTGTCGGTGCCATAGGCTGTCGATCATGCGTCGACTGGGACTCGTGGGACTGGTGTGCCTTTTCGTGATGGCCGGACTCACCGCCACGGCGTCCTCGGCGCAGGCGTTCGCGCTCATCTGCAGTGCCAAGACGAAGGCCCAGGTCGCCGCGTGCGACACGTCGGGCTACGCGGAGGTCATGCACCAGATGCACTGGCGGATGTACGCCGGGCACAACTGCACGAACTACGCCGCGTACCGGATGAAGCGCAACGGGGTTCCCGAGCCGAAGATCCTCATGGGCAACGCGCGCGACTGGCACACGAACGCCAAGAAGCTCGGATACGTCGTCGACAACCGACCCGCCGTCGGTGCGATCGCGCAGTGGTCGAAGGCCGCCAGCCACGTCGCCTACGTCGAGGAGGTCGGCCCGAAGCACCTGATCCTGTCCGAGGACAGCTACACCTCGAAGGTCTACCGCCGGTACAAGGTGTCCACCGGCGACTCCTGGTACCCCGAGCGCTTCATCCACTTCAAGGACCTGGGCGCGCCGGCCGCGCCGGTGCCGACGCCGTCACCCGCCCCCGCGCCCACCCCGGCCCCGGCAGCGCCGGTGAAGCCGAGCGTCGCCGTGTCGGGTCCGGCGAAGGTCAGCACCCGGGTCGCTCCCAAGATCACCGTCAAGGTGTCCGCGGCCCGGGCCGCTCCGGTGGGCAAGGTGCGCATCCGTCGCGGTGGGGTCACCGTCAAGACCATCAACCTGACCGCGGCGTCGAAGGGTACCGCCACCGTCGCGATCCCGAGGATGAAGCGCGGCAAGCAGTGGATCTCGGCGGTCTACGCGGGCAACGCCCAGGTGGGCAAGGGCACGAGCCGCACCATCAAGGTCGTCGTGACCAAGCCGCCCAAGGTCGTCTCGGCGAAGACGAGCATCGCCCTGCCGAAGGCGCCCCACCTGGCGGGGACGCGGCCCGTGGCCACGGTCACCGTGAAGCCCACGGACGGGCGGGTCGTGACGAACAAGGTCTCGGTCTACGTCGACGGCAAGCGGATCGCCGCCCCCGCCCTGACCAAGGCCAAGCGCGGCAAGGTCTCGGTCCGCCTGCCCGCGCTGACGGCGGGCAAGCACACGATCCGGGCCACGTACTGGGGCTCCAAGACGGTGCGCCGGTCCCACGCCAAGGCCCAGGCCTTCCACGTGGTCGAGCCCACCACCGTCCAGGGGACGCTCGACCGGACCTCGGTCGGCCCGGCCGAGTCCGCGCACGTGACGGCCACCGTGGCGACGGCACGGAAGGTGGCACCCACCTCCGGTGAGGTCTGGGTGCTCGCCGACGGGGCGAAGGTCGCCGCCGCGACGCTGGGCCCGGCGGCTCGCGGGTCGGTGCGGATCGCCCTGCCCGCGCTCGACCCGGGCACCCGCCGGATCGCGGTGCAGTACCGCGGTGCGACGTTCCAGACCGCGTCACTGAGCGCCGAGGTGCCCCTCGTGGTCCGCGACCGGTCGGTCACGACGACCGCCCTGTCGGCGACCTCGGTGAAGGCGACCGCCTCCGCGAAGGTGACCGTGACGGTCCAGTCGGGCCGGGGCGCCGCGGTGACGGCGGGGACGATCACCGTCAAGGCCGGGGCCAAGACGATCGCCACGGCGAACCTGACGGTGGCATCGAAGGGCAAGGTCGTCGTGACGCTGCCCAGGCTCGCGGCCGGCAAGCACGCGATCACGGCGTCGTTCTCGGGGACCGGCCTGGTCGATCCGTCGGCGGCCGCCGCGCGCACCCTGACCGTCACGAAGTAGAGCGGTCGGGCGGCCCTGACGGGCCACGTACGCTGGTGTCATGCCTGTCGACTCCGTCTATCCCCGACTCGAGCCGCTGCTCTCGGGGGTCTCCAAGCCGATCCAGTACATCGGCGGTGAGCTGAACTCCACCGTCAAGGACTGGGACGAGGCCGACGTCCGTTGGGCGCTGATGTACCCCGACGCCTACGAGGTCGGCCTGCCCAACCAGGGTGTCCAGATCCTCTACGAGGTCCTCAACGAGCGTGAGGGGATCCTCGCCGAGCGCACGTACGCCGTCATGCCCGACATGGAGGCGGTCATGCGCGAGCACCGCATCCCGCAGTTCACCGTCGACGCGCACCGGCCCGTGGCGGAGTTCGACCTCTTCGGGATCAGCTTCTCGACCGAGCTGGGCTACACGAACCTGCTGACGGCGCTCGACCTCGCGGTCATCCCGCTGCTGGCGGTCAACCGCGACGACACGCACCCGATCGTCATCGCCGGCGGTCACAGCGCCTTCAACCCCGAGCCGATCGCCGACTTCGTCGACGCCGCCGTCATGGGCGACGGCGAGGAGGTCGTGCTGGCGATCAGCGAGGTCGTGCGCGAGTGGAAGGCCGAGGGTCGTCCCGGCGGTCGCGACGAGGTGCTGGCGCGCCTGGCGGCGTCCGGCGGCGTCTACGTGCCGAAGTTCTACGACGTCACGTACCGGCCCGACGGGCAGATCGCGGCCATCACGCCGAACCGCCCGGGCGTGCCCGCACGGATCGCCAAGCACACCCTGATGGACCTCGACAGCTGGCCGTACCCGAAGAAGCCCCTCGTGCCGCTGGCCGAGACGGTCCACGAGCGGTTCAGCGTCGAGATCTTCCGCGGGTGCACCCGCGGCTGCCGGTTCTGCCAGGCCGGCATGATCACCCGCCCGGTGCGCGAGCGCTCCATCCAGACGATCGGGCAGATGGTCGACAACGGCCTGAAGCAGTCCGGCTTCGAGGAGGTCGGCCTGCTGAGCCTGTCCAGCGCCGACCACTCCGAGATCGGCGAGGTCGCCAAGCAGCTCGGCGACCGGTACGAGGGCACCAACACGTCGCTCTCGCTGCCGTCGACCCGCGTCGACGCCTTCAACATCACGCTGGCCAACGAGTTCAGCCGCAACGGGCGACGCTCGGGCCTGACCTTCGCCCCCGAGGGCGGCAGTGACCGGATGCGCAAGGTCATCAACAAGATGGTCAGCGAGGACGACCTGATCCGCACCGTCGCAGCGGCGTTCTCGCACGGCTGGCGTCAGGTGAAGCTCTACTTCATGTGTGGTCTGCCCACCGAGACCGACGAGGACGTCCTGCAGATCGGCGAGCTGGCCAAGCGCGTCATCGACACGGGCCGTGAGGTCTCGGGTCGTCGCGACATCCGCTGCACCGTCTCGATCGGCGGCTTCGTCCCGAAGCCGCACACGCCCTTCCAGTGGGCGTCCCAGCTCGATCACGAGACGACCGACGACCGGCTGCGCAAGCTGCGGGCCTCGGTCCAGTCCGACAAGCGCTACGGCAAGGCCATCGGCTTCCGCTACCACGACGGCAAGCCCGGAACCATCGAAGGACTGCTGTCACGCGGTGACCGTCGCGTGGGCGGCGTCATCGAGGCCGTGTGGCGCGACGGCGGCCGGTTCGACGGCTGGAGCGAGCACTTCAGCTACGACCGGTGGGCCGAGAAGTCGGCCGAGGTGCTGTCGCCGCTGGGCGTCGACCTCGACTGGTACACGACCCGCGAGCGCGACCACGACGAGGTCCTGCCGTGGGACCACATGGACTCGGGCCTGGACCGCGAGTGGCTCTGGGAGGACTGGCAGGACGCGATCGACCCCGACGGCGCCGCCGAGGTCGAGGACTGCCGCTGGACCCCCTGCTACGACTGCGGCGTGTGCCCGGAGTTGAACCTCGACATCGAGATCGGCCCCACGGGCAAGAAGCTGCTGCCCCTCTCGGTGGTCTGAGATGGGTGCGCATTCCCCGCGTCAGTCGCTCGTGGTCGCGCTGGCCACGGGCGTCGTGTCCGTCGTCCCGATCGGGCGCGCCCCGCGCCGGGTCCGGGCCGCGGTGGTCGCCGGCACCGGCCTGGTCGCAGGCGGCGCCATGTTCACGGCCCTGAACCGTCCCCATGTCGTCGGCTTCGAGCAGCAGCCGACCCCTGCGCGACCGGCGGCCGCCATCGGAGCAGTCGTCGGCGCCGCGGCGGCCGGGGCGATGGCCGTGGGCGTGGTCCTCGATCGCGAGGCCGAGCAGTTCCTGGTGCGCCGTGGAGTCCGGCGTCCGCGTCTGGTCCTCGGGGTGGCCGGCGCGGCGCTGTCCTACGTGTTCGACGCTCTCGAGCGGCGCTTCGACACGGCCGACTGACGAGGCCTCCGCGTCAGCGCGGCGTACCGAAGTTCTGCACCCAGTAGCTGCCGTACTTGTCGTTGCTGGCCGCGTAGCCGACACCGAGCTCGGTGAACCCTCCGGCCATGATGTTCCGGCAGTGTCCGGGGCTCGCGACCCAGCCCTGGACGACCGCCTCGGGGGAGGGGTAGCCCGCCGCGATGTTCTCGCCGATCCGCGACCAGTTGTAGCCCTGGGCGTCGACGCGATCGCGCAGGCTCGAGCCGTTGCGCCCCGTGTGGCTGAAGTAGCCGTGCGCCGCCATGTCCGCGCCGTGCGCCTGGGCCGACCGGGTCAGGCGCTCGTTCAGGCGCAGCGGCCCGCGAGCGGGGAACGACTCCTCACCGCACTCGCGTGCCTGCGCGCGGGCCGCGTTCACGAGGGCCAGGACCCGCTGGGACCGGGCGTCCGGCGTCCATGCCGTGCGGGTGGCAACCTTCTTGACCGGGCTGTTGACGGCGCGGAGCCGGCCCTTCGCCGTGACGCGGACGCGCAGCTTCACGGTGGCACCGGCCTTCGTGGTGGCGCGGTGGCGCAGCACGACTCGGCCGTGGCGGTTGGTGCGCTTGCGGTCGACCTTCACCCAGCGTCCGTTGACGCGGCGCTGCAGCGTCACCACGCGGCCCTTCGACGCCTTGCCCTTCGTCGTGACCTTGACGGCGTACTTCACCGTGGCGCCGGGCTTGACCGTCTGGCTCTTCGACGTGAACCCCCGGACCTTCGTGGCCGTCGTGCCGGCGGCGCCGGCAGGTGCACCTCCCAGGAGGAGGGCACAGGCGGTCAACAGGAGGACGAAGGTGTGACGCATGTGACACACGGTAACGGTGGGGACAGGCTCGCGGAACCCCTTCGGACGTCGCCGTAGGCTGGTTCCGTGAGCAACGACGGCGGAACGACCCTGCAGGGCACTCCCAATCCGGAAGCCCCGAACCCGCAGCTGCCGATCGTGCAGAAGCTGCGCATCCGGTACGCCAAGCGCGGCCGCATGCGGTTCACCAGCCACCGCGACTTCGCGCGGGCCTTCGAGCGGGCCATCCGCCGCGCGGCGCTGCCCATCGCGCACTCGTCGGGCTACTCGCCCCATCCGAAGATCTCGTACGCGGGCGCCTCGCCCACGGGCGCGGCCAGCGAGGCGGAATACCTCGAGATCGGTCTGATCCGTGCGATGGAGCCGGCCGAGGTCCAGGCGGCCCTCGACGAGGCGCTGCCGACCGGCCTGGACATCATCGACGTCGTCGTGTCCCCGGGCGGTCCCCTGGCCGATCTGCTGCAGGGCAGCCGGTGGTTCATCGAGCTGCCCGAGGTGTCCGCCGAGGCCGCCGCGGCGGCCGTCGAGACGTTCCTGGCGCGGGACGAGGTCCTCGTCGAGCGCATGATGAAAAAGGGTCTGCGCACGTTCGACTGCCGGGACGCCGTCATCCGACTTCGCGTCGATGAACGCTCCGGCACGGACGGATGTGCGATACTGGACGTGGTCGTACGCCATGACATCCCGTCGGTGCGACCGGACGACGTGATCACCGGACTGCGCACCCTGTGCGGCCTGCCGATCGAGAAGGCGCCTCTGGCGACCCGCTCGGACCAAGGGCCGCTGGATGTTCAGAACGGTACGGTCGGCGATCCGCTCGCCACCGGCCGCGACGCACCGTGAGGTGCTGACCGCGGCAGGTAGAGGGGTCGCCGTGTGACAGGCCTAAGCGCCGTCCTGCAGACAGACTTGAGGTCCTGCGGGACCGTTGACCAGCCCGGTGGGTGGCTGCGCCGCTGCCGGGCGAAGGAGAGCACATGCTCGATCCGAACGACGCGACCGACGCGCCCGACACCACTGGGCCTGACACCACCGAGACCACCGAGGCCCCGACGCGCACCCGCCGTCGCGCGGCCGGGCGGCCCGCCGGCCCGCCGGCCGCGGTGTTCGCACCCCCGGTCGAGGAGGCTCCCGAGCCGCCTGTGACCGACGAGGAGGAGCCGGACGAGGACGAGGCGCCGGAGACGGCCCCGACCACCCCGACGGCCCGCAAGCTGCCGCCCGTCGGCGCGATGTTCCAACCGCCGCCGGCCGAGCTGGCTCCGCCGCGCGAGAAGAAGCGCGTCGAGCCCCAGGACGACGACTCCGACGCCGCCACGAGCGACCTCGACGCCTCCGACGACGAGGACGGGTCCGGTGACGACGAGGGCAGCGAGGGCGGACGCCGCCGTCGCCGCCGTGGTGGTCGCCGCCGTCGCAAGAGCGACCAGGACGGTGGCGCCGAGGGCTCGGACGACTCCGATGCCGACACCGCCGAGGCCGAGGCCAAGGACGGCGACGCAGGGGACGAGGAGCAGTCCTCGTCCGGATCCACCCGTCGCCGCCGGCGCCGTGCGCGGGCCGGCGAGGGAGCCGACGGCGCGCCCGACGACCCCGAGAACACGGTCGTCAAGGTCCGCGAGGGCCGCACCGCCTCGGACGAGATCACCGGGGTCACCGGCTCGACCCGCCTCGAGGCCAAGAAGCAGCGCCGCCGAGAGGGTCGCGAGGCCGGTCGTCGCCGCGCCCCGATCGTCAGCGAGGCCGAGTTCCTGGCCCGCCGCGAGGCCGTCGACCGCGAGATGGTCGTGCGCCAGCGTGACGACTACACGCAGATCGCCGTGCTCGAGGACGGCGTCTTGGTCGAGCACTACGTCGCCCGCGAGTCGCAGACCTCGCTGATCGGCAACGTCTACCTGGGCAAGGTCCAGAACGTGCTGCCCAGCATGGAGGCCGCCTTCGTCGACATCGGCGCCGGTCGCAACGCGGTGATCTACGCCGGCGAGGTCGACTGGTCGAACATCCAGAACGGCAAGCAGCGCAAGATCGAGGACGCGCTGCAGCCCGGCCAGACCGTCCTGGTCCAGGTGTCCAAGGACCCCATCGGCCAGAAGGGCGCACGGCTCACGAGCCAGATCAGCCTGCCCGGCCGGTTCCTGGTCTACGTGCCCGGCGGCGGCAGCAACGGCATCAGCCGCAAGCTCCCCGAGAACGAGCGCGCCCGGCTGAAGGGTCTGCTCAAGGAGGCGCTGCCCGAGAGTGCCGGCGTCATCGTGCGCACGGCCGCCGAGGGCGCCACCGAGGACCAGCTGCAGCGCGACATCACCGCGCTGACGGCCCGCTGGGAGGACATCGAGAGCAAGGCGGCGGCCGGCAAGGCGCCCCAGTTGCTGTACTCCGAGCCGGACCTGATGATCAAGGTCATCCGTGACCTGTTCAACGAGGACTTCGCGACGCTGACCATCCAGGGCGACGAGGCCTGGGACATGGTCGCGGGCTACATCGCCCACGTCGCCCCCGATCTGGAGGAGCGGGTCAAGCGCTGGGAGGGCGAGAACGACATCTTCGCCGAGCGGCGCCTGGACGAGCAGATCCACAAGGCGCTGGACCGCAAGGTCCACCTGCCCTCGGGTGGCTCGCTGGTCATCGACCGCACCGAGGCGATGGTCGTCGTCGACGTCAATACGGGCCGGTTCACCGGCTCGGGTGGCAACCTCGAGGAGACCGTCACCAAGAACAACCTCGAGGCAGCCGAGGAGATCGTGCGTCAGCTGCGGCTGCGCGATCTCGGCGGCATCATCGTCATCGACTTCATCGACATGGTGCTCGAGAGCAACCGCGACCTGGTGATGCGTCGCCTGGTCGAGTGCCTCGGTCGCGACCGCACCCGCCACCAGGTCGCCGAGGTCACCTCGCTGGGTCTGGTGCAGATGACGCGCAAGCGCATCGGCACGGGCCTGCTGGAGTCCTTCAGCCACGAGTGCGAGCACTGCCACGGCCGTGGCGTCGTCATCGAGGACGCGCCGGTCGAGCCGAAGAAGGACGACGGCCAGCGCCGCGGACGCCGAGGCGGTCGTTCCGGCCGCAGTGGTGGCGGCAACGGTGGCGGGAGCAGCAACGGCAACGGTGGGGGACGCCCGCCGCGTCAGGACCGGAACGACGAGTCCGGCGACGATGCCGTGAAGACCGAAGAACCCCGAAACGACGAGTCGTCGCAGGCTCCTTCGCAGGAGCCGGCGGCGGTTGAGGCACCCGTTTTGACCGACGATGGTGCGCCCGAGTAGAATCGACAGTCGGTGCGCATTGCGCACCTCCCGACTTTTTCAGGACGAAGTGAGGAATCCCGTGGTGTACGCAATCGTGCGCAATGGCGGCGGCCAGGCCAAGGTCGCGGTCGGCGACGTCATCTCGATCGACCAGGTCAAGGCGGCCGAGGGCGACACCGTCCAGCTCGCCGCGGTCATGGTGGTCGACGGTGACCAGGTGACGGCCGGTGCCGACGCCTCCAAGGCCAAGATCGACGCAGAGGTGATCGGTGGGCTCAAGGGCCCGAAGATCATCATCCAGAAGTACAAGAACAAGACCGGTTACAAGAAGCGCCAGGGTCACCGTCAGAAGTACACCCAGGTCAAGATCACCGGCATCTCCAAGTAAGGGACTGACGACATGGCACACAAGAAGGGCGCAGCCTCCACCAAGAACGGTCGCGACTCCAACGCCCAACGCCTCGGCGTCAAGCGTTTCGGCGGCCAGTTGGTCAACGCGGGCGAGATCATCGTTCGTCAGCGTGGCACCCACTTCCACCCCGGCTCCAACGTCGGCCGTGGCGGCGACGACACGCTGTTCGCCCTCGCTCCCGGCGCGGTCGAGTTCGGTTCGAAGCGCGGCCGTCGCGTCGTGAACATCGTTCCGGAGCAGTGACGCGCAGATCTTCCTGAGGAGGGGCGGTCCGCTGATGCGGGCTGCCCTTTCTCTTTTCCCCCACCACGTTCAGGAGAACCCATGGCGATCCCCAGCTTCGTTGACCAGGTGACCCTGCACGTCTCCGGGGGCAACGGCGGCAACGGCGTCGCGTCCGTCCACCGCGAGAAGTTCAAGCCTCTCGGCGGACCCGACGGCGGCAACGGCGGGCATGGCGGCGACGTCATCCTCGTCGTGGCCCCCGACGTCACGACGCTCATCGACTACCACCACGAGCCCCACCGCAAGGCCACCAGCGGTGCGCCCGGTGCCGGCTCGAACCGCAGCGGCTCCAACGGCGAGGACCTCGTCCTGCGCGTCCCCGACGGCACCGTCGTGCGCGACGCCAACGGCGAGGTGCTGGCGGACCTGGTCGGCGCCGGCACCGAACTGGTCATCGCGGCCGGCGGCCGTGGCGGCCTCGGCAACGCCGCGCTCGCGTCCAGCAAGCGCAAGGCCCCCGGGTTCGCGCTCAAGGGTGAGCCGGGCGAGGAGCGCACGGTCACGCTCGAGCTCAAGGTCGTCGCGGACATCGGTCTGATCGGCTTTCCGTCGGCGGGCAAGTCCAGCCTCATCGCCTCGCTGTCGCGGGCCCGCCCCAAGATCGCGGACTACCCGTTCACGACCCTGGTGCCCAACCTGGGCGTCGTCACGGCCGGCGACACCACGTTCACCGTCGCCGACGTCCCCGGCCTGATCGAGGGCGCGAGCGAGGGTCGCGGTCTGGGCCACGACTTCCTGCGCCACGTCGAGCGTTGCGCCGCCCTCGTGCACGTCATCGACTGCGCCACGGTCGAGCCGGGCCGTGACCCGCTGTCGGACCTGGACGTCATCGAAAACGAGCTCGCCCGCTACGGCGAGTACGCCGGTGTCGACTTCAGCGACCGGCCCCGCCTGGTCGCCCTGAACAAGACCGACGTCCCCGACGCCGCCCAGATCGCCGAGTTCGTCACCGACGAGCTGCGTCAGCGCGGCTTGCGCGTCTTCGAGGTCTCCGCGGCCAGCCATGCCGGCCTGCGCGAGCTGTCGTTCGCCATGGCCGAGATCGTCGCCGCCCGTCGCGCCGCCGAGCCGCACCGCGAGGCCACGCGCATCGTGTTGCGCCCGCCGGCCCCGTCCGGTGTCGGCCGCGAGTTCGAGGTCCGTCAGATCGAGGGCCGCTGGCACGTCATCGGCGAGAAGCCCGCCCGCTGGGTCCGCCAGACCGACTTCAGCAACGACGAGGCCGTGGGCTTCCTCGCCGACCGGCTCAACCGGATCGGCGTCGAGGATCACCTCCTCAAGCTGGGCGCCAAGGCCGGCGACGACGTCGTCATCGGTGCCGCCAGCGAGGCAGACCTGGGTCGCGACGAGGTCGTGTTCGACTTCGATCCCACCATCACGGCCGGCGCCGAGGTGCTGGGCCGTCGTGGCGAGGACCTGCGCATCGACCAGAGCACCCGTCGCACGAACCAGGAGCGGCGCGAGCTGCTCGCGGCACGTCGTGCCTGGGAGCTCGAAGCGGTCGCCGCCCGGGCCGAGGGCCGCGAGCCCGAGCCGTTCGACCCCCGCACGGTCCTTCCGGACTGGGAGATCGGTGAGGAGTACCCCGGCGACGACGAGCTCGACGAGGACGATCGGTGAGGGTCGTCCTCAAGGTCGGTTCGTCCTCGCTGACGACGCCTGACGGACATCTGGACCCCGACCGCATCGGCACCGTCGTCGATGCCGTCGTCGCGGTGCGCGCCCGCGGTGACGAGGTCGTGCTGGTCTCCTCCGGAGCCATCGCCGCCGGACTCGGCCCGCTCGCACTGCCGAACCGCCCGCGCGACCTGCCCACGCAGCAGGCCGCCGCGGCGGTCGGCCAGCGCGCCCTCATCGCGCACTACTCCGAGGCCTTCGCGGCCGCCGGCCTGATCGTCGGACAGGTGCTGCTGACCGTCGAGGACGTCACCCGCCGCAGTCACTACCGCAACGCGCGCCAGACCTTCGCCAAGCTGCTCGAGCTGGGCGTCGTCCCGGTCGTCAACGAGAACGACACCGTGGCCACGTCCGAGATCCGCTTCGGCGACAACGACCGGCTGGCGGCGCTCGTGGCCCATCTCGTGCACGCCGACGAGCTGATCCTGCTGTCGGACGTCGACGGCCTCTACACCGCTCACCCCGACCTGCCCGGCTCGCGTCCCATCGCCACCGTGTCCTCCGACGCGGACCTCGAGGGGATCGATGTCGCCCGCGTCGGATCGGCCGTCGGCACCGGTGGCATGGTCACCAAGATCGAGGCCGCGCGGATCGCGACGGCCGCCGGCATCCCCGTCCGGCTCACGTCCGCTGCTCGCGCCATCGAGGCCGTCGAGGGTCAGCCGGTCGGCACCCGGTTCAACCCCACCGGCAAGCGCCGCGCCACACGTCTGCTGTGGCTCGCCCACGCGAGCGAGACCCGGGGCCGGCTGCTGCTGGACGACGGCGCCCGCCGCGCCCTCGTCGAGCGCGGCGCCTCGCTGCTGGCGGCCGGCATCGTCGCCGTCGAGGGCGAGTTCTCCGCCGCGGACCCCGTCGACGTGATCGGTCCGGACGGCGCCCTCGTCGCCCGCGGGATCGTCAACTACGACAGCCAGGAGCTGCCCGAGATGCTCGGTCGCTCCACCTCGGAGCTGGCCGCCACGATGGGCGCCGACCACGACCGCGCGGTCATCCACCGCGACGATCTGGTCCTCATGTCCTGACGCTGTCGCATCAGCAGGCCTTGCACGGCCTCTCTCTCGGTGACACGGTCAAGTCACGGAGGTCGGTCGATGCCCGCACCCAGCACCGCCCAGGTGGTCATGGAGCTGCGCGTGCACGGCGTGCGCGGGACCCCGACCGCGTCGATGCTCGGCGTCGACCAGAGCCGCGTCGTCCAGGTGGCGGGGGACCGGCTCACCGGCTTCTACCGGATCGCCGACGGCGCCGACCCGCCGCTGCGGACGCTGCCGCCCGGCATGGCCCTCGAGGCGTACTCCTGGGGCGAGCTGACGTCGGGCGTCCGCGGCATGTGGGGGTGGGTGACCCGCGTGCTCTGGCTGGGGCTGCTGCCGTTCGCGCTGGTGAACCTCGCGTTCTGGGCGCGGACACAGGTCGGTGAGAACAACGGCCAGGCCCGCTGGGGGCTGCGCGCCGTGCGCGTGAGCGGTCTGATCCTGACCGCGATCGCGGTGCTGACGGCGTGCTTCATCGCGATCGACCTGATCGCCTGGCAGTGCTTCCGGGCGAACTCCGTCGCGTGTCCGGTGCTGCCGGGGTGGTTGGACGGACTCGCCTCCCTGACCGCGGGACGGCGGATCGCCGTGACCTCGCTGGTGCCCGTGGCCATGGTCCTGGGCCTCGTGGCCCTCACGCGCCAGAGCGTCACCCGGTACGAGGCGACCCCGGACGCGCCGGCCCAGGCGACACGGGACCAGGAGCACGACCGATGCGCCGACAACGTCCTGGGCCACCCGAGGATGTGGCAGGGCGAGCACCGGACGCGCCAGCTGCTCTACCTCCACGTCGCGCTGGCGCTCGCGACCATCGTGCTGTTCTCCGGCGTGCACCTGATCGCGCGGGAGGCGACCGGACCCGTGTGGGCGACCACGCTCGCGGCGGCCGCCGTGGCACTGCTCGTGGTGGCCCGCGCGCTCTCTGTCGATGAGGACGACCCGGAGTTCCGCGACACGTGGAAGGTCTCCGTCGCCGGCACCGTGCACGAGTTCCCCCGTCGGCCGATGGACTGGATGACGGGGCCGGGAGAGATGCTGCGCCGGATGCCGTTGCGGCCCGTGGCGCTGGCGGCCGCGGTGGTCGTCGCCGCGCACCTGGCGCTGCTGTGGACCACGGACGTCACCAGGGAGGACGGGGACTGGTACGGCGCGAACCTGTGGTTCATCGGCCTGTTCGTCGCGCTGACGATCGTGCACGTCATCGTCTTCGTCGGCGGCCGGGCCCGACTGCGCGGCACCTTCCTCGTCGTCCTGCTCCTGCTGGCCCTGGTGGTCGGGGGCCGTGAGCTCCCGACCCTCGTGCTGGCGGGCCTCACCGCGCTGGTCTGGCTGGCGTTGATGATCTGGCACCACCGTCAGGCCGCGAAGCCCGAGCAGGCCGCGTTCGCGTGGGGCGGCGCGGGCGCCTCGGTGATGCTGGGCGGGGCCACGATGGTCGCGCTGTTGTTCACGTCGGCCGCGGCCGTCGCGGCGGCCGACTACCTGAACGACGGCTCGCAGTCGGTGGCCGACCTGACGACCCGCCGCAACGAGAACGCGCCGCTGTCGGCAGCGGGGGAGACCGACCCCCTGACCCTGGCCGGCGACGTCGTCCTCGAGGGGGCGCGGATCGTGCGGACGAACACGACCGTCGCGGTCACCCACGGCACGGTGCGCACGGACGCGCTGACCCGACGCAGTCGCGTGGATCCCGACTCCTCCTACTCGATGGCGTCGTCACGGGTGCAGCACGCGACCCTGGCCCTGCCCGAGGGCGTCACGACCGTGCGGCTCGTGTCCGCGTGCTTCGGCACGAACTCCGCGAAGCGCAGCGCCGTCTGCACCGGTGAGTCGACGGGCTTCCGCACGGCCGGGGTGCTCATCGTGAGGCCGACGTGCGAGGTGGACGGGACGGTGCGGCGATGCCTCACGGTCGACGCCGCCGGTGGGCGGGTGGCGCTCGAGGTGACGGACCCGCCGCAGACGCCACTGGTCGTGCCGCAGATCCTCGTGTGGACCCCGTTGATGCAGCTGGCGGTCATCGTCTCGGGCGCCGTCGTCACGGGATTGCTGGTGTGGCGATTCCGCCGCCGCGCCGCGCCGCTGATCCGGGCGCGGGTGGACGATGACGACCCGGTCGTCCCCGAGCAGGACCGGGCGGCGGTGAAGAACGCTCGCGTGACGGCGGCGCTGGCACACCGGGGCGAGCGGCTCCTCGACGGGATCGGCGCCGTCGCCTCGCTGCTGGCCGTGACCACGCTCGCCCTGTCCTCCGCCGGCCGCCCGCCGTGGGACTGGTGGGAGCCGGCGCGGCCGCTCGCGACGCTCTCGCTGTACGTGGCCCTCGGCCTGAGCGTCGCGCTGATGATGCTCGGCGCCCGCATCCGCCGTTCACCCACCGCGCGACGGAACGTGGGCGTCCTGTGGGACATCACGACGTTCTGGCCGCGGGCTGCTCATCCGTTCGCGCCGCCCTGTTACGCGGAGCGGGTGGTCCCCGAGATCACCACCCGGGTGCGCTGGGCGATGGGGGAGGAGGGCCAGGACCCGGGCCGCGTCGTGGTGCTGTCCGGCCACAGCCAGGGCTCGTTGATCTGCGTCGCGGTGGCGAGCCGCCTGAACGGACGGGCGACGCAGTTGCGACTGCTGACGTACGGGAGCCAGATCCGGGCGCTCTACGGGCGGGTCTTCCCGGCCGCCGCCGGACCCGACGCACTGGGCTACGTCCCCACCACCGGGCCCGCGCGCATGGGCGAGGCGTGGCCCGACGTCCCGAACACACCGCCCGACGACTCACCGGCGATGGCGGTGGGGCTCCGCGAGCGACTGCAGGACCCGGCGCACTGGGTGAACCTGTTCCGCCGGTCCGACCCGCTCGGGTACCGCGTGTACTCCGACCGGGACCACGTGGTCCTCGACCGGCCCACGCTCGAGGTGCGGCGCGCCGGCTCGGGCGATCCGGGCTCGATGGTGATGACGCACGGGGGCTACCAGCACACACCCGAGTACCGCGAGGCCATCGCGGAGTGGACGGGCGAGACGGTGCAGGTGCCCTCGACGGACCCCGCGAGCACCGAGCCGCTGCCGCCGGCGTGACCTACCGCCGCCGGGGCAGCGCGCGATCCCAGGCCACGACGACCGCCAGGCCCACCACGACGCCGAGGATGGTGTCGGACAGCCGGTCCTGCAGCAACGACGTCACGGGCGCGGTCGAGCCCAGGTGCACCATCAGCAGCGCGAGCGGGGTGACGACCATCAGCGCGACCGCGTAGTTGCGGCCGATGAGCAGCTCGGCGCCGACCTGCAGGACGATCACGAGCAGGATCGTGGCGAGCGTGCCCAGGTCGAGGGCCAGCAGACCCGCGGCGACGACGACGCCCAGGAAGGTGCCGACGGCACGATGCACGCCGCGCAGGACCTGGTGTCGGGTGCTCGGCCCGGCGATGGCGGCGGCCGCCGCGACCGACGCCCAGTAGGCGTGCCCGAGCCCGAAGACGGTGGCGACGATCGCCGCCAGGGCGACGGCGAGCGTGACGCGGGTGATCTCGGGCGCCGTGCGCGGCGACCGCAGCGCGGCGTGCAGGGGCGCGTCCCAGTGCTGGCGGGGGCGGTGACGTGCCGGCGTCAGGGCGCCCATGGCCCCGACGACAAGAGCGAAGAGCGCTGTCGCCACGGCGACCGCGAGGTGAAGGGCGACGTCCCGGCTTGAAACAGGCGCCCCCGCGGTCGCGCCGACGGCGAAGACGGGGAAGAGGACGCCGGGCGGGTGCCAGGCCCAGACCAGCGAGGCCAGGGCGGCGACGGCCGCGATCCCGGCGAGGCCGACGACGACGAGCCACTCACCGGCTCCGGCGGCGGAGAGCACCGTCCCGGTCGCCACCGCGACGACGAGGACGACGGCCGCGGTGCTCTGCATCAGGGCGCGGGGCCGGTGGGAGTTCGCCCGGCCGTACAGAGCCGTGAACGCACCGAAGGTGGCCGGCAGCGCCAGATCGAGGCGACCGATCGCCCACAGCAGGAGCAGCGGCATGCCCATGCTGACGCCGGCGCGCAGTGCGACCCAGTGCGCGTCCCCGTGCGGACCGAACGCCGTCAGTGACTCCCACGCGCGATGCAGGGCGGTGGAGTCGGAGGAGGGCACGCCTCGATGGTAGAACTCGGAACTAGACTCGCCGCATGGGTACCGAGGTTCGTGAAGCCGCACTGCGCGCGCGGGACGCCGCGCGGGTGCTGGCGCTCGCCACGCGCAAGGAGAAGGACGCCGCGTTGACGGCGATGGCCGAGGCACTGGTGGCCGGCACCGACCGCATCGTGGCCGCCAACGCCGAGGACGTCGCCGAGGCGCGAGCCGAGGGCACGCCCGAGAACGTCATCGACCGGCTGGCGCTCGACGTCGACCGGGTCGCGGCCTTCGCGCAGGGCGTCCGCGACATCGCGGCCCTGCCCGATCCGATCGGCGAGGTGGTGCGCGGGTCGACCCTGCCGAACGGCCTGCAGTTGCAGCAGATCCGCGTCCCGATGGGCGTCATCGGGATGATCTACGAGGGCCGTCCCAACGTCACGGCCGACGCCGCCGCGATCTGTCTCAAGGCCGGCAGCGCCTCGCTGCTGCGCGGCTCGCGCTCGGCCCGGCGCTCCAACGCGGTCATCGCCCGGATCATGCGCGACGCCGTCGCCTCGGCAGGCCTGCCCGCCGACGCGATCCAGGCGATCAGCGCCGAGGACCGCAGCACCTCCACCGACCTGATGACCGCCCGGGGCCTGGTCGATCTGGTCATCCCGCGCGGGGGAGCGGGTCTGATCCGCACGGTCGTCGAGCAGTCCACCGTCCCGGTGATCGAGACCGGCACGGGCAACGTCCACGTGTACGTCGACGCCGATGCCGACCTGGACATGGCGCTGGACATCGTCATCAACTCCAAGACCCACCGCACGAGCGTGTGCAATGCGGCCGAATCGCTGCTGGTCCACCGTGACGTCGCCGACGAGTTCCTGCCGCGGGTCGTCAAGGAGCTGCAGGGACGCGACGTGGTGATCCACGGTGACGCCGCGTTCCAGGCGTTCGACGGGGTCGACGCGGCCACGGACGACGACTACGCCACCGAGTACCTGGCGTCGGAGATCTCGGCGAAGGTCGTGGACTCCCTCGACGAGGCGGTCGACCACGTCCGCCGGTTCAGCTCGGGGCACACCGAGGCGATCGTGACCCGTTCGCTGGAGGCGGCCCGCCGCTTCACGATGGGGGTCGACTCGGCCGCGGTGATGGTGAACGCGTCCACACGGTTCACCGACGGCGGCGAGTTCGGCTTCGGGGCCGAGATCGGCATCTCGACCCAGAAGCTGCACGCTCGCGGTCCGATGGGCCTGACCGAGATGACCACGACCACCTACGTGGTGACGGGTGCCGGTCAGACGCGCTGAGACGCTGGTAGATTGTGGCCATGCTCGATCTGATCCTGGCCGCTGAAGAAGCGGCTGAACACGGTGAGGCCGCGGTGAACCCGTTCGTCTTCGGCGCCATCGCCCTCGCTGTCCTGATGGCGCTCCTCCTCATCACCGTCGTCTTCGGGTTGGGTCGCGAGCACACCTGAGCATGAGCGATCGTCGCCGCCGCATCGGCGTGATGGGCGGCACGTTCGACCCCATCCACCACGGACACCTCGTCGCCGCCAGCGAGGTGCAGTCGTGGTTCGACCTCGACGAGGTCGTCTTCGTCCCCACGGGCCAGCCCTGGCAGAAGTCCGACCGCGAGGTCTCCCCGCCGGAGGACCGCTATCTGATGACGGTCATCGCCACGGCGGCGAACCCACGGTTCAACGTCAGCCGGGTCGACATCAACCGTGAGGGGCCGACCTTCACGATCGACACCCTGCGCGACCTGTCCGCTGCGTACCCCGACGCCGACCTGTACTTCATCACCGGCGCGGACGCCATGGCGGCGATCCTCACCTGGCGCGACCACCGCGAGCTCTTCGAGCTGGCGCACTTCGTCGGCTGTACGCGACCGGGTCACGAGATGAACGAGTCGACGCTCGAGGGCCTGCCCCGCGAGCGCGTCACCCTCGTCGAGATCCCGGCGCTGGCGATCAGCTCCACCGACTGCCGTGCGCGGGTCCACAGCGGCGAGCCGGTCTGGTACCTCGTGCCCGACGGCGTCGTCCAGTACATCGGCAAGCACGGCCTCTACCAACCTGAAGAACGAACGACGAAGGACGCCTCATGACCGCCACCGATCGCGCGATCGAACTGACTCGTGCCGCAGCACATGCCGCCGCCGACAAGCAGGCGGACGACCTCATCGCCTTCGACGTCTCCGACCAGCTCGCCATCACCGATGTCTTCCTGCTCGCCTCGGCGTCGAACCCGCCGCAGATGAACGCGGTCAAGGACGCCATCGAGAAGAAGCTCCTCGAGCTGGGTGCCAAGACGATCCGCCGCGAGGGCCAGCGCGAGTCGCGCTGGATCCTCATGGACTACGGCGACATCGTCGTGCACATCCAGCACACCGAGGAGCGCGCCTTCTACGCCCTCGAGCGGTTGTGGAACGACTGCCCGGCGATCGACCTGCAGCTCTCGTGAAGCCCGGCAGCACGATGGGTCGCCGCGTCATCTTGTGGCGGCACGGCCGCACCGAGTGGAACGTCGCCGGCCGCGTGCAGGGCCAGACCGACATCGCGCTCGACGAGGTCGGCCGCCAGCAGGCCGTCGAGGCCGCGGCGCGGCTGGCGTCGCTGGCGCCCGCGCGCATCGTCAGCTCGGACCTGTCGCGTGCTGCCGACACCGCAGGGGCGCTGAGCGAGCGCACGGGCGTGCCGGTCGAGCTCGACCCGCGACTGCGCGAGCTCGCCTTCGGGGCGCGCGAGGGGCTCACCTGGCGCGAGTCCTGGGAGCGCTTCCCGACCCAGATGCAGGCGTGGGCCGACGGTGACGAGACCCAGATCGAGGGTGCCGAGACGCACGCCCAGGCCGGGGCCCGCCTCGCCGCCGCGCTGCGCGAGTACCTCGACGAGCTTCCGCTGGGCGAGACGCTCGTCGTCGTCGCCCACGGCGCCGTCCTGCGCACGGGCATCCTGGAGTTCCTCGGCATCCCCGAGTCCTCGTGGCGTCAGTTCGGCGGCCTGTCGAACTGCCACTGGTCGGTGCTGGAGGAGGCGCGGTACCAGGACTGGTCGCAGTGGCGCCTGTCCGAATGGAACACCGGATCGCTCCCGGAGCCGGTCATGTCGGACGACGAGACCGAATAGGGGGACCCCGGTTTGGGGGTCTCGAGGGGGAGCAGTTAGTATTGCTGAGGTTGTTAGCGGGGCATTGGCGCAGTTGGTAGCGCGCTTCCATGGCATGGAAGAGGTCAGGAGTTCGAATCTCCTATGCTCCACCGAACAGAGGTCGATCCAGAGAATGGATCGGCCTCTTCTCATGTGCGGGCGTGGGCCAGACTGGGGTCATGGCGCGCTATGTGACGTACTCCCGGACCGGCGGACCCGAGGTCCTCGAGCTGCACGAGGGGCCCGACCCCACGCCCGGTGACGGGAAGGTGGTCGTCGAGATCCGCGCGGCCGGGGTGAACCCGATCGACCTGAAGCTGCGAGCCGGCATCCGGCCGTCACCGCCCTTCACCGAGCCGCGTCGCGTGGGCTTCGACGGCGGTGGTGTCATCGTGGCGGTGGGTGCCGGCGTGGACGGCGTCGGCGTCGGCGACGAGGTCGTCATCCAGAACACCCAGGGCACGTACGCCACGCACGTCGTGGCCGACCCCGGCCACCTCACGGCCAAGCCCGAGGGCGTCGACTTCGAGACGGCGGCCGCGCTGGGTGTCCCCGTCTCGACCGCGTACCAGGCCCTGCGCTCGCTCGAGGTCGAGAACGGCGACCGGCTGCTGCTGCACGGCGGCTCCGGCAGCGTCGGTCAGGCGGTGGTCCAGCTCGCGGTGGCCCGCGGTGCCCACGTCGTGGCGACGGCGGGGGAGCGCAACCACGACCGCCTGCGCGAGCTGGGCGCGACGCCGGTGACTTACGGCGAAGGACTGCTGGAGCGACTGCGTGAGGCGTCCCCGGAGGGCTACACGGTCTCGCTGGACTGTGCGGGCACGCAGGAGGCGCTGGAGACGAGTCTGGAGCTCGTGGACCGCGCCCGGATCGGCACGATCGTGCAGGGCGCCCAGTACCACGACCTGGGCCTGCAGGCGTGGTCCGGCGGGTCGCCCGAGCCCCTCACGCCGCAGCAGCAGGCCTGGCGCGAGGAGGCCGTCCCCGCGGTCCTGCCGCTCATCGCCTCGGGCGCGTTCCAGGTCGAGATCGGGCGCGTCCTGCCCCTCGACCAGGCCGTCGAGGCGCACCGGCTCAGCGAGGCCGGCGACGTGCGCGGCAAGATCGTGCTCGTGCCCTGAGAGCGCGCGTCATAATGGGCTGATGCCCAAGATCTCCGCGCCGACCGTCGGCGCGCACCGCGAGGCACAACGTGCTGCGCTGGTGCGCGCCGCGACGGAGCTGCTGAGGGAGTCGGGTCTGGCCGGCGTGAGTCCGCGAACCGTCACCGAACGCGCGGGGATGGCGCGGTCGAGCTTCTACGACTACTTCCCATCGAAGGACGACCTGGTCGTCGCCGTGGCGATCGTGGCGTTCGACCGGTGGAACCAGGAGATCGACGCCGCTCTCGCCGATGTCGAACCCGGCCTGCCCCGACTCCGGGCGCTGGTCGACGCGACGATGCGCATGACCGCCGACGGGGAGCACGGCCTGGCCGGGGCCCTGCGCCAGGCCGAGCTGTCGCCCACGCAGTTCGAGAACCTCATGGCCCTGCACGAGGTCCTGATGCGGCCCGTGGCCGCGGTGATGGCCGAGGTCGGGATGCCTGATCGGTTCCTGCCGCTCGTCCAGAGCGCCCTCGGCTCGGGCGTGAGCCTGGTCCAGCGCGGTGGTGACCCCGTGCAGGCCGCGGATGACGTCTTCACCCTCCTCACGGCCGGTGTGCCCCGCGCCTGAGCCCCTTGGCCCGGGGTGGCAGACTGGGATTGTTGCCGACAGGGTGTCGGTAACCTGATACCCGAGGGACACGCATGTTTCTAGCCTTGCGCGAGCTGCGGTTCGCACGCGGCCGCTTCGCCCTGATGGGCACGGTGATCGCGTTGATCTCCGTGCTGGTCGTGTTGCTGTCCGGACTGTCGTCCGGACTGGTCAACGACGGCGTTTCCGGCCTGAAGTCCATGCCTGTCACCGCCTTCGCCTTCGACGAGGGCACGATGAAGGACAACGCCTTCAGCCGCTCGGTCCTCGAGGAGGACCAGCTGCAGCCCTGGCGCGACGCCGAGGGCGTCGAGGCCGCCGAGCCCATGGGCGTGAGCATCGTCAACAGCACGACGAGCGAGGGCCAGCAGGTCGACCTGACGCTCTTCGGCGTCGAGACCGACGGCTTCCTGGCTCCGGAGACCTCACAGGGCGATGGCCTGGGGCCGGTCAACGGCATCGTCGTCTCCGAGACCCTGAAGGACGACGGCGTCGAGATCGGCACCGTCATGACCCTGGACCGGATCGACGTCGAGCTGACGGTCGTCGGCTTCACCGAGGGGCAGGCGACCTTCGGTCACGTCGACGTGGCGTACCTGCCGCTCGCGACGTGGCAGCTGATCGCCTCGAACACCGCGCAGGCGGGTGTGCCCACCGAGGCCACCGTCGCCGCCTCCGACCACAGCCTGTTCAGCGCCGTCGCCGTGCAGGCGAAGGACGACGCAGACGTGGACCTCGCCGCCGCCGACAAGGCCGCCGGCACCACGAGCATGACCCTCACCGAGTCGTTCAACGCCTCGCCGGGCTACGAGGCCGAGACGATGACCCTGAGCATGATCCAGGTCTTCCTCTACGTGATCTGCGCGCTCGTCGTGGGCGCCTTCTTCACGGTGTGGACGATCCAGCGGGCCGGCGACCTGGCCGTGCTGCGCGCCATGGGCGCCTCCAGCCGCTACCTGCTCCGCGACAGCATCGCGCAGGCCACCCTCGTGCTGCTGGTCTTCACCGGCATCGGTGTGGCCGCCGGAGTCGCGTTGGGTGCTGCGATGCCCGCCGCGATGCCGTTCGAACTCGAGGCCGGCCCGATCGCGGTCGCCTCGCTCCTGACCATCGTGCTGGGTTTGCTGGGCGCCGCCGTCTCGGTGCTGCGCATCACCCGGATCGATCCCCTCGCCGCGCTGGGAGGCCGCCGATGAACACCGACACCACACCCGCCCTCGAGATCGTCGACGCGACGCTCGAACTGGGCGACGGCGACACCAAGGTCCGCGCACTGGACCACGTGTCGCTGACGGTCCAGCCCGGCGAGTTCGTCGCCATCGTGGGCCCCTCGGGCTCGGGCAAGTCCTCGCTGCTGGCCGTGGCCGGCGCGCTGTCGAACCCCGACTCCGGCTCCGTCAAGGTCCACGGCACCGATCTGAGCACCCTGTCGAGGGGCGCTGCCGCCAAGTTTCGGCTGGAGAACATCGGCTTCGTCTTCCAGTCCGGCAACCTGCTGCCCTCGCTGACGGCGGCGGACCAGCTGCGACTGGCCGGCCGTCTGGCCGGGAACCGCAAGGTCGACCCGCAGCCGGTCCTCGACTCCGTGGGCATGGCCCATCGTGCGAAGAACCGGCCGGGCAACCTCTCCGGTGGCGAGCGCCAGCGCGTGGGCATCGCCCGGGCCCTGGTGAACGACCCGACGCTGCTGCTGGTCGACGAGCCCACTGCGGCCCTGGACCGGCGCCGCAGTCACGAGGTCGTGCAGCTGCTGGCCGACCGCGCGCGGGACGGGAACGTCGCCGTCGTCATGGTGACGCACGACCACGACGTCCTCGAGCACTGCGACCGGGTGCTGGAAATGGTCGACGGACGCCTGGAGGCGCTGGCCGGCTGGGCGCGTGCTGCCCGCACGCTGGACACCGCGTCGCCGCAGTGACCGCGGGGCTCAGGACAGACTGAGCCGCATCAGGACGCGAGGGAAGCCGCTGAGCACCGAGTCGGTGTCAGCGGCTTTCTCGAACCCGGCGCGCTCGAACATCACGCGGGTTCCGACGTACGCCATCGTCAGGTCGACCTTCGCGCCCTGGTTGTCCACCGGGTAGGCCTCGACCGCCGGGGCGCCCTGGGCGCGCGCGTACTCGACCGCCCCGGCGATCAGGCGCCCCGTGATGCCCTGCTTGCGATGGCCAGGCCGCACCCGCACGCACCACAGGCTCCAGACGTCGAGGTCGTCGACGTGGGGGATCTTGCGGCTCGTGGCGAAGGACGTGTCGGCCCGGGGATGGATCGCCGCCCACCCCACGACCTCGTCGCCGTCGTAGGCCAGGACGCCGGGCGGGCCCTGGGCCAGCAGCTCGCGGACGTACTCGCCGCGCGCTTCGCGGCGCAGCTCGCGGTTCAGCGGGCCGGGCACGCGATAGCTGAGGCACCAGCAGGACTCCGCGTCGGGCCGCTTGGGTCCCACCAGCGTGCGGACGTCCTCGAACTCGGTGGCTGGGCGCACGTCGATGGTCATGAGAGGGCTCCTGGGCTCAGGCGGGAACGGGACGATAGATCACGGGTGCGCCGACGACGTACGAGTCGACGAGTCGGATCGGCGGTGCGAGGCTGCGCCGGTCGAGGTGGTCGTGGGACTTCATGTTGTGGTGCTTCCTGCACAGGGACCGCAGGTTGTCGGCCGAGGTGGTGCCACCGCGATCGTAGGCCAACTCGTGGTCGAGGTCGGTGTCGCGGATGTCGGCCTGGCAACCGGCGACCCGGCAGGTGCCGTCGCGCCATCGCAACGCCTCGCGCAACGACTCGCTGGGCTGATAGCCGAGCTTCGTGGCGTCCATGACGTTGCCGAGCGGATCGAGCACGAGCCGGCGGAACAGCGTGTGCTCGCCGGCGGCCAGCTCACGCGCCCAGGCGGCGGGAACGGGCTCGCGGTCGCCACGGGTGAAGGCCGCGCCGGAGGTCAGCCCGATCAGGTCGGTGGAGTCGATCGTGATCGCGATCTCGGCGCGGATGTCGGTGTGGGTGCCCTCGCTGCAGGTCAGCCAGTGCGCGACGAGGTCGGCCTGCTTCTGCTCGCGGGTGCGGCGGTCGCGCTCGCCCGTGTCGGGATCGGTCCGGGGGAGCGCCTTGGCTGCAGCCCGCAGGCGGTTGCCGACCGCGACGGCCACGCCCGTGGGCAGCAGGGCGCTGAGCCACGACGTGCCGTCGTCGTTGTGCGAGATCTCGACGTGGCGCCGCTCGGTGGCTCGGGCGGCCTCGTCCTCGAAGGCCTCGGGCTCGAGCCGGGCCCGCAGCCGCTTCAGCCACGCGCGCAACTCGCCCGGGGTGTGCTCGGCACCGTACGCGGCAGCGTTCTGGTCGACGGCCTCGAGCGCCTCGGGCGTGCGCAGCCTGGCGACCACGTCAGCGATGAGACCGATCCGGCGCGCATCGAGGACTCCGTCGCGGAACGCGTTCCAGACGGTCGGAGCGCGATCACGGACCTCCTCGCCCTGGACGATGATCCGCCAGACCGCGTTCTCAGGGAGCCGCAGCTGCTGGGCGATCTCCAGGGTGACGGCGCGCCGGGCGAGTTCCTTGCTGATCGGGGCATCGTCGGTGGCGTCGATCCGCCGAATCTCGCGTTCGCGGTGGCTGATCACCAGGTTCCACTCGGTGAACTCGGCCTGGGCCCGCCCGCGCCGGACTGCGGCGAAGGCGTCAGCAGGGGTCGAGGTCATGACCTCAGTATAGAACAGGCGTTCGAACAATCGTCGAATTACACTCGGTTTCCCACTAGGTGAGACGGCTCTCCTTTCGCCGTGGGGCCAGCACGATCGCTGCGACGACCGGCAGGGTCAGCAGGCCCGCGACGCCCGTCAGCGTGCCGAAGTTCGACATCGCCACCACGAGCCCGGCCAGCAGTCCGCCTGCCGCGCCGGCGAGGTTCATCGACAGGTCGCTGAAGCCCTGCACGAGCGGCCGCACCGAGGGGTCGACGCTGCGGGTCAGCAGCGCGGCGCCGGCGATGACGGACATCGACCAGCCGATGCCGAGCAGAACCAGGCCGACGGTGATCTGGATGTTGGAGTGGCCCGCGGTGCCGGCGACGACACAGGCCAGGACGAGCACGACCTGGCCTCCCACGATGGTGGGCTCGGCGCCCCACCGGTCGGTGGTCCAGCCGAAGAGGGGCGAGAGGGCGAACATGCCGGCGATGTGCAGGCTGATCGTGAAGCCGATGACCGAGAGCTCGGTGCCGTGGCCGGACATGTGGACCGGCGTCAGGGCCATGACGGACACCATGATCGCGTGGGAGAGTGCCACGGCGGTGATCGCGACGGCGGTGGCGCCTCGGACGTGGGGGAGCGCGGCGGCGATCCGCGGCGGTGCGGGCGCGGAGGCGGCGCGTCGTTCGAGCGGGTCGGGGCGCAACAGCAGCCAGGTCAGGACTCCCGCGACGGCGAAGGCCAACCCCGAGAACACCTGGGGCCCGGCCAGCTCGGGGATGCCCAGCGTGCGCGCCACGACGGCACCGGGGCCGGTGAGGTTGGGACCGGCGACCGATCCGATCGTCGTGGCCCAGACGACGAGCGCGATCGAGCGGCCCACCTCGGCGGGCTCGGCACGGTCGGCCGCGGCAAACCGCGACTGGAGATTGGCGGCGGTGCTGGCGCCGAACAGCAAGAACCCCAGCAACAGCAACGGAAGGAACTCCCACGCGGCGCCGCCGACGACCGCCGTGGCACCGAGCGAACCACCCCACCAGCCCGCGGTGAGTGCCGGGCGGCGGCCACGGTGCACGGCGAAGTTCGACAGCGGAACGGTGAACAGGGCGGCGCCGAGCGTCGTGGCGACGACGGCCATCCCCGCCCAGCCGGCCGACCCCGTGACGTCCTCGATCAGCAAGGCTCCGACCGCGAGTCCCGCACCGTTGCCGATGCCGCCGACGACCTGGACCAGCGCCAGCGTGCCGACGGTCCGACGCTGGGCGGGCCAGCCCATGTCAGGCCCAGATGGTGACGCGCTCGGCCGGATCGAGCCAGAGCTCGTCGTCCGGAGTCACGTCGAACGCCTCGTAGAAGGCCTCGATGTTGCGCACCACCTGGTTGCAGCGGAACTCCGGCGGCGAGTGCGGATCGACCGTGAGGCGCCGCAGCGTCTCGGCCGGCCGGGACTTGCCCTGCCAGGCGCGCGCCCAGGCCAGGAAGAAGCGCTGGTCAGGAGTGAACCCGTCGATGGACTCGGTCGGCTTGCCCTCCTGGGCGAGCTTGAACGCCAGGTACGCGATGCCGAGCCCGCCGAGGTCGCCGATGTTCTCGCCGATCGTGAGCGCTCCGTTGACCTTCTGCCCGTCGGCGTTCGCGGGGCTCAGATCGTCGTACTGGGCGATGATCTTGGCCGCGAGCGCGTCGAAGGCGGCGCGGTCGTCGTCGGTCCACCAGTTGCTCAGGGCGCCGGTGCCGTCGTACTGCGAGCCCTGGTCGTCGAAGCCGTGGCCGATCTCGTGGCCGATGACCGAGCCGATCGCGCCGTAGTTCACGGCGTCGTCGGCCCGCGCGTCGAAGAACGGCGGCTGCAAGATCGCGGCGGGGAAGACGATCTCGTTCATCGTCGGGTTGTAGTACGCGTTGACCGTCTGTGGCGTCATGTACCACTCGTCGCGGTCGATCGGCTTGCCGATCTTGGCCAGCTCACGGTCCATCGCGACCGACTGGGCGCGGCGGGCGTTGCCCACGAGGTCGCCCGGGTCGGTCTCGAGCGCGGAGTAGTCCTTGAAGCTCTCGGGGTGACCGATCTTCGGCGTGAAGGCGTCGAGCTTGTCCAGGGCGCGCTGCTTGGTCTCGTCGCTCATCCAGGGCAGCTTGCGGATGCTGATCCGGTAGGCCTCGAGCAGGTTCGCGATGAGCTCCTCCATGCGCGACTTGGCCTCGGCGGGGTACTCGGTGCGGACGTAGATCTTGCCGACGGCCTCGCCCATCGAGCCCTCGACGAAGCCGATGCCGCGCTTCCAGCGCGGTCGCAGCTCGTCGGTGCCCTGCAGGGTCTTGCCGTAGAACTCGAAGTTGGCGGCGACGAAGTCGTCGGAGAGGAAGGGTGCGGCGGCGTGCACGAGCTGCCAGCGCAGCCAGTCGAGCCAGGCCGGGAGCAGGTCGTCGGTCAGCAGCGTCTGCACGCCCTCGAGGTAGGAGGGCTGGGAGACGACGGCCTCGGCCAGCACCTCGTGGGCGATGCCGGCCTCGTCGGCCCAGGCGCGCCAGTCGAAGGAGGGGGTGAGCGCGTCGAGCTGGTCGAGCGTCATCAGGTTGTAGGTCTTCTGGGCGTCGCGGCAGGCGACCCGGTCCCAGTGGTGCGAGGCGATCCGCGTCTCGATGTCGAGGGCGCGGTCGGCGCGCTGGTCGGCCTCGTCGAAGCCGGCCAGGCTGAGCATGGTGGCGATGTGCGCGCGGTACGCCTCGCGGATCTCGGCGAACTGGTCCTCGCGGTAGTAGGACTCGTCCGGCAGGCCGATGCCGGCCTGGACGACGTGCGTGACGTACCGATCGGGACGACCCCGGTCGGGGGCGATGTAGAGGCCGGCGATGCTGTTCACGCCGGAGCGCTCGAGCGCCCCGATCGTGCGGACCAGAGCGGGGACCGAGGTGACCGCGTCGATCTTGGCGAGGTCGTCGGCCAGGGGAGCGGCGCCGAGCTGCTCGATGCGGTCGGTGTCCATGAAGCTGGTGAAGAGGTCGCCGATCTTGCGCTCTTCGTCGTCCTGGGGATCGGCGGCGCAGCGCTCGACGATCGTGCGGACCAGTTCCTCGGCCTCGTCGACCAGATCGATGAAGCCACCGGCCGTCGCGCGATCGGGTTTGATGGGCGCCTCGCGCAGCCACGGTCCGTTCACGTAGCGGAACAGGTCGTCCTGGACGCGGATCGAAGGGTCGAAGGTCGAGGGATCGAGGCCGTTGCTCACGCGGTTAGGCTACACAGCGTGGCGAATCGTATCGAGGTGGAAATGACCGTCCTCCGGACGGAGGAACTGGCCCCTCGGATGCGGCGGGTGGTTCTGGGTGGACCGGCGTTCGACGAATACCTCGCCAGCCACCTGCCCGCGACGGACACGTACGTCAAGCTCGTCTTCCCCTCGCAGGACGGCGACGTGCTGCGCACCTACACGGTCAGGTGGGTGGATCCGCAGGCGCGCGAGCTGGCCATCGACTTCGTCACCCACGGCACCGAGGGTCTCGCCGGCCCGTGGGCCGCCGCGGCCCGGCCCGGCGACACGCTGCGCTTCCGCGGCCCCGGGGGCGCCTACCGCCCCGATCCGACGGCCGACCACCACCTGTTCGTCGGCGACGAGTCGGCGCTACCGGCGATCGGCGCGTCCGTGGCGGCGTTGGAGTCCGGCGCTGCGGCCACCGCCTTCATCGAGGTCGACGGACCCGAGCACGAGATCGACCTGCCGACCTCCGGCGACCTGACCCTCGTCTGGCTGCACCGGGACGGGGACGCGCCGGGTTCGACGAGGCTGCTCGACGACGCGGTGCGGGCCTGGCCGTGGCCGCAGGGCCGCGTGCAGGCGTTCGTGCACGGTGAGTCGGCGCTGCTGAAGACGGTGCGGCCGTACCTCATGGACGGCCGTGTCGACCGCAAGGACATCTCCGTCTCGGCCTACTGGCGCTGTGGTGAGACCGAGGAGGGCTTCCGGGCCTGGAAGAAGCAACAGCAGGACGCGGTCATCCGACCGGCCGCGCCCCGGTAACCTCGTCGGGTGACCGAAATGCGCAACGTCGCCGTGATCCTCGCTGGTGGGACCGGGACCCGGGTGGGCCTGTCGATTCCCAAGCAGCTGATCAAGATCGCGGGCAAGACGATCCTCGAGCACACGATCGCGGTCTTCCAGGCCGCCGACGCGATCGACGAGATCATCATCCTCATGACGCCGGGTCACCTGGACCCGGTCAACGCGATCGTGCGCGACGGCAAGTACCCGAAGGTCACGCAGGTGCTCGAGGGCGGCGCGACCCGCAACGAGACCACGAGCCTGGCGCTGAAGGCGCTGGGTGAGGACGAGTGCAACGTCCTGTTCCACGACGCGGTGCGCCCGCTGGTGTCGCAGAAGATCATCGAGGACGTCGTCGAGGCGCTGGGCACCTACGAGGCCGTCGACACGGCGATCCCGTCGGCGGACACGGTCGTGTCGGTCCACCCCGAGCGCGAGGGCGATCTCGACACGATCTCGGACGTGCTGCGCCGCGACCTGTTGCGCCGCGGCCAGACGCCCCAGGCCTTCCGCGCGTCGATCATCCGCGACGCCTACGACAAGGCGTGGCAGGACCCCGACTTCACCGCCACCGACGACTGCACCGTCGTCCTGCGGTACCGGCCCGACGTGCCGATCGCCGTCGTGCAGGGCCACGAGCGGAACATGAAGGTCACCGAGCCGATCGACGTCTACATCGCCGACAAGCTGTTCCAGCTGGCGTCCGCCGAGGAGCCCGAGGCGCTCGACGACGAGCAGTACCGCGCCGCCCTCGAGGACAAGACGATGGTGGTCTTCGGCGGCTCCTACGGGATCGGCGGCGACATCGCGAAGCTGGCCGAGTCGTACGGCGCGAACGTGCACGCGTTCTCGCGCTCATCCACCGGCACGCACGTCGACCGCCGCGAGGACGTGGCCGAGGCCGCGCGCGAGGTCGTCGCGAAGGCCGGGAAGGTCGACTTCGTGGTCAACACCGCCGGCGTCCTGCCGATCGGGGACCTCGCAGACACGTCGGAGGAGACGATCTGGTCGGCCACCGAGATCAACTACCTCGCCCCGATCTTCATCGCGCAGGAGTTCCGGCCGCTGCTGGCCGAGACGAACGGCTCGCTGCTGCTGTTCACGTCGTCGTCCTACACGCGCGGCCGCAAGGGCTACTCGCTGTACTCGTCGGCGAAGGCCGCGACGGTCAACCTGACGCAGGCGCTGGCCGACGAGTGGGCCGGCGAGGTGCGCGTCAACTGCGTGAACCCCGAGCGGACCGGCACGCCGATGCGCACGAAGGCGTTCGGCGACGAGCCCGAGGGCACGCTGCTGTCGTCCGAGGAGGTCGCGCGCCGGTCCCTCGACGTGCTCGTCGCCGACATGACCGGACACGTCATCGACATCCGCCGCGAGGCCGGCCCGGCCGCCATCGGCGGGGGTCACTGACCCAGAGGGAAGCTCCGGCCGCTGACGAAGCTGCGGTCGGAGCCGTCCACCGGATCGGTGAAGGCGAGCTCGCTCGCGAGGAGCTGGAGCGGCCGTGAGAAGTCGTCGACCGAGACGTCGGTGACCGTCGGGTAGAGCGGATCGCCCACGATCGGGCTGCCGAGCCCGGCCAGGTGCATCCGCAGCTGGTGCGTGCGACCGGTCCGGGGATGCAGCCGGTAGACGGCCAGGTCCTCGAGGCGCGACTCCATCTCGATCAAGGTCTCGGCGTTCACGGGCGCACCGGGCACGACCTCGGCCCGAGGCGCGCCGCGGTCCTTGCGCAGATGGTTGCGCACGACGACCGGTGACTCGAGGGATTCCTGCCACGGCGCGAGGGCGCGGTAGGTCTTGCGGACCTGCCGCTGCTCGAAGAGGGACTGGTAGGGCCCGCGCCAGCGACGCTCGGTGGCCAGCAGCAGGACCCCGGAGGTCACCCGATCGAGCCGGTGCAGGGGAGTGAGCTCGGGCAGGTCGAGCTCGGTGCGCAGCCGCACGACGACGCTCTGCAGGACGTGCCGGCCACGCGGGATCGTCGAGAGGAACGGCGGCTTGTCGACGACGATGATCCGCTCATCGCGGTGCAGGATCCGGATCTGGCCGGGGACCTCGACCTCGTCGCGCAGGTCGCGGTGGAACCACACGAAGGTGTGCGGGGTGTAGGGGTCGTCGGCTCGTACGGGCGTCAGGTCGTCGTAGACGAAGCGCTCGTCGGCGATCATCGCGTGCACGTCGGCGTGGGCCGCGACCTCGTGCTCCAGCCAGGCGGTCATCGTGGGCCACGGCGATCCCTGCGGATCCCGGTCCGGCGTCCGCAGCCACGCCGACTGCAGGCCGTGTCGCGGCGGCAGCGGGGAACGTGGGGGCACTGCCTGATTCTAGGCGTGACACCCCGGCGGTCACCGATTCCCTGAGGACAGCGCCGCCAGCTCGCGGTTTGAACCGACGACGCCTAGGACCAACGGTGGCTGCAGCGCAGTAGTTGTCCCTACCCCTGTGTACCCGGCTGCCTCGCTCCGAATCACCCCGCCCCCGATCGTGGAAGAATCGCAGCATGGTGAGTGACTTCTCCGGCGACCAGTACAACGTCATCGCCCGGTCCCTCAGCGCGGCGCTCGGGGCGACCGCGACGATCGAGGAGGCCACCGCGACGGCGCTGGCGATCGTCACCAACTGCGATCACGCGGGGATCGCGGTCGTGTCGAAGGGTCGCAAGATCGAGACGGTGGCGCCGACGGACAAGACGGTGATCCGCGCCGATCAGCTGCAGTACGACGTCAACGACGGCCCGTGCCTGCAGAGCATTCGTGAGCAGGAGACGGTCTACTCCGACGACCTGCGCGTCGACACGCGGTGGCCCCGGTGGGCTGCTGAGGCGACGACCGAGCTCGGTATCCGCAGCATTCTCTCGCTCCAGCTCTTCGTCGGACCCGACTCGATGGGCTCGTTGAACCTGTACTCCCAGAGCCCTCAGGCGTTCGGGACCGTCGACCGGGTGTCCGCCCTCGCGCTGGCATCGCACATCGCCGTGGCGATGACTGCGGCGAAGGACAAGGACAACTTCGAGTCCGCGCTGACGCACCGCACCGTGATCGGTCAGGCCGAGGGGATGCTGATGCAGGCCCTGCAGATCACGCCCGCCCAGGCGTTCGCCGCGCTCGTGCGGGTGTCCCAGAGCAAGAACATCAAACTGCACGTGGTGGCCAGCGACATCGTCAGTCGCGGTATCCGGGCCGAGTTGTTCGACTGAGGAACGCGTGGCACCCCGGTACGGTGACCGCCATGCCTCAGGTCACAGCGGAAGTGTGGGTCCCGGTCGAGCCCGACGTGGCGTTCGCCGTCTCGCAGACCACGGGTGAGGTCCGGATGCGGTGGGACCCGTTCATCCGTGAGCAGCACCTGATCGACGCCGACGTGCCGGCGAAGGGCGTCCGGACACACACCCGGGCTCGGGTCGGGCCGCGGATGGTGTCGGAGTACGTCTCCTACCGGCCGCCGACGTCCGTGGGCATGACGATGGTGACCGGGCCGTGGTTCTTCGCGTCGTTCGGCGGCGGTTGGCGCTTCGTCCCCGCGGAGAAGGACGGTCGCGCCGGCACTCGCGCGGTCTGGAAGTACACGTACTCCGTGCGCCCGTCGTGGCTGAAGTTCATCGCCGAGCCGATCGGACAGTGGCTGCTGGGCCGCGAGATCCGGGCGCGAATCGCCGCGTGGGCGCGCGCCTGCGAGGACCCTGTCGTCCTCGACTCGCTCTGAGCGCGTGGATCCTCAGTCGCCGAGATCTGGACCCTCCACCTCCCACCGCAGGGCCTGTCGGATCGCTCCGGGCCGGGCGTACGCTCCGAGAATGAGTGCCGATGAGCTGTTGCCGCCGTTCCCGGCCGACGCGTTCGAGCGTGTCCTGTGCGTCGTGGCCCACCCCGACGACGTCGAGTACGGCACGTCGGCCGCGGTGGCGCGCTGGACCTCCGACGGCATCGAGGTCGGCTACCTACTGCTGACCCGCGGCGAAGCCGGGATGGACGCCCTGTCGCCGGACGAGGCGGCACCGCTGCGCCGGCGTGAGCAGCTGGCGGCGGCGGAGGTCGTGGGCGTCTCGTCGGTCGAGTTCCTGGAATACCCCGACGGGGTGCTGGAGTACTCGCTGGGAATGCGTCGCGACATCGCCGTGGCCATCCGCCGGTTCCGGCCGGACGCCGTGGTGGTCGGGTCGTGGGAGATGGAGTTCGCCGGGGGCATGCTGAACCACGCCGATCACCGCGTGGCGGGTCTCGCCACGGTCGACTCACTGCGCGATGCAGGGAACCGATGGGTCTTCCCCGAGCTGGTGGCCGAGGGCCTCGAGCCCTGCTCGCCCCGGTGGCTGTTGGTGGCCGGGGACGAGGCGCCCACGCACGGCGTCGACGTGACAGGCGCGCCGCTGGAGCGGGGGATCGCCTCGCTCGAGGCGCACGAGCAGTACCTGGCGGGACTGCCGTGGCATCCGCCGCCGCGTGCGCTGATCCCGCGCTTCACCGCCGAGGAGGGACGACGCATGGGCGTGGAGCATGCCCAGCTCTTCCGCGCCTTCGACTTCCAGGCCCCGATGGGAGCGAGCACCGAATGAGCCCACGCGCACTCGTCGTCGGCGAGGCGCTGGTGGACGTGACCCGCACGCCGGACGGCGCCGTCGCCGAGCACCCCGGCGGCTCACCCCTGAACGTCGCCGTGACCATGGGGCGACAGGGCATCGACACCACGTTGGCCGCCCAGGTGGGCGACGACCACTTCGGTGCGCTCATCCGTGACCACCTCGATCGCAGCGGCGTGACGCTCCTGGACGTCGGGCCATCGGGGTCGACGGCCTCGGCGACCGCCATGATCGACGCCGGCGGGGCGGCCACGTACGAGTTCGACCTCCACTGGGAGCCTGATCACCTGCCCGATCCGGCCGACTTCGACCTCGTCCACGTCGGCTCGATCGGCGCGTGGATGGAGCCCGGGGCGAACGCGGTCGCCGACCTGGTGCGCCGGGCGCACGCGCAGGGCCAGGCAGTCGGCTTCGATCCCAACATCCGTCCCACGCTGGGCCCGCCGGTCCCGGTGTTGCGCCAGCGCGTCTTCGACCTCGCGGCGAGCAGCCGCTTCGTGAAGCTCAGCGACGAGGACGCGTCGGTCCTCGCGGACGGCTCCGGCGACCCGGAGTCGGTGCTCGGGAGCTTGGCCACTGCGGGCCCCGCGCTCGCCGCGATGACCCGAGGTGACGACTCGGTCGTGCTCTGCTCGGGAGATCACGAGGTGGAGGTGCCGGTGCCGACGGTCTCGGTCGCCGACACCATCGGGGCGGGGGACACCTGGATGGGAACCCTGCTGGCCGAGTTGGTGCGGCAGGGCTGGGTGGACCGCACCGAGTTCAGTGCCGACGAATTGCGTGAGCTGGGGGAGGCGGCTGTCCGGGCCTCCGCCATCACGGTCTCGCGGCCCGGCGCCGACCCGCCGTGGCGCCGCGAGTTGCTCTGAGGCTGAACCGCTGTACACGGATGCCGCGAGCGGATCGTCGGGCGATGTCCCCTTCGGACTGGTCGGTGTGCTGGGGATCAGGCAGCCCGAGCACCCGTGGGTCAGCGACGGCCCTTCACGAAGTACGCCAGCGGTCCGACCGGTTGGACGAAGGCCCCGACCGCCCAGGCGAGCTTCGGCCCGCGGACGCGCTCCGCCGGGCGCCGCGAGAGGTCCCACAGGACGGCTGTGGTCATGACCGCCTCGGCCGCTCCGGCCAGCCAGATCGCGCGTCGCTGTCCGGTCGTGAGATCCGACCACTTCGTCTTCGACATGTGCCCGATGCTAATCCGGCCCCACTGTTGAAAGTTGGCAAATGGTTGAACGTCGACCTGGGCGCGGTGGTCGTGGCGTGGCACGATGACCGGCACGTCCGTCAGCGGTCGAGAGGAGCGTGTCGTGCGGAAGCGCCGGTGGGCCATGGTGGCGATCCTCGTAGTCTCGACGTGCGGGTGCTCTGGTGCCAGCGAGGAGCCCGAGCGCGGTGGGGAGACCCAGTCGGCGGCGCGGACGGTCGCCTATCTGTCCGACGCCGAGCAGGACGCTCTGGTCCGGCAGGTGCAGCCGATCGTTCCCGGGCTCGTCATCGCATCGGACCGGGTCGCCGAGGCCATGCGGTCGACGTGCATCGCCATTCTCGACAAGGTTCCCCATGTCGAGCTCATGGCGGGGAACCACCTCGTGGCGGGTCTGCAGACCGATCTGAACGAGGCTCAGATCGTCGAGCTGATACGCCTGGCCACCGCGCAGGAGTGGTGCCGGCGCTGACGAGCGATCGACCGCACGGCCGGGGGCGGTGGGTCAGTCGAAGAGCTCGCCCAGCCAGTGGCTCTTCTTCTTGCCCCGGTAACCTCCACGGTCGTCGTACCGGCGGTCGCGATCGTCGTAGGAGGGCCGCGACGCGTACCGGTCGTCGCGCGGCGGGGCGGGCGTGGGAGCGGCGGTGCGAGATGCCTCGACCTCGGCGCGCTCGAGGATCTTGTCCAGCTCGCCACGGTCGAGCCACACGCCTCGGCACTCGGGGCAGTAGTCGATCTCGACGCCGGCGCGCTCACTCATGACCAAGGTCGTCGAATCGTTGGGGCACTTCATGGGTCCTCCTCGGCTGGACAGATTGCGCCCAGCGTAGGACCCCGGTCCGAGCTCGTGCCTAGCATGTGCACGTGCGCGTGCGATCCATTCTCGGGGTTCTGGCTGTCACGGCGATGCTCACCGCTTGCGGAGCAGGCGGCGAACCGGCGGCCGACCGTCCGACATCATCTGGTCCGACAACACCGACTCCGACGGCGTCAACTCCCGCGAGGTTCGAGCCGGCGGAGGCCGATCGCGCCACCGCCGCGGCGGCGGAGGCCCAGCTCAACGCGGCGCTCGACCGGCTGATGGATCGCCCGTTCACCTTCGCGGGCATGGCACCGATCGGCCTCGGCACCGTGAGCACGCAAGGTCAGGTCGACGCCGCCCGCAAGGACTCCGCCACCTCGGTCGTGGTGCCGACGACCGGGCAGGCGTCGGCGGCCACCCTTCCTCCTGCCGAGATCAACCTGGAGTCGCGATTCATCGCCGGCCGTGGCTACGTCGGCGTCCCGAACGTGCCCGGGCAGGGATGTTGGTTCGATGCGGCCAGCCTCCCCGGCGCCGAGGTCGGTGAGCAGTCGTGGATCCCGTACGCGCTGGCCGCGCTCGGGACCGCGTCCGCGCAGGGTTTCGCGGGGGAGAAGCGGGACGTCGTCGTGGTCGAGTCCGATGCCACCAACCTCACGGGCGTCATCCTGGCCAAGGCGGCACGGACCTTGTACGTCGAGGACAGGGTCCCCGTCACCGCGGAGGTGACCCTCGAGGAGGGTCGGATCACCGGGCTGTCCTATGAGCTCCGGGACGCGGTGGAGGCACTCCTCGATGCCGGCGCGTCGCTGCCGGACGACCTGGACCGAGCGGCCCTGCTCGACACGGCCACGGGGAAGGTGGACGTGAGGTTCGCGCCGGGCGTGTCCGCCCCGGTCAAGGCGCCGAAGAAGTCGGAGCTGGTCGACATGAGCAAACCCGACGCCGCCTCGGAGACCTGCCGCGCCGGCTGACCGAGGGCACCGCGCCATCGATTGCCCGGCGCAGCCATTGCTGGCAGCCTGCGGGGATGACCTCCTTCGTCTCGCACACCACGGTCGACTGCACCGACGCCTACGAGCTCTCGCAGTGGTGGAAGCAACTGCTCGGCTACGTCGACATCGAGGACGACCCGAACGAGCCGGGCGACGAGGAGTGCGCGATCCGTGACCCGGACTCCGGTCACGAGATCCTGTTCATCGAGGTGCCCGAGTCGAAGACCGTGAAGAACCGGGTCCACTTCGACCTGCGACCGCGCTCGGGTGATCGCGACGCCGAGATCGAGCGCGTGCTGGGGCTGGGTGCGCGCGAGGTCGAGGACCATCGGGGGATCCACGGACCCGGGACGGGGTGGCTGGTGCTGGCCGATCCGGAGGGCAACGAGTTCTGCATCCTGCGCTCGCAGGCCGAGGTGGCGGCCGCCGCCGACTGAGCCTGATTCCAGCAGTTTTCGAGGGTCGAGGGGTGTTCCGGCGGCGCCCGGCAGGCTTACCGTCGGAGCATGTGCCGAAACATCCGCGTGCTCCACAACTTCGAGCCGGCGACCACCGATGACGAGGTCCGCGAGGCCGCCCTGCAGTTCGTCCGGAAGGTGAGCGGCTCGACGCGCCCGTCGCAGGCGAACGCCGAGGCCTTCGACCGCGCGGTCGACGAGATCGCGCATGCGACCCGCCACCTCCTCGACGACCTCGTGACGAAGGCGCCGCCGAAGACCCGTGAGAACGAGGCTTTGAAGGGGCGCGAGCGGCACGAGAAGCGGATGGAGCGCGAGGTCCGCAACCGGACCGCCTCCGCCTGACTCCTTCCGTCTCCCGCTTGCCGACCACGCGAACGGGCGGACGATGGAGGAGAAGGAGTTGATCCGCCATGACGGTCACGCCCGAAGGTCCGCGCGCGCCGGAGGAGACGGTGACTGCTCCGCCGGCTGCCTCCTCCTACTACCCGGTCCACGTCGAGGGTGACCTCGATCCGCGCCTCAGCCGCGGACTGTGGATCGTCAAGTGGATCCTGCTGATCCCGCACTACATCGTCCTGGCGTTCCTGTGGATGGCCTTCTGGATCACGACGGTCCTGGCGTTCTTCGCGATCCTCATCACCGGACGCTTCCCGCGGTCGTTGTTCGACTTCAACGTCGGCGTCCTGCGCTGGTCGTGGCGCGTGGCCTTCTACGGCTTCCACGCCCTCGGCACCGACCGCTATCCGCCGTTCACCCTGGCCGAGCGGCCCGACTATCCCGCCCGGCTCTGGGTCGACTACCCCGAGCGACTGTCGCGGGGGCTCGTGCTGGTGAAGTGGTGGCTGCTGGCGATCCCGCACTTCGTCGTCGTGGCCCTCCTCCAGGGCACGTGGGGCGGCACCACCCTCGGCGGCGATCGGTATCCGCTCATCGGCCTGGGCCTGATCGGCCTCCTGGTCCTGGTCGCGGCGTTCGTGCTGCTGTTCAAGGGGCACTACCCCCGGCGACTGTTCGACCTCGTCGTGGGCTTGGATCGCTGGCTCTACCGCGTCGCCGGATATGTGTGCCTCATGACCGACCGCTATCCGCCCTTCGCGCTGGACCAGGGGGGACGGGAGCCGGCTCCCACGAACGACCCGACGCCCACCGGCGAGCCCGTGCCGGTGCACACGCGCGCCCGCTGGTCGGCGGGCCGGGCGATTCCGCTCGTCGTGGGCTCCGTGCTGGTGATGACCTCTCTCGTCATCGCCTCGGTCGCCTTGGTGATCACGGTGTTCGACGTGGCCGCGGAGGACGAGGACGGGTTCTGGATGACCCAGCACGAACCGCTGCGGAGCAACTCCTTCGCGATCGCCTCGGAGAGCCTGCGGCTGCACCTGGACGGCGAGGCCGCGCAACTGCCGGAGGCGATCACCGGAGACGTCCGGCTCAACGCCGACAGCGTCACCGGCCGCCCGATCTTCGTCGGCATCGGGCCCTCCGCCGACGTCGATCGTTACCTCGCCGGCGTCGGCCACGACACGCTGGTGGGGTTGGACGACCAGGACGATGAGGCGAAGTACCGCGTCACGACCGGCGGCCCGCCGCAGAGGTCACCTCTGGGCGAGCGGTTCTGGGACGTGCAGGACGCGGGTGTCCAAGACGTGCAGATCACCTGGGCTCCGAAGGACGGTGACTGGACCGTCGTCGTGATGAACGCGGACGGCGCACCGGTGGTCGACACCCGCATCGCCGCCGGCGCCGAGTTCCCGATCGTGGCGGCCTCGGCCGTCGCCCTGTGGGTCACCGCCGGGCTCGCCCTGCTGCTCGGCATAGTGTTGATCGCGGTGTCCATCTGGATCGTGGCCCGAGACCTCGGACGCCAGCCTGACGAGAGGAGCACGACATGAGCGCACTGGTGATCTACGAGTCCTGGTGGGGCAACACCCGCGCCATCGCCGAGGCGGTGGCCGAGGGCATCGGGCCCGACGTGCCGGTCGTCGACGTCATCGACGCGCCCGAGCCCCTGCCGCCGGAGCTGGAACTGCTGGTGCTCGGCGGCCCGACCCATGCCTTCTCGATGAGCCGCGAGGCGACGCGCAAGGACGCGGTCGAGCAGGGTGCGCCCCCGGGCCACGTCACCCGGGGGATCCGCGAGTGGCTCGACGACCAGGAGGGGCGTGACGACCTCGACGTGGCCACGTTCGACACCCGCATCGCCAAGATGCGCAAGCTGCCCGGGTCCGCGGCGAAGGCGGCCGCCCGGTCGGTCAAGAGGCACCACCTGGGGCGGCTGATCGACGAGGAGAGCTTCTTCGTCGACGCCGTGGAGGGGCCGCTCCTCGACGGCGAGGTCGACCGGGCTCGCGACTGGGGCGCCTCCATCCTGAGCCGGCACGGAGGACTGTCGCCGGGGGTGTGACGAAGCGCATCCCTCCTGGGTGGAACGCCTGGGGCTGTTGGGACGTTCTTGCTGGTGTGAGCGATCTGTTGAAACTGACCCCCGAAGCCCAGGACCTGCTGTTCCGTCAGGCCCGCACCGCCAACACCTTCACCGACGAGCCGGTGAGTGACGAGCAGGTCGAGGCGATCCAGGACCTCGTCAAGTACGGCCCCACGGCGATGAACTGCCAGCCGCTGCGTGTCATCCTCGTTCGCAGCGACGACGCGCGCGCCCGGTTGCTCAAACACATGTCCGAGGGCAACCGTGAGAAGACCGCCACCGCTCCGCTCGTGGCCGTCCTGGCCGCCGACACGAACTTCAACGAGAACCTGCCCCAGGTCTTCCCTCACGCCGAGGGGGCGAAGGACTGGTTCCCGGACCCCGAGGCCCGGGAGGCCATGGCGCGCCTCAACGCCGGCCTGCAGATCGGCTACTTCCTGATGGGCGTGCGCGCCGCGGGACTGGCCGCCGGCCCGATGACCGGCTTCGACGCCGCCGGCATCGACGAGGACCTGCTGGCCGGCACCGGCTTCACGTCGATGGTCGTCGTCAACATCGGCCACCCCGGCGAGAACGCCTGGTTCGACCGCCTGCCGCGCCTCGAGCACGAGCAGGTCGTCACCACCCTCTGAGTCCCGGACTCAGGACAGCGGGGGAGCATCCACCGCGTCAGGACCGTGCCCGCGCCGGGTGACCTCGGCGCGGGCGCGGTCGATGCCGCCGTGCTCGAGCGCGGCGACGTCGGACTCGCCCTCCCAGACGACGACACCGCGACGCCGGACCGTGACGCGCATGTGGGCACCGAGGTGCTCGATCGCGCCGGGCACGTTGCGTCGTTCGAACGGCAGCGGCACGGGGAGGACGTGAGCGTGGGCGAGACTGCCCGACCCCTCGACGTCGATGCTCCACTGGGCGCTGCGCCCGTGCAGTGACCAGCGCTCGTCCGTCACGTCGGCGTGCACCGGCGAGACGACCGGATCGCCGAGCCGGACGAGTCGCCCGCCGGGTAGCAGGACGACGAGCGCGGTCACGGTCGTGCGCAGCGGCCCCGCCGTGACCTCGCCACCCGCGAACGCGACGCACACCGCCGGGTCCCCGAAGCCCTGCGCCTGGCCCCACCACCACGAGTCGGGGAAGCCGCCCTTGCCCCAGTTCTTCTCGGCGTAGACCGACCATCCGTCCAGCTCCCAGATGTCGTTCCCGACGGTGACCTCACCGCGCGCCGAGCCGCCCAGGAGCCACGGGTGCCAGTACTGGTTCAGACCCGGGACGGATTGGAAGACGCTGGAGCCACCGACGCTGCGGCGGGGCCACGGCACGGGGTCGTGGATCGCCACGTCGACGCGGGCATCGGGGCCCAGATCGACGTGCAGGCGGTCCGAGGAGCCGCGGAACGCCGTCCCGGAGACGACGCCCAGCCGGCCCTCGTCGGCGTGACCCTCGGGGTGCACCGTCGTGCGCAGGAAACCGCTCGGGTGTGCCGCGAGCCCTAGCGTCGACCACGTCCCGTCGGCCGCCCGGTTCACGCCGTCCAGCGCGATGACCACGCGACCGGTCGCCGGATCGGTGAACCGCCAGAAGTAACCCTCCATCGCGACGCCGTGCGCGGGCAGGGGGTCGCCGAAGGGACGATCGGCGCCGCTCGCCCGGTACGCGCGACGCAGTGAGGTCAGGGTGTCTCGGGCCAGCGGGATCATGTCAGCACTGTGGCAGCCCGTCGCCGGGGGCGCATCGTGGCGCCGGTTCGACACGGGTGGTCCTCGCGCTCTCGCTCCTGCTCCTCTAGGCTCCGGGGAATCCAGTGCGACCAGAGGACGATCGATGAGCGCACTGCGCCGAGCCCGACAGCTGCAGCCCGGCTCCGTCGTGCGCTGGGACAGGCTTGAGCGCGACGCGTTCTCGGCACACCCCGAGGTGCTCGCCGGGCCGAAGGCTGGCAGCTCGGGCCCGCCCAAGCCCCGGGAGTGGCTGTTGCTCGCCCCACTGGGACTCCTCGCCGCGGTGGTGGCCGGCGCCCCCATCTGGGGATACGTGGCGATCGCCGCTGACGGCAGCCGGTTCGCCACCGCAGCACCCGACTCGGACCCCTCGGTGACGATCGCCGTGGCGGGATCCTTCTATGCCTGTGCCCTCGTCGTGGTGCTGTCACACATCGTCATCTGGCTCCGGAACGGACGCCCGAAGGCGCGCATGGACCTGGGATACGTGGGGATCACCGCGGTGCTCGGTGCGATGACGACGCTGTCGGTGTGGCGCCGAGGCACCGCGGGCGGGGTCGAGACGTGGGACCGGTGGATCATCCCCGTCGTCCTCGCCACCGTGGTGAGCGGTGTCCACGCACTCGTCCTGCTCGTGATCAGGCTCCGGCACCAGGCGTCCAGCGCCCTGTCCCTCGAGGCCAGTGACGACCTCGACGCGCGCACCGCCCGGGCGGCCGAGCTCGACGACGCCGAACAGGCGACGATCCGAGCAGATCTCGACGCCGCGATCGCGGACCTCGAGCAGCGCGGGATCATCACCGCCGCCGTCGCCGAACGGGCTCGAGGGGTGGACCTCGGCGCCCTGGCGCTGACGATGAGGACCAGGATCAGGGTCTGAGGCGACCCGCTCCCGCCGCCGCGGCGAAGTGCGCTCGCAACCGCCTCTGACGGTGGGCGAAGAAGGCGCCGATCACGCGTGCCAGCACCGATTCGAGCCCGGGCACCGGCAGCCGGGCCTCGAACGTGACCCGGTCCTGCACACGGGCGCCGCCCGGGACGGGAGTCAGCGTTCGTTCGTGCTCCCACCGACGCATGCTCAGCATCGTGGACCGCTCCAGGAACCGCCGGCCCGATTCCACCTCGACGACCGTCAGGTGGTCGAAGTCGAAGGGGATCACGCCGAAGAGCCGAAGCCAGGCGCGGCCCACGGGCCGACCCAGGGGGATCGTCTCGATCGTCGCGCCGGCGGCACCTCGCGGCATGGTCATCGTCATCCAGGGGCGCATCTCGTGGTTGATGCCGGCGGGCTGGACGACGCGCTCCCACACCGCTGCGGCACCGGCCGGGACGTCCACCTCGTGCTCCACGGTCTGCACGGTGAGGCCTCCACGCCGTCGGGATCGATGTGCTGGTCGGATCCTCGCATGCGTCGTCCGGTGCGAACATGAGGGATGACCAGGCCGACCCCTCGCGTGCTCGCGCGGAGCCTGCTGGTCTTGGTGCTGGTCGTCGGAACGGGGGTCGCCGTGCTCTGGGCGTTGCAACGTCAGCTGATCTACTTCCCGGACGCGTCACCCGTGCCCGCGGCGGCCGACGCCGTGGCGGGTGGGCGTGACGTCACGCTGAGCACCGAGGACGGGCTCGAGCTGGCTGCCTGGTTCGTGCCGCCCGTCGGTGGGGACACGGAGATGGCCGTGCTCTTCGCGCCCGGCAACGGCGGCAACCGCGCCGGCCGGGCCGAGCTGGCCCAGGAGCTGAGCCGGCGCGGACTGGCCGTCCTGCTGATGGACTACCGCGGGTACGGCGGCAATCCCGGCACGCCGGGGGAGGAGGGCCTGGCCGCCGACGCCGACGCGGCGGTGGAGGCGCTCCGGGACCTGGGCTACCCGCCGGCGCGGACGATCTTCTTCGGCGAGTCCCTCGGCACCGGTGTCGTCGCCGCCCTGCAGGCCCGGACCACGCCGGCGGGCGTGGTGCTCCGCTCGCCGTTCACCGAGCTCGCCGACGTCGGCGCCCACCACTACCCGTGGCTGCCCGTGCGGTGGCTGTTGCGGGACCGCTTCCCGGTCGTCGAGCACCTCGCCGCGAGCGACGTCCCGGTCACCGTGATCCACGGCGATCGCGACTCCGTCGTGCCGACGAGCCTCAGCGTGCGGGTGGCCGACGAGACCCGCGTGCTGGCGGAACGACTCGTGCTGACCGGCGACCACAACGATCCCGTGATGTTCGGACCCGAGGTCGCGGACGCGGTCCTGCGCCTGGCCGAGCGCGTGGGGTGAGGGCTCAGCCCATCTTGTCGACCCAGTGGGTCAGCCGGCCGTCCTCGCCGACCTCGTGGAACGCCGGGGGACCGGGCACCGGGTCCTCGCGCAACGCCGCGATGACCTCGTCGGGTCCGTGCAGACGCTCCTCGACCGCGGTCACCCAGACGACGTCGGGGGAGAGGGACGCGGCGAGGCGGTCCCAGTCCCGCCGCTCGATGAGGCTCAGGATGTTCCCGACCGCGGGGACGAACTCAGCCATCACGCACTCCTGCTCGGTCGTGGAGGTGGGCCGGGCGGACCGCCGACTGCACGAACGGTCGCAGAGGGTGGGTCGTCGCGGCAACCGGTCTGGCGCGACTTAGGCCGTGAGCAGTCCGATGCCCAGCGTGGCCAGGCTGACGGCGAGCAGCAGCGCGCCGAGCAGCACGAGCGCGATCCAGCGGTTCGGCTCGGTGCGGCCTCGGCCCATGGATGCGAAGAAGAACCCGCCCGGCATCAGCAGCGCCGAGACGGCGACCCCGCTGCGGGCCAGCCAGGCCCACCCGCCGGTCAGGTCGGTCGCATCGACGAAGGGCTGGCACACGAGAGCCAGGATGAGGAGCACCCCGGCGTGGGCGTGCCCGGCGCGGGCGAACTTCTCCTGGAACGGCGTGACCGACTCGCGGCCGCTGACGATGCGCAGGAGGTAGAGACCGCCGGTTTCGACGGTGACGAGCGCCAGGAGCAGGATCCCGGCCAGGTCGCGGGACTCGGAGGACAGGAACGGCTCCATGTCGATCACCAGTTTCAGATAGTTGTGCTCTCCCATTTATTGGAGACCTTGGCTATCCCATCTGTCAAGATGTCGGTATGCGTCTTGCCGAACTCTCGTCGCGCAGCGGCCTGCCCACCGCCACGATCAAGTACTACCTGCGGTCCGGACTCGTCCCGCCGGGAGAGACCGAGGGCAGCACCTGGGCCCGCTACGACGACACGCACCTGCGCCGTCTGCGCCTGGTCCGCGCGCTGACCGAGGTCGCCGGTCTGTCGCTCGACGAGGTCCGCGTGGTGGTCGCGGCGCTGGACGCCGCGGGCTCGGAGCACGACGCCCGGGGTGCGGCGCAGTGGCCGCTCTCCGCACCCGGTCCGGACGAGCCGACCCCGGAGGCGCTCGACCAGGTCCATGCGCTCATCGCTCGGCACGGCTGGAACATCGAACCCGACAGCCCGCACCGCCGGGTCCTCGCCGCCGCGCTGGACACCGTGGGCGAGCTCGGCATGCCGGCGACGGACGAGATCCTGGACGCCTATGCCGAGGCCGTCGACATCGTGGCGGCCGTCGACGTCCCGTCGGTGATGGCCGAGACCGACCCGATCGTCGCCGCCGAGAAGCTGGTCGTCGGAACGCTCTTGTACGAGCCCGTCCTGACGACGCTGCGCCGGATGGCACACGAGGCGGTGTCGGCAGAGCCGTCGTGACTCAGGTCAGACGCGCGGCCAGCACGGGGACGCCCGCGCCGTCGAGGTCGTCGAGCGCGACCGTGCGCCCCGAGAGCGCAAGAAGCACCGACAGCGCCGGACCGCTCACGACGGGACCGTCGCCCAACTCGAGCTCGGCGTCGGTGGCGGCGACACTGACGGCCGACAGATGGTCCTTGGCCCCACCGAGGGATCCCGGCGTGCGCACCTGCGAGCCGATGGCGCGCAGCACCGCCTCCTGCGGGTAGACGTGCTCGATGCCCAGCGGCCGGCGGATGTCCTCGCCGTGGACGACCTCCTCGACGAGCCGGCTGTCCAGCGGCGCCGGCGGTGTCGCGGTGTTGTCGGCGGCGGCACGAAGCCTGTCGAGGGTCTCGGTCGGCGTCCGGCCCCGGCGCCGCTGGACGCCGCGCTCGTTGAGACGGTGGAAGTCGAACCGGGCACGGACCAGGGCCACGGCGAATCCCCGGCGCGTCGTGAGCGCGCTGTCGACGAGGTGCGCGGCCACGTCGTGGACGGTCCACCCCGGGCAGAGCGAGGGCGTGTCCCACGCCGCGGGCGACACCTGCTCCAGATCGGCGATCAGGGCTCGGCGCTGCTCGTGGACCAGCGGCCACACGTCGGTCATCTGCACTCCTGCGTCTCGGGGGAGGAACATGCCTCACGCTAGACGTCGCCGGGGACGCCTGCGCACGACCAGGTCGCGGGAGTCCCGCAGGGTGCCACGCGGGTGCCAGAGTGGGAGCCATGGCCGACGGTTCCCCTGCGCCCCTCGAGCTCGCTTACCCCTTCGACGGTCGCTGGCAGGCGCGCAACAGCCCGGCGCGACGCGTGCCGAGCCACGGCACCCACCTCATGGGCACGACCTACGCGATCGACTTCGTCGCCGTGGACGAGCAGGGCCGGTCGGCGCCATGGTCGTGGCGGGCGGCGGTGGCCACCGAACCGCCCGAGGCGTTCGTGGGGTTCGGCGCGCCGATCCTGGCGCCCTGTCCGGGCCGGGTGGTGGTGGCCCACGACGGCGAGCCCGACCACGAGGCGCGGCGATCCGCACCGTTCCTGCTGGGCTACGCGCTCACGCAGGCGCGGCGCGTGCGGGCCGGTGCGGCGTCCATCGCGGGCAACCACGTGGTGATCGCGACGGGGGAGGGTGGCCCGTTCGTCCTGCTCGCCCACCTGCGGCGCGGTTCGGTGCGGGTCGCCGTCGGTGACGAGGTGGCCGAGGGCCACGTCGTGGGCGCCTGCGGCAACTCGGGCAACAGCACCGAGCCGCACGTGCACCTCCAGGTGACCGACAGCCTCGCGTGGGACACCGCACGGGGCCTCCCGCTGAGATTCCGCGGCCCGGACGGCCCCACCCTCCCGGCCGAGTCCGAGATCGTCCGGGTCCGCGCGGGAGCGTGACCCGGGGCGTGGCCCGGTCAGTCCTCGGGGAGCCCGGCGAACGACTTCTTCATGTCGTTGTACCAACCGAGCGACTTCTTGGGGTGGCGCCAACGGCCCTTCATCGCGTCGCGCGCCTCCTGATGGGTCGCGTCGCCGGCCTTCTCGGCGTCCTTGAGGTGCTGGTCCTGGGCGGCGATGACGTCGTCGGCGGTCTCGCCGCGGTGCGCGAGCTCGCAGGGGCCGCCGAGCTGGCGACAGGTCATGGTCTTCATGGCTTCTCCTCTTTCCGGTGCCGTGCTGTGTCCTGATGACGATCGGGGTGGGTGAAGTGTGACCGGCCTCAGCCGCGCGGGTCCGCTCCGTCGCGGCGGACGACGTGGGCGAGCACGTCGGGCTCGGCGCGGAACGTGATCGCCGTGACCTGCCCGTCCTCGACGGTGAAGTCGAAGACGACCCTGGCCTGGCCGAGGTGGAACCAGGCCGTGGCGGGCCGGTCCTCGACGAACACCGGGAGGGCGGCGTGGGCGCTGCCGTTGAAGAAGGTCGCCACCTCGTCGCGGCCCTCGATGTGCTCCGGAGTGCCCACGAGGATGGCCGCGCGGTCGGCGGTCACGGTGGCGTCCGGCGCCAGCAGCTGCAGCAGCCGCTCGAACTCCCCGTTCTTCGCCGCGGCCATGAACGCGTCGACCACCTCCCAGTCGGCCAGGCGGTCCTCGGGGGAGGGCTGGCGGACCTTCGCCCGGGCGCGGGACGCCAGCTTGCGCGCGGCCGCGGGGGTCGTGTCCAGCAGCTCCGCGATCGTCGTGAACTCGTAGCCGAACGAGTCGTGCAGCACGAACGCCACGCGCTCGCCGGGACTGAGCCGATCCAGGACGACACTCAGCGCGGCCCCGACGGTGTCGGCCAGGGTCACGTCGTCCGCGGGGTCGCCGACGGTCTCACCGGGATCGAGGTCGTCGACCGGCACCGGGGTGCGCGACCGCAGCCGGTCCAGGCACAGCCGCGTCGTGACGGTCGTCAGCCAGCCGGGCAGGTTCTCGATCTCGGCATCGGTCCCGTGCCAGCGCAGCCACGCCTGCTGCACGATGTCCTGGGCCTCGCTCGCGTCGCCGAGCATCCGGCTCGCGATCCTCACCAGACGCGGCCGCTCGGCCTCGAACCATTCGTCCTGCTGCATGGTCCTCACCCTTCCACGTCCCTTGGTCCTCCCTCTGACGATCGGGACGGCCCTGGTGTGACCGGACGCCGCCGTCGCGGTGAACTTTCGCAAGGCCCCGCACGGGAGCACAGTGGAACCAGGGGGAGGGGGAGAAGGTCATGACGAATCTTCTTCGCTGGGCTGTGGTGGCGATCCTCGTGCTGCACGGGTTCGTTCATCTGCTGGCTGCGGCCCAGCGGTTCGGGTGGGTCGACGACCCCATGCTCGCGCGGTCCCCGGGCCTCGGCGTCCTGTGGCTGGCCGCGGCGATCCTGTTGCTGGCGGCCGCCCTGCTCGCCGCCCTCGGCGCCCCCACCTGGTGGTGGCTGCTGGCGATTGTCGCCGCCGTGACGTCCGAGGCGGCGATCATGACGTCCTGGAGCGTCTCGAAGTCGGGCACCCTGGTGAACGTCCTGCTGATCTTCGTCGCGGTGTACTCGCTGCTGCTGCGCGGGCCGCCCAGCTTCCGGGCCCAGTGGCGGCGGCGGTCCAAGGAGGCGCTCGCCTCGGTGGCGCCCGATCCGAGGCCCTTGACCGAGGACGAGCTGGCCGGGCTGCCCGAGCCGCTGGCGGCGTACATCCGCCGCTCGCTGCGGCACGGGGAGCCGCGGGAGGCGACCCTCCACGCCCGGTTCCACGGCCGGATCCGCAGCGACCCGGACGGCGAGTGGATGCCGTTCCGGGGCCGGCAGGTGAACACGTTCGGCGACCACCCGACACGCACGTTCCTCATGATCGCGTCCCGCTCGGGCGTGCCCGTCACGGTCCTGCACTGCTTCGCGGACGGGCGGGCCACGATGCGGGCCAAGGTGCTGTCCCTGGTCACGGTGACCGACGCGGCCGGGCCGGAGATGGACCGCGCGGAGACGGTCACCGTCTTCAACGACCTCGTGGTCCTCGCGCCGGGCGCCATCGTCGACGCTCCCATCACGTGGACCTCCGTCGGCAAGCGGCAGGTCCGCGGTGTGTTCACCCTGGGAACCCAGAGCGTGTCGGCCGTCCTGACGTTCGACGAGCGCGACGACCTCGTCGACTTCGTCTCGGACGACCGGTCGCGGGCCTCGGCCGACGGCCGCTCCTTCACCCCGCAGACCTGGTCCACCCCGTTGCGCACCCACCGGGACGTGGAGGGCCTGCGGGTGCTGACCCGGGGAGCCGCGCGCTGGCTGGGGCCGGACGGATGGTTCACCTACATCGAGCTCGAGTACGACGAGATCACCTACAACGTGCACGAGGTGGAGACCGGCGCCGCCGCCGGTCCCGCGCTCCAAGGGCTGACGCCGGAGCGCGTCAGTCGGTCCGGGGAGACCGCGCACCGACGGCCGCGACGAGCAAGGTGATGAGCGCCGCGGCCAGGAGTCCGGCGCCCAGATGCCACGTCAGCAGGGCTGCCCCGGTTCCGGCGCCGGCCAGGATGAGCAGCACGGCCGCGGACCGGCGACCGCTGTCGGCACCCGTGCCGCCGCCCAGCACCGAGTCGGCCGCCAGTCCCGTCAGCGTCGAGGTGATCACGACGGTGGTCACGTCCTTGACCCCGATCAGGCGTGCCGTGGCGGCCTGCACCCCCATCGCGGTGCCGAGCAGGGTGCTGAGCGTCAACGCCACGGGCCGGGTGGGCTCGGGGTCGAGGAAGATCGCCACCGACAGTCCCATGATCACCACGCCGACCAGCACCAACAGCACGGTGGTGCGCCTTGACCAGCCCTTGGCTGCGCCCTTGAGCACGCGCCCACCGAATGCCGCGCCGACGAGGAAGCCGATCAGCGCGAGCGCTGGGCCGAGCACCGGCAGGTCCTCGGCGCCCGCGAGGCCCATGCCCAGGATGACCACGTTGCCGGTCATGTTCCCGGTGAACACCCGATCGAGTCCGAGGTATCCGACGGCGTCGATCATGCCGGTCGAGAACGTCAGCGCCAGCATGAGGATGAGGTGCTGGCGCTCGGCGGGCAGGCGTCGGATCACCTCTCGATCATGGTCCACATCGGCGACCGGAGTGTCATCGACGCGTCACGGCGGCGTTACACGACCTGCCTACGCTCGCGGGATGACCGTCCTGCACACCGGCGTCGGCCTGACGGGCAGGACGACCTACCTGCCCGCCTCCCTCGACCATGTCCTGTGGGGTCGGCTGCCGTGCGCGGCCGACCGGCCGGTGCTGACCGTCGATCCGGGTGACACGGTCGTGTTCGACACGATCAGCCACGAGGGGATCCTCGAGGACCAGGGCCGGGACCCTCGCGCGTTCTTCGAGCGGCACGGCGTGGACGTGCTCGACGACGCCGTGGCGCTGGCCCGCGCCGACGTCCCGCGGACCTTCGGGGTGGACGGCCCGCACGTCGTGACCGGACCGGTGGCCGTCCGCGGCGCCCGGGTGGGCGACCTGCTGGCGATGACCGTCGTCGGCGCGGTGCCCCGCGTGCCGTACGGGGTCGTCTCGAACCGTCACGGACGGGGGGCGCTGCCGGGGGAGTACCCCGCCACGGGCGACGTGATGAGCGTGTTCGCCCGCGCCGAGGACGGGTACGGGCACATCGCCTACGGGCCGGACGACGCCCGCACCGTGCGGTTCCCGCTGGCGCCGTTCCTGGGGATCATGGGGGTGGCGGTCGCCGGGGACGCGCGGCCGCACAGCGTCCCGCCGGGGCCGCACGGGGGCAACATCGACATCAACCTGCTGACCGCGGGATCGACGCTCTACCTGCCGGTCCAGGTCGACGGCGCACTCGCGTACGTGGGCGATCCCCACTTCGCGCAGGGCGACGGAGAAGTGGCGTTGACGGCGATGGAGGCCTCGCTGCGGGCCACGATCCGGTTCGACGTCGTCGCTCGCGAGGACGCGCTGCGCGAGTTCGGGGAGGTGGCTGGCCCGCTGGCCCGGACCAGCGAGTTCCTCGTGCCCACCGGCATGGACCCCGATCTCGACGTCGCGGTGCAGAACTGCGTGCGGGCCGCGATCGGCCTGCTGGTTGCGCGGTACGGGATGGATCCGGCGCACGCCTACGCGTACCTGAGCGCCGCGACGGACTTCAACATCAGCCAGGTGGTGGATCTCGTGAAAGGCGTGCACGCACGGATCCGGCTGGAGGACTTCCGATGACCCACGTACTCGGCGATCCCGCGCCGGACGGGTTGCTCGACGCCTTCTGGGCCTATGAGCGCGCCCTGATGTCCGACGACCTCGCGATGCTCGACCGGCTCTTCGCGCAGGGACACGACACCCTGCGCGGCGACGCGGCCGGGCTGCTCGTCGGTCACGACCAGATCAGCCGGTTCCGCGGCGGACGCGGCGGCGCACCGGCCCGCTCGGTGCTGCAGGTGCACGTCCGGTCGCTGAGTCCTGCGCATGCGCTCGTCGTCGCGATCACCGAACTGGAACGCGGGGGCCGCGGTCAGCAGACCCAGGTCTGGCGACGCGGCGTCGACGGGTGGCGGGTCATGGCCGCCCACGTGGCCGTGCCCGCCCCGGCATTCGACTCGCGCGTCTGGCGCGTCGTCGGCGACCCGCTGGCGCGGCCCACGGGCTCGGGGCCGCTCGACGGCGAGACCGTCGCCGTCAAGGACCTCTTCGCCGTCGCGGGACACCCGGTCGGCGCGGGGAACCCGGCGTGGCTGGACCAGGCCCGGGTCGAGCCGTCGGACGCGTGGGCGGTGCGCATGCTGACCGGAGGAGGCGCCGCGGTGCGCGGCATCGCGCGCACCGACGAGTTCGCCTACAGCCTGGCCGGCACCAACGCGCACCACGGCACGCCGCCCAACCCGCGCGCACCGGGGCGGATCGGCGGAGGATCGAGCTCCGGCTCGGCGAGCGCGGTCTCGCTGGGGCACGCGACGATCGGCCTGGGCACGGACACCGGTGGCTCGATCCGCGTGCCGGCGGCCTATCAGGGGCTGTACGGGCTGCGGACGACCCACGGGGCCGTCCCGACGGCAGGGGCCATGGCGCTGGCGCCCGCCTTCGACGCGGTCGGCTGGCTCACGCGGGACGCGGAGCTGCTCGCACGGGTCGGTGGAGTGCTGCTGCCCGACACGGCTCCGCGGCCGGTGCGCGAGGTCGTCGCCGTCCCCGAGCTCTGGGCCCTGGCCGAGCCGGACGTGGCCGACGCCGTCGCGGCGTTCGCCGAGGGCGAGTCGGCCCGGCAGGAGTCGTGGGACCTGACCGATCTGGAGTCCTGGCGCGAGGCGTTCCGCGTGCACCAGGCGGCGCAGGCGTGGGCCACGCACGGGTCGTGGCTGCGGAACCGGCTCGACGTGCTGGGACCCGACGTGCGGAGTCGGTTCGAGGCCGCCGCGCAGGTCACTCCCGACGAGGCGTCCGCCGCCGCCACCGGGGTGGCCGAGGCGCGACAGGCGATCCGCGACCTGGTCGGCGACCGGGTCGTCGTCCTACCCTCGGCGTCCTCGGTCGCCCCGGTCCTGGGCTCGGATCCGGGCCGGGTGCGCGATGCGACGATGCGCCTGACCTGCCTGGCAGGACTCGGGGGCCTTCCCGCGATCAGCATCCCGACCACCACGCAGGAAGGGCTGCCGTGCGGGGTGAGCCTGATCGCCGCGCCGGGCCGCGACCGCGACCTGCTGGCGTTCGCCGTCGATCACGCACAACGTTTACGCCCCTGAAACGATCGTTGCAGCTCGCGTAACACCGCCCACCTAGCGTCAGGGCGCATGGACCTCACCCGCTTCGACGAGGCCGACCCGGCCGCCGCCTCAGCGCTCGTTCGCGCGTGCGCCGCCGTCGAGTCGTGGGTCGACGCCGTCGTCGCGGGCCGACCGTACGGAAGCCTCGACGCCTTGCTCGACCGGGCGGACGCGCTGAGCGCCCGGTGGGGCGCGGCCGAGGTGGAGGAGGCCCTGGCGGACCACCCCCGCATCGGCGAGCGCCACCCCGGCTCGGGTGCCGGCGCCGGCCTGTCGCAGCAGGAGCAGTCGGGCGTCGACCGCTCGACGGACACGGTGGCGCGACTGGCCGAGGGCAATCGACGCTACGAGGACCGCTTCGGCCGCATCTTCCTGGTCCGGGCCGCCGGCCGTGACGCCGAGGAGATCCTCGAGCAGCTCGAGCGCCGGCTGGGCAACGACCCCGACACCGAGCTGGCGGTCACCGCCGGTCAGCTCCGCGAGATCGCCGCGCTGCGGCTGAAGGGATCGTTCTCATGACCACCCTGTCCACCCACGTCCTGGACTCCGCCCGCGGCCGGCCCGCCGCCGCGATCACGGTCACGCTCGACGGCGCCCGGACCCTCGAGACGGACGCCGACGGCCGGATCGCCTTCGACGGCGATCTCGCCGCGGGAGCCCACACGCTCGAGTACGCCACGGGGGACTGGTTCGCCGGTCAGTACCGCGACACGTTCTTCCCGTCGGTCCAGCTGACGTTCGAGGTCGAGCCCGATCGTCCCCACCTGCACGTGGCCCTGCTGCTCGGCCCGTTCTCCTACACCGCCTACCGAGGGAGCTGAGCATGGCGCACGGCGACATCGTCCTGGGACCCAACCAGTACGGCAAGGCGGAGGTCCGGCTGGTCCGGGTCACGCGCGACACCGACGTCCACCGCGTCGAGGACCTCAACGTCACGACCCAGCTGCGCGGCGACTTCGCCGACTGCCACACGGCGGGCGACAACAGTCACGTCGTGGCCACCGACACCCAGAAGAACACGGTCTACGCCTTCGCCCGCGAGCACGGGATCGGCTCGCCCGAGCAGTTCCTGACGACGCTGGGCCGGCACTTCGTCGACGGCTTCGAGCAGGTGACCGGCGGCCGCTGGGAGTCCCAGCTGTACGCCTGGGACCGGATCGCGGTCGACGGTCGGCCCCACGACCACGCCTTCCTGCGTGAGGGACGCGAGGTCCGCACGACGCTCGTGCAGACGGACGGCGCCGACACGTGGGTGCTCGCCGGGTTCGCCGACTGCACGGTCATGAAGACGACGGGCTCGGAGTTCCACGGCTTCCCACGCGACCGGTACACGACCCTGGCCGAGACCGACGACCGGATCCTGGCCACCTCGGTGACGGCGTGGTGGCGGTACACCTCGGCCGACCTCGGTGACTGGAACGAGCGTTACGCGGCGATCCGCGACGCCATGCTCGAGACCTTCGCGGGACTGCACTCGCTGGCCCTGCAGCAGACCATCTTCGCGATGGGTCGTGCGGTGCTCGAGCAGTTCCCGGAGGTCGCCGAGGTCAAGCTCTCGTGCCCCAACAAGCACCACTTCCTCGTCGACCTGGCGCCGTTCGGCCTGGACAACCCGAACGAGGTGTTCTTCGCCGCCGACCGCCCCTACGGACTGATCGAGGCGACCGTCCAGCGCGAGGGCGCCCCGGAGGCGCCCCGGGCCTGGGCCACCGTGGCGGGGTTCTGCTGAGCATGCGGCTCGATGCCATCCGTGGCCGCCAGGTGCTGGTCGACGGTGAGTTCCGGGCGGCGACGCTGCTGCTGCGCGACGGCCGGATCGCGGCGGTCCAGCCGTTCGGCGAGGTGGTCGACGGGGCCGTGCTGGACGCTCCGGACGGCACGTTCGTCCTGCCCGGCGTCGTCGACACGCACGTCCACGTCAACGAGCCGGGTCGCACCGAGTGGGAGGGGTTCCGGTCCGCCACCGAGGCGGCCGCCCGGGGTGGTGTGACGACGCTCGTCGACATGCCGTTGAACGCGATCCCGCCCACCACGACGGTCGAGAGCCTCGAGCTCAAGCGCGGGGCGGCGCAGGGGCAGTCGATCGTGGACGTCGGCTTCTGGGGCGGTGCGGTGCCCGGCAACGTGGCCGACCTCGAGCCGATGTGGGAGGCGGGCGTCTTCGGCTTCAAGTGCTTCCTGTCGCCGTCCGGTGTCGAGGAGTTCCCGCCGCTGGACCGCGACGAGTTCCTGGCCGCGCTGCGCGAGGTCGCCCGGTTCGACGGGCTGATGATCGTGCACGCGGAGGACGCCGCGATCCTCGCGCAGACGCCAGCCCTCTCCAGCCGGTCCTACCGCGACTTCGTGGCCTCGCGCCCGGACGCCTCCGAGGTCGCGGCGATCCGGCAGGTGATCGACGGCGCGCGCGAGACCGGGGCGCGGGTGCACGTGCTGCACCTGTCGAGCGCCCGGGCGCTCGATGTCATCGCCGACGCCAGGGCCGAAGGGCTGCGGCTCACGGTCGAGACCTGCCCGCACTACCTGTGCTTCAGCGCCGAGGAGATCCCGGACGCGGCCCCGGAGTTCGCGTGCTGCCCGCCGATCCGCGACAGCGGGAACCGCGACGCACTGTGGCAGGCGCTGGACGAGGGCCTGATCGACTGCGTCGTCAGCGACCACTCACCCTCGACGGCGGCCGAGAAGAGCCGCGGCGACGGCGACCTGCAGCAGGCGTGGGGTGGCGTCTCGGGGTTGCAGGTCGGGTTCGGCGCGGTCGCCCACGAGGCGGCGCGGCGTGGCATCGGCCCGGACCGGGTCAGCCGGTGGATGTCGCGGAACACCGCCGACCTGGTGGGCCTCGACCGCAAGGGTCGTCTGGAGGTGGGCGCCGATGCCGACGTGGCGATCCACGACCCGGCCGCGACCTGGCACGTCGACGCCGAGCGACTGGCGCACCGCAACCCCATCTCGGCCTATGACGGGATGCGCCTGGACGGCCGGGTCACCAGCACCGTCCTGCGCGGCCGCCTCGTCGCGGGGCACGACCTCGATCCCACGTTCGGGCGCCTGGTGTCCCGACCCGACCTCGGAGACGACCGATGACCAGCCTGCCCGTGAATCCGCCGCCGCGACTGCTGATGGGGCCTGGCCCGATCACGGCGGACCCACGCGTGCTGCGCGCGATGTCGGCCCAGCTGGTCGGCCAGTACGACCCCGCGATGACGGCGTACATGAACGAGACGATGGAGCTCTACCGGCGGGTCTACCGCACCCAGAACAAGCAGACCTTCCTCGTCGACGGCACGTCGCGCGCCGGCATCGAGGCCGCGCTGGTCTCCCTGCTCGAGCCCGGTGACCGAGTGCTCGTTCCGGTGTTCGGGCGGTTCGGTCACCTGCTGGCGGAGATCGGCCGGCGCTGCGGTGCCGAGGTCCACACGATCGAGACGCCCTGGGGCACGGTGTTCACGCCCGAGCTGATCGAGGAGGCCGTGGCGGCGGTGCGCCCGAAGGTGGTGGCCGTGGTCCACGGCGACACCGCCACCACGATGTGCCAGCCGCTCGACGACCTGGGCGAGATCTGCCGGCGCCACGACGCCCTGCTGTACTGCGATGCCACGGCGACCCTGGGGGGCAATCGGTTCGAGGTCGACGCGTGGGGGGTCGACGTCGCGACGGCGGGGTTGCAGAAGTGCCTCGGCGGGCCGGCGGGCAGCGCGCCGATCACGATCGGCGAGCGTGCCGTCCGGGTCATCGAGGGACGGCGTCACGTCGAGGCCGGGATCGCGGAGCCCGAGGACGTCGGGCACGGTGTGCCGATCGCCTCGAACTACCTCGATCTCGCCCAGATCATGGACTACTGGGGCCCGCGCCGGCTGAACCACCACACCGAGGCGACCACGATGCTCTACGGGGCTCGCGAGTGCGCACGGCTGCTGGTCGACGAGGGTCTCGACGTGGCGGTGGAGCGGCACCGCCTGCACGGTGCCGCCATGCTGGCCGGCGTCCGGGGACTGGGCCTGGAGGTGTTCGGCGACGTCGCGCACAAGATGCACAACGTCGTCGCGGTGCACATCCCCGAGGGAGTCGACGGCGACGGCGCCCGCGCGGCGTTGCTGCAGGACTTCGGGATCGAGATCGGGACCTCGTTCGGACCGCTCCACGGCAAGGTCTGGCGGATCGGCACCATGGGCCACAACGCCCGCAAGGACGCCGTGCTGGTCACCCTGGCCGCGCTCGAGCAGGTGCTGCGGGCGGCGGGGGTCCCGGTGACGGCCGGTGGCGGCGTCGGTGCGGCGCAGGAGGTCTACGCATGACGACCGCCGCCGAGGTCCTGGCCCGTTGTGCCGAGCTGGACCAGCACTCCGCACATCCCACGCACCTCGAGCGCGTGCACCTGACGCCCGAGCACGCGGCGGCCAACGCGCTCGTGGCCGGGTGGATGACCCGGGCCGGGCTGACCACGTGGCAGGACGCGGCCGGGAACCAGTACGGCCGGCGCGAGGGCCGTGCGCCGGGGTTGCCCGCGCTGCTGCTGGGCTCGCATCTCGACACGGTGCCGGACGCGGGCTCCTACGACGGGATGCTCGGGGTGGTTCTGGCCGTCGCCGTGGCCGAGCGACTGGGCGATCGGGTCGGGGACCTGCCCTTCGCGCTCGAGGTGGTCGGGTTCGGCGACGAGGAGGGAGCCCGGTTCGGCAAGGCCCTGCTGGGCAGCTGCGCCGTGGCGGGCACGTGGGATCCCGCCTGGTGGCGGCTGCGGGACGCGGACGGCACCACCCTGCGGCGGGCCTTCGCCGACTTCGGGCTCGACCCCGATCGCGTCGGCGAGGCGGCCCGTCGCCCCGAGGAGCTGGTCGGCTACCTCGAGGCGCACATCGAGCAGGGCCCGTACCTGGAGGAGGCGGACGCCTCGCTGGGCTACGTCACCGCGATCGCGGGCGCGCGGCGATTCGTGATCAGCGTCCTGGGCCAGGCCCGGCACGCCGGCGGCACGCCCTACGAGCGACGCAAGGACGCCCTGGTGGGTGCCGCCGAGTGCATCACCGCGGTCGAGCGGCTGGTGCGTCCCTCGGGGTGCATCGCGACCGTGGGCCGGATCGAGGCGCACCCCGGGGCGGTCAACGTCATCGCGGGCCGCGCCGACTTCACCCTGGACCTGCGGGCCGCGACCGACGAGGACCGCGACGCGATGTGGAAGCGACTGGAGGTCGAGCTGCAGGGGATCTGCGACGCGCGCGGTCTCGGACTGACGGTCGTCGAGACCCATCGCGCCCCCGCGATGCCCTGTGCGCCGTGGTTGACCGACGCCATCGTCGAGGGCATCGCCGCGGCGGCCGACCCCGACCCGATGGGGCTGTGGAGCCGGGCCGGCCACGACGCCATGGCGATCGGCGCGGTCACGGACGTGGCGATGCTCTTCGTCCGCTGCCACGACGGGATCAGCCACCACCCGGACGAGGACGTGCGCGAGATCGACGTCGCGCGGGCCCTCGACGCCCTGGAGCGGGCCGTGCTCGCGGTGGCCGAGCGGGTGGAGGGATGATGACCGACACGTCGGACGTGCGCCCCATCGAGTCGCGGATCGCGGAGCGCTACCCGACGCTCTCGCCCCAGGAGCGCCGGGCGGCCGATGCCCTGCTGGACCACCTGGACGACCTGGCGATCTATCGCGCGGCCGAGCTGGCCGAGCTGGCCGGCGTCTCCAAGGCGACGATGAGCCGGCTCTTCCGCCGGCTCGACTACGACGACTTCACGCAGGTGCGCGAGCAGCTGCGCACGATGCGCAGCTCGGGCGTGCCGGTCACGGTCGACGGTGCTCCCTCGGTCGAGCACCACGTCAGGGCCGAGACCGAGCACCTGCAACGGGTGCTGCACACGGCCGAGCCGGCCATCGAGCGCGCGGCGGAGCTGCTGGCGGCCAGCGCGTCGGTCACCGTCGTCGGGCTGCGCAACAGCTACCCGGTCGCGCTCCACCTGGCCCAGCAACTGGGCCAGGCACGCGCGCGCGTGCGTGTCTCGCCGGCGCCGGGTCAGTCGCTGTCCGACGATCTCGTGGGTCTCGGGCCGGAACACGCCGCCGTGGTGGTCGCGTTCCGGCGGCGGCCCCCGCAGGTGCCCGGGCTGCTGCGGCTGCTGCGCGAGGAGGGCACACCGGTCGTGCTGCTCGGCGACCCGTCCGGGCGACGGCTGGCGCGCCACGGCGACGTCTGGATCGAGTGCGGGGCGTCGACCCAGACCGCGTTCGACAGCTACGCGGCGGCGATGAGCGTCGTGGCGGCCCTGTCGGCGCGCGTGCTGGACCGGGTGGGCCCCGATGCCACGGCACGGGCGGCGGCGATCGACGCGTCCTACCGCCTCGTCGGCGAGATCGAGGCCGGGTGACCTGATGGACCTGCACACCGTCGAGACGTTCCGGGCGGCCGGGACCGACCTGCGCCTGGCTCCGGGCGAGACGTGGGTGGCCGGCGGCACCTGGCTGTTCTCCGAGCCGCAGCCCGGTGTGCGCGGCCTGGTCGACCTGACGGCTCTGGGCTGGCCGGCATGGGAGGAGCAACCCACCGGGGTGTCGATCGCGGCCACCTGCACCGTCGCCGAGCTGGTCGAGCGCGCGGAGACGTCCGACCTGCCGGCGTGGGCGGTCGCGCGCCCGTGCGCCGAGTCGCTCGTGATGTCGACCAAGATCTGGGGCGCGGCGACGGTGGGCGGAAATGTCTGCCTCGCGCTGCCGGCCGGTGCGATGACGTCGCTGCTGGCGGGACTGGGTGCCACGGCGGTCGTGCTCGGGACGGCGGGGGAGCGCCGCGAACCGGTGGCCGACCTGGTGCGCGGGGTGCGGCGGACCTCCCTGGCCCCCGGCGAGGTGGTGCGGTCCTTCGAGATCGACCGCGAGGTGCTCGCCCGTCCGGCCGCCTTCCGGCGCTTCGCGCTCACCGACATGGGCCGGTCCGGCGGTGTCGTCATCGGCCGGTCCGTGGGCGACCGCGTCCTCGTGACGATCACCGGCGCGACCCGGCGCCCGTGGGTCCTCGACGTCGATCGCGGTTCCGTCGACGAGGTCCTGGGCCTGGTCGGCCGGTGGTACGACGACCCCCACGGTGCCCCGGACTGGCGCCGGGCCCAGACCCGCCGGTGCGTGCACGAGATCCTCGAGGAGCTGTCATGACCCGCATCAACGGGACCCCCGTCGACACGTCGCCCCGGCCGGGCCAGTGCCTGCGCACGTTCCTGCGCGAGCACGGGGGAACCGAGGTCAAGAAGGGCTGCGACGCCGGGGACTGCGGCGCCTGCACGGTGCTGTTGGACGGGAAGGCCGTGCACTCGTGCGTGACGCCGGCCGTGCGAGCCGTGGGTCACGAGGTCACCACGGTCGCGGGCCTCGGTGCGCCGGATGCGCTGCACGACGTCCAGCGCCGGTTCGTCGACGCGGCCGGGTTCCAGTGCGGGTTCTGCACCGCCGGCATGGTCGTCACGGCCGCGGCCCTCGACGAGGGTCTGGAGGACCGCGAGCCCCGGTGCCGGGCGATGAAGGGCAATCTGTGCCGTTGCACGGGATACCGCGCGATCCACGATGCCCTCGTGGGGAACGTCAACGTGCAGACCCCGCAGGACGGGCAGGCCTTCGGCACGTCGACGCGGTCGCCCGCGGCGGAGCGGATCGTCAGCGGACAGGAGCCGTACACGCTCGACCTCCCGGCCCCCGAGGGCCTGTTGCACGTGGCGGTGCTGGGCAGTCCGCACGCCCACGCCCGCATCGTGAGCATCGACGCGCGCCGCGCGGCCGCGCTCGACGGCGTGCACCTCGTGCTGACGCACCACGACGTCCCGGGCGTCCTGTACTCCACCGGTCGTCACGAGAACCGGCTCGACGACCCGGACGACACGCGGATCCTCGACCCGGTGCTGCGCTTCCACGGGCAGCGGGTCGCGGTCGCGGTGGCCGAGACCGTCGCGCTGGCGCAGGCCGCACTGGCGCTGGTCGAGGTCGAGTACGAGCCGCTGCCGGCCGTCTTCGACCCTGAGGAGGCGCGACGTCCCGGCGCCCCCGTGCTGCACGGTGACAAGGACCCGGCCGAGTCCCGCGTCGCCGACCCGTCCCGCAACGTCGTCGCCCAGTTGCACGACGAGCACGGGGACGTCGAGACGGCACTGGCCTCGGCGCACGCGACGGTGTCGGGCACGTGGCGGACCGGACGGGTCTCGCACGCCCAGTTGGAGACCCACGGCGGCCTGGGTTGGCTGGACGACGACGGCACGCTCGTGGTGCGCACCAGCACGCAGGTGCCGTTCCTGGTGCGGGCCGAGCTGGCCCGGTTGTTCGACCTGCCGGCCGAGCGGGTGCGGGTCATCGCCGCCCGCGTCGGGGGCGGCTTCGGCGGCAAGCAGGAGCTGCTCGTCGAGGACCTGATCGCGCTGGCGGTGCTGCGCACCGGGCGTCCGGTCCAGTACGAGCTCAGCCGTGAGGACCAGTTCACGATCGTGCCGTGCCGACACCCGATGCGGGTCGAGGTCGCGCTGGGCGCGGACGCCGACGGCCACCTGGTCGCGATGAAGCTCGACGTCCTGACCGACACCGGTGCGTACGGCAACCACGCGATCGGCGTGATGTTCCACGGCTGTCACGAGTCGGTGGCGCAGTACCGCTGCCCGAACAAGCGGGTGGACGCCGAGGCGGTCTACACGAACCAGCTGCCCTCAGGTGCGTTCCGCGGTTACGGGCTGGGTCAGGTGATGTTCGGACTCGAGTCGGCGATGGACGAGTTGGCGCGCGAGCTGGGGATCGACCCGCTCGAGCTCCGTCGCCGCAACGCCGTCGTGCCCGGCGATCCCTTCGTCGTGACGTCGGCCGAGCAGGGCGACCTGCAGTACGGGGGCTCGTACGGCCTGGACCAGTGCATCGACCTCGTGGACGAGGCGTTGGCGTCCGGACGAGGCCTCCCGGCGCCCGCGGGATGGCCCACCGGCCGCGGCGTCGCCATGGCGATGATCGCGACGATCCCGCCGCGCGGGCACTTCTCGCACGTCACCGTCTCGGTCGACCCGTACGGCGTCTACACGGTGGCGGTGGGCACGGCCGAGTTCGGCAACGGCACCACGACGGTGCACGTCCAGCTCGTCGCGACCGAGCTGGGCACGACGCCCGACCGCGTCCGGGTGCTGCAGAGCGACACCGCGTCCTCCGGCTACGACACGGGCGCGTTCGGGTCCACGGGCTCGGTGGTCGCGGGTCGCGCCGTGCAGACCGCGGCCGAGCGCCTGCACGCGGAGCTCCTGACCCTCGCGGCACGGGCCGCGGGCGTCGACAGCGGCCACTGCGCGATCCGTCGAGACGGAGTCCTGCTGCCGGACGGGACGCTCGTGCCGTTCGCGCGGATCGCGCCCGAAGGGCTGACTGCCGACGGCAGCCACGACGGCACGCCGCGGTCGGTCGCGTTCAACGTGCACGGCTTCCGGGTCGCCGTCGACCCGGCCACGGGCGAGGTCCGGATCCTGCAGTCGGTGCACGCCGCCGACGCGGGTGTGGTCATCAACCCCGAGCAGCTGCGCGGCCAGATCGAGGGCGGCGTGGCGCAGGGGATCGGCTCGGCGCTGCAGGAGGAGATCGTGGTGGACGACGGGATCGTGGTCACCCGGACCTTCCGCAACTACCGCGTCCCGCAGATGGCCGACGTCCCGCACACCGAGGTGCTCCTGGCCCAGACCGTCGACGCACTCGGCCCGCGAGGGGCGAAGTCGATGAGCGAGGCGCCCTACAACCCTGTGGCCCCCGCGCTGGCGAACGCGATCACCGAGGCGATCGGCGTGCGGCCGAGGGAGCTGCCGATGACCCGGGACCGGGTGTGGCGACTGGCGCAGCAGGTCAGCGGTGCAGGGGACCGCCGGTCCGACTGAGCGGGAGACCGGTCGCCCCGTGCTGGACGGCGAGGACCTCGGCGAGGATGGCCACGGCCGTGTGCTCGGGCGTCGAGCCGCCGAGGTCGAGCCCGATCGGCGAGCGCAGCCGCGCGATCTCGGCGGTCGTGGCCCCCAGCTCGCGGAGCGCCTCGACCCGGCGCTCGTGCGTGGCGCGCGAGCCCATCGCGCCGACGTACCCCGCGCCGGCACGCAGTGCGGCGAGGATCGCGGGGGTGTCGTGCCCGAGGTCGTGCCCCAGGACGCAGATCGCGTCGTCGGGCGCCCAGCCCCGCTCGGCGATCCACGCGCCGGGAGGGCCGACGACGACCGCGGTCGCGTCGGGGAAGCGCTCCTTCGTCGCGAACGTGGCGCGGTGGTCCAGGACGGTCACGGCGAAGCCGGTGCGCGCGGCCAGGGCGCCCAGTGCCACACCGAACTCGACCGCGCCGACGACGACGAGGTGGCGTGGCCGGCGCACGGAGAGCGTCACCACCGGGTCGTCGGCGCAGCCCCGGCCGAGGGCGTCCAGCGACAGGGTCGCGTCCAACCCGGCGGCGGCGCGCTCGACCTGGTGCCAGGCCGCGTCGTCGAGCGCGGCGACGTCGCTGATGAGGACCTCGACGGTGCCCCCGCACATCAGGCCCGGCTCCAGCCAGTCGCCCACGCCGTAGCGGCGCCGTCGGGCCGGTCCGCCCGCGAGGACCTGCTCGCACTCCGCCACCAGGTCGGCCTCGACGCACCCGCCCGAGACGCTGCCGGCGACGCGACCGGTGTCGTCGACGGCCAGGGCGGCGCCGACGCCCCGCGGGGCGCTGCCGTCCACGGCGACCAGGGTGGCCACCGCGACCCGGCGGCCCTCGGCCGACCAGGCTCGAAGGGTGGTGGCGATCTGCAGCATGGGGCGACACTAAGAGACGCGTGTTTCATGCGGGGGACGGCGACGAAACGGACAGGAAACACCCGCTTGCGACGATGACCGTCCGCCCCGTCCCGAAGGAGCTCCATGACGCGACAGCACGACATCCGGTGGTTGGGGACGGCGATCGACCTCGCCGTCGAGAACGTCGACGCCGGCGGCGGGCCCTTCGCCGCCCTGGTCGTCCGCGGGGACGAGCTGATCGCGACGGGCCGGAACCGGGTCACCCCGGACGTCGACCCCAGCGCCCACGCCGAGGTGGTCGCGATCCGTGCCGCGTGCCGCGAGATCGGCGATTTCTCGCTGGCAGGACTGACCTTGTACACGTCGTGCGAGCCGTGTCCGATGTGCCTGGCGACCTCGCTGTGGGCCCGGGTCGACCGGGTCGTCTACGCCGCCGACCGTGACGACGCGGCGCGCGGCGGCTTCGACGATCGCGAGTTCTACGACCTGTTCGCCCGGGATCGGTCGACGTGGCCGACGGCGGTGGTGGAGGCCCGTCCGGCCGACGCCGAGCGACCGTTCACCACGTGGCTGTCCAAGGCCGACCGCGTCCCTTACTGACCGCCGAGGATTAACGCCCACGTAATCGGCTGCGTCGAGACGTGAAACGAACCGCTCATAGCGTCACGGCCTGACACGGGGGTTTCGTCGCAGCGGTCGAACAGGTCGCTCGGACTAGGGAGTTCACACCATGAAGATGTCGTTCCGTCGAGGTCATGGCGCGCGGTGGGCCGTCGCGCTGTCGGCCGCAGCACTCACTCTGGCCGCGTGCGGCTCCGACTCCGAGGACTCGGGTTCGGGTTCGGGTGGAGAGGCCGACTTCGGCGCGCTGACCGTGCAGCTGTCGTGGGTCAAGAACGCCGAGTTCGCGGGTGAGTTCATGGCCGACTCCAAGGGCTACTTCGCCGACGCCGGCTTCTCCAGCGTGAAGCTCAACGCCGGCCCGGGCGCGACCGAGAACCTGGTGGCGTCGGGCAAGGCCGACTTCGGCCTGACGAACGCCGTGACCGCCGCCCAGGTGATCACGCAGGAGGACGCGCCGCTGAAGATCATCGGCACGACCTACCAGAAGAACCCCTTCACGATCCTGTCGCGCAAGGACACGGGCAACATCGCGACCCCCGCCGACCTCAAGGGCAAGAAGATCGGCGTGCAGGCCGGCGGCAACGAGATCCTGTTCAAGGCGCTGCTGTCCGCGAACGACATCAAGGAGGACGAGGTCACGATCGTCCCCGTCGAGTACGACCCGGCGCCGCTGGTCAACAAGGAGGTCGACGGGTTCGTCGCGTACCTGACCAACGAGTCGATTCTGGTCGCGTCGCAGGGCATCGAGGTCACCAACCTGCCCTTCGCCGACAACGGGCTGCCGTTCGTCGCCGAGTCGATCATCGCGACCGACCAGACCATCGAGGAGGAGCCCGAGATGGTCAAGGCGTTCCTCGAGGCCGAGATCAAGGGCTGGAAGGACGCGTGCGCGGACCTCGAGGCCGGCGCGAAGCTCGCCGTCGACGAGTACGGCAAGGACCTCAAGCTCGAGCTGCCCAAGGAGATCGAGCAGAACACCGTGCAGTGCGAGGACCTCATCAACACCGACGAGACCGCGACGAACGGCATCTTCACGATCAGCGACGAGTTGCTGGCCGAGAACCTGAAGTCGCTGGCCGGTGCCGGCATCGACGTCGAGGCCGACGAGGTCTTCGACCTGTCGCTGCTGGACGAGCTCTACGAGGAGAAGCCCGACCTCAAGGGCTGACGGATCGATGAGCACGCCCGAAGTGCTGGCCGCGTCCGGTGCCGTGGGAGCCGATGGCTCCCTCGGCACCGGCGTCCGCCTGCAGAACCTGACCAAGACGTTCACGATGGGGCGCAAGAGCGTCACCGCGTTGGACGACGCCACCCTCTTCACCGACCGGGGCAGCTTCCTGTCGCTGCTGGGACCGTCGGGCTGCGGCAAGTCCACGATCCTGCGCATCCTGGCGGGTCTGGAGAAGCCGACCAGCGGCACGGCGCTCGTCGACGGGAAGTCGCCGCTGGAGCTGCGTCGCAACCACGAGCTGGGCATCGCCTTCCAGGACTCGGCGCTCCTGCCGTGGCGCAGCGTGCTGTCGAACGTCCGGCTGCCGTTCGAGGTCTCGGGCCGCACGGCCGACGAGGCGCTCGTGGCCGAGCTGATCAAGCTGGTCGGGCTCGAGGGGTTCGAGAAGGCCAAGCCGGCGCAGCTCTCGGGCGGCATGCGCCAGCGCGTCTCGATCGCCCGGGCGCTCGTGGTCAAGCCCTCGGTGCTGCTGCTGGACGAGCCGTTCGGTGCGCTCGACGACATGACACGCCAGCGGCTCAACATCGAGCTGCTGCGGATCTGGACCGAGAAGCCCGCGACGACGCTCATGGTCACGCACGGCATCTCCGAGGCGATCTTCCTGTCCGACCAGGTCGCGGTGATGAGCGCGCGCCCCGGACGGGTCGTCGAGGTCATCGACGTCGACCTGCCCCGCCCGCGCGTGCCGGAGATGATGCGCACGCCCGAGTTCCACGCGCTGCACGACCGGGCCTCGGAGCTGCTGTTCGGAGCGCACGGAGTGGCCGCCGATGGCCAGTGAGTCCCGGACGAGGACCGTCCTCACCGGCTCGATCGGTCTCGGGGCGATCGTGCTGGTGTGGGCCGTGGCCGCCGCGACGGTGTTCGCGGACAAGGCGATCCCGACGCCGTGGGGCGTGATCACCGGGTTCGCCGACGACGGCTTCGAGTTCTACCGGAGCAACTTCACCGGCACGGTGACCGAGGCGGCCATCGGCTTCTTCTGGGGCAACCTGATCGCCTTGGCGCTCGCGGCCGTGGTGCTGCTGGTGCCGCTCTTCGAGAAGGTCGTCACGCAGATCGCGGTGATCAGCTATTGCGTCCCGGTCGTGGCGGTCGTCCCGATCCTCTACATCATCCTGGGGCCGCCGGAGACGCCCACCGATCCGTCGCCCACGGCGGTCGTCCTCGCGGGTGTCTCGGTGTTCTTCACGACCGTCGTCGGGGCGGTGCTCGGCTTCCGGTCCGCCGACCCGACGAGCCTCGACGTCGTCAGCGTGTACGGCGGCGGACGCTGGAAGCAGATGACGAAGGTGCAGCTCATGTCGGCGGTGCCGGCGATCATCTCGGCGCTGCAGGTCGCTGCGCCGGCGGCGTTCCTCGGCGCGATCCTGGGCGAGTACATCGGCGGCCTCGACCGCGGCGTCGGGCCGGCGTTGGTCAACGCCCAGCAGAGCCTCGACGTCGAGCGCGCCTGGGGGATCATGTTCGTCTGCGCGCTGGTCGCGGGTCTGGCCTACGCGATCCTGGGCCTGGTCGGCCGGATCTTCGCCTCGTGGTCGGCGGGGACGTCGATCCCGGGTTCCTCGTGGCTCCGGGGAGGGACGGCGTGAGCGCGGCGGCTCCGGTCCGCGAGAGCGTCGCGCTGACGATCGGTCGCGGGGTGGCCCGCGCTCTCGGCAACGCCCTGCTGGTCGTCGTCATGGTCTACCTGCTGTGGATCCTGGTCGTGGGGCTGGTCGACAACCCCTTCGTGGCGAAGGGTCCCGGCGACGTCGCCGAGTACCTGATCACCGGCGACGACGCCGCCCAGCACCGCTCCGAGGTGATGGAGCAGCTGATGGTGACGCTGCGCGACGCGGCGATCGGATTCACCGCGGGCATGCTCGCGGCAATCCTGCTGGCCGGCGCGATCGTGCTGTCGCGTGGCGTCGAGTCCACGGTCATGCCGGTCGCGATGATCCTGCGCGCGGTGCCGCTGATCGCCCTCGCGCCCGTGATCCGGCTGATCTTCGGCCGGGGGATCTCGACGGTGGCGGTGATGAGCGGCATCGTCGTGCTGTTCCCGGCGCTCGTCGGCATCGTGTTCGGGCTGCGCTCGTCGAGCAAGCAGATGCACGACGTCGTGCAGGTCTACGGCGGCAGTGAGCGCGACGTCCTGTTCAAGGTCTCGTTCCCGTCGGCACTGCCCTCGCTCTTCGCGGCGATCCGGATCTCGGTGCCGGGCGCCATCACCGGCGCTCTGATCGCCGAGTGGCTCGCCACCGGGAAGGGCATCGGGTACGCCGTGGTGTCCGCGGCCGGGCAGTCCAAGAACAACGAGGTCTGGGCGCTGGTCATCGTCGTGACGCTCGTGTCGCTGCTGCTCTACACGCTTGCGCAGGTGCTGGAGACGTTCGTGCTGGCGCGGTACGGCAAGGACGCGGGCCGTGCCTGACCGGTCGGTCGGCATCGTGCTGGCCGCGGGGGAGGGGCGCCGGTACGGCATGCCCAAGGCGCTCGCCCGAGCGTCCGACGGGAGGCCGTGGTGCGCGCGGGCGGTCGACACCCTGGTGGAGGGCGGCTGCGACGAGGTGGTCGTCGTCCTCGGGGCGATGGCCGAGACGGCACTGCACCTGGTCCCTGCGCACGCCGAGGTGGTGCTGGCACGGGACTGGGCGGACGGTCCGGCCGCGTCCCTGCGTGCCGGGCTCGCCGCGTGCGGTGCCGAGGTCGCGGTCGTGACCCTCGTGGACCTCCCGGATCTGACACCTCGGTCCGTGGCGCGCCTACTGGCAGGAGCGGACGTCACGACGGTCGCCCGGGCGACCTACGGCGGACGGCCCGGCCATCCCGTGGTGATCGGCCGGCAGCACTGGCCGGTGTTCACCGACGACCGACGGCCCGGCGAGGTGCTGGCCGCGCTGGGCGCGGCGTCGGTGGACTGCAGCGCACTCGGCGGCGGTGACGACATCGACCACCGCCCCCGAGATTTGCTCTGAGTCTCACCTTTCATCTCCCGCGAAAGGTGGAATGCGGAGCACATCTGGGGACGTCAGCTCTCGGGATCGGGGATGAACTCGCGCACCTCGAGGACGCAGCGGCACGCGGCCGCGAACGTGGCCGCCCACTCCAGGGCGTCCTCGAGCGACTCGACGTCGACCACGCCGAGGCCCGCGAGGTGGCTGTGGCGTTGGGGGTCGGGGCCGTCGGCGACCGTGCCGTCCGGGTAGACGACGGTCGAGAGCTCGTGGTGCATCAGCCCGCCGCCCAGGACCCAGGCGTCGGCCGCCCGGGCCTGCTCGACCGCGGCATGGGCCGCCGCGACCACCGCGGGGATCTCCTCCTCCGGGATGTCCATCGCGCCCTCGGCGAACGAGATCAGGAACTTGGACATGCTCAGTCCTTCCGATCGTCCCCCGCCGGCCGGTTCGGGCCGCTACCTCCAGTGTGGACCCGCGAGCGGTCGACCAGCCGTCCTCGCAGTGTTAGACCTGAGGGATGGACGAAGGCACACGCAGGCGCCGAGGGGCCGGCGCCGCGGTCACGGGACTGGCAGCAGCGGCGCTGGGCGGAGTGGCGGTGCACGACCTGACCCAGCGCAAGCACGCGCTGTTGCGGAACTTCCCGGTGATCGGTCACTTCCGCTACTGGGTCGAGACGGTCGGTCCCGAGCTGCGCCAGTACATCGTGACCAGCAACGACGAGGAGCGGCCGTTCTCGCGGGACCAGCGCCGCTGGATCTACGCCAGCTGCAAGGGCGAGAACAACTACTTCGGATTCGGCACCGACAACGACGTGGAGCACAGCTCGGGCTACCCGATCATCAAGCACCGCACGTTCGCCGGTCCGGGCGCCAGCACGTCGCGGCACGGCAGCGAGGGCGTCCCCCTGCCGTCCGCCAAGGTGCTGGGCGGCCCGCGTGGCCGGCGCCACGCCTTCCGGCCGGCCTCGGTCGTGAACGTCTCGGGGATGAGCTTCGGGGCGCTGTCGGACCCGGCGATCCAGGCGCTCAACGAGGGCTCCGCCCTGGCCGGCTGCACGCAGAACACGGGGGAGGGGTCGATCGCGCCGGCGCACCGCCACGGCGGCGATCTCGTCTTCCAGATCGGCACGGCGTACTTCGGCTGCCGTGACGAGCAGGGCCGCTTCGACCTGGGGCGGCTGGTCGACCTGGTGCAGTCGGCACCGGTGCGGGCCATCGAGATCAAGCTCTCCCAGGGCGCCAAGCCCGGACTGGGCGGGATGCTGCCGGGGGCGAAGGTCGACGCGACGATCGCCCGGATCCGCGGCATTCCCGAGGGGGTCGACTGTGTCTCGCCGAGCCGGCACACCGCGTTCGACGACGTGGACTCGATGCTCGACTTCGTGGAGACGATCGCCGACGCGACCGGGCTGCCGGTGGGGATCAAGTCGGCCGTGGGCAACCTGGGCTTCTGGGACGACCTGGTCGAGCAGATGGTCCCGCGCACCCGCGGTGTCGACTTCCTCACCATCGACGGCGGCGAGGGCGGTACAGGGGCCGCGCCGATGATCTTCGCCGACTCGGTGGCGTACCCGTTCCGGATCGCCTTCACCGAGGTCTACAAGCGGTTCGCGGCCGCCGGGCTGACCGACGACCTGACGTTCATCGGGGCCGGGAAGCTGGGCCTCCCCGAGAACGCCCTGGTGGCGTTCGCCCTGGGTGCCGACCTGGTCAACGTGGGCCGCGAGGCCATGTTGTCGATCGGCTGCATCCAGGCGCAGAAGTGCCACACCGACCACTGCCCGGTCGGAGTGGCCACCCAGAACCCGCGCTATACCCGCGGGCTCGACCCGACGCTCAAGAAGCACCGGCTGGCCGGCTACGTCCTGGCGCTGCGCCGCGACCTGCTCAAGGTCGCCGAGGCCGTCGGCGTCGTCCATCCGGGCCTCATCACGGCCGACGACATCGACATCCTGGACGGCCAGCGCTCGAAGGTGTCCCTGCGTGAGCTCTACGGCTACGAGCCCGGCTGGGGTGAGCTCGGCAAGGGCGTGCGGCAGGAGCTGTTCGACGTCATGGCGACGTTGGGCGAGGACCAGGCGTCATGAGCGCCGGCGGACGGCGTCGCCACGCCGGGCTCAGGACGCGGCGTCGAGCGAGCGGTAGGCGTCGATGAGCTGGTCGATGGCGCGCCCCAGGTAGTCCGCCAATTCGAGGGCGGTCTCGTCGCTGCGGCCCTGCTCGAGGTGGGAGCAGATCGTCCGCCAGGAGCTGCCCACCGAGGGGATGACCTGGGTGCGGTCCAGGTGCCGGCGTCGGGCCTGATCGTCTTCATGGACGATCATCCGGTCACGGGCGGTACCCGGTTCATCCGTCTCGCGCCGGACCTCGCCGCGACTGCCGGCCCGACTCAGGGATGACACGGACCGACCTTGCAAAAGCGCTCGCGGGTGCCTCGTCCGGTGATTAGGGTTGATTGGCCCAAGCCTGTGACCGATCGGGGGGAAGTTACTTGAGTGAAGAAGCCTGGCATGAGGCTCGCCTGATCCCGACGAGCGGCATCAATGGCGCTCAGGAGCAGGAGAAGCGAGCGACGTCGGCACTGCTGGCAGTGATGGGCGCGGTTCCCGAGTTCTCCAAGGCCCTACTCAGCCCACTGGGCGCCCCGGCCCGTGTGCCTGCGACCTACATCGAGGTCCCTTTCGACCTGTCGGGGAAGAAGGTCATTCCCGACGGACTCATCCGCGTGACCCGGGGGAGCAAGACCTGGACCGCCCTGGTGGAGGTCAAGACGGGGAAGAACGAACTACAGACCGAGCAACTCGACAACTACCTCGACGTCGCCCGGGGTGAGGGTTTCGATGCGCTCATCACGATCAGTAACGAGGTTCCGTCGTTGCCGGGCGTGCATCCGACACCCGTCGACAAGCGCAAGCTTCGCAAGGTGCAGATCTTCCACTGGTCGTGGTCCTACGTCCTGTCCACCGCGATTGTCCAGAAAGAGCACCGCGGCATCTCCGACCCTGATCAAGCGTGGATTCTCGGTGAGCTGATCCGGTATCTGGAACACGATCGGTCCGGCGCATTGGAATTCGACGACATGGGTCCCAATTGGGTCTCCATCAGGGATGCGGTGGCCGCAGGGACACTGCGCGCCAATGACAAGGTGGCTCCCGAGGTGATCGCCCGGTTCGATGCGCTGTTGCAGTATCTCGCGCTCCGCTTGGGCCGTCGGCTCGGTATCGATGTGTCGCAGGTAGTGGACCGCAAGAGCGCGACCAATCCCACCGCGTACTTGGCGGACCGTATGAATGACCTCGCAGCCAACGGCACCCTGACAGGTTCACTCCGGATCCCGAATGCTGTGGGGCACCTCGTGGTGACGGCCGACCTTCGCGCCAATCTCATCACCAGCCACGTCGAGCTCGATGCGCCCAAGGAAGGACGACAGACCACACGCGTGAACTGGTTGCTCCGCCAGCTGCGAGATGCGCCCGACAGTGCACGGGTGGAGTCCTTCGCCGTACGCTCCCGAACCGGAAACGCGGAGCTCCTGTCGGTGGCACGGGAGGATCCGAAGTTGCTCGCCCCGGATCCCTCGAAGGAACTTCGTTCGTTCCGCGTCGCCATGGACTCGAAAGCCGGCGCCAAGCGTGGCAGTGGCCAAGGCAGCTTCATCGATTCCGTGGTGAAGTCCGTCGATCAGTTCTACGGGGAGGTCATGCAGAACCTGAAGGCGTGGACCCCGACGGCCCCGAAGATGCGCCCAGAAGTCCCCGCTGCGGAAGACGGTCTGCGGTCCGTATCGCTCTCCTCTCAGGATGGCCCTGCGTCCAGTGCTCCCTGATTTCCGATGGGAATGGCGGAAAGCACGAGGCTCTGGCGCGCGTGAGTGGCCGCGGAGCATGAGGATTCGTCGCGCCATGCCGGTGCTCACCACGAACGACCCCGCGGTTGCCCGTGAGTTCCACGTCCTGTCTGGGCTTCCGGGTCGCCATGGACGAGGACGGGATGAGGATTTGACAGGGCTCGGGGTCGTCGGTGTCGACAGCGGACGACCGGGGGGTTAGACCTGAGGTATGGCAGCGAGGAGCGTGGGCTCGCTCAGCGGAGTGGCACTGGAGGGCCGAGACCCGGCCGCCCTGGCCGCGTTCTACAGCGCCGTCACGGGCTGGCCGATCCTGCACTCCGACGAGGACTGGTACTCGATCGGTGCGCCGGACGGGGCGTTCCACCTCTCGTTCCAGCTCGCTCCCGAGCACGAGCCGCCGGCGTGGCCGGACCCCGCGTCCTCCATGCAGGCCCACCTGCACGTCCGCGTCGACGATCTCGATGCCGCCGAGGCGCGCGTGCTGGAACTCGGCGCGACCCGGTTCGCGCACCAGCCGAACCCCGACGGATCACGGGTCTTCGCCGATCCCGCGGGCCACCCGTTCTGCCTCTGCGGCTGAGACCATGAAGATCCGTCGCGCCATTCCCGTGCTCACCACCGACGACCCTGCCGCCGCTCGCGCGTTCTACGAGTCCTACTTGGGCTTCCGGGTCGCGATGGATGAGGACGGGATGCTGATGTTCTCGTCTCCCAGCACCCCGACGACGCAGGTCATCGTCACGTATCCCAGCCCGACCGCGGTCGACCCGGAGGCGGCCACGGTCGACGTCTCCGTGGAGGTCGATGACGTGGACGAGGCCCACCGCGCCGCCCTGGACGCCGGCTGGGAGGTCGTGCGCGAGCTGCGCGACGAGCCGTGGGGGATTCGCCGGTTCTTCGTCCGCGACCCGACCGGTCGCGTCATCAACGTCGCCGCGCACCTCCAGGAGCCGGGCGTCCCCTGAGACAGTCCCGTGAGTCAGACCAGGACGAACCGCAGGCACACGATCGGAGTGTCGTCCTCGACGGGCGTCCCCTCGGCCGCCCAGAAGCCGCGATGCCCGTCCCGCCACTCCTCGAGGTCGGCGTCGCCCTCGCCCTCTGCGGCGGCGAACTCCCAGGGCACGTCGATGAACGGCACGATCTGCAGGTCCGTGATCTCGACCGTCGCGATCTGGTCGCCCAGGTCGTCCAGCAGTGCGAGCCGTTCGCCGACGTGCTCGAGCTCTTCACCCTCGGTCTCGTACTCCGACAGCAGCCCTGCCGTGGCCCGCTTCTGCCCCGCCAGGACCAGGCCGTTCAGTCGCTCCCGCATCCGACCGGGCGTCCCCAGCTCGAGTCCGCGCAGCGCTCCCACTCGTGGCCAGCTCATCGTCGTCTCCTGACTGCTGTCAGCGCCGTGCCGACGCACACTCGATGCAGGTGCGCGCCACGGGCCGGGCCTCGAGCCGCGCTGCCGCGATCGGTCGTCCGCAGCTCTCGCACACTCCGTACGATCCCTCATCGAGGCGCGATTGCGCGTCGTCGATCTCGTCGAGGTGCCGGCGGGCCTGCTGCAGGAGCGAGTCCACCTGGGACCGCTCGAAGGCCACGGTCGCCCCGTCGGGGTCGTGCTCGTCGTCGGCGTTGGAGTCCTTGGACGCCTCGACGACGGCGTCGAAGTCCCGGCTCAGGCTCGCCAACTGCTGCACCGTTCGCAGCCGCTCCGTTTCGAGTCGTTCACGATCCTCGACCGTCATGTCGGACCTCCGTTCGTCGACCGGCATCGCCTCCCCATGATCCCCGCCGTGCCAAGGCCAGGGGTTCCGCGACGGCCGGCAGACGACGACACTGCGGGTATGGACACGTGTGAGCTGGATCCGGCCTGCCGGACCTTGATGGGGATCGTCGAGGACATCGAGGACGGGCACCTCGACCGGCCCACGCCCTGCGAGGGCGTCTCCGTGGGACAGCTGCTCCAGCACATCGTCGGGTTGACCCTCGCCTTCCGGGCCGCTGCCGACAAGGAGTTCGGCCCGTTGACCGACACGAGCCCGGACGCGGGCGGCTGGCCCGACCTCGAACCGGGCTGGCGCGATGCTCTGCGCGAGCAGGTGCCGCAGTTGGTGAAGGCGTGGTGCGCGGACTCGGCCTGGGAGGGCATGACGCGGGCCGGGGGAGTGGATCTGCCGGGCGCGGTGGCCGGTTTGGTGGCGCTCAACGAGGTGGTCCTGCACGGCTGGGACCTCGCCCGCGCCACGGGCCGGGAGTACACCCTCGACGCCCCGACGGCCGCCGCCTGCCTGGAGTTCGTGGAGGAGTTCGATCCCGCAGGGACGCCGGGCATGTTCGGGCCCGCGGTCCCGGTCGCCGAGGACGCGACCGTCCTCGACCGGCTGGTCGCCCGGGCCGGACGCGATCCGCACTGGGCGCCCGCCTGACACCTCAGGCGCGCAGGATCTTCTCCATCGCCTTGCCCTTGGCCAGCTCGTCGACGAGCTTGTCGAGGTAGCGGATCTGCTGCATGAGCGGGTCCTCGACGTCCTCGACGCGGACGTGGCAGACGACGCCGGTGATGAGGGAGACGTTCGGGTTCAGGCGGGCCTGGGCGAAGAACTCCTCGAAGGTCGTCCCCTCGTCGAGGTGGCGGCGCAGAGCGGCGTCGTCGAATCCGGTGAGCCACTCGATGATCTCGTCGACCTCGGCGCGCGTGCGCCCCTTGCGCTCTGCCTTGGCCACGTAGAGCGGGTACACGTCGGCGAAGCTGGTCGTGAAGATCCGGTGCATCCGGCGAGTGTAAGCCCGATCAGCGACGCGAGGCAGCCTCGTTGTAGGCGGAGGCGAAGGCGCCGAAGTGCTCGAGGAACCGTGATCGCTCGTTCTCCGGCAGGCACTGGAGGGCCTGCTCCAGCAGGGCCAGGTGATCCTGCAGGTCCTGCGTGAACTCGTCCATCGTCTCGTCGACGGGCAGGAACTGCCACGCGTTCTGGCCGGGTTCGCGGAACCGGCGCACGTGACCGGCCTTGAGTGCACCGTTCACCTGCCGGTTCACCGTCGACTGCTCGAGGCCGAGCTCGTCGGCGATCTCGCGCAGGGTGCGCGGCCTGCCGTCGGAGAACATCCACAGCAGCCGCTGGTCGGCATGGTTGAAGCGCAGGCTGTCGGCGGCTCGGCGGCCCCGCTCGATCCTCGCGATCGCCGCCAGAGCGCCCCAGGCCGGGTTGGCGCGGGCGGCGGCCTGCGTGAGGGACGTCATGCGTGCTCCGATGGGACGAGGGCGTCGACATGTGTAGTCTACATATCCGCTGCGTGTGTAAGTTACACATCGCTGTTCGGACAGGACGACCTCTCCATGCACTCTCCCTCTGCCGTCGACGCGCCCGTCGAGACCCGGTTCCCGCCGATCGCGGTGATCCTCGTGCTGTGCTTCGGCAGCCTCGCCGGCGCGCTGATGCAGTCGCTCGTGATCCCGATCCAGAGCGAGCTTCCCCAGTTGCTGGACACGGCACCGGGCAATGCTTCGTGGGCTGTCACGGCCACGCTCCTCGCGGCCGCGGTGACGATGCCCGTGACCGGCCGGCTGGCCGACCTGTACGGCAAGAAGAAGGTCATGGTGGCCTCGGCGGGCATCCTCGTCGTCGGCTCGATCGTCGCCGCCCTGTCGAGCTCGCTCGCGCCGTTCCTGGCCGGGCGCGCCCTGCAGGGCATGGCGATGGGATACATCCCCGTCGCGATCAGCATGGTGCGCGAGGTCGCCCCCGTCGAGAAGCGCGCCACCGCCACCGCCGCCGTCAGTGCGACCCTCGGTGTGGGCGGCGCCCTCGGCCTGCCGCTGGCCGCGTGGATCGCGCAGGACTACTCGTGGCACGCGCTGTTCTGGTTCTCGGCCGTGCTGGCCGCCGTGGTCTTCGTGGCGACCCTGGTCGTCATCCCCAGGGTCCACGACGAGCACCCCGCCAGGATCGACGTCGTCGGCGTCATCGGGCTGGCCGTCGGTCTGGTCTCCGCGCTGATCGGCGTCAGCAAGGGCAGTGAGTGGGGCTGGTCTGACGGCCGGACGATCGGCGCGATCGTCGGCGGCCTCGTCGTCCTGCTGCTGTGGGGCTGGTTCGAGCTGCGTCACCACGATCCGCTGGTGGACCTGCGTACGAGCGCGCACCCGCCGGTGCTGTTCACGAACCTCGCCGCCGTCCTCATCGGCTTCGGCATGATGGCCCAGTCCATCGTGCTGCCGCAGCTGCTGCAGATGCCCGAGGAGACCGGCTTCGGCCTGGGGCAGACGATCCTGCAGGCCGGCCTGTGGATGGCTCCGGGCGGCCTGATGATGATGTTCTTCGCCCCGGTCTCGAGCCGGCTGATCACCTCCGTCGGTGCGCGGATCACGCTCTCGGTCGGTGCGACCGTCATCGCGGTCGGCTACCTCGTCACGCTCTTCCTCATGAGCGCCCCGTGGGAGCTCATGCTCGGCTCGCTGGTCGCCTGCGCCGGTGTCGGCATCGGCTACGCCGCCATGCCCACGCTGATCCTGGACAACGTCCCGGAGTCGGAATCTGGCTCGGGCGTCGGACTCAACGCGCTGATGCGCTCGGTCGGCACCACGATCGCCGGCGCGGTCATGGCGGCCGTGCTGACCAGCAAGACGGTGGACTTCGCGGGTGTGGCGATCCCGGACAAGGGGGCCTTCCAGCTCTGCTTCATCATCGGCGCGGGCGCGGCCTTCGCCGGCGCGATGGTCGCGCTGCTGGTGCCTCGTCAGGGCAGCAGGGCCTGAGCGAGGGTCGCGCCGGAGTTCCAGATCAACAACACCTGGCGACGCAACCACCGCTACCGGCCGCTTGCGGCGTGACTCAGGGTCCCGTCGCGCCGAGGCGTCGGTGCTCGGCCCACGTGCGGTCGCGCAGCTCGATCGCGTCGGCGCACGCCTGCAGGAAGCGCTGCGTCGCGACGCCCGGCGTCGTGTCACCCAGGTAGTACTCGAGCAGCTCACGGCGGGCGGTGGCCGTGGGGTCCGCGGTCAGGTGCTCGGTCACGACGGCCGCCACGTCGGCGCCCTCGTCCAGCAGGGGCAGCGTGTCCATGAGGCGCGACGGCGGCACGGGCACCCGCGGGCGCGTCACCAGCACCGGCTTGCCACTGGGCAGCCAGTTCAGGGTGACCGCAGAGACGTCGGTGACCAGCAGGTCGGCGTCGGCGAACGACCGCTCCAACGGCACGTCGGTGTCGACGCGGTCGGCCCGGGCGCGGACGGCGGCGTCGGCCTCGCCGTAGGCCGGGTCGATGACACCGTTGAGCGGATGCGGCCGGTAGATCACGCGGTACGTGCCGGTCAGCGCGTCCATGATCGCGGCGCCGTGCGTCAGCAGGGACCCGTACGAGACGGACGGCTGCGAGGCCTCCCAGGTGGGCGCGTAGAGCACGGTGCGCCGGTGTGGATCGGGGGAGGGGACCGGAGCGGGCGCGTCCAGCTGCGGCTGGCCGATGAGCACCGAGTGGGCCGGAGCGTCGTAGAGCATCACCCCGGCGCTCGTCCGGTCCAGGGCGGCCTGACCGGCCAGGAAGCAGAAGTCGTACGCCTTGACCTGGTTCGAGACCGACACGCCCTTGTCGCTGTCGCCGTGCCCCAGGTAGACGTGCACCAGCGACGTGAACCGCAGGCACTCGAAGTTGATCGGGTCGTGGTTGACGTACAGCGCCAGCTTCACGTCGCTGAGGGCCAGGATCTCGTCCAGTTGGCCGTACCGGGCCAGCGTCACGCAGTCCAGACCGGACTCGGCGCGGACGATCGCCGCCGTGCGCGAGTCCTTGAAGACGGCCACCACGCCGTGCGCGGCGTCGAGCGCCTGCAGGGCCGTGAACCACGGTCGCAACTGGTACAGGGCGTCGGCACCGTTGGGGAAGTAGACCAGCACGGTCTGCCGGAACGGGCGGCCGAGCCGGTCCTCGTCGGTGCGCTTGTCGGGCATGCCGACGGGCAGGAAGCGCGAGCGGCGGATGCGGCCGATGGCCCACTGGCGCAGCCGGGGGACCAGGCCGACCCGCGAGTCAGCCACGGACGAGTCCCGGCCTCAGGACGTTGTCGACCATCGAGAGCGCCGACGCGATCGCCATGTGCATGTCGAGGTACTGGTAGGTGCCGAGCCGGCCACCGAAGTGCACGCCGCTCTCGCCGTCGACCAGGTCGCGGTAGGCCTTCAGCGCCGTGCGGTCGTCGGCGGTGTTGACCGGGTAGTACGGCTCGTCGTCGGTGCCGGCGCGCGCGAAGCGGCTGAACTCGCGCATGATGACGGTGGCGTCCGACGGGTAGTCCCGCTCGGGGTGGAAGTGGCGGAACTCGTGGATCCGCGTGTAGGGGATCTCCTCGTCCGCGTAGTTCATCACCGGCGTGCCCTGGAAGTCGCCGATCGGCAGCACCTCGGACTCGAAGTCCAGCGTCCGCCAGCCCAGCGGGCCATGGGCGTGGTCGAAGTAGCGGTCCACCGGGCCGGTGTAGACGATCGGCAGCTGCCCGACCGTGGCGGCCTTGTTGAGCGGCTGGCCCTCGTCGAAGAAGTCGGTGTCGAGGCTGACGGTGATGTTCGGGTGGTCGGCCATCCGCTCGAGCCACGCCGTGTAGCCGTCGGTGGGCAGGCCCTCGTACCGGTCGTTGAAGTAGCGGTTGTCGTACGTGTACCGGACCGGCAGTCGCGTGATGATGTCGGCCGAGAGCTCGGTCGGATCGGTCTGCCACTGCTTGGCGGTGTACCCGCGGATGAACGCCTCGTACAGCGGGCGCCCGATCAGGCTGATCGCCTTCTCCTCGAGGTTCGCCGCCGCAGCGGCACCGCCCGAGAACGCCGTGCCGGCCTGTTCGGTCACCCACGCGCGAGCCTCGGCCGGGCTCATCGCCGACCGGTTGAACTGGTTGATCGTGCCGAGGTTGATCGGCAGCGGGAAGACCTCGCCCCGGTACGTCGAGTAGACGTGGTGGCGGTAGTCGGTGAAGGTCGTGAAGCGGTTGACGTAGTCCCAGACCCGCTCGTTGGAGGTGTGGAACAGGTGCGCGCCGTAGCGGTGCACCTCGATGCCCGTCGTGGGCTCGGCCTCGCTGTAGGCGTTGCCGCCCACGTGCGAGCGCCGGTCGATGACGTGCACCTTCAGGCCGGGGTCGTTCGCCAGCTGCTCGGCCACGGTCAGGCCGAAGAAGCCGGACCCGACCACCAGGACGTCAGTCATCGGCGCCGCCCGTCAGCGCGGGCATGGGCCGCCACGAGCGGTCGGCCCAGATCTTGCGGCCGTCGCGCCAGCCGTTCACCAGGGACATGAAGCCCTTCGCCGAGCGCTCGACCACGACCAGCCGCACGACCTCCTTGGCGAAGGTCAGGAAGGTGCCGAGTGCGAAGCCGAGGCGGTTGAGCCGGCCGTGCTCCTCGAAGTAGCGGCCGACGTACGCCCGGTTGCGCATCACGTGGTACTTGGCCAGCGGGCTGGAGTCGTTGAGGTGCCGGATGCCGAGGCTGACCTGCTTCTGCTCGCGCTTCTTCTGCAGGACGAACTCGTCGACGTAGACGACCTCGGTCTCGAGCGAGGCCAGCCAGGCGTAGATGGCGTCGTCCCAGGAGATGAAGAACCGCGGGTCGGGCAGGCCGATCCGGCGCACCACGTCGGCGTGCACGAGCATGCCCTCGAAGGTGCCGGAGTTGGTCAGCGCGTAGCCGTCCGTGTTGAAGGTCTTGATCGAGTAGGGCAGCGGGACGCCGAGGAACTGGTTGAACTTCGCCTGCCAGTAGAACGGGGTGCCGTCCACGTCGTAGCGGCGGCCGTGAATGACCTTGAACCGCTCCATCCAGGGGGCGAACCGCTCGAGGGCGTCCGGCAGGATCTCGACGTCGTCGTCCATCAGCCAGACCCACTCGGCACCCAGCTCGAGGGCCACCTTGGTGCCCTCGCTGAAGCCGCCGGCGCCGCCGGTGTTGGTCTCCATGCGGTGGTTGACCAGCACGCCGGGAGGGAACTTGGACTCCCAGGCGGACACGACCTGCTGGGTGTCGTCGGTACTGGCGTTGTCGACGACGATGATGCGATCGGGTGCCGTCGTCATCGTCGAAGCGCTCTGCAACAGCTCGTCGAGCAGGGCAGATCGGTTGAACGTGACGATGGCGATCGCCAGGGGGCCGGTCGTCGAACTCACCACGACAGGCTATCTGCCGCGGTGCACGATGAGTGAATCCGGCCGACGCGTCGGCACGCCGGTGCCGATCTCAGCGGTACATCGCACGCTCGGCCTCGGAGCGGGCGACGAACGCGGTGACCGCCTCGCGGAACGCCTCGAGCGTGCGCTGCTCGGGCGGGCCGAGCAGGTAGGTCGCCAGCTTCGAGCGGTACTCGGCCAGCTGGTCGGGACCACGGCCGGTGACGACGTCGATCAGCTCGTCGACGCCGCGCGCCTCGCGGTCGAGGATCGTCGCGGCGGCGCTGGACGGGAACTGCTCGCGGAACTGCTTGGTCGAGAGCCCGGTGTGGTTGAACACCGCGTAGGGCTTCTCGCCGGCGAGCCAGTCCGAGAGGACGCTGGAGATGTCACTGACCAGGGCGGTGGACTGGTTCATCCATTCGGTCAGGGAGCCGCTGGACACGACGCGGTGGTCGATGCCGGTGCGCAGCTTCGCCTCGTTGAGCCGGCGGGCGATCGACGCGTGGGCGGCGCGGTACTTGGCGTCGCGCTGGCCCGTGAACGGGTGCGGCTTGTAGACGACGCGCACCGAGCCGTCCGCCAGCAGGGCGTCGATCAGCTTGACGCCGATCGCGCGCAGCGAGGAGTACTCCTGCAGCTGGTTCACGCCTTCCCACGTCGGCGCGTAGAGCACCGTCGGGATCTCGGTGTCGCCGATGCGCGGCGTGGGCTCGATCGCGTGCACCTGGGGGCGCCCGACGAACCGGAACTGCGCCTCGGGGATGTTGATCCCGGACCGCCGGTACCGGTCGGCGCCGGCCTCGCCCGCGACCCACAGCTCGTCGTAGACGCGCGAGAACGGGTTGTTCGAGGCGCTCTTGTCGCTGTCGCCGTGCCCGATGAAGGCGCTCATCATGGTCGGCAGCCGCAGCAGGTGGATGTTGTTGCCCGTGTTGCTCGGGTACAGGGCGACCCGGGCCGACGAGAAGTCGAGCATGAGCAGCTCGCTCGGCGCCGGCAGCGACAGGGTGGGCAGCGTCGAGGGCGCCATCTTCTCGAAGAGCGGGTGGTCGCGCAGGATGACGAAGACGCGCTGGTCGAGGCTCTCGAGCGCCTCGATCCAGGTGTTGATCTGGTAGGCCGCGGTGTCGGGGCCGGAGAGGTGCACGACCACCTCGGGCTGGTACTCGTCGATGAACTCCTGGACGGCCGACAGCTGCGGCGTGAAGCCCGTCGCGCGCTTGGCCGCGCGCATGCGCCAGCTGTCCAGGAACTCCGGCACGGTCCCGGCCATGAGGGCGCCGAAGGCGACGGCGCCCACCAGCAGGACGTCGTACCAGGCGGCTCCGAAGAGGGCCGGCATGACGGCGGCGAGCTCGACGGTGGCCACCAGCACGGGACGGCTCGTCGGCTCCTCGTCGATGCGCGTGGCGCCGGGGATGTGGCGGGTGCGCATCGGCTTGAGCGGGCCGATGCGGCGGTACTCCGCGTGCAGGGCGCGGGCGCACAGGCCCGTGACGACGAGCAGCGCGACGGCGACGAAGGAGTAGAGGGCCGCGCGGTCGTCGAACCGCGAGGACGCCGCGACCGCCACGAGGGCGCGCAGGGCGAACCGCAGCGGGGGACCGGCCGAGGCCTGACGCAGCAACAGCGTGGTCGTCGGCGAGCGCCGCTCGAGCCACCACTCCGAGACGATCGAGACCAGCAGCGTGATGACGGCGGCGAGGTCCTGGCCGAGGGCCACGAGCAGCAGCGCCAGGATGATCGTGCCGTTGACGAGCAGCAGGCCCGGAAGCTCCGAGCTCCGCCCCAGTCGGGCCACGAGCGCACGCAGGAAACTCGCCGGGGAAGCCATGGCGGCAATCTACCGGGTCGCTCACGCGCAGCCGGTGTACCGTCGGGGCGTGCCCTGGCGCCGCCGTTATCGCCTCCCGGCGTCGATCGCTCATCCCGTGCGATTGCTGCCGCTGGCCTTCTTTTCCCTGATCGTGATCGGCACGTTGTTGCTGTTGATGCCGTTCGCGCGCGAGGGCGAGCACGATCCCTCGTTCATGGATGCGCTCTTCACTTCCGCCTCAGCCGTCACGGTGACGGGCCTGGCCACGGTCGACACCGGCACCTACTGGTCGCCGATCGGGCAGGGGATCATCGTCGTGCTCGTCGAGATCGGCGGCATCGGCATCATCGCGATGACGACCGTGCTGGGACTGTTCGTCGGTGGCCGCCTCGGACTGCGCACCCGGCTAGCCGCCCAGACCGACATGCACGTCGTGAGCCTGGGCGACGTCGGCCCGCTGTTCCGCCGCGTGGCCGTCACGATGCTGCTGTTCCAGGGCCTCACGGCCATCGTGCTGACCCTGCGCTACTACCTGCACTACTTCGACTCGTTCGGCTACTCGCTGTGGCACGGCGTGTTCGACGCCGTCATGGCGTTCAACAACGCGGGCTTCTCGCTGCACGCCGACAGCCTCACGGGCTATGCCGGCGACTACGCGGTGATCCTGCCGATCTCGGTCGCCGTGTTCGCCGGCGGCGTGGGGTTCCCCGTCCTGGCCGAGCTCTACAAGGAGTGGCGCTCGCCCAAGACCTGGACGATCCACACCCGCCTGACCGTGTGGGGCTCGCTGTTCCTGCTGGTGGTCGCCTCGACGCTGTTCATCGCGGCCGAGTGGAACAACGCCGCGACGATCGGCGGTCTGAGCCCGATCGACAAGTTCATCACGGGCATCGAGGGCGGCATCATGCCCCGCTCCGGCGGGTTCAACAGCTTCGACTGGGGCAGCGTCGAGCCCGTCACCCTCAACACCGCGATCATCATGATGTTCATCGGCGGCGGCAGCGCCTCGACCGCCGGCGGCATCAAGGTGACCACGTTCCTGCTGCTGGGCTACGTGATCCTGGCCGAGATCCGCGGTGAGGAGCAGGTGCGCATCGGCTCGCGCTCGATCAGCCCGCGCACCATCCGGACGGCGCTGAGCATCGCCCTGATCGCCGTGGGCCTGGTGGCCATGGGATCGATGCTGCTGATGATCTTCTCCGGGGTCTCGTTCGCGGAGGGACTCTTCGAGGCGACCTCGGCGTTCGGCACCGTCGGGCTGTCGACCGGGCTGACCCCGCTGCTGAACGTGCCGGGCCAGCTGGTCCTGATCTTCTTGATGTTCATCGGCCGAGTGGGCACGATTACGGCAGCCTCTGCCTTCGTGCTGCGGCGCCGCCAATCCAGGTATCACCTTCCCGAGGAGCAACCGATCATTGGCTAACAACGACCCCCTCAGCGCACCCGTCCTCGTCGTGGGACTGGGCCGGTTCGGCTCCGCCGTCGCGCGGTCGCTGGTCCGGCTGGGCCACGACGTGCTCGGCGTGGACGAGGACCCCAACCTGGTGCAGCGCTTCGCCAGCGAGTTCACCCACGTCGTGTCCGCCGACACCACCGACAGCGAGGCCCTCAAGCAGATCGGTGCCGACCAGTTCGACCGCGCCGTCGTGGGCATCGGCACCGACATCGAGGCCAGCGTCCTGACGGTGCTGAGCCTCGTGGAGCTCGGCGTCTCCGAGGTGTGGGCGAAGGCGATCAACGCCAAGCACGCCCGCATCCTCGAGCGCGTCGGTGCCACGCACGTCGTGCGACCGGAGTCGGCCATGGGCGAGCGGGTGGCCCACATGGTCACCGGCGCCATGATCGACTACATCGAGTTCGACGACGGCTTCTCGATCGCGCGCACCCGCGCGCCCAAGCTCGCCGCCGGACGCACGCTGCTCGAATCGCAGCTGCGCGCCCGCTTCGGCGTGACGGTGGTCGGGGTGAAGCGTCGCGGCGAGGACTTCACGTACGCCCGGCCCGAGACCTCGATCGAGACCTCGGACGAGCTGATCGTCTCCGGCCCGACGAAGAAGGTCGAGAGCTTCTGCGCCCTGAGCTACACGTAGCCCGCGTGGGGCGCCCGTGCCCTGCGGATAACCTTGACCGGTGAGCAACCAGGACACCCAGGAGGGTGCGGCACCCGAGGGCGCCGCACACCGGTACACCAGTGACTTCGCCGGCCGCATCGAGACGGCATGGCAGGACCGCTGGGAGACCGAGGGCACGTTCGAGGCGCCCAACCCGGTCGGCGAGCTCGCCCTGCCCGGCTCCGCGCACAACGCGCACGGGCCCAAGTTCTTCGTGATGGACATGTTCCCGTACCCCTCGGGCGCGGGCCTGCACGTCGGTCACCCGCTGGGCTACATCGCCACCGACGTCATCGGGCGCTTCCGCCGGATGAAGGGCGACAACGTCCTGCACGCCCTGGGCTACGACGCCTTCGGCCTGCCCGCCGAGATCTACGCCGTCCAGACCGGCCGCCACCCGCGCGAGACGACGCTGGAGAACATCGCCAACATGCGGCGCCAGCTGCGCCGACTGGGCCTGGCGCACGACAACCGCCGCTCGTTCGCCACGATCGAGCCCGAGTTCGTCCGCTGGACGCAGTGGATCTTCCTGCAGATCTTCAACTCCTGGTACGACGCCGAACAGGGCCGTGCGCGGCCGATCGCCGAGCTGATCGAGGAGCTGGGCACCGACGACCCCGCGGTCATCGACCAGTACCGGCTGGCCTACATCGACGAGTCGCCGGTCAACTGGTGCCCGGGTCTGGGCACCGTGCTGGCGAACGAGGAGGTCACCGCCGACGGCCGCAGCGAGCGCGGCAACTTCCCGGTCTTCAAGCGCAGCCTGCGTCAGTGGAAGATGCGGATCACCGCGTACGCCGACCGGTTGATCGACGACCTCGAGCGCGTCGACTGGCCCGAGCCGGTCAAGCTCATGCAGCGCAACTGGATCGGCCGCTCGCACGGCGCGAAGGTGCGCTTCGAGTCCGCCGCCGGCCCGATCGAGGTCTTCACGACGCGGCCCGACACGCTGTTCGGCGCGACCTACATGGTGCTGGCGCCCGAGCACCCGATGGTCGACGAGCTGGCCGCCGAGACGTGGCCCGAGGCCGTCGACGAGCGGTGGACCGGCGGCGCCCCCGACCCGATCGCCGCGATCGACCAGTACCGTCGCACCGCGGCCGCGAAGTCCGACGTCGAGCGTCAGGAGAACAAGGAGAAGACCGGTGTCTTCATCGGTTCCTTCGCCACCAACCCGGTCAACGGCGAGGCCGTGCCGGTGTTCATCGCCGACTACGTCCTGATGGGCTACGGCACGGGCGCGATCATGGCCGTGCCCGGCCACGACGAGCGCGACTTCGAGTTCGCCACCGAGCTGAGCCTGCGCATCACCCCCGTGGTCGAGTCGCCCGAGGACGTGGTCCTGCCGTGGACCGGCGACGGCGTCGCGATCAACTCCGACAACCACGACATCTTCGGCGACGAGGGCGTCAGCCTGGACGGCATGGCCGTCGACGAGGCGAAGCGCGCGATCATCGCGTGGCTGGAGCAGCGCGGCGTCGGCGAGGGCACCACCACCTACCGCCTGCGCGACTGGCTGTTCAGCCGCCAGCGCTACTGGGGCGAGCCCTTCCCGATCGTCTACGACGAGGACGGCCGCGCCATCGCGCTGCCCGAGTCGATGCTGCCGGTCGACCTGCCCGAGGTGCCGGACTACTCGCCCAAGACGTTCGAGCCCGACGACGTCACGAGCATGCCCGAGCCCCCGCTGGCGCGCGTGCCCGAGTGGGTCGAGGTCGAGCTCGATCTCGGCGACGGCCCGAAGCGCTACCGCCGCGAGACGAACACGATGCCCAACTGGGCCGGCTCCAGCTGGTACGAGCTGCGGTACACCGACCCGACGAACACCGAGGTCCTGGCCGATCCGCGGAACGAGAGCTACTGGCTCGGCCCGAAGACGCCTGGCGGCGCCGGCGGCGTCGACCTGTACGTCGGCGGCGTCGAGCACGCCGTCCTGCACCTGCTGTACGCCCGCTTCTGGCACAAGGTCCTGTTCGATCTCGGCCACGTCAGCGGCGAGGAGCCCTTCCAGCGCCTCGTGAACCAGGGGTACATCCAGGCCTACGCCTACACCGACGAGCGCGGGGTCTACGTGCCGGCCGAGCAGGTCGAGGAGCGCGACGGCCAGTACTTCTTCGAGGGCAAGCCCGTCAACCGCGAGTACGGGAAGATGGGCAAGAGCCTCAAGAACTCCGTCACGCCCGACGAGATGTACGAGGCGTACGGCGCCGACACCCTGCGCGTCTACGAGATGTCGATGGGTCCGCTCGAGCAGTCGCGGCCGTGGGAGACCCGGGCCGTCGTCGGCTCGCAGCGCTTCCTGCAGCGGGTCTGGCGCCTGATCGTCGACGAGGAGACCGGTGAGGTCGTCGTCGACGACAGCGAGCCCGACACCGCCGCGCTGCGTGCCCTGCACCAGACGATCGCCGGCGTCACCGAGGACATGGCCGAGCTGCGATTCAACACCGCGATCGCCAAGCTGATCGAGCTGACGAACCACCTGACCAAGGAGTCGGTGCGCTCGCGCTCGGTCATCGAGTCGCTCGTGCTCATGCTGGCGCCGTTCGCCCCGCACGTGGCCGAGGAGGCGTGGTCGCGGCTGGGCCACGACCAGACGCTCACGTACGAGACCTGGCCCACCGCCGACGAGCAGTACCTCGTCGAGGACCTGGTCACGTGCGTCGTGCAGATCCAGGGCAAGGTCCGCGGCAAGCTGGAGGTCCCCGCCGACATCAGCGACGAGGACCTCACCGCCCTGGCGCTGGCCGAGCCCAACGTCGTCCGCACGATCGACGGCCGCGAGATCCGCAAGGTCATCGTGCGCGCGCCGAAGCTCGTCAGCGTCGTCGTCTGAGCCCTCGAGATTTGCCCCCGATTCCACCTTTCACCCGGGGTGAAAGGTGGAATTCGGAGCATTTCACGGCTCGTGCCTGGCGGACCTCGCGGCCGCAGGGCGGTACGCCGAGGACGTCCACCGACGCCGACTCACAGCACCCGGCACGCAGTAGGGTTTCGGCCATGACCGTGGCCGTGGTGACCGACTCGACCGCTTCGCTCGACGCCGACGACGCCGCCCGCGAGGGCATCAGCGTCGTCCCGACGACGGTCATCATCGGGGCCCGGGTCTACACCGAGGGCGTCGACGTGACCTCGCAGATGATCGCCGACGCACTGACGCAGAACGTGCCGGTCAGCACGTCGCGCCCGTCGCCCGAGACGTTCCAGGCGGTGTACCGCGCGCTGGCGTCCACCGGGGTCGACGCGATCGTCTCGGTCCACATCAGCTCCAAGGTCTCCGGCACCGTCGACGCGGCGCGGCTGGCGGCCGACCGGGTCGACATCCCGGTCCACGTCGTCGACACCCTCCAGGTGGGCCTGGCCACCGGGTTCGCCGCCGGTCAGGCCGCGCGTGCGAGCGCTGCCGGCGCCACGGTCGAGGAGGTGGCCGCCGCCGCGCTGGAGTCGGCTCGGTCGTCCCGCGTGCTGCTGTACGTCGACACCCTCGAGTACCTGCGCCGGGGCGGCCGGATCGGCCGGGCCGCGGCGCTCATCGGCTCGGCGCTGGCGGTCAAGCCCATCCTCACGATCGACGACGGGGAAGTCACGCCGCTGGAGAAGGTGCGCACCTCGTCCAAGGCGCTGGCCCGGCTCGTCGCCCTGGGGGTCGAGGCCGCTCGCTCCCATCCGGACGGCTACGACATCGGCATCCTGCACCTGGCCAGCGAGACCGTGGCCACGTCCGTGGCGGAGTCGCTGGCGCAGGAGCTGGACCGTCCCGCGATCGCGATCGACGAGGTCGGTGCCGACATCGGCGCCCACGTCGGGCCGGGGATGATCGCGGTCACCGTCAGCGCCCGCTGACGGTCCACACCCCGCCTCCGCCCCGGCGTCTGTCCACAGCCGCGCCGCGGGAGGTTCCGTCGGGAAGGCCGACTTCCTAGGGTCGCGGCATGGTCCCCGTCCCGCCCGAGACCCGCGCCCAGGTCGCCCGGCAGCGGCTCGCCGAGCTCGCCGCGACGTTCGACGCCACCCTGCCCGACCCGCAGGACCAGACGAGCGCCGGCCGGCGCCGCAAGCCCGAGCCCGCGCGCCGGCGCCTGCGTCCGGTGCACGTGCGCTTCGCGGGCGTCACCGCCGGGCTGGCGGCCGTCCTCACGGTGTGGTGGCTGCTCGCCGGCCGCCCGCAGGAGACGGCGGTACCGCCGGCGTCGACCGTCGAGGTCGCGGGCACGGAGGCGTCGGCCCCCGCCACGGGTGAGCTGGTCGTCGACGTGGCCGGCAAGGTGCGTCGGCCCGGCATCGTCACGTTGCCGCCCGGCTCGCGCGTCCATGAGGCGATCGCGGCGGCCGGTGGGGTGAAGGGCCGGGTGGACACGACGGCGCTCAACCTGGCACGCGTCCTGAACGACGGCGAGCAGGTGGTGGTCGGGTCGGCACCTCCGCCTGCGGCCGCCGCTCCGGGCGCGTCCTCGGGATCGGCCGCCGCGCCCGGGGCCCCGGCGGGGCAGGTGAACCTCAACACCGCCGACCTGGTGGCCCTCGACACACTGCCGGGGGTCGGACCGGTCACGGCCGAGGCGATCGTGGCGTGGCGCGACGAGAACGGACCGTTCCGCTCGGTCGAGGACCTGCTGGACGTCAAGGGGATCGGCGAGGCCACGCTGGCCGAGTTGCGTGACCGCGTCACGGTCTGACCTGCGGGTCGTCCCGGCCGCCGTGGCGGTGTGGGGGACGGCCGCCGCCCTGTCCCACCTCCGGCCGTGGTGGGCGTTCGTGGTGGTCGCCGCGGCCGCCCTGGTCGGGGCGTGCGGTTGGCGTCGTCCCGCCCTTGCGTTCCCCGCTGCGTGCCTCGTCCTGGTGGCGGCCTGTTGCGGATGGCGCGCCGCCGCCGTGGAGGCGTCTCCCGTCACCCGGTTGGCCGAGCGGGGCGCCGTCGTCCGCGCCGAGGTCGTCGTGCGCGAGGACGGCCGCGCCTACGACGGCCGGGCCGGACCGGGCGTCGTCGTGCCCGTGACGGTGCGGATCGTCGAGTCGGGGGAGCGGACCTGGCGGGTCCGCGTGCGGGCGACGGCCTTCGTCGACGGGTCGCCCGATGCCTTCGTCACAGGCACCCGGCTGGCCGTCCGGGCCGACCTGGAGCCGGCGGACGGCACCGACGAGGCTGCCGTCCTGCGCCTCCTGGACTGGCGGGTCATCGGCGGCGGGCCGTGGTGGTGGCGGTCGTCCGAGGTGGTCCGCGACGGGATCCGCGGGGGCGTCGATCATCGTGACGACCAGCCCGCCGCGCTCGTGCCGGCGCTCGTGGCCGGGGACGACGCGCGCCTCTCGGAGCAGACGAAGCAGGAGTTCACCCGGACCGGTCTGACCCATCTGCTCGCGGTGTCGGGCGCCAACCTGACGATCGTGCTGGGCGTCGTCCTGTTGGGGTTACGTGCGGCGGGGGCCTCCCGGCGGGTGCTGCTGCTGGCCGGGGCGCTCACGGTGGTCGCGTTCGTCCTCGTGGCGCGTCCCGAGCCGAGCGTGCAGCGCGCCGCGGTGATGGGCTCGGTCGCGCTGGCGGGTCTGCTGGTCGGCCGGACCGGCGCGGGCCTGAGGGCGCTGGCGTGGGCGGTGATCGTCCTGCTCGTGCTGGACCCGTGGCTGGCCGCCCGGCCCGGCTTCGTCCTGTCCGTCTGCGCGACGGCGGGCATCATCGTCCTGGCGCCCCCGCTGGCTCGGCGCCTGGCCTGGCTGCCGGAGCCCGCCGCGCAGGCCGTCGCGGTCCCGGTCGCGGCGCACCTGGCGTGCCTGCCGGTCGTGGCCTCGCTCAGCGGCGAGGTCTCGCTGGTGGCGGTGTTCGCCAACGTCGTGGTGGCCCCGGCCGTGGCGCCCGCGACCGTCGCCGGTCTGGCCGCCGGTCTCATCGACCTCGTCGTGCCGGCGGTCGCCGTGGTTCCCGGAACCGTCGCCTGGGCGTCGGCGTGGGTCATCGTCGAGGTCGCCCGGGTCGGGGCCGCCGCCCCCGGCGCCGCGATCACCTGGCCATGGCCGGCCTGGACGCTCGTGCCGGTCGCGGCCGTGACCGGCGTGGTCCTGTGGCACCTGGCGCGGCGACCCGCCCTCGCCGTGGGGGTGACATTGGGCCTGCTGGTGGCCGTGCTGCGTCCTCCCACGCCGGGTTGGCCGCCGGAGGACGTCGTGGTGGTCGCGTGCGACGTGGGTCAGGGCGACGCCTTCGTCGTGCCGACGGCACCGGGCGAGGCCATCGTGATCGACGTCGGCGAGGAGCCGGCGCCCATCGACCGCTGCCTGACCGAGCTCGGCATCGACCGGATCGCGCTGCTGCTGTTCACGCACGGCGACGCCGACCACGTCGACGGCTGGCGCGGCGCCGTGCGCGGCCGGCGGGTCGACGTCCTCGCCGACGGACCCTCGGGCGGGCCCGCGGTCCCGGCCGGCCGTCGCGTGCGGCTGGTGTCGGGGGGACACGTCACCGTGGGCGCGGTCGGGCTGGAGGTGCTGTGGCCCCGCCGCGACGCCGACCGGGTCCCGGCCGAGGTCCGCAACGACGCCAGCGTCGTCGTCCGTGCCACGGTGCGGGGACACCGGGTGCTGTTCACCGGCGATCTGGGGGAGGAGGCCCAGCGTGGCCTCGCGCGGCTGCATCCCGACCTGGCGGCCGACGTCCTCAAGGTGGCCCACCACGGCAGTGCCGACCACTGGCCCGAGCTGGTCGAGCGCGTCGGGCCGTCCGTGGCCCTGATCGGGGTGGGGGCCGAGAACCCGCACGGACACCCCGCTCCGGCGGCCCTGTCGACGCTGTCCGACGCGGGCGTCGCCGTGTGGCGCACGGACCGGTCCGGCACCGTCGCGGTGGTCGAACGCGACGGGGCGCTCGCGGTGTCGGCGCGGTGACCTATTCTCGGGACGTGGCGAACCCGTTCGGCAAGGTCTGGCTGATCACCGGCAACTCCGAGTTCCTCTCCGACCGGGCACGGCGCCAGGCGGTCGAGCAGATCCGCGCCGCCGCGCCCGAGGCCGAGGTCGCCCACGCGGTGGCGTCGTCGCTCGCCCCGGGCGAGTTCACCGCGCTCACCAGCGCCTCGCTGTTCAGCACGGCCGCGGCCGTCGTGCTCACCGACCTGCAGGACCTGGGCGAGGCGGTGGCCGCCGAGCTGCTGCAGTACGCCGCGGCCCCGTCGGACGACACCGCCGTCATCCTGATCCACGGTGGGGGAGCCAAGGGCAAGGGCCTGCTCGACAAGCTGCGCAAGCTGCCTGCCGTCTCCGAGGTCTCCCAGCAGGCGCCGAAGTACGAGCGCGACCTGGTGGCGTGGGTGCGTCAGGAGTCGCGAGCACTCGGTCGGTCGATCGACGAGGAGGGCGCCTCGGTGCTCGTCGCGGCGGTGGGCTCCGACCTGCGGTCGCTGGCCGCGGCGGTCGACCAGCTCGTCACCACCCTGGCCGAGGGCGAGAGCCTCGACGCCACGGTCGTCCGGCGCTACTTCGGCGGCCGGGCCGAGGTGCGCGGCTACGAGATCGCCGACGCCGCCCTCGACGGCCGGCTCGACCTCGCCCTGGAGCGGGCCCGGTGGGCCGAGGCCGCCCGGGTGGCGCCGCTGCTGATCACCGCCGCCCTCGCCTCGGGCCTGCGTCAGCTGGCGCGTGTCGTCACGGCCGACCCCGGCCTGCGCGACGCCGACCTCGCCCGCGAGATCGGTGCCCCGCCGTTCAAGATCCGGGCACTGCGCCAGAGTGCGCGCGGCTGGAACGAGACCTCACTGCGCCACGCGCTCGACGCGGTGGCCCGGGCCGACCTGCAGGTCAAGGGCGGCTCGGCCGAGCCCGGTCACGCGGTCGAGCAGATGATCATCGACGTCGCGGTGGCCCGCTCGCGCAGCTGAGCGACCCGCGTCCGGGCACGCGAAAAGACCCCGCACCCATCGGGTGCGGGGCCTTGTCAGCGGCTCAGAGAGCGGCGGCCTTCTTGGCGATCGCGGACTTGCGGTTCGCGGCCTGGTTCTTGTGGATGACGCCCTTGGACGCGGCCTTGTCGAGCTTCTTGGCGGTGTCGGCGGCGAGGTTCTTGGCCTCGTCGGCGTTGCCGGCCTCGACGGCCTCCTGGAAGCGGCGAACCGAGGTCTTCAGTGCCGAGCGCACGGACTTGTTGCGCTCGCGAGCGGCCTCGCTCTGCCGGTTGCGCTTGATCTGCGACTTGATGTTCGCCACGGCAAACCTGTTCTTTCGTCGTTCCGGTGATGAGAAGTCTTGGTCGTATCCGAGCCCCTCGTACGGTGGGCTGGACACGCAAGGAGCAACTCTACCAGCGCATGGCCGTGCGCCTCAAATCGCAGGGCCCGGATAGGGTTCTGCTCGTGGAAACCTTGTACACCGTCATCGTCGGCCTGCACATCCTCTCGTGGCTCGGAGCGCTCGCGCTCATCGATCCGCGCGCCGGCGTGATCCGCAAGGGAGCCGCCCACGCCGTCGCCACCGCGCTGGTCACCGGCATCATCCTGGTCGGCCTGGGCGAGTCCGTCGCGTCGCTCGACAAGGACTACAACCACATGAAGATCGGCATCAAGCTGCTGGTCGCGGTCGTGGCGACGGTCTACGCCTTCGTGCAGACCAACAAGCCCACGCCGAACAAGGCCGCCGGCATCCTGTTCGGCCTCGTCGGCCTGAACATCCTGCTCGCCATCCTGTGGTGACCTCTTGACGATGACCGCACCCGTGCTCACGGGTGCGAGAATGGACGCATCATGACGCGCCCCACTCCCGCCCCGAGCCCCGGTGCCACGCCGCCCGAGCTGCTGCGGAACTTCTGCATCATCGCGCACATCGACCATGGCAAGTCGACGCTCGCCGACCGGATGCTGCAACTGACCGGTGTCGTCGACGAGCGCGCCGCCCGTGCGCAGTACCTCGACCGCATGGACATCGAGCGCGAGCGCGGCATCACGATCAAGAGCCAGGCCGTGCGGATGCCGTTCACCAAGTCCGACGGCGACGACGACGGCACGACCTACGTGCTCAACATGATCGACACCCCCGGGCACGTCGACTTCACGTACGAGGTCAGCCGATCGCTCGAGGCGTGCGAGGGCGCGATCCTGCTGGTCGACGCGGCGCAGGGCATCGAGGCCCAGACGCTGGCGAACCTGTACCTGGCGATGGACGCGGACCTGCACATCATCCCCGTGCTGAACAAGATCGACCTGCCCGGCGCCCAGCCCGAGAAGTACGCCGCGGAGATCGCCGGCATCATCGGCGGCGAGCCCGACGACGTGCTGCGGGTCTCGGCCAAGACCGGCCAGGGCGTCGAGGCGCTGCTGAACCTCATCGTCGACGAGGTGCCCCCGCCGCAGGGCAACCCCGACGCGCCGCCGCGCGCCCTGATCTTCGACTCGGTCTACGACACGTACCGCGGCGTCGTCACCTACGTCCGGGTGTTCGACGGCAAGCTCAGCCACCGCGACAAGATCAAGATGATGTCCACCGGCGCCGTGCACGAGATGCTCGAGGTCGGCGTCATCAGCCCCGAGCCGGTCAAGGCCGATCATCTCGGCGTCGGCGAGGTCGGCTACCTGATCACGGGCGTGAAGGAAGTGCGCCAGAGCCGCGTCGGCGACACGGTCACCTCGGCCACCAAGCCCGCCGAGGAGGCGCTCGGCGGCTACCAGCACCCGAACCCGATGGTCTTCTCCGGCCTGTACCCGATCGACGGCGACGACTTCTCGACGCTGCGCGACGCACTGGAGAAGCTGCAGCTCAACGACGCCGCCCTGGTCTACGAGCCGGAGTCCTCCGGCGCGCTGGGCTTCGGCTTCCGCATCGGCTTCCTGGGGCTGCTGCACCTGGAGATCGTGCGCGAGCGGCTCGAGCGCGAGTTCAACCTCGACCTCATCTCGACGGCGCCGAACGTCGTGTACCGCATCGAGATGGAGGACGGCAGCGAGCGCGTCGTCACCAACCCCAGCGAGTACCCGAACGACGGCAAGATCGCCAAGGTCTACGAGCCCGTCGTGTCCGCCACGATCCTGGCGCCGACCGACTACATCGGCACGATCATGGAGCTGTGCCAGTCGCGCCGCGGCAAGCTCGGCGGGATGGACTACCTGTCCGAGGACCGCGTCGAGATCCGCTACACGCTGCCCATGGGCGAGATCATGTTCGACTTCTTCGACGCGCTGAAGTCGCGCACGAAGGGCTACGCCTCGCTCAACTACGAGCTCTCGGGCGAGCAGGCCGCCGACCTGGTCAAGGTCGACGTGCTGCTGCAGGGCGAGGTCGTCGACGCGTTCAGCGCGATCGTCCACCGCGACAACGCCTACTCCTACGGCGTCTCGCTGGCGGGCAAGCTCAAGGAGCTCATCCCGCGCCAGCAGTTCGAGGTGCCGATCCAGGCCGCGATCGGCGCGCGCGTCATCGCCCGCGAGAACATCCGCGCGATCCGCAAGGACGTGCTCGCCAAGTGCTACGGCGGCGACATCAGCCGCAAGCGCAAGCTGCTGGAGAAGCAGAAGGAGGGCAAGAAGCGCATGAAGATGGTCGGACGCGTCGAGGTCCCCCAGGAGGCGTTCATCGCCGCCCTCTCCACCGGCGAGACCAAGCAGGCCTGACCCGCTCCGGCCCCCGCCCCCACCCCCACTTTTGGAAGTGGATCCACGTTATTTCGGGCGGACATGGTGGATCCGGTTCCAAAAGTGGTCCCGTGGGCGCCCGCGTTCGCTAGCCCTTCGGGTTGCGGCTGAGTTCCTCGAGTGCCCACGGGACGAAGCGCGGCGGCGGACCGCTGTGCCCGCGTGAGACCAAGGCACGCCAGACCCGACCGATCAGGCCGGCCGGGTGGTCCAGGTCGCTGGAGACGACCACGATCACGAGCCATCCCTCGGCCTCGAGTCCCTCGCGGCGAGCGATGTCCTTGCGCCGCTGTGCGGCACTCCGCTCGTGGTACCAGCCGTCGTACTCGAGCACGATGCGGTGCCGCGGAAGCACGAGGTCGCCGCAGCCGAGGTGCGTTCCGCGCGGATCGAAGATGTCGAGATTGACCTCGAACTCCGGTAGGCCCGCGATCGCGAGAAGCAAGCGCAGATCGGTCTCCCGGAAGGAGCGCACGCGCTCGCGCAGCAGGTCGAGGTTGGCACGAGACCGTCGCACACCGGGAAGGTGCCGCGTCCAGGCGTAGTGCGCGAAGCCCTCGGCGGTCATCTGGTCGGCGGCGATCAGGGCATCTGCATACCGCACGATGTCGCGGTGGCTGAGCATGATGGCCGCGTCCACGAGGCAGCGATGTGCCGACAGAACGCGGACGCCGTCGATGTCCACGGGACGCAACGGCGCCTGACGGCGGTGCAGCGTGACTGAGCGCAGGTCGCGGCGGTGCGGCGTGTTCGTCGACCAGTGCCGCAGACTCGTATCGATGTCGAGGCCGTGGAGTTGCAGCCCCGTCACGTGACTCACCGCGGCATCCCGGGGCAGGACCAGGAGGTCGGCCCGGAGCAGGAAGCGCAGGTCCCGGGACTCCTCAGCCACCGCCCACACGCCGCGACCCGGGTGGATCGCCTCGAAGCGGCGCCCTTCGAGCATCCGTCGGGTCACGCCGAGTGCGGCGGCCTCGCCGGTCGTGAACGGCCGCCCACGCAAGGACTCGGGAATCGGCCGCACGAACCGAGCCTCGACCGCCGAAGCTCACCGGACCAGTCCCCGCCCCGAGGCTGGGGACAGCAGCACGGTCCCGCCCGCGGGTGGGGACGAACGCGCCAGCGTGCCCACTTTTGGACGTCATTTCACCTTATCCCGGACGGAATACGTGGATCGGCTTCCAAAAGTGGGCACGGGGTCGGCGGAAGGCGGGCGCGCGCGGTGGGCGAGCGTTCACGCACGCTTCACCTGGATCTTGTTCCACGGTTCGCCCGGTCCGATTGCCTCGGACCATGACTCACATCGGGGGACGAGCAGCCCGCAGCCTGCTCGCACTGACCACGACCGGCGCGCTCCTGGCCGGTACCGCCGCCGCGGCCCAGGCCGCACCGGAGCCGCGACCGACGCAGCGCACGACCACCGTTCCCACGCTGGTCGCCCGCGCGACGCTGTCGGCCGACCACCTGGCTCCCGGCCCGCCGTCGGGCGCCAAGGCCACGGCGGCCAACGGCCGCACCGGCCCGTTCGATGGCCAGGTCGTCCCGGGTTTCTCGGCGATGATCGAGAACCGCGACGGCACGTTCTGGGCGCTGCCGGACAACGGCTTCGGGTCGAAGGCGAACTCGGCGGACTTCCTGCTGCGGATCTACCGGATCACGCCGCAGTGGGAGACCGTGCGGGGAGGGCCCGGCCGGATCCGGCTCGACCGGTTCGTGTCCCTGCGTGACCCGCACCGCCGGGCGGGCTTCCCGATCGTCAACGAGGACACGAGGGAGCGCCTGCTGACGGGAGCCGACTTCGACGTGGAGTCGATCGTCCGGGCGAAGGACGGCACGTTCTGGATCGGGGAGGAGTTCGGTCCGTTCCTGCTGCACGTCGACGCGACCGGCGTGCTGCTCGAGCCTCCGGTGCCGCTGCCGGGCGTGCAGTCCCCGTCGCACCCGACTCCCGCCGGCGCAGCGAACCTGCCGAACAGCAAGGGGTTCGAGGCGATGGCCGCCAGCGCCGACGGCCGCTACCTGTACCCGATCCTCGAGGGGGCCCGGACCGACGACGCGCAGCCCAGGCGGCGCTGGATCCACGAGTTCGACACGCGCGCGAAGCGTTACACCCCGCGTCGGTGGGCCTACGAGTCCGACACGGACGCCTCCCTGGTCGCGGACGCCTTCACGGTCGGCCGTCACGAGCTGCTGGTCGCGGAGCGTGACGACTTCGAGGGGGAGCAGGCGGTCGTCAAGCGGGTGTACCGGGTCGACCTGGACCGCCGCGACCGCGACGGCTTCGTCCAGAAGGAGCTCGTGCTCGACGCGCTGAAGATCGCCAACCCCGCGCGGATCGGCGCGGGTGACGGGTACGGCACGGGCGATCCGTTCTCGCTACCCGTGCAGTCCTTCGAGACGATCGTGCAGCTGCGCGACGGGCGGCTGTTGATCGGGAACGACAACAACTTCCCCGGGAACGACGCCCGCGTCCCCGGCGAGCCCGACGACACCGAGATCGCGGTGGTCGAGCTGAGGCGCCAGCGGGTGTCCGCGAACGGTGCGCTGGTGGTCGCCCACCGCGGGGCCTCCGGGCATCGGCCGGAGCACACGCTGGCCTCCTACGCCGAGGCGATCCGCCAGTGCGCCGACCACATCGAGCCGGACCTGGTCTCGACGAAGGACGGCGTCCTGGTGGCGCGGCACGAGAACGAGATCGGCGGCACCACGGACGTCGCCGCGCGGGCCGAGTTCGCCGGCCGGCGCACGACCCGGACGATCGACGGGAGGGCGATCACCGGCTGGTTCACCGAGGACTTCACCCTGGCCGAGTTGCGGACGCTGCGCGCGAAGGAGCGCATTCCGGCCCTGCGCCCCGCCAACACGGCCTTCGACGGGCTGTACCCGGTGCCGACCCTGGACGAGGTGCTCGACCTCGCCCGTCGCTCGCGCACCTGCGACGGCCGGCCGGTGGGGGTCTATCCCGAGACGAAGCACCCGACGTACTTCGACTCGATCGGCCTCTCGCTCGAGGAGCCGCTGGTCGAAGGGCTGCGCCGCGCCGGGCTGGACCGGCCCGGCGCCCGGATCGTGCTGCAGAGCTTCGAGACGCAGAACCTGCGCGAGCTCGACCGGCGGAGCCGGGCCCGCATCGTCCAGCTCGTCGACTGCGCGGGCGCGCCGTACGACCTCGTGGCCGCCGGGGACCCGCGCACCTATGCCGACCTCGTCAGCCGGAAGGGCCTGCGGGCGATCAGCCGGTACGCCGACGGTGTCGGGCTGTGCAAGGACCGCATGATCCCGCGCACCGCCGACGGTCGGCTGGGCCGGCCGACGCGGGCGATCACCGATGCGCACGCGGCGGGGCTGACGGTGCACGGGTGGACGTTCCGCCGGGAGAACCAGTTCCTGCCCGTGGAGTTCCGCCGTGGCGCCGATCCGGCCGGGATCGGTGATCTGGCGGGGGAGATCCGAGCCTTCCTCGCGGTGGGGATGGACGGGTTCTTCACCGACAACCCGGGGGCGGGGGCCGCGGCCGTCGCGCGCTGATTGCTACAGCGCAAGGCGAAAGGCTCAAGTCCTCGTCTGGACGGCCCATGGGCGCTAGGGTGACCTGAATCACACTTCGCCCCACGTCCCCGGGAGAACTTCATGGCAGTGTCCACCGCCGACCAGCTCACGATCGTCGAGAACCGCGCCCGGAACGTGGGTGAGCTCTTCTTCGGCAGGGTCGAGGCGTCCGGGCCGCGCGAGGCGTTCCGCTACCCGGACGCCGACGAGAACTGGATCTCGATGACGTGGAGTGAGACCGGTGACAAGGTCTCCAAGATCGCCGCGGGGCTCGTGGACCTGGGCATCGAGCCCGAGCAGCGCGTCGCGATCGCCTCGGGCACGCGGATCGAGTGGATCCTCTCGGACCTCGCGGTGAACGCGGCCGGCGCGGCGACGACCACCGTGTACCCGACCTCGAGCACCGACGACGTGGCCTACATCCTGTCCGACAGCGACAGCCGCGTCGTCTTCGCCGAGGACGACGAGCAGGTGGCCAAGCTGCGCGAGAAGCGCTCCGAGCTGCCCAGCGTCTCGCGCGTCGTCGTCTACGACGGCGAGGCCGACGGCGACTGGGTGATCACCCTCGACGACCTCATCGAGCGCGGCGAGAAGTACCTGCTCGACCACCCCGACGTCGTGCGCGAGCGCATCGCCGGCACCGAGCCGGAGTCGCTCGCCACCTTGATCTACACGTCGGGCACGACCGGGCGCCCCAAGGGCGTGCGCCTGGTCCACGACTGCTGGACGTTCGAGGGCGCCGCCGTCGCCGCCCCGGGATCGCTGTCCGAGTCCGACCTGGAGTACCGCTGGCTGCCGATGGCGCACTCGTTCGGCAAGGTGCTGCTGACCGCTCAGCTCACGATCGGCTACCCGTGTGCGGTCGACGGGCGCGTGCCCAAGATCGTCGACAACCTCGCGGTCGTCCGCCCCACGTTCATGGGCGCAGCCCCGCGCATCTTCGAGAAGGCCTACGGCCGCGTCGTCGGCATGATGGTCGAGGAGGGCGGCGCGAAGCTCAAGCTGTTCCGCTGGGCCGAGAAGGTCGGCCTGCAGGTCTCGCGCCTCCAGCGCGCCGGCAAGCCGATCCCGGTGGGCCTGAAGATCCAGCACCGCATCGCCGACAAGCTCGTCTTCAGCAAGATCCGCGACCGCTTCGGCGGGCGCGTGCGCTTCTTCATCTCCGGCGCCGCGGCGCTGTCGACCGAGATCGCCGAGTGGTTCCACGCCGCCGGCGTGCTGGTCATGGAGGGCTACGGCCTGACCGAGACGTCGGCCGGCGCGTTCGTCAACGATCCCGACGACTTCAAGATCGGCACGGTCGGCCGGGCGTTCCCGGGCACCGAGGCCAAGATCGCCGCCGACGGCGAGGTCATGATCAAGGGCCCCAACGTCATGCGCGGCTATCACAACCTCGAGGGTGAGTCGGCCTCCGCGCTGACCGAGGACGGTTGGCTCGCGACCGGCGACATCGGCGAGTTCGACGCCGACGGCTTCCTGCGCATCACCGACCGCAAGAAGGACCTGTTCAAGACCTCCGGCGGCAAGTACGTGGCCCCTTCGCACGTCGAGGGCACGTTCAAGGCCGTGTGCCCGCTGGCCAGCCAGATGGTCGTCCACGGCAACGACCGCAACTTCTGCTCGGCCCTGATCACGCTCGACCCGGACGCGGCCGAGGCCTGGGCCGAGAGCCACGGCATGGCCGGTGCGTCCTACGCCGAGATCGCCGCGTCGGACCAGATGCAGGCCGAGATGGCCGGGTACGTCGACGAGCTCAACTCGCGGCTCAACCGCTGGGAGACGATCAAGAAGTGGGCCCTGCTCGACCACGACCTGTCGATCGAGTCCGGTGAGATCACCCCGAGCATGAAGGTCAAGCGCCGCGTCGTCGAGGAGCGCAACGCCGACCTGCTCAACAGCTTCTACGTCGAGGCCTGATTCGGGGCCGCGTACTCTGGGAGCGTGGCGTTCGGCATCTATCTGCACGTGCCGTTCTGCTCTGTGCGGTGCGGCTACTGCGACTTCAACACGTACACCGCCGACGAGCTCGGCGGACCCGACGTGATCGGCGCGTCCAGGGCCACCTACATCGAGGCGGCCCTGGCCGAGTTGTCGCTCGTCCCCGAGCGCACGGTCGACACCGTGTTCGTCGGGGGCGGCACGCCGTCGCAGGTTCCGGCCGGCGACCTCGTGCGGTTCCTGCGCGCGGTCGACCACCGCCTGGGCGTGGCGCCCGGTGCCGAGGTGACGACCGAGGCGAACCCCGACAGCGTCTCGCCGCAGTCGCTGGCCGAGCTGCGCGAGGGCGGGTTCACCCGGATCTCGTTCGGCATGCAGTCGGCCGTGCCCCACGTCCTGTCGGTGCTCGAGCGCACCCACGATCCCGAGCGGGTCCCGCAGGCCGTCGCCTGGGCGCGCGAGGCCGGATTCGAGCAGGTCAGCCTCGACCTCATCTACGGCACGCCGACCGAGTCGATGGACGACTGGCGGCACTCCGTGGAGTCCGCGCTGGCCATGGAACCCAACCACATCAGCGCCTACGCCCTGATCGTCGAGCAAGGCACGGCCTTCGCGCGCAAGGTCCGCCGCGGCGAGGTCGTCATGCCCGACGACGACGAGACCGCCGACAAGTACCTCCTGGCCGACGACCTGATGGCGGCCGCCGGACTGCACTGGTACGAGCTGTCCAACTGGGCCCGGGACGAGGCCGCGCAGTGCCGGCACAACATCGGCTACTGGAACGGTGGCGAGTGGTGGGGCGTCGGTCCCGGAGCCCACTCCTTCGTCGGCGGTGAGCGCTGGTGGAACGTCAAGCACCCGGCGGCCTACGCCCAGCGGCTGACCGCGGGGGAGTCGCCGCGCGCCGACGGCGAGCGCCCGGATGCCGAAGCGCGGCACCTCGAGGACGTCATGCTGCGGATCCGTCTCGCCGAGGGCATCGAGACCGCGTTGCTGGGCGGCGCCGATCGGCTGGTCGACGCCGGCTGGCTGACGCCGGTCGGTGACCGCATGGTGCTCACCCGCACCGGGCGCCTCATGGCGGACCGGGTCGTCCTGGAGGCGGTCGAGGCGCTCGGCTGAGCGCGGACCGGCCCCGATTCGGCTACGTTCAACTCCATGGGCGAGGCGGGCACGACGACGCATCACTCCACCGTCACCAAGGTCGGCCGCCCGGTCCTGACCGCGATGGTGATCGGCTCCATGGTCGGCGGCGGGGTCTTCTCACTGCCGGGCGGCTTCGCAACGACCACCGGCGTGGCCGGCGTGCTCATCGCGTGGACGCTGGCCGGCACGGGCATGCTCATGCTCGCGTTGTGCTTCCAGAACCTGGCCCTGCGCCGACCCGAGCTCGACGCCGGCGTCTTCGTCTACGCCAAGGCCGGCTTCGGCGACTACGTCGGCTTCAACTCCGCGATCGGCTACTGGGCCAGCGGGGTGGCCGGCAACGCCTTCTACTGGGTGTTCATCACCGCGACGATCGGTGCGTTCCTGCCGGGGTTCGGCAGCGGCGGCACGCTGCTGGCGGTCGCCGTCTCGACGGTCGGGGTGTGGGTGTTCCACTTCCTCATCGCCCGCGGCGTGCGGGACGCGGCGGTCGTCAACCGGATCGTCACGATCTGCAAGCTGGTGCCGATCCTGGTGTTCGTGGTCGTGCTGGCCACGCAGTTCGACCCGGAGGTGTTCCGCGCCAACTTCCTCGCCCGGGACGAGCTCGGCTCGCTGACCGACCAGGTCAAGAACACGATGATCATCACGACGTTCGTGTTCATCGGGGTCGAGGGCGCCAGCGTCTACTCCCGCCACGCCCAGCGCCGTGAGGACGTGGGCACCGCCACCGTGCTGGGCTTCCTGAGCGTCCTGGCGCTGTTCGCCCTGGTGACGATGGTCTCCTACGGGGCGTTCGACCGGTCCCGGATCGCCCAGACGCGAGAGCCGTCGATGGTCGGCCTGTTCGAGGGCGTCGTCGGACCGTGGGGCGAGTGGTTCGTCAGCGCCGGCGTCGTGGTGTCCGTGCTCGGTGCCTACCTGGCGTGGACGCTGATGGCGGCCGAGGTCATGCACGCTCCCGCCCGGGCGGAGGACATGCCAGCCGCGCTGGGGCGCGAGAACGACCACGGCACGCCGGTCGGCGCGCTGTTGGCGACCACCGTGGGCGCCCAGGTGCTGCTGGGCCTCACGCTGCTGATCAGCGACTCGCTGGACTTCATGCTGGCGCTGAGCACGTGCATGGTGCTGGTGCCGTACCTGCTGGCCGCCGCCTACGCGCTCAAGCTCGCCGTCACGGGCGAGACCTACGAGCACGACGCACGCCACCGGCGACGGCACGCCGTCATCGCCGTGCTGGCCGTGGCCTACGCGATCTTCCTCTTCGTGGCGGCCGGGCCGCCCTTCCTGCTCCTGTCGTGCTTGGTCTACGCGCCGGCAGCACTGCTGTACGTCCGGGCGCGCACCGAACGTGGCCGACGGATCTTCACCCGGGCCGAGCTCGTGCTCTTCCTGATCATCTGCGTCGGCGCGATCGCCGGCGTCTACACGCTCGTGACCGGCGGGATCGACGTGTGACCCGCCACCACCGGAAGGACCTCCGATGACCCAGCCGTCCGACGCCTACGGCGTCCACTCCGAGGTGGGCCGGCTCCGCAAGGTCCTGGTCTGCGAGCCGGGGCTGGCCCACGAGCGGCTCACGCCGTCCAACTGCAAGGACCTGCTGTTCGACGACGTGCTGTGGGTCGAGCACGCCCAGCGCGACCACGCCGACTTCGTGGCGATGATGCGAGCGCGCGACATCGAGGTGGTCGAGCTGCACGACGTGCTCGCCCAGACGATGGCCGACCCCGCCGCGCGCACCTGGCTGCTGGACCGCAAGATCGTCCCGAACGAGGTCGGCATCGGGCTCGTGGAGGAGACCCGGGCGTACCTCGACGGCCTCGCGGCGGCCGACCTCAGCCGCTACCTCATCGGCGGCCTGTCGACCCGCGAGCTGCCCAGCGACCTCTCTGCGGGGTACCGCGCCCTCGTCCGCCAGGCGCACGGCGGCCACGAGTACCTGATGCCCCCGCTGCCCAACACCCTCTACACCCGCGACACGACCTGCTGGGTGCACGGTGGGGTGACGCTGAACCCGCTCTACTGGGCGGCGCGCAAGGACGAGACGCTCCTGATGAAGGCGATCTACGAGTTCCACCCGGAGTTCGTGGGATCGACCGTGTGGTGGGGCGACCCGGAGATCAACTGGGGCACCGCCACCGTGGAGGGCGGCGACGTGATGGTGCCCGGCGGGGGCGTCGTGCTGATCGGGATGAGCGAGCGCTCCTCGCGGCAGGGCATCACGCAGCTGGCCAAGGCTCTGTTCGAGCAGGGCGCGGCGGAGCGGGTCATCGTGGCGGGGATGCCGAAGCTGCGGGCGGCGATGCACCTCGACACGGTCTTCACGTTCGCCGACCGTGACATCGTGACGGTCTATCCCGAGATCGTGAACACGATCCATGCCTTCACGATCGTGCCCTCGGACGTCGCACCCGGCATCGAGGTGATCGATCACGACGACACCCCGTTCCTCGAGGTGGTGGCGAAGGCCCTGGGGGTGGGGAAGTTCCAGGTCGTCGAGACCGGCGGCAGCGAGTACGACATCCAGCGCCAGCAGTGGGACAGCGGGAACAACCTCGTCGCGCTCGAGCCGGGCGTCGTGGTGGCCTACGACCGCAACACCCACACCAACTCGCTGCTGCGCCAGGCCGGGCTCGAGGTCATCGAGATCGTCGGCGCCGAGTTGGGGCGCGGCCGCGGTGGCGGCCACTGCATGACGGGTCCGCTGATCCGCGACGCGGTGGACTGAGCCCTACGCCGGCTGGGTGACGAAGTCGATGAGCTCCTCGACCCGGCCGAGGAAGGCGGGCTCGAGGTCGGTCCAGGAGTCGACGCGTCCGAGGATCGCCTTCCAGGCCCGGGCGATGTCGGCCTGCTCGGCGTGGGGCCAGCCGAGGTGGGCGCAGACGCCCTTCTTCCACTCGACGTGGCGCGGGATCGTGGGCCACGCCTCCATCCCGAGGCGCTGCGGCTTCACCGACTGCCACACGTCGACGTAGGGGTGGCCGACCACCAGCAGGTGCGGCACGTGCTTGACCTCGTCGGCGAGACGCTGCTCCTTCGAGCCGGGCACGAGGTGGTCGACCAGGACGCCGAGGCGCCGCTTCGCGGTGGGCTGGAAGTCGCGCACGATCGCGGCCAGGTCGTCGATCCCGCCGAGGTACTCGACCGCGACGCCCTCGGCGCGCAGGTCGTCGCCCCACACCTTCTCGACGAGCTCGGCGTCGTGGCGACCCTCGACGAAGATGCGGCTGGGCAGTGCCACCTTGGCGCGGGTGTCGGCGGCCAGGCGCGATCCCGAGGCGGTGCGGGTGGGCGCGGTGGCGGCCTTCGGGGTCGGCGCGACCAGGACGACGGGCTTGCCCTCCATCAGGAAGCCAGGCCCCAGCGGGAAGACCTTGCGGCGCAGCCGGCGGTCCTCCAGCTCGACGGTGCCCAGGTCGCGCTCGACGCGCGTGATCTCGCCGACGAAGCCGCTGGAGGCCTCCTCGACGACGAGACCGAGGTCGGCGGCCAGCTCGGTCGAGCGGCCCCGCTTGGGCTTGCGCCAGTCGCCGGACAGGACGTCGGAGCCGTACCGGTCAGCCATGCCCGAACCACACGCCGAGCAGTCGCTGGTGGAACGCCTCGATGTCGTCCTTGGACCCGCTGTCGAGGGTGTCGTCGACGATCAGGCCGATCGCCAGGTCGACGGCGGCGGGCCAGGAGTCCGGAACGGTGTCGGGGACCTCGTCGGTGACCAGGGCGCCGAGGGCGACGTCGGGGGAGTGGCCCGGACGCGTCACGACCATCACCAGCTCGCCACCGGCGGGACCGTGGCCCAAGTGGGAGACCTCGACGAACGTCTCGCCCACGGACGTGGCCCACACCGAGGCCATCGTCCCGCCACGGGACTCGTGCTCGACGGTGGTGCCGTCGGGCGCCGTGACGGCATAGGGGGTGTAGATCAGGACCTCATCGGCGTCGACGACCTCGATCGAACCGTCGTCGCGCACGGACACCTCACTCACCCCGACAGATTGCCATGTCGGCGAGGGGTTCGTGCAGGCGCACCGCCGTGTGACTCGCCGGTAGACTGGCACTGACCCGGGTCGAGTGCCAGCAGTGTGGAGGTGACAGCGTGATCGAGGACCGCCGTCTCAACGTCCTGCGTGCGATCGTCGAGGACTACGTCGCGACGCAGGAGCCGGTCGGATCGAAGGCCTTGGTCGAGCGCCACCGCCTCGGCGTCTCGTCCGCCACGATCCGCAACGACATGGCCGCCCTGGAGGACGAGGGGTACCTCACCGCTCCGCACACCAGCGCCGGCCGCATCCCGACCGACAAGGGTTACCGGATGTTCGTCGACCGGCTGGCCGAGGTGAAGGCACTCTCCGTCGCCGAGCGCCGCGCGATCGAGACCTTCCTGTCCGGCGCCATCGACGTGGACGACATCGTCATGCGCAGCGTCAAGATCCTGGCCCAGCTGACCAACCAGGTCGCGATCGTGCAGTACCCGTCGCTGACCCGCTCGACCGTGCGCCACGTCGAGCTCGTGGCCCTCGAGGGCTCGCGCGTCCTCATCGTCGTCATCACCAGCAGCGGTCGCGTCGAGCAGCGCATCGTCGAGCTGGTCCAGACCCCGGGCGACCAGCTGCTCGCCGACCTGAAGTCGCGCATCGTGCGCGCCACCTTGGGCGAGCGGCTGCCGCAGGCCTCCCTGCACCTGGCCGACCTCATCGACACGTTCGACGTCGACGACCGCCCGGTCGTGTCCTCGATCGTCACGACCCTGGCCAACACGTTCTCCAACGAGCGGTCCGACGAGCGGGTCGCCGTCGGCGGCACCGCGAACTTGGCCCGGTTCGGCGCCGACTTCGACACCGCCATCCGGCCCGTGCTGGAGGCGATGGAGGAGCAGGTCGTCCTGCTGCGTCTGCTCGGCGAGGCCACGACCGGTCCCCACGTGCGCATCGGTCGCGAGACGGGCCGCGACGACCTGTCCGGGACGGCCGTCGTCGCCAGCACGTACGGCCCCGATGGCGAGTCCTACGCCCAGTTGGGCACGATGGGACCGACCCGCATGGACTATCCCGCCACGATGGCCGCCGTCGGCGCCGTCGCCCGTTACGTCGGCCGCATCCTCGCCGACGGCTGAGCGCCCACCTCGCGACTGACTGCGAAAGAGAAGAGATCTTGGACTACTACGAACTGCTCGGCGTCTCCCGCGAGGCCACCCCCGAGGAGCTGAAGAAGGCGTACCGCCGGCTGGCGCGCCAGCTGCACCCGGACGTCAACGACGCTCCCGATGCGTCCGAGCGCTTCAAGGAGGTCACGACGGCCTACGAGGTGCTGTCGGACCCGCAGAAGCGGTCCGTCTACGACCGCGGCGGCGACCCGCTGTCCGGCGGCGGGATGGGCGGCGGCTTCGGCCAGGGCTTCAGCTTCGACGACATCATGGACGCGTTCTTCGGGCAGACGTCGTCGCGTGGTCCGCGGTCCCGGGTCCAGCGCGGTCAGGACGCGCTGTTGCGCCTCTCGGTCAGCCTCGCCGAGGCGGCGTTCGGCGTCACGCGTGAGATCAAGGTCGACACGGCCGTCACGTGCGAGGTCTGCGACGGCTCCGGTGCGAACGAGGGCTCCGAGCCGGTCGCGTGCGGGACGTGCCACGGACACGGCAGCGTCCACCACGTGCAGCGCTCGCTGCTCGGCGACATCCGCACCTCGCGTCCGTGCCCCACGTGCCACGGCTACGGCACCGTCATCCCCGACCCGTGCCGCGAGTGCGGCGGCGAGGGTCGCGTGCGGTCGCGTCGGAGCCTGCAGGTCACCGTGCCGGCCGGTGTCGACGACGGGAACCGGATCCAGCTGGCCGGCGAGGGCGAGGTCGGCGCCGGTGGCGGACCGGCCGGCGACCTCTACATCGAGATCAAGGTCGCGCACCACCCCGTCTTCACCCGCCAGGGCGACGCGCTGGTCTGCCAGGTCACCGTTCCGATGACCGCTGCGGCGCTGGGCACGCGGATCGACCTGCCGACGCTCGACGCCGAGCGTGAGGACCTCCCCGACCTCGAGAAGTCCGTCGCGATCGACGTGCCCGCGGGCACCCAGTCCGGTGAGACGATCGTCACCCGTGGCTTCGGGGTCCCGCGGCTGCGCGGCTCGGGTCGCGGCGACCTCACGGTCCAGGTCGTCGTCGAGACGCCGCGCGACCTCGACGCCGCGCAGCGTGACCTGCTCGAGCAGCTCGCCACCGCGCGCCAGGAAGAGCACATCGACCCGGTCGTCAGCCACAGCTCCCGCGGCGTCTTCAGTCGCCTGCGCGACGCCTTCAAGTGACCTCCCCGCCCCGAGATTTGCTCCCAAACTGACCTTTCAGAGCTCCTGAAAGGTCAGTTGCGGAGCAAATCTCGGGAGGTCGCTAGAGTCGGCGCATGGCTGCTGAATGCATCTTCTGCAAGATCGTCGCGGGCGAGATCCCGGCCGACGTCGTCGCCGAGAGCGAGCACACGCTGGCGTTCCGCGACATCAACCCCAAGGCGCCCGTGCACGTGCTGGTCGTGCCGAAGGTCCACCAGCGCGACGCCGCCGCGCTCGCGCAGGCCGAGCCGGCGATCGCCGCCGAGCTGCTGGCCCAGACGCGGGCCATCGCGGCGCAGGAGGGGTACGAGGACTACAACCTGGTCTTCAACACCGGTGCGAACGCCGGCCAGACCGTCTTCCACGCCCATGCCCACGTGCTGGCCGGGGTCGACGTCTCCAAGCTCTTCCTGGCCTGAGCCGACGTGGCTGCGTCGACTGCGTCCGAACCGTAGACTGGAGGGGTATGACACAAGACATCTCCGAGGCCCGGCACACGGTCACGATCCCCGCCTCCGTCCCCCTGGTCTCCCTGTTCGGTCCGGCCGACGAGTTCCTGCGTCTGATGGAGTCCGCCTTCGAGGCGAAGATCCATGCCCGTGGCAACGAGGTCACCCTCATCGGCGAGCCCGCCGAGATGGCGCTCGTCGAGCGTCTCCTCGACGAGCTCGTGACGATCCTGCGCACGGGTCAGGCGCTCAACGCCGAGACCGTCGAGCGCAGCATCACCATGCTGCGCACCGAGACGCAGGAGCGCCCCGCCGACGTGCTGAGCCACAACATCCTGTCGAGCCGGGGCCGCACGATCCGTCCCAAGACGCTCAACCAGAAGAAGTACGTCGACGCGATCGACGAGCACACCATCGTGTTCGGCATCGGGCCCGCCGGCACCGGCAAGACCTACCTCGCGATGGCCAAGGCCGTGCAGGCGCTGCAGGCCAAGGAGGTCACCCGCATCATCTTGACCCGGCCCGCGGTCGAGGCCGGCGAGCGGCTGGGCTACCTGCCCGGCACGCTCAGCGAGAAGATCGACCCGTACCTGCGTCCGCTCTACGACGCGCTGCACGACATGCTCGATCCCGAGACGATCCCCAAGCTGCTGACGTCGGGCGTCATCGAGGTCGCGCCGCTGGCGTACATGCGCGGCCGCACGCTCAACGACGCGTTCATCATCCTCGACGAGGCGCAGAACACCACCGCCGAGCAGATGAAGATGTTCCTGACCCGTCTGGGCTTCGGCTCCAAGATGGTCGTCACCGGCGACGTCACGCAGGTCGACCTGCCCGGTGGCGCCACGAGCGGCCTGCGCATCGTGCAGCAGATCCTCGGCGAGGTGCGCGACGTGCACTTCAGCCGGTTGACGAGCAACGACGTGGTCCGCCACAAGCTGGTCGGCCGCATCGTGGCCGCCTACGACGACTACGAGGCGAAGGGCCGGCCCGCCGCCGAGTCCGCCGGGGGAGCACATGACCGTCGACGTTCTCAATGAGTCCGGCGTCGAGGTCGACGTCGCCGACCTGACGTCGCTGTGCCGGTTCGTCATGCGCCGCATGCGCCTGCACCCGCAGACCGAGATGACCCTGCGCCTGGTCGACACCGACACCATCGCCGTGCTCAACGAGCAGTGGATGGGCAAGCAGGGCCCCACCGACGTCCTGTCGTTCCCGATGGACGAGCTGACCCCCGGCGACGGTGACGGTGACCGCGGGGAGGCGGGCTACCTGGGCGACATCGCCCTGTGCCCGCAGATCGCCGAGCAGCAGGCGCCGGCCGCGGGTCACGAGCGCGACGACGAGATGGCCCTGTTGACCGTCCACGGCATGCTGCACCTGCTCGGGTACGACCATGCCGAGCCGCAGGAGCATGCCGAGATGTTCGGCATCCAGGGCCGGCTGCTGCTGGAGTGGGCCGACCCGGCCCTGCGGGAACCGTGAGCCGATGACCGGCACCGGCGCCCTGTTGCTGGCTGTCGTCCTCGTCTTCCTCGCAGGTCTGCTGGTGGCGGTCGAGGCCGCGATCTCGACCTTCTCGCGCGCCCGCGCCGACGAGCTCACCGAGGAGGGCGTCAGCGGCGCCAAGCGACTCGCGCGCATCCTCGAAGACCCCGCGCCCTACCTGAACTCGGTCCTGCTGCTGCGCATCGTCTCCGAGACGGCCGGCGTGGTCCTGGTGGCCGCGGTCGTGGCCGACCGGGTCGCGGGCTACTGGCACAACGTCCTGATCGCCGGCGGCATCATGTCCGTCGTCTCGTTCGTCGCGATCGGCGTCGGGCCGCGCACCCTGGGCCGCCAGCACTCCGAGAAGATCGCCGTCGCCTCGGCCGGGCCCGTCATCTGGCTGACGGTCCTGCTGGGACCGGTGCCCCGGCTGCTGATCCACCTCGGCAACGCGCTGACCCCCGGCCGTGGCTTCGCCGAGGGCCCGTTCGCCTCCGAGGTCGAGGTCCGCGAGCTGGTCGACCTGGCCGCCGCCTCGTCGGTCATCGAGTCCGGTGAGTCCAAGATGATCCAGTCGGTCTTCGAGCTGGGCGACACGATCGTGCGCGAGGTGATGGTCCCGCGCACCGACCTGGTCTACATCGAGAGCCACAAGACCTTGCGCCAGGCGATGTCCCTGGGCCTGCGCAGCGGCTTCTCGCGCATCCCGGTCACGGGCGAGAACCTCGACGACGTCATCGGCATGGCGTACCTCAAGGACATCACCAAGCGCGTCTTCGACAACCACGCCGCCGAGACGACCGAGAAGGTCGACTCGATCTGCCGCCCCGTGGTCTTCGTGCCCGACACGAAGCCCGCCGACGACCTGCTGCGCGAGATGCAGGCCCAGCGCACGCACGTGGCCATCGTCATCGACGAGTTCGGCGGCACGGCCGGACTGGTCACGATCGAGGACATCCTCGAGGAGATCGTCGGCGAGATCACCGACGAGTACGACGACGAGCCGGACGAGCGCGAGCAGTTGGCCGACGGTGCGTGGCGGGTCAGCGCGCGCTTCGACGTGGACGATCTCGAGGAGCTCTTCGGCATCCCGGTGCGCGACGAGGACGTCGACTCGGTGGGCGGCCTCATGGCCAAGCACCTGGGCACGGTGCCCATCCCCGGAGCGGTCGTCGAGGTCGACGGACTGCGTCTGGAGGCACAGGCGCCGGTGGGTCGACGCAACCGGATCGGCCGTGTGGTCGTGTCCCGCGTCGAGCCGCTCGACGTGACCGCCGACGCCTGAGCGTGAGTCCCGGGCGGTACATTCGAGGCATGGATCTTCCCCCAGAGGACGCGAAGCTCGTGACGCTCGCCCGGACCTCGCGAGCCCGTCTCGACGTCGCCCAGGGGGCCGCCGTCCGCGACCTCGACGGTCGCACCTACGCCGCCGCGACGGTCAACCTCGACACCCTGACGATCTCGGCCGTCGATCTGGCCGTCGCCATGGCGGTGTCCTCGGGCGCCAAGGGCCTCGAGGCCGTCGCGCTCGTGACCGAGGGCGACGTGCCCGTCGGTCTGGACGCGGTCATCGAGTTCGGCGGCGTGGGCGTCACGGTCGTGGTCGCCGATCCGAAGGGCACGGTCGACACGGTGCTGACCACATGAGCACGCCCGAGGGATTCCGCTCCGGCTTCGCCTGCTTCGTCGGCCGGCCGAACGCGGGCAAGTCGACCCTGACGAACGCCCTGGTCGGCGGCAAGATCGCCATCACGTCGTCGCGCCCGCAGACCACGCGCCACGCCATCCGCGGGCTGGTCAACCGCGAGAACGCGCAGCTCGTCCTGGTGGACACCCCCGGCCTGCACAAGCCGCGCACCCTGCTGGGCCAGCGGCTCAACGACCTGGTCCGCACCACGTGGGCCGAGGTCGACACCGTCGGCATGTGCCTGCCCGCGAACGAGAAGATCGGCCCGGGCGACCGTTACCTGATCAAGGAGATCGCCGCGCTGCGCCGCAAGCCGGTGTTCGCGATCGCGACCAAGACCGACCTGGTGTCGCCGGAGCGGCTGATCCAGCACCTGTCCGACATCGCCGCGGCCGGCGAGGAGGCCGGACTGACGTGGCGCGAGGTCGTGCCGGTGTCCGCCGTCTCCGGCGAGCAGGTCGACCTGCTCGCCTCGCTGCTGATCGACACCCTGCCGCAGGGCCCGGCGCTGTACCCCGAGGGACAGCTGACCGACGAGCCCGAGGCCACCTTGATCGCCGAGATCATCCGTGAGGCGGCGCTCGAGGACGTCCGTGAGGAGCTGCCGCACTCGTTGGCCGTGGTCGTCGAGGAGGTCGTCCCGCGCGAGGACCGCCCGGCCGACCGGCCGCTGCTGGACGTGCGCGCCAACGTCTACGTCGAGCGCGACAGCCAGAAGGGCATCATCATCGGCAAGAAGGGCGCCCGGCTCAAGCAGATCGGGATCGACTCCCGCGGCCAGATCGAGCGGCTCCTCGGCACGCCGGTGCACCTGGACCTGCACGTCAAGGTGGCCAAGGACTGGCAGCGCGATCCCAAGCAGCTGCGCAAGCTCGGCTTCTGAACCCGGCCGGACTCAGCGCGGCGCGTGCTGCCGCAGGCGCTCGCTGATCCGGTCGAGCAGGGGCGAGTCGAGCTTCCAGCGCTGCCAGTACAGCGCGACGCGCGTGGTCGAACGCCCCAGCCGGGCCAGGGCGCCGGCCTCGATCCCGGCCGTCGCCTGGTCGCGAGGCAGCAGGCCCCAGCCCAGGCCGGCCTCGATCGCCGCCCGGAAGTCGTCCGAGGACGGCACCTCGTGCACGACCCGCGGCTCGGCGTCGGTGTGCCGCCGCAGCTCCTCGTGCTGCAGCCGGTCCTTGCTGTTGAACACGACCATCGGCAGGGCCGCCCGGTCGGGGCGTCCGCCGAACCGGTCCAGCAGGCGGGGGTGGGCGACGGGCAGGTAGTGCATCGTGCCCAGCGGCGTCACCGAGCAGCCCTGGACGGGCGCCGGGTCGCTCGTGATCGCGCCGACGACCTCGCCGCGGCGCAGCAGGTCGTGGCTGTGACCCTCGTCCTCGACCCGCAGCTTCAGTGCGACGTCGCCCCAGGCGGCGACCTCGGCCAGGACCGGACGGAACCACGTCGCGAGCGAGTCGGCGTTGACCGCCAGGGCCAGGTCGGTCGGTCCGTCGTCGGTGAGGGCCTCGGCGAAGACCAGCTCCAGCTGTCGACCGAGTCGGACGAGTGCGGTGCCGGCCTCGGTGGGCGTGCACGGCGAGCCGCGGCCGACGAGCACGCGGCCGACGGCGTTCTCGAGGGCTCGGACGCGCTGGCTCACGGCGCTGGGCGTGATGTGCAGGCGCTGGGCCGCAGCCTCGAAGGAGCCGTGATCGGCGATCGCGACGAGGGTGGCCAGCTGGGCGGGGGAGAGGTCCACCCGTCCAGTGAAGCATCTCTTCACGATGTTCAGAATGATTCGTTGGACTTCACCCGGGCCCGGGCCTAGCGTCGACCACGTGCTGCACGCTCTCGTCACCGGGATGGTGACCGGTCTGTCCCTCATCGTCGTCATCGGCGCCCAGAACGCCTTCGTCCTGCGCCAGGGGATCAGGCGGGCCCACGTCGTCCTCGTCGTCGCGATCTGCGCGACCTCGGACGTGGTCCTGATCCTGGCCGGTGTCGTCGGCATCGGGGCGATCGTCGACCGCGCGGGCTGGGTCATCGACGTCGTCACGTGGCTCGGCGTCGCCTTCCTGGTCTGGTACGGCATCGCGTCGATCCGGCGGGCGAGCCGCCCGGAGCGGCTGGAGGCCACCGGACGCACCGTGGGCCTGCGCCGGGCGGTCGCGCTGCAGGCACTGGCGCTGACGTGGTTGAACCCGCACGTCTACCTCGACACCGTCGTCCTGCTCGGCTCGATCGCGCAGACCCACGGGCCCGTCGACCGCTGGTGGTTCGCGGCGGGCGCGTGTCTGGGCAGCGTGGTGTGGTTCTCGTGCCTGGGCCTGGGCGCCACGAAGCTGGCGCCGTTGTTGGCTCGTCCGCGCGCCTGGCAGGTGCTGGACCTGCTGATCGGCGTCGTCATGTTCGTCATCGCCGCGAGCCTGATCTGGTGAGTTTTGTCCGGTTCTTGCACGATGGGGTCCGTGGACCCCGTCGAAGCACTGCGTGAGACCGCGTTCTGGCTCGAGCGAGAGCGAGCCTCCAGCTATCGCGTCGAGGCCTTCCGCAAGGCCGCCGCCGCCCTGGGCGACCTGCCGCCCGAGGAGATCTCCGAGCGGGCGCGGACAGGCGCGCTCGGTCGGATGAAGGGGCTCGGTCCCCGCACCACCACGGTCGTCGAGCAGGCCCTCTCCGGCGAGGTCCCGGCCTATCTGTCAGACCTGCGTGAGCGGAACACCGAGCCGCTGGCCAGCGGCGGCACCGAGGTGCGGAAACTGTTGCGCGGCGACCTGCACAGCCACTCCGACTGGTCCGACGGCGGCAGCTCGATCGAGGAGATGGCCGGCGCGGCGGCCTGGCGTGGCCGCGAGTACCAGGCCATCACCGACCACTCACCGCGCCTGACCGTCGCCAACGGTCTCAGCCGCGAGCGGCTGGAGATACAGCTGGAGGTCATCGCCGAGGTCGACGCCCGTCTCGACGACCTCACCTTGCTGACGGGGATCGAGGTCGACATCCACCTCGACGGCTCCCTGGACCAGGACGACGACCTGTTGGGCCGGCTCGACGTCGTGGTCGCCAGCGTCCACTCCAAGCTCGCGATGGACGCGCCCTCCATGACCCGGCGCATGCTGGCCGCCGTGGCGAACCCGCACACCGACGTGCTGGGCCACTGCACGGGTCGTCTGGTCGAGGGCGGTCGCGGCACGCGTCGCCAGTCGCAGTTCGACGCCGAGGAGGTCTTCCGGGCCTGCGCCGATCACGGCGTGGCGGTCGAGATCAACTCGCGGCCCGAGCGCCAGGATCCGCCGGACGAGCTCATCGACCTCGCGAACGAGCTGGGCTGCCTGTTCGCGATCGACACCGACGCGCACGCGCCGGGGCAGCTGGACTTCCTCGACCACGGGGCGGCCCGGGCCGCCGCCCGGGACATCGACCCCGACCGGATCGTCACGACGTGGCCGCTCGACCGGCTGCGGACCTGGCTGGACCGCTCGCGCTGACCCTCAGTCCATCAGCAGCGCGGCCAGCGTGCCGCCCAGCTCGGTCGCTGCGGCCAGGTGCGGCTCCACGTCCCCGGTGAAGACCAGAGGGCTGGCCGCCGGCGTCCACTGCAGGCCCGTCGTGATCGACTCCATGGCGCGCTCGGCGCCGGTCGTGTCGTAACCGCCCCGGATCCAGTACGAGAACGGCCGCTTGGCGGTGGGCTCGCGCACGTCGTCGTAGACGGTGTCGAAGAAGTGCTTGAGCGCACCCGAGAGATAGCCCAGGTTCGCGCTCGTGCCCAGCAGATAGCCGTCGGCCGCGAGCACGTCCTCGACCGTCGCCTCGAGGGCGGGCCGCACGACGACCTCGACGCCTTCGATGGCGTCGTCGCGGGCCCCGGCCAGCACCGCGTCGCCGATCAGGGACAGGCGCGGGGTCGGGCAGTGCTGGACGACGAGGAGGCGAGCCATGGCGCCACCGTATCGCCGGACTTTGTCGACGACGTGCCCGACGTTGCTCGGTGTGCCTACGATCAGCGCATGGACTTCGCCGCAGCAGCACAGTCCGTTCTCGACAACGTCGCCACGGTCATCGATGGCAAGCAGCACGCCATCGAGACAGCTCTCGTCGTGATGCTGGCCGAGGGACATCTGCTGATCGAGGACGTCCCCGGGGTGGGCAAGACGGCCCTCGCGCGTGCCCTGGCCCGCTCGGTCGACTGCTCCGTGCGCCGCATCCAGTTCACCCCCGACCTGCTGCCCTCGGACGTCACCGGAGTCTCGGTTTTCAACCAGGCGGTGTCCGAGTTCGAGTTCAAGCCCGGCTCCGTCTTCGCCAACATCGTGATCGGCGACGAGATCAACCGGGCCTCGCCCAAGACCCAGTCCGCGCTGCTCGAGGCGATGGAGGAGCGCCAGGTCTCGGTCGATGGCACGACGTACCCGCTGCCGGCGCCGTTCATGGTCGTGGCCACCCAGAACCCGTTCGAGATGGAGGGCACCTACCTGCTGCCCGAGGCCCAGCGCGACCGGTTCATGGCCCGGATCTCCTTGGGCTACCCCGACGCCGACGCCGAGTTGGCGATGCTGCGCGACCGCGACCTGAGCGATCCGGCCGCCCTGCTCCAGCCGGTCGTGATGGCCGACGACCTGCAGCAGATGATCATCCACGTCCGCGCGGTCCACGTCGCCGAGTCGGTCGAGCGCTACATCGTCGCGTTGGCTCGAGCCACCCGCGAGTCCGGCGACCTGCGGCTCGGCGCCAGCCCGCGCGCGACGCTGCAGCTGGTCCGGGCCGCCAAGGCCCTCGCGGCCCTGCGCGATCGCGAGTTCGTGCTGCCGGACGACGTCGCCGAGCTGGCCCCACTGGTCCTGGCCCACCGCCTGGTCCCCCTGCGCGGAGGCGGCTCGACCGATGAGGTCGTCGCGGACGTGCTGCGCCGGGTCCCGGTCTGACGATGTGGCTCACCGGTCGGTCCGTCGCCCTCATCGCCACCGCGGCGCTGAGTCTGTCGCTGGCGTTCCTGGCCGGGATCCCCGCCCTGCTCTACGTCACCGGCCTGTGCGCCGGGCTCGTGGTGGTGGCGCTGCTGCTGGCGGTGCTGGCCCGTCCCCGGCTCGAGGTCAGGCGCACGATCGAGCCCGCCATCGTCGAGCCCGACGAGCCGGTCGAGGTCGTGGTGGACCTGGCGGTGCGCTCGGGCGTCCCCGTCGTGACCGGCCGGTGGCGCGACCGGGTGCCGAGCACGGTCCTGGGCACGGCCACCGGAACCGTCCCGGTCGCGCAGGGGTCCCGGGTCCGGATCGCGTACGAAGTGCGCGGGCGACGCCGGGGCAGCCACGAGGTCGGTCCGTTCTCGGTGGTGGTCGGTGACGCGTTCGGCCTGGTCGAGCGATCGCTGAGTGCGGGGGAGCGCGACCGGTTCGTGGTCCTGCCCAGGCGCCGGGCCCTGGACGTCCGGGGCGGTCCGGCCGGCACCACGGAGGGGACGACCCGCCTGCGCGCGACCTCGGGCCTGGGCCAGGACGACGTCATCGCGCGGCCCTACCTGCCGGGCGACGCCCTCAAGCGGTGGCACTGGAAGGCCACGGCGCACCACGGCGAGCCCATGGTCCGCCAGGAGGAGTCGCAGATGCGGCCCACGATGCTGGTCGTCCTCGACGCGGATCCGCGGGTGCACGACCACGCGGGCTTCGAGTGGAGCGTCTCGGCGGCGGCCTCGGTCGTGGCGCACTACGGCGAGCGCGGCTTCGACGTCGACCTGGCCTGCGGCCCGTCCCTGGTCTCGCTGGAGTCCGGTCACGGGGTGCAGGACGCCCTCGTGACCCTGGCCCTGGCCGAGCCGGACACCGCGCCCCTGATCGTCCCGAGCCGCGAGCGCACCACCATCGTCCTGAGCGGAGCGCTCGACAGCGCGGCCGCCACCCGACTCGTCGCGGCGGTCCCGTCGCGCGACACGATCGCCTTCGTCGCCCGCTCCACCACGGCCGAGGCCCGCTCGGTGCTGGTCGCCGCCGGCTGGCACGTCGTCGTCCGCGACTCCGGCGACGACCTCGCCGCGACGTGGGAGACCGCGATGGGGGTGACCTCGCGATGAGTCGGTCACGCGTGGACGAGTTCGGCGACACGATCGTCGTCCTGGTGGCCTCGGCGGTGTTGCTGGCCGGATTCGCGCCGCTGCTGGACGGGTACCGCTGGGCGGTCACGGTGCTCGCGGTCCTGGTGCCGGTCGCAGCCGTCACGGCCCTCGTCCGGTTGCGCGGGCCCGCGTGGGGCACGCCGGTGGCGGCCCTGACCGGTGCGCTGATGCTGGTCTGGGTGTTCGTCCCGGGCACGACCGCCTTCGGCCTGCCGACCCCGCGGTCGTTCACCGCCCTGGGCGGCCTCCTGGGCCGATCGCGTTCGGTGATCCTCGAGGAGGTCGCGCCCATCGCGCCGCCGGACTCGATCGTGCTGCTGCTCGCGGCGACCTTCCTCGTCACCTTCGTCCTGGCCGACGCCGTCGCACGGCAGACGTGGCGCGTGCCGCTGCTGGGCCTGTTGTGGACGACGATGCTGGTCGTCCCCAGTGTCATCTCGATGCAGATGCCGCAGTGGCCGGTGTTCCTGGGCGTGGCCGCGGCCTGGCTGTGGCTGTGGTGGTCGGAGTCGCCGCACGTCGGTCACCTGCCCACGCGCGCCGCCGCTCTCACCGGTGCCGGTGCGCTCCTGGTCGCGCTGGCCCTGCCCGTGCTCGGCCCGGACATCGAGCCCACCTCGAGCGACTTCGGCGTGACCGAGAGCGAGGTCTTCGGTGCGGGCATCAACCCGATGATCGAGCTCGGACAGAACCTGCGGCAGTCGAAGGCGCGGCGCGTGCTGACGTACACCTCCGACGCCGGCGAGGGGCAGTACCTCAAGGTCGCGACCTTGCGTCAGTTCACCGGCCGCACGTGGGGTCCGAGCCCCGTGCTGGGCGACGCCGACATCGAGGGGATCGACGACCTGGCCGAGGACGTCGAGACCCGCGAGATCTCGACGCGGGTCCGCATCGACAGCCTCCGCTCGAACCTGCTGCCGGTGCCGTACCCGGCCACGCGGGTGCGCGGGCTCGAGGGGCAGTGGCGGTGGCTCCGCGACGGCAGTACCGTCCGCGGCGAGGGCCGCACGACCACCGAGGACCAGCGGTACACGGTCAGCAGCGTCGACCGCCAGCCGACGGCCGAGCAGGTCCGGGCGGCGGGTCCGGCCGGACCGAGCCTGGACGTCTACCGCACCCTGCCGCGGGCGGTGCCCGACACCGTCGACCGTCTCGCGCGGGCGAGGTCAGCGAACGCACGCACCGACTACGACCGGATGGTCGCATTGCAGGACTGGCTCCGTGGGGACTTCTCGTACTCGGTGGAGTCTCCCGTCGAGGACGGGTACGACGGCAACGGCCTGGACGTGATGGAGGAGTTCCTGCGCAAGAAGTCGGGCTACTGCGTCCACTTCGCCTCCACGCTGGCCGTCATGGGCCGCGTCGTCGGGGTGCCGACGCGGGTCGCGGTGGGCTACGCCCCGGGTGACAACCTGCTGAGTCGCACGACCGAGGGCACGACCTACGGCGTCGACTCCGACGACCTGCACGCGTGGACCGAGGCGTACTTCCCCGGCATCGGCTGGATCGGGTTCGACGCCACCCCGGGCGTCGGTGACGCGACCGAGTTCGCCGAGGAGACCCAGCCGCAGGACGCACCGGGCTCGGACGCCGAGGTGCCCGAGAGCAGCGGCGGCTCGGAGCAGAGCCTCGATCCGGGTGACGATGACACCACGGCACAGGCCGAGGAGGCGCCGGCGGCCTCGTGGAGGCCGGCGCTCGTGGCGATCGTGGTGCTGGCCGTCCTGGGCGCCGTGCCCGCCGTCGTCCGCCAGGTGCGCCGGCGCCGCCGCTGGACCGCCGGGCAGTCGGCCAGCGAGCCGCTGTGGAGCGAGATCGCCGACACGGCGCGCGATCTGGGCATCGACCCCGACCCGGCCGAGACGCCGCGCGGGTTCGCCCGCCGGTTGGGCACGTACGGGGTGGACGTGACGGCCATGGACCGGGTCGTGAGCGCGGTCGAGCAGGACCGCTACGCCGGCACCGTCACGACGAGGTCGCACGTGGGGGAGGCGCAGCAGGTCGTCGAGTCGCTGCAGGCGTCCCGCGGGCGCCGGGCCCGGTGGCTGGCCCGGATCGCCCCGCGGTCGCTGCTGCGCTGAGTCAGTCCCAGACGGACAGGTCGGGCCCGCGGGGCACGATCTGCGTGGGGTTGATGTCGGTCTGCACGACGTAGTAGTGCTGCTTGATCTGCTCGAAGTCGGTGTTCTGGCCGAACGCCGGCTGGTGGTACAGGTCGCGGGCGTAGCGCCACAGGTTCGGCAGGTCGATCAGCTGGTTCCGATTGCACTTGAAGTGGCCGTGGTAGACCGCGTCGAAGCGCGCGAGGGTCGTGAAGAGGCGGACGTCGGCCTCGGTGATCTGCTCGCCCATGAGGTAGCGGCGGTCGGCCAGCCGCTCCTCGAGCCAGTCCATCGCCGTCCACAGCCGCTCGTAGGCGGCGTCGTAGGCCTCCTGGGAGCCGGCGAACCCGCAGCGGTAGACGCCGTTGTTGACCTCGGTGAAGACGCGCAGCATCACGTCCTCCATCTCGTCGCGGACGTCGGCGGGCCACAGGTCCGGGGCGTCCGGCGCGTGCAGGTCGCGCCACTCGAAGAACAGGTCGTGGGTGATCCAGGGGAAGTCGTTCGTGACGACCGCGCCGGTGGCGACCTCGACGATCGCCGGGACCGTGATGCCGCGCGGGTAGTCGGGGTAGCGGGCGAAGTACGCGTCCTGCAGGCGCTCGATGCCCAGCACCGGGTCGACGCCGCCGGGGTCGAGGTCGAACGTCCAGCTGCGGGCGTCGTGCGTGGGGCCTGGCAGGCCGACGCTGATGGCGTCCTGCAGGCCCAGCAGGTCCCGGACGATGAGCGCGCGGGTCGCCCAGGGGCAGGCCTTGGCTGCGATGAGGCGGTAGCGGCCGGGCTCGACGGGCCAGGTGGGCGCGTCGGCGACGGGCGGCTTGCCGGTACCGGCCCGGTCGTCGACCGGCGCTCCGCCCGTGCGGGTGATCCGGTCGGGGATGTAGTTCATGTCGCGGTCGAAGGCGGCGCCGGCCTTGACGTACGAACCGGACGTGGAGAGGGGGGAGTCGTCGGCCATGCTTCGACCCTAGCCACCGAGCCCGGACCGCGCCCCGAACGCCGGTGATACGCTGACGCCATCATGCGGATCGTGAATCTTCTCGAGTCGAGCCTGCTCCGCGGGCTCCTTCGTCGCCGCGCCGAGGTCCACTGAAGGTCGGACCCCTCGGCGCGGAGTTCGGCGTTTCCGACCGCTGACCACCGCTCGACGTCGAGCCCCCGAGGAAAGATCCTTCCGTGAAGAACAACCCCGTCTCGCCCCAGCAGCCCTCACCGATGCCGTTCGGGCGCTACCAGCCGTTCACTCCCGTCGACCTGCCGGACCGCACGTGGCCGAGCCAGCAGATCACCCAGGCGCCCCGGTGGCTCTCCACCGACCTGCGCGATGGCAACCAGGCCCTGATCGACCCGATGACCCCCGCCCGCAAGCGCCGCATGTTCGACCTGCTCGTGCGCATGGGCTACAAGGAGATCGAGGTCGGCTTCCCGTCGGCCAGCCAGACCGACTTCGACTTCGTCCGCTCGCTGATCGAGGGCGACGCGGTGCCCGAGGACGTCACGATCTCGGTCCTGACCCAGGCCCGCGAGGACCTGATCGAGCGCACCGTCGAGTCGCTGGTCGGGGTGCCGCGTGCCAACGTCCACCTGTACAACGCCGTCGCGCCGCTGTTCCGCCGCGTCGTGTTCGACGTGAACCGTGACGAGTGCCGCGCCATCGCCACGCGCGGCACCGAGCTGGTGATGAAGTACGCCGAGCAGCTGCTGGGCGACACCGCGTTCGGCTACCAGTACAGCCCCGAGATCTTCACCTCCGCCGAGCTGGACTTCAGCCTCGAGGTCTGCGAGGCCGTCATGGACGTGTGGCAGCCCGAGGGGGACCGCGAGATCATCCTCAACCTGCCCGCCACCGTCGAGATGGCCACCCCGAACACGTACGCCGACCAGATCGAGTGGTTCGGTCGCAACATCAGCCGCCGGGACGCGGTCGCGATCTCGCTGCACCCGCACAACGACCGGGGCACGGCCGTCGCCGCCACCGAGCTGGCGATGATGGCCGGCGCCGACCGCGTCGAGGGCTGCCTGTTCGGCCACGGCGAGCGCACCGGCAACGTCGACCTGGTCACGCTGGGCATGAACCTGTTCAGCCAGGGGATCGACCCGCAGATCGACTTCTCCGACATCGACGAGGTCCGTCGCACGGTCGAGTACTGCACCAACCTGCCCGTGCACCCGCGCCACCCGTACGCCGGCGACCTGGTCTACACGGCGTTCAGCGGCTCGCACCAGGACGCGATCAAGAAGGGTCTGGAGGACCTCGACCGCCGCGCCGCCGAGCAGGGCGTGCCGGTCTCGGAGATGACCTGGGAGGCGCCCTACCTGCCGATCGACCCGCACGACGTGGGCCGCACGTACGAGGCCGTCATCCGCGTCAACAGCCAGTCCGGCAAGGGCGGGGTCGCGTACATCATGAAGTCCGAGCACCAGCTGGACCTGCCGCGCCGCCTGCAGATCGAGTTCAGCCGCGCCATCCAGTCGATGAGCGAGGGTGAGGCCGGCGAGATCCAGCCCGAGGAGATCTGGGGCGCGTTCACGCGCGAGTACCTGGAGCGCGACGAGCCGTACGCGCTGACGCGGTACAGCTCGGTCACGAGTGAGGACGGCAACGACGAGCAGGTCGTCGACCTCGTCGTCCGCGGGGAGGAGCGCTCCTTCAAGGGCGAGGGCAACGGGCCCGTGGCGGCGTTCGTCGACGGCATGCGCCAGGCCGGCGCCGACATCCGGGTGCTGGACTACAGCGAGCACGCTCTCAGCTCCGGCGGCGACGCGAAGGCCGCCGCGTACGTCGAGTGCGAGATCGCCGGCGAGGTCGTGTGGGGCGTGGGCATCCACGAGAACATCGTCACCGCCTCGCTGCACGCCGTCGTGTGCGCCGCGAACCGGGCCGAGGCCACGACGATCCCCACCCACTGAGTCCCGACGGACCACCGGCCCGCCAGCAGCGCTGGCGGGCCGGTGGTCTGTCCACGGGGCAGGTCACTTGATGGTGCCGGTGCCCTCGCCCTCGATGCCCTTGTCGTGGATCAGCTCACCCTCGGCGTCCACCGGGACGACGCGCGCCTGGAAGGTGATCTTCGAGCCCGCCTGGTGGTGGAAGTTCTCGCCGTAGGAGTACTGCTGGCCCGCGCCGAGGGTGTAGACGCCCGACTCCTGGAATCCGCCGGGCTTGATGGCGGCGCTGTTGATGCCCTGCGCCTCGTAGAGCGCGAAGTCGGTGATGCCGCCCATGCCCTGGGCGTACTGCCAGTCCTCGTAGCGCGGCGAGATGCTGACCAGGGACGCGCCCAGGTCGACGGCGTCGCCCTTGTTGGTGACGACGTAGTTGACGAACACGATCGGGTCGCCCTTGGCGATCAGCGGCTTGTTCGTCTTGGGGTCGACCCACATGCCCTGCTTGGGCGCCGGCGCGGTGCCGACCTGGTAGACGTCGACCGTGATGTCGCCGGCCTCGAAGCTCGAGATCTTGTCGCCCTTCGTGACCACCGGGTTCGCCCAGTCGGGCTGGTCGCCCGACGCGGCCTCGGCGTCGGCGGACGCGGAGGGCTCCTGGGACGGCGCCTCGGACGCGGCGGAGGTCGTCTCCTCCTTGGCGGGCTCGTCGTCGGAGCCGCCGCAGGCGCTCAGCGTGAGCAGTGCGGTGGTGGCGGCGGCGGCGAAGGCGGCCTTGATCGGTCGAGCGGTGTGCACGGTATTTCCCCCTGTGAATGTTGGTGACAGTGTGTCTCAAGTTACCCGTGGTGCACCGAAATTGCCTCCGTTTTGCTGTGGCGCACGCCACATCGAGGGCCGGGGGATGAGGGCCGGTCAGTCCAGCCGCAGTGCGTCGGTCACCGCGCGCAGCAGGGGGCGGTCGCGCTCGCCCGAGCGGACGACGGCGCGGATCTCACGGCCCAGGCGCCCGCCCGCGGGCACGGCGACGTGCAGGCCGGGCCGGTCGACGTCGATCGCCAGCCGCGGGAGCATCGTGACGCCCTGCCCGGCGGCGACGGCCTGCGACAGCAGCTGCAGGTCGTCGGTCTCCCAGCGCACCTGCGGCTCGAATCCCGCCTGACGGCAGGCATAGCGGACAGCCTGTCCGCACGCGGCCTCCGCGGGCGGCATGACCCAGCGCTCGTCCGCGAGGTCGGCCAGCGTGGTGCCCACCGCGAACGGCTCGCGGCCGATCAGCACGAGGGGCTCGCGGTGGACGGTGGTGGACGTGACTCGCGACGGGAGCGCCATGGGGGCGTGCTCGTAGACGTCGACGAGAGCCAGCTCGATGCGACCCTCGTGCAGGGCGGCCAGGCTGGACTGGGGCTCGGCCACCGTGACGGTCGTGTCGATGCCCGGGTGCTCGGTGCCGAGCCGGGCGAGCGCGGGCAGGATGAGGGCCTGCGCCGCCGAGGCGATGGTCCCGATGCGCACCCGGCCGACGAGCAGGTCGTCGAACCCGTCGATGTCGCCGCGCGCGGCCTCCAGCAGGCGGACCAGGGCACGGCCGCGCTCGGCCAGGACCTCGCCGGCGGCCGTCAGTGCCACGCCGCGGGGGAGTCGTTCGAGCAGGGGCACGCCGCACTCGCGCTCGAGGGTCGTGAGTTGCTGCGAGACCGCCGACGCGGTGATCGCGTTCGACCTCGCGGCACCGGCGATGGACCCGTGGTGGGCCACGTCGACCAGCAGCCGCAGGCGCGTCGGATCGGGCAGGTCCTTCACGACGAGACCTCCTTGAGGCATAAGCACAACTTATGGTGGACAGTGTGCCCCATCAGGCAGGACGATGGAACCGTGATGATCGAGAGCGTCGCCGTGTTCGGCCTGGGCAAGGTGGGGGAGCTGGTCGCGCACCTGCTCGCCCGCGCGGGTTTCGAGGTCGTGGGATTCGACTCCCGTGAGCGTGAGATCCCGTCGTTGCGGACCAGCGTGCTGGACGTGACCGACGCGGACGCCCTGCGCGAGTCCCTCGGCCGGGTCGACGCGGTCGTGTCGTGCCTGCCGTACCACCTGAACATCGCCGTGGCCGAGGCCGCGCACGACACCGGCGCGCACTACTTCGACCTCACCGAGGACGTCCCGACCACGAACCGCGTCATCGAGCTGGCGAAGGACCGGGCCGAGAGCGCCTTCGTGCCGCAGTGCGGACTGGCGCCCGGACTCATCGGGATCGTCGGCGCCAGTCTGGCGGCGACGTTCGACTCGATCCGCAGCATCGAGCTCAAGGTCGGCGCACTGCCGCAGAACCCCACCGGGCTGCTGGGCTACTCCTTCAACTGGTCGGCCGAGGGCGTCGTCAACGAGTACCTCAACGACTGCGAGGTCGTGCGCGCCGGCGAACGGCGGATGGTCCCGGCCATGACCGAGACGGAGCGCGTCCTCATCGGTGGCATCGAGCTCGAGGCGGCGCTGACGTCCGGCGGCCTGGGCACGATGTGCCAGACCTACGAGGGCCGCGTCCAGCGCCTCGACTACAAGACGATGCGGTACCCGGGCCACTTCCGCCAGATGCAGTTCCTGTTCGAGGAGCTGAACCTGCGGGACGAGCGCGAGCTGGTGGGCCGGATCCTCGTCGACGCGAAGCCGCCCGTCAACGACGACGTCGTCTACCTGCACGCCGCCGTCGAGGGGGTCTGCGAGGGTCAGCCGTTCCGTCGCAACCACGTCCGCGCGTACCGGCCGATCGACATCGACGGCCAGACGTGGCGCGCGATCAGCTGGACCACCGCGGCCAGCGCGGTCGCCGTCGTCGAGCTCGTGGCGGGTGGCCGGCTCCCCGCGAGTGGCTTCGTCCGCCAGGAGGACATCTCGCTGGACGACCTGCTGGGCACACACTCCGGCCGACTCTTCGAGACCCATGGAAAGGTCGATGCATGAGCATCACTGAGCACGTCACCGAGATCTTCGAGCGGATCGGCGCCCCGGTCGGGTTCAGCGGCGACGGCGAGATCGTCTGCTGCACGCCGATCGACGGCTCCGAGCTGGGCCGGCTGACCGCTGACACCGCCGCCTCCGTCGCCGACAAGGTGGGGGCGGCGCAGGCCGCCTTCGAGCAGTGGCGCACCGTGCCCGCGCCGGCGCGCGGCGCGTTCGTCCGCGAGCTGGGTGAGCTGCTGCGTGAGCACAAGGACGATCTCGGCGCCCTCGTCACGATCGAGGCGGGCAAGATCGTCTCGGAGGGCCAGGGCGAGGTCCAGGAGATGATCGACATCTGCGACCTCGCGGTCGGACTGTCGCGCCAGCTGCACGGTCTCACGATCGCCAGCGAGCGTCCCGGCCACCGCATGATGGAGCAGTGGCACCCGCTGGGGGTCGTGGGTGTCATCAGCGCGTTCAACTTCCCGGTCGCCGTGTGGTCGTGGAACGCCGCGCTGGCGTTCGTGTGCGGCGACAGCGTCGTGTGGAAGCCGTCCGAGAAGACGGTGCTGACGGCTCTCGCGTGCCAGGCGATCGCCGCCGAGGCCGCACGCCGCACGGGCGCGCCCGAGGACCTGCTCCAGGTCGTCGTGGGTGCCCGTGAGGTCGGCGAGGCCCTGGTCGACGACCCGCGCGTGCCGCTCGTCTCGGCGACCGGATCGACCCGCATGGGCAAGGAGGTCGCGCCGCGCGTCGCCGCCCGACTCGGCCGGACCCTGCTCGAGCTCGGTGGCAACAACGCGGCCATCATCGCGCCCAGCGCCGACCTGGACCTGGCCGTCCGCGGCATCGTGTTCTCCGCCGTCGGCACCGCCGGACAGCGCTGCACGTCGTTGCGCCGCGTCATCGTCCACGAGTCGATCAAGGACGACCTCGTCGCCCGCCTCGTGGCGGCCTACGAGACGCTGCCGATCGGCTCGCCCCTGGACGGCGGCACGCTCGTGGGCCCGCTGATCGACGCCTCCGCGGCGTCGGGCTTCGAGAAGGCGATCGACCAGGCCCGTTCGGACGGCGGCACGGTCCTGACCGGTGGCACGCAGGCCGACGGGGTCGAGGGCGGCCACTACGTGCACCCGGCGATCGTCGACATGCCCGCCCAGACCGACATCGTCAAGGCCGAGACCTTCGCGCCCGTGCTGTACGTGCTGACCTACCGCGACCTCGACGAGGCCATCGCGCTGCACAACGGCGTCTCCCAGGGCCTGTCCAGCGCGATCTTCACGATGGACGTCCGCGAGGCCGAGCTGTTCGTCTCGGCGACCGGCTCGGACTGTGGCATCGCCAACGTCAACATCGGCACCTCGGGTGCTGAGATCGGCGGCGCCTTCGGTGGCGAGAAGGAGACCGGCGGCGGGCGCGAGTCCGGATCGGACGCGTGGCGCAACTACATGCGCCGGGCGACCAACACGATCAACTACTCGACCGAGCTGCCGCTGGCCCAGGGCGTCGACTTCGGCTGACCCCGGCGGGGTGCCGTCCCGAGAAGGGACGGTGCGCTGGGGCAGAATGGGACGGTGGGCACCTATCGCGACACCGGTGTCGTCCTGCGCACCCAGAAGCTGGGCGAGGCCGACCGCATCGTCACGATGCTCACGCGCGGCCGCGGGGTCGTCCGGGCCGTGGGCCGGGGCGTCCGCAAGACGTCCAGTCGCTTCGGTGGCCGGCTCGAGCCCTTCATGCACGTCGACGTCCAGTTCGTCGAGGGACGCACGCTCGACATCGTGGCCCAGGTCGTCACGATCGATCCCTTCGCCTCCCATCTCGGCGAGGACTACGGCGCCTACACCGCCGGCACCGCCATGCTCGAGACGGCCGAGCGGCTCGTGTCCGACACGGCCGAGCCGTCGGTGCCCCAGTACCAGCTGCTCGTCGGCGCCCTGCGCGCCCTGACCGAGCACCGCCAGCCCCCGGGCGTCCTGCTGGACTCCTTCCAGCTGCGCTCGCTGGCGATCGCCGGCTACGCCCCCTCGTTCGACGGGTGCGCCCGGTGCGGGCTGGAGGGGCCGCACCGCCACTTCCACGCCGGCTCGGGCGGGATGCTGTGCGACGCCTGCCGCGTGCCCGGTTCCTCCGTCCCGGCGGCCACGACGGTCGCCCTGCTGGCGGCCCTGCTCGTGGGTGACTGGAACTCGGTCGCCCTGGCCGACGACCGCACCCGGCGCGAGGCCGGCAGCATCGTCGCCAACTACCTGTCCTGGCACCTCGAGCGCGGACTGCGCTCCCTGGCTCACGTGGATCGCTGATGCCCCGACCCCCCACACCGCACCCCTCGGGTGCCACCGCCCCGCGCCTCGCCCCCGAGCAGGTGCCCCAGCACGTCGCGATCGTCATGGACGGCAACGGCCGGTGGGCCAAGGAGCGCTGCCTGCCGCGCACCGAGGGCCACAAGGCCGGCGAGGCAGCGCTGTTCGACGTCGTCGAAGGCGCCATCGAGGTGGGCGTCAAGGCCGTCAGTGCCTACGCCTTCAGCACCGAGAACTGGAAGCGCTCGCCCGAAGAGGTGAAGTTCCTCATGGGCTTCAACCGCGACGTCATCCGCCGGCGCCGCGACGAGATGCACGAGCTCGGCGTCCGCGTCCGCTGGGCGGGCCGCCGGCCGCGACTGTGGCGCAGCGTCATCCGCGAGCTCGAGGCCGCCGAGGAGCTGACGAAGGACAACACCGTCTGCACCCTGACGATGTGCGTCAACTACGGCGGCCGCGCCGAGATCGCGGACGCGGCGGCCGCCCTGGCGCGCGACGTGAAGGCCGGCCGCGTCAACCCCGACAAGATCACCGAGGCCACGTTCGCGCGGTACCTCGACGAGCCGTGGATGCCCGACGTCGACCTGTTCTGGCGCACCTCGGGTGAGCAGCGCACGAGCAACTTCCTGCCGTGGCAGTCGGCCTACGCCGAGCTCGTCTTCAGCGACATCGCCTGGCCCGACGTCGACCGGCGTGCCCTGTGGGCGGCCGTCGAGGAGTACGCCACCCGCCAGCGGCGCTACGGCTCGGCCTGAGCCGACATCGTCCAGCGGGTCCCGGTTGATCGGGTCTCGAGTGGGTACCTCCGGTCGTGCTGACGCAGACGGAGGGACACACATGTTCGACGCACTGGTGATCGGCGGGGGACCGGCCGGCCTGCAGGCTGCCCTGACCCTGGGGCGCATGCGCCGCAGCGTGGTGCTGATCGACTCGGGGCGGTACCGCAACGGTGCGGTCGAGTACGCCCACAACTTCGTGACCCACGACGGTCGTGCCCCCGACGAGTTGCGCCGGCTCGCTCGCGAGGACCTCGCCAAGTACACGACGGTCGAGCTGCGCGAGGGGACCGTGGCCACACTCCGAGAGACCGACGACGGGTTGGTCGCCGAGTCCGACGCGGGGTCCATCGAGGCGCGCACGGTCGTCCTCGCGACCGGGATGAGCGACGAGCTGCCCGACGTCCCGGGCCTGGCCGAGGCCTGGGGCGCGGAGGTCGCGAGCTGCCCGTTCTGCCACGGCCACGAGTACGCGGACCGCCCGATCGGGATCCTGGGCGACGGGCCGCACGTTGATCAGCTGGCGGCGATGCTCGCTCCCATCGGCTCGGAGGTCATCACCTTCGGGCACGACGACCTCGCCAAGGTCGAGCAGACCGAGAAAGGGCTGCTCGCCCACCGCGCCGACGGTGACGCGGTCGAGCTGGCAGGACTCTTCCTGCACCCCAGCACGTCGCAGGCCGCTCCTTTCGCCGACCAGCTGGGGCTGGACATCCTGCCCTCGGGCTGTGTCCGGGTCGACGTGCTGAACCGGACGAGCCACCCCCGGGTGTTCGCCGCCGGCGACCTCGCCCACGTCGAGGAACTGCCCGTGCCGATGCCCTCGATTCTCGCCGCCGCGGCAGCGGGCCAGGCCGCCGGAGCGAGCGCGGTGCGGTACCTCGCCGATCCGGGTGCCGAGACCGAGTCGAACCCGTTCACCGGCGACTGACGCTTCCTGACGGTCGAGGCGGTCGCGTCGGGCGGTGCCGCCGACGCTCGGTAGTGTGGAGGCCATGCGCGTGGCCCGATTCGCCGGCGACGACGACCCCCGTTACGGGGTCGTCGGAACCGATGGCGACACACCGATCATCGCTCCTCTCAAGGGAGACCCCCTCTACGCTCCACTGGAGCTGACCGGCGAGAAGCTGCCGTTGGAGGACGTGCGCCTGCTGGCGCCCGTCATCCCGCGCAGCAAGGTCGTCTGCGTCGGCAAGAACTACGTGGCGCACGCCGCCGAGATGGGTGGTGAGGTGCCGCAGGAGCCGCTGATCTTCCTCAAGCCCAACACCTCCGTCATCGGCCCCGGCGAGCCGATCTTCTACCCCAAGCAGACGCAGGACCTGCACTTCGAGGGCGAGCTGGCCATCGTGATCGGCCGGATCTGCCGCAACCTCAACGCCGAGGACGCCCCCAAGGTGATCTACGGCTACACGGTCGCCAACGACGTGACGGCCCGTGACCTGCAGTCCAAGGACGGGCAGTGGGCCCGCGCCAAGGGCTTCGACACCTTCTGCCCGTTGGGCCCGTGGATCGAGACCGACTTCGACCCGTCGAACGTGCGCGTGCGCACGGCCCTCAACGGCGAGACCAAGCAGGACGGGAACACGTCGGACATGGTCTTCGACGTTCCCTCGATCCTGCAGTACGTGACCAGCTTCATGACCCTGTTGCCCGGCGACGTCATCCTCACCGGAACCCCCGAGGGAGTCGGCCCCATGCAGGCCGGCGACCACGTGGCCGTGACGATCGACGGCCTGGGCACCCTGACCAACCCGGTGGTGGCCGATGACTGAGACCCGATGGACGACCGCGACCGGCAGCGACGTGGTCGCACGCTTCTGCCCGTCCCCGACGGGCAACCCGCACGTGGGCATGGCGCGCACGGCGTTGTTCAGTTGGGCGTTCGCCCGCCACAACGGCGGCCGGTTCGTGTTCCGCATCGAGGACACCGACGCCAGCCGTGACTCGCAGGAGTCGTACGACCTGCTGCTCGACGTCATGCGGTGGCTGGGCCTGGACTGGGACGAGGGCGTCGAGGTCGGCGGCCCCAACGGCCCGTACCGCCAGAGCCAGCGCATGGACGTCTACGCCGACGTCGCGCAGCGCCTCATGGACGCCGGGTTCGCCTACAAGGCCTACGACACCGCCGAGGAGCTGGAGGAGCGCCGCAACGCCGCCCGCGCCGCCGGTCGTCCGAGTGGGTACGACGGGCTGCACCGCGACCTCACACCCGAGCAGCAGGCCGCCTTCGAGGCCGAGGGCCGCCAGCCGGTCATCCGGTTCAAGATGCCGCAGCGCGACTGGACCTTCGACGACCTCGTGCGTGGCGAGATCACGTTCGGCGCCGAGAACGTCCAGGACTTCGTGATCGTCCGGGCCAACGGTCAGCCGCTCTACACGCTGACCAACCCCGTCGACGACGCGCTCATGGGCATCACCCACGTGCTGCGCGGGGAGGACATCCTGTCGTCCACGCCGCGTCAGATGGCGCTGTACGAGGCGTTCGCCGAGATCGGCGTGGGCAGTGGGTTCACGCCGCGGTTCGGCCACCTGCCGTACGTCATGGGCTCGGGCAACAAGAAGCTGTCCAAGCGCGACCCCGAGTCGAACCTGCTGGGCTACCGCGACCAGGGCTTCCTGCCCGAGGGCCTGCTGAACTACCTGGCGCTGCTGGGCTGGTCGATCGCCGAGGACCGCGACATCTTCTCGCTCGACGAGATGGTGGCCGCCTTCGAGATCGAGCGGGTCAACCCGAACCCCGCGCGCTTCGACCTCAAGAAGTGCGAGGCGATCAACGGCGACCACGTGCGCATGCTGTCGCCGGAGGTCTTCGTGCAGCGGTTGTTGCCGTACCTGCCCCAGGGCGTTGACGTCGACCTCGTCACCGCGGCGGCGCCGCTGGTCCAGGAGCGCAGCAACCTGCTGACCGAGGCCGCCGACATGCTCGCCTTCCTGTTCGCCGGCGACGACTTCACGGTCGATCCCGACGACGCGGCGAAGCAGCTCAACGAGGACGGTCTCGAGGTCGCCAAGGCGGCGCGTGAGGCGCTCGCGGGTGTGGGGGAGTGGACCACCGAGTCGATCGAGGCGGCGCTGCGGCAGGCGCTCATCGAGGAGCGCGGGCTGAAGCCGCGCCTGGCCTTCGGTCCGGTGCGCGTCGCGGTGACGGGCAAGCGCATCTCGCCGCCGCTGTTCGAGTCCATGGAATTGCTGGGACGCGAGGCTTCTCTGGCGCGTCTCGACGCGGTCCTGTGACCGATGCGCGGGCCCGGTTTGGGCCCGCGCGAGGGTGTCCGGTAAAGTGATCTCTTGGTTCGGAGAGGTACCGAGAGGCACTGATCCGATACCCCCATGGGGTATGGTGTAATTGGCAACACAGCGGTTTCTGGTACCGCCATTCTAGGTTCGAGTCCTAGTACCCCAGCGAGAACGCTCGCAGAGCAATCTGATAGCGTTACTCACTGCTGGCCCCGTTGTGTAGCGGCCTAGCACGTCGCCCTCTCAAGGCGGTAGCGCGGGTTCGAATCCCGTCGGGGCTACCAGCATGAACGGCCCGTGATTCCAAGGTTTAATCGGAATCACGGGCCGTTTCTCATTCCCCCGCCAAGGCGCTGGGGCCACACTGGGGCCACATCCCGCGGATCTACTGGCACGTGGAGTGGGAGAACTTCCAGCTACCGCTGCACCAAGCCCCTAGGCTGACGCCAGAGATCCGGGAAGGTACTGACGCGTGGGAACTATCGAAGAGGTGCTCGCAGGGCTCAATGGGAAGTTCTGGACGTACGCGGACTCACGGTCGTTCCTGCCAGAGCCTGAGTACGGCCACCTTCGGCGTGAAGGGGGCTGGTGCCGGGTCGACTTGCTCGATGAGTCTCCTACCTCGTCCTTAGACCCAATCGAAGTCCCGGAGGCGCTGTTCGTCCAGACCTCCGATGGCTTGCTGCTCCTTCAGGAGTTGGCGTTCGCCTGGCAGTCGAGGAATACCAAAGCCTCGCGATGGGGCGATCATGGATGTCGTTCGCTGACTGGTCTATGTACTGGACACTCGCCGATCCGGACCTGATCACTGACCAGAGTTCAAAAAAGCGGTGGTGCTTCCGTGGGCCGATCTACTTCAAGAGCGTTGACGAGGAGATCAAGCAGTACTCGTACGTGATCACAGGACGCACGTCTCGGCGTATCATCACTGCGTTCCACGGCTTCTCGAAAGCTAACAACTGCAAGGGCTCACGCGCATACACAGGAGGGCGCTGATGGCGGCTGAAAGCAAGGACTCAGATTCCGGCTTCTCCGTCGACGACGTGCTCGACGTGCTCGGTGGCGTCGCCGAGTGGTCGGACGACGGCTCCACCGTGGTCGTACGAGACTCGTCGTGGGACGGCCGAACCTTCGAGGTGCGCCTTCCGGGCGCGGTAACCTACCTCGCGAGCTTCGCTTCCGGGCCGCTCGATGCGCGTCCGGAAGCGAAAAGTGATGCGATCTCCTACTTCGACCTCGACATCCTGGAGTTCGCCGGAACCACTCGCAGGGACGGTGACCCGATCATCATCGATGAGTCCGGTCCGCGGTTGACCATCAACGTCCCCAACGTGTACCCGCCCGGGGTGTTGGAGGGCACGGCTGAGATCTTCGCGATCGATCCGAGTCAGGACTAGCCTCTACCGTGAGCTGCCGAGGGTTCCGTTTCGAGCCGCTGAAGCTGAGCGTCGAAACGCGCTGGGGCCACACTAGGGCCACACGTGGCCACGAAATCACTCGATTCAGTCATCGACGTCCGACGTGCGAATGTGCGACTGACCTGCGCAAACGTCACTTTTCAATGACCTTCGTACGCGTCTTGAACGAACTCTCAAGGCGGTAGCGCGGGTTCGAATCCCGTCGGGGCTACCAGCGAAAAGGCCCCCGATCCTCGGATCGGGGGCCTTTCTCTTTGCCGGCGTTCAGGTGAGACGGGGAGTTCCGGAGCGCCCGGTGACCTCGGGACTCCCCGATGAGGCTCAGCAGTCGGCGATCTCGCGGCAGCTCTCGCTGTCGGGGTCCAACGCCGCGGCCGTGATGGCACGCGCGGCATCGGCCAGGGCCGCCAACTGCTCGTCGGAGAGCGTGTCGATCACGAGCCGGCGCACCTCGCGCACGTGCCCCGGTGCGATGGTCTCGACCTGGGTCATGCCGTCGTCCGTCAGTCGGGCGCGCATGCGGCGGCCACCGGGCTCCGTGCCAGGGAAGCGCTCGACCCAGCCGTTGCGCTCGAGTCGGGTGAGCGCGTGGGAGAGGCGCGACAGGGAGCAGCGGGCGCGGGTGGCCAGATCGGACAGTCCCAGCTCATGGTCGCGCGATTCCGACAGGGCGGTCATCACCTGGTACTCGTACGAGTTCAGCCCGGCGTCGCGCTTGAGCTGCGCATCCAGGGCCGGCGGCAGGATCGCGAGCAGGTCGATCAAGGCCCGCCAGTGGTCCTGCTGCTCGTCCGACAGCCACGGGACGTCGTCCGCGGCGGCTGTGGTGGGGGCGATTTCAGTGGACACGTCTCCGATGGTACCCCGGGTTGAATGTTCAAGCCAGAGCACGTAGGCTCCACTTGAACATTCAAATCAATGAGGAGAACCCCATGACCCTGCTCCGTGTCGACGCCAGCATCCAGGGCGAGATGTCCGCCAGCAGCGCGCTGGCCGATCTCGTCGTCGACGAGTTCGTCGCCAGCCACCCGGGGGTGCCGGTCGTGCGGCGTCATCTGGGCCAGCACCCGCTGCCCGCCGACGTCTGGGCCACGGCTCACGCCGCCGGGTTCACGCCCGAGGACGAGCGAAGCGAGCACCAGCGGGAGGCTCTCGCGATCGCCGAGGAGGTCGCGGGGGAGCTACGCGAGGCCCAGGCCGTCGTGCTGGCGCTGCCGCTGTACAACTTCGGCATCTCCCAGCACGCGAAGACCTGGATCGACGTCGCGCTCGCCGGTGGACCGCAGGGCACGCGACTGCTCGAGGGCAAGCCCACCGTCCTGGTCACCACCCGAGGCGGCGCCTACGGCCCCGGCACCCCGCGCGAGGGCTGGGACCACAACACCGACTTCCTGCGGCGGATCCTCGTCGACATCTGGGGAGCGGACCTGACCGTGATCGAGCGCGAGTTCACCCTCGTCGGTGTCAACCCGGCTCTCGACGAGTTCACCGAGACCGCGACCCAGATGCGCAAGACCGCAGAAGAGGCGGCGGTCGAGGCCGGCGCAGCTCTCGCCGCCCGCCGCGCGGCCTGACCGAACGGAGATCCGACATGGTGCACGAACACGCGATCCGCCTCGGCGTCGAGCTCGACGGCCGCGGCGACCCCGCGGCCGCCGTCGAGCAGGCGGTCGCGGCCGAGCGACTGGGCTACGACCTGGTCGTCGTCGCGGACGGCGGGGCGGGGTTCGCCGATGCGTGGACCATGGCGACGTGGATCGCCGCCCGCACCGAGCGCATCGCGCTGGTGCCGGTGACCGATGACGCCACCCGGCCAGCCACCGTGCTGGCGAGGGCGACCGCCGGTCTGGACCTCCTGTCGGGCGGGCGGGTGACGCTCGGCCTGTCCGGCGACGACCCTGAGGCGGTGGCCGACGCGGTCGCCGTCGCGCGCCGGATGTGGGACCCGTCCGCCCCGGCGGTGCATCGCGAGGGCCGCCATCGCGTCGCCGAAGCGGAGCCCGGGCCCGCACCGGCGCACGAGGTCCCGGTCTGGGTGTCCGGTGACGATGCCGGTCTGCTCGACGTCGCCGGACGCGTGGCCGACGGCTGGATCGGGCACCTCGGCATGGAGGTCGATCCGCTCCTGGCTCGTCTCGATGCCCTGCATCGGCACGCGACCGACGCGGGTCGGGACCTCCGCGAGCTCCGGCGCGTCGTCACGGCGTTCGACCGGGAGACACTCACCGCCGAGCAGTGGGTCGAGAGGTTGCGGCCGCTCGCCGAACACGGCGTCACGACGTTCGTCCTGCGCGTGGGGGAGTGGGCGCCCGTCGAGCGGCTCGAGTGGTTCGCTGACGAGGTCGTGCCGGCTCTGGAGGAGTCGGCTCGCCGAGCGGTCGCCGCGGGGCTCGTGGCAGCGCGACCGCTGCGTCGCGCCACGGTGCGCGCCCATCGGCGTCCCGGCATCGACTACGACGGTCTGCCGGAGTCCTTGGCCGCCGGAGCCGTTGAACCCGGCGATCTCCGCTACTCGGGCGTCCGCTCGACCTACCTGCGCGGTGGTCGGCCGGGACTCGTGCTGCGTCCGCGCTCCGTCGCCGAGGTCGTCGACGCCGTGGCCTTCGCGCGGCGCCACCGCGACGTCCCGCTGGGCGTCCGCAGCGGCGGCCACGGGATCAGCGGCCGCTCGACCAACGACGGCGGCCTGGTGATCGACGTCGGCGCCCTGAACCAGATCGAGGTCCTCGACGCCTCCCGTCGGCTCGTCCGCATCGGACCCGGGGCCAGGTGGAAGCAGGTCGCGCGAGCGCTGCAGCCCCACGGCTGGGCGCTCAGCTCCGGCGACTACGGCGGGGTCGGCGTGGGCGGACTGGCCACCGCCGGCGGCATCGGGTTCCTCGGGCGCAAGCACGGCCTGACGATCGACCATCTGCGCGCCGTCGAGATGGTGCTCGCCGACGGCTCCGTCGTGCGCGCCACCGAGCAGGAGAACGCGGAGCTGTTCTGGGCCGCCCGCGGCGCCGGGGCGAACTTCGGGATCGCCACGGCTTTCGAGTTCGTCGTCGACGAGGTCCCCGCGGTGGGATGGGCCCAGCTCGGATTCGAGGTGGCGGACCCGGCCGCGTTCCTGGCCGACTTCGGCCGCGTCACGAAGGCGGCGCCTCGCGAGACGACACCGTTCGTGGTGTTCGGCAGATCCGGGATCGCCCACGTGATGGCGATGGTCGACTCCGGTGATCCGGACGTGATCGTGTCGCAGCTGCAGCCGTTCGCGCAGATCGCGCCGATGGTCCAGCAGCAGGTCGTGATCGCCCCCTACGCCGACGTGATGGACATGTACCCCGACACGCCGCACCAGGCCGCGGGAGAGCCGATCGCGCGGTCGGGACTGGTCGACGACCTGACGCCCGAGGTGGCTGCCGCCAGCGCGCGGCTGATGAACAGCGGCGCCGTCTACTTCTTCCAGATCCGCAGCATGGGCGCCGCGGTGTCCGACGTCGCGCCGGATGCGACGGCCTTCGCCCATCGGGGAGCTCGCTTCCAGATCACCGCGATGGGTGCCGACGACGCGTCCCTGGACCGCGCCTGGGAGCAACTGGCGCCGTACCTGAACGGGACCTATCTCAGCTTCGACACCCGCGTCGGCCCCGATCGGGTCGCAGACGCCTTCCCGCCCGCGACCCTCGCTCGCCTGCGATCGTTGAAGCGCGAGCTCGACCCCTCCAACCTGTTCCGCGACAACTTCAACGTCGCGACACCCCTCACCGCCGGGAGCGCCTCATGACCGACTATGGACACGACCTGTTGTTCGGCACGTTCGTCACGCCGACCAACCACCCGCCGCACCAGGCCGTCGAGCAGGCGGTGGTGGCCGAGCGCGCCGGACTGGACCTGGTGACCTTCCAGGACCATCCCTACGTGGCGCGGTTCCACGACACGTGGACGCTGATCGCCTACGCCGCCGCCCGCACCGAGCGGATCCACCTGACGGCGAACGTCACGAACCTGCCGCTGCGTCCTCCCGCCGTCCTGGCCCGCAGCGTCGCGACGGCAGACCTGCTGTCCGGCGGGCGCATCGAGCTCGGCCTGGGCGCCGGTGGCTTCTGGGACCCGATCGAGGCGATGGGCGGACCGCGGCGCACGCCCGGCGAGTCGATCGTCGCGCTGGGCGAGGCCATCGACATCATCCGGGGCATCTGGGACACCGAGACGCGCGGGGGACTGAGCTACGAGGGGCAGCACTACGTCCTCGCGGGCGCGAAACGCGGCCCGGCACCCGCGCACCAGCCCGGCATCTGGGTCGGCGCGTACAAGCCTCGGATCCTGCGCCTGACCGGCCGGCTCGCCGACGGGTGGTTGCCGTCGCTGCAGTACCTGCCCGGTGGTGTCGCCGACCTCGCCGAGATGAACGAGCGCATCGACGGCGCGGCCGAGAGCGCCGGTCGGAGCCCGCGCGACGTCCGGCGGATGCTCAACATCGTGGGCCGGTTCAGCACGACCAGCAGCGGCTTCCTCGACGGCCCGCCGGAGCAGTGGGTCGAGGAGCTGGTCGACACGACGCTGACCTACGGGACGACCGGCTTCATCCTCGCGTCCGATGACACGGCCACCACCGAGCTGTTCGCCCACGAGGTGGCCCCGGCCGTCCGCGACGAGGTGCGCAGGGCGCGGGCTAGCTCGGGTCGCACGTCGCCAGCATCTCGGTGAGCGCGCGCGCCTCGCTGCGATCGACCGCCAGCTGCCAGCGGTGCTTCACGTCGATCCAGTGGGTCGCGTAGGCGCACTGGAACGGCGCCTTCGGCCGCCAGGCCGCGGGGTCGCTCGAGCCCTTCGAGGCGTTGGTCGGGCCGTCGGAGGCGAGCAGGACCTCGAGGTCGTTGGCGAACCGCTCGCGCCGCTCGGCCGGCCACGCGTGAGCACCGGACACCCATGCCTCGGCGAGGGGGACGACGTGGTCGATCTGGATCGCCTGCGCCTGGCGCTGGTCCTTCAGGTCGGTGAAGGTGAGCTGCGTGCCGCTGTACGGGTCGACCCACGTGCCGGCCAGCACGTCGTGCGGGCACGAGCGTTGAGCCTGCACGACGGTCGTGCCCGGGACGGCATCGCGCAGCAGCACGTCGTCGCGCTGGTTGCAGCCGTTGCCGTCGACGTCCTTCCACGCGGTGCCGAACTCGCGGCGTGAGTAGTCCGGAACTCCGGCGGGGCGTCGTTCGGCGACGCGCAGGGCCGGCAGCTGCTCCCGCGCGGTCGACGGCGAGTACGACGGGGCGGGCGCCACCGCCTCGGTGTCGTCGAAGGGGTCGCTCGCCTGCTCGAGCAGGTCACAGCCGGCGAGCGGCAGGAGCAGCACGGCGAGGATCGCAGCTCGGATTCTCACGGGAGTCACCCTGTCAGGCGGCGCCGACCGTTCCGGCGGGTGGGAGGTGCCCGCGTGCGCGAGTGCTCTTGCTACGGAGAGACGCCCTCGGTCACGGCTCCGGAGGCGCTGGCCGACAGCACGGCACCGGCGACCGCGAGTGCCTGGTTGCGGATGTCGGGGACGGCCGTCGACTCCCACAGTTCGCCACGGCGCAGGGCACCCAGGACCCAGATCGGCGCCTGCGGCCGGCCGGACGAGCTCACGAGGCGACCGCCGCGCGTGCGAAAGCCCATGCCCGCGGTGGCGGGGACGGCGAGGCTGCCGTCGGGGCGGGACCGCAGGAGGTCGTCGAGCAGCGGGTCGTGGAGGTTACGGACGTCGGTGTCGGGCCCGGTGGCGTTCACGACCCACCCGACGTCGCGCACGCTGCCGTTCGAAAGGTGCACGCGCAGCCCGTCGTCCAGGGCCTCGGCGTCCGTCACCCGGGCCGCCGACGTGGTCAGCCGGCCGCCGACGTGCAGGTCGTCGATGCGGCGCGCGCTCGGCGCCGGGATGCGGTGCCGGACCCGGTTCCACTCGCCGGCGTGGTCGCGCAGGAACCTCAGCCGGTCGGCATCGTCGAGCCGTCCCCAGAGGTCCTGAACGAGATGGCGCAGGCCGTCGACGCCGGGGCGCCAGTCGCCGGTCAGCCGTTCGGCATCGGCCAGATGGGCGCGGACGTGGGACACGATGGTGTCGAGCCCGTGGCCCCACTCGCTGATGTCGGGGACGGCGGGCGCCTGCGGTCCGTCCGCGTGGCGGCGGGGCATCTCACCGCTGCGGCTCACGGCGTGGACGCAGCGGTCGCCGCGGGCGTTCGTGGTGACGGTCGAGGCGATGTCGACCATGGTCAGGCCGGTGCCGACGATCAGGACGTCGGGCAGGGACGCGACGTCGTAGCGCACCTGCTCTAACATCCCCGGTGCCCACGGGTCGGCCAGGAATCGCTCGCTGTCGCGCAGCGCCGGGGGCGCCCAGGCCACCGAGGGAGCCGGGAGGCCGGTGCCGATGACGAGGGACTGCGCCGTGACGGTGCTGCGGTCGTCGAGGGTCACCGTGACGCCGCCGGGGTGGGGCTCGACCGCGACAGCGCGACGGCGCAGATGGCGCAGGGTGACGCGGGGCCCGGCGTCCGCCAGGGCACTCGAGAGCGTCTCGGCCACGTAACGGCCCCAGGCGGCGCGAGGGGCGAACTCGTGCGGGTCGACCTCGGCGCCCGTCGTCGCCGCGCGCCACTGGGCGAAGTGGCCGGGATCGTCCGGGAGGGCGCTCATGCCCGACGCCGGGACGTTCAGCAGGTGGGTCGGGTCGGTCGTGCCGAACGCCGTGCCGGTTCCCAGCTCCGGGGCGGGGTCGATGACCACCAGATCCACGCCGTGCGTCGCCTCACGCGCGAGGTGCAACGCCGTCAGGGAGCCCGCGGCACCACCACCGACGAGGACGACGGTGGGACGGATGGGCGGGCGTCCGGGCATGTTGTCAAGTAAACCGCACGACTTACAGATATTCGGTGCGGGCCGCGCCCGCGTGACAGGCGACACCGTCCACCCGCACGGCAGACCCACGTGGCGAACGGGAATGGAACGCACGCCGCGGACACTGATCCGCACATGACCTCGACGACCTCGGTTCGAGCGCCCGCGCGCCCCGCCGTGACCCTCCCGACGCCCCGGCTGGCCCTGTTCGCCCTCATCGCCGCGGCCTCGCCCCTGGCGATCGACCTGTACCTGGCCAGCTTCCCCGCGATCGAGGAGGACCTGCGCACCAGTCCGGCGATGGTGCAGCTGACGCTGACCGCCTACATCGCCGGAGTGGCGATCGGCCAGCCGATCTGGGGACCGCTGTCAGATCGGTTCGGTCGTCACCGTCCGCTCGTGATCAGCAACGCCCTGACCCTGGCCGCCTCCGTCGCGGTGGTGCTGTCGCCCACCATCGAGACACTGATCGGGGCGCGGTTCGTCCAGGCGCTGGCCGCCTCGGCGGGGATGGTCGTCGTGCGCGCGATGATCTCGGACCTCACCGAAGGGCTGGAGGGCGTGCGGGCGCTGGCCCTGATGATGACCGTCCATGCCGTCGTGCCCGTCGTCGCACCGGTCCTGGGCGGGGTGCTGTCCACGGTCCTGCCCTGGCGCGGGGTGCTGAGCGTGTTCGCCGGGTTCGTGGCACTGCAGCTGGTGGCCTCGGTGCTGCTCGTGCGCGAGACGCTGCCGCACCACCGGCGTGCACGGCGGCTGTCCTACCTCGATCTGGCTCGGGTCATGCGCCGCGGGCGTTTCGTCCTGCACGCCACGACCGTGGGCCTGACGGTCGGAGCCGTGATGAGCTTCATCGCCGCCTCGTCGTTCGTCTACCAGGACGTGCTGGGGCTGTCGCCACTCGCGTACGGGGCGAGCTTCGGCCTCAACGCCTGCGGCATGGTCGGCGCCGGACTCGTGTCGGCCCGGCTCGCGCGCAGCGGCGTGCAACCGGTCCGGACCATGTCGGTCGGCTTCGTCGGCGCCCTGTCCGCCGGGGTGGCGATGGTCGTCGTCGCCGCGTCGCCGATGCCCGTCCTGCTCGTCGGGCCGGTGATGGTCCAGGTGTTCTTCCTCAACCTGGTCATGAGCAACGGCATGGGCCTGGCCATGGCCCAGACGCAGGGTCTGACCGGTGCGGGCTCGGCGATGCTCGGGTTCTGGATGTTCGCGATCAGCGCCCTGGTCACGCCGATCTCCGGGTGGCTCGCCGGGTCGCGCCCCGAGGTGGCGATGGCCGCCGTCATGGCCGTGCTGACGGCGGCGGCAGCGGCGGTCTTCGCGTCAGGACTCAGGCTGGCGCGTTGACGTGCAGGCCCGCGTGATGGGCCAGGAGGTCGAACAGGGCGCGGGCCGACGGGGTGGGCCGGGCGCTGCGACGCCGCAGCATCACCATCCGGATGACGGTCTCCTCGTCCTGGATCGGCCGGAACGCCAAGGTGCCGTTGGCCTCCAGGGGGTCGTCGTGCAGGGCGAAGTCGGGCATCAGGGACACGCCGATCCCCGACGACACCATCTGCTTGCAGACGTCGGCGCTGTCGGCGGTGTGCCACGTCAGCGGCGGTGAGTCGCCGAACACGCGCTGGGCCACGCGGTGCATGAGGTAACCGGCGCGGGCCCCGACGAACACCTCCTGGCGCAGGTCGTCGACGGACACGCGCTCCTGCCGGGCCAAGGGCGCGCCGCCGGGCAGCACGGCCACCGGGCGGCCATGGACGAGCTCGGTCGCCACGAGCTCGGGATGGACGTCGTCGCCGGGCAGCAGGCTGATCAGGCCGATGTCGAGCGAGCCGTCGCGCAAGCCGTCGTTCACCTCCTCGTGCCGCAGCTGGCGCAGGTCGACGGAGGTGTGCTGGTGGTCGACCTCGTGACTGCGCATCGCCGGCAGCACGATCGCGGTCACGCCGAAGTACACGCTGCCGACGCGCACCGGGCGGTGGAACTGGGACTCGCCGCGCGCGGCGGACCGCAACCGGTCGACGGAGTCGAGGACCTCGAGGATCCGGGGGAGGAGTTCGCGCCCCGTGGCGTTGATGCGCGTGCCGGAGCGGTGCCGGTCCAGCAGCGTCACGCCCAGCTCGCGCTCGAGCTTCGTGACCGCCTCGCTCAGCGCCGGCAGGGACACGTGGAGGTGCTCGCCGGCCCGACGCAGCGAGCCGTGCTCGCCGACGGCACGGACGTACTCCAGTTGCTCCAGACGCATGGCTTCCTCCCGATTCCCCGGTGACGCTACGTGATCGGCAGGGCCGTTCACGTGATCTCCCGGTGCGTGAGACGGCCCCGGACGGGATCGGCGCGTCCCTAGCGTCGTCGACCAGTACCCGCCCTCCACGAGACAAGGCACCTCGCATGAACCACCCCCGCAGCCATCGCTCCACCCGCACCCTGGTCGTCGCCGCCACCGTCGCGCTCGCCGCGGCCGGCCTGACCGCCTGTGGCAGCGCCGGCGCGGACTCGGAAGGGGAGGAGACCACGATCCGCTACCAGAGCTACGCCGGGGCGGTCGACGCCTTCCTGCTCGCCGACGCCCTCGGCGAGTTCGAGGGCCTGACGCTCAAGCGGGTCGGCGACGTCACCGGCGGCCCGCAGGCGCTGCAGGCCCTGGTCTCGAACCAGACCGACATCGGCGGATCGGCGTTCTACGGCGCCATCGCCCAGTTGGTGGCCACCGGGGCGCCGATCAAGGCGGTCATCCCGTTCTACGGCTCGAACCGGACCACCAACTCGCAGGTCGTCGTCCTGGACGACTCGTCGATCAAGGGCGCCAAGGACCTGATCGGCAAGAAGGTCGCCGTCAACACGCTCGGGGCCAACTCCGAGGCCGTGCTCGACACCTGGTTCGACCAGGAGGGCCTGAGCCAGGCCCAGCAGGACGAGATCACGCTCGTCCCGCTGCCCCCGCTCAACACGCCCGAGGCGCTCGGCAACGGCAAGGTCGACGCCGCCGTGGTCAGCTTCCAGAGCAAGCAGCAGACCGCGAAGCAGTACAGGATCCGGGCGCTGGTCAGCGACGTCGAGGTCGTGGGCGAGCCCTACGCCGGTGGCGGACTGACGTTGCGCGAGGAGTTCATCGAGAAGAACCCCCGGACCTCGCGCCAGATCGTCGAGGGCGTCGCCGCGGCGATCGAGTTCATCGAGACCCACGAGAAGCAGGAGATCTTCGACGTCTACTTCCCGTACCTGGAGAAGGAGGGCTACGGCGACTACATCGAGCCGATCCGCACGAACTTCCCGGGCACGCTCGGCATCGACGCGAAGCCGACCATCGCCGACGAGGACATCCAGCGCTGGGTCGACTGGCTGGACAGCCGGGGCGACATCGACGCCAAGGACATCGACGTCTCGGACGTCTACACCAACGAGCTCAACCCGAACGCCTGAGGAGGCAGCCATGAGTTCACGCATCGAACTGAGGAACGTCGGCCAGACCTTCTGGGTCCGTGGCGACGAGGACAAGAAGCTGCGCGAGTTCGTCGCGCTCGACGGTCTCGACCTCGACATCGCGGCGGGGGAGTTCCTGACCCTCGTCGGCCCGTCCGGCTGCGGCAAGTCGACCGTGCTGGACCTGATCTCCGGGCTGGCCGCGCCCACGTCGGGATCCCTGACGATCGACGGCGCGCCCATCACCGGACCGGGACTGGACCGCAGCGTCGTCTTCCAGCAGTACACCCTGCTGCCCTGGCGCACGGCGGCCTCGAACATCGAGTTCGCGCTCGAGGCCAAGGGCGGGCTGTCCCGCTCCGAGCGGGCGGCGGTCGCCCGGGAGTACCTGGACCTCGTCGGCCTCGGCGAGTTCGCCAACCGGTACCCGCACGAGCTCTCCGGCGGCATGAAGCAGCGCGTCGCGATCGCGCGCAGCCTGTCCTACCAGCCGCAGGTGCTGCTCATGGACGAGCCCTTCGGAGCCCTCGACGCCCAGACCCGCGAGCGGCTGCAGGAGGAGCTGATCCGGATCTGGGAGCACACCGGCACCACGGTCGTGTTCATCACCCACGACATCGAGGAGGCCGTCTTCCTCGGCCAGCGGGTCGCCGTCATGAGCGGACGCCCGGGCCGGATCAAGGAGATCGTCACGGTCTCGCTCGACCGGTCCGCGGCGGCAGAGACCGACCTGCGCGCCACGCCCGAGTTCGCCCACCACCGACACCACATCTGGTCGCTGCTGCGCCAGCAGCAACCGGTGGCGCGCCAGGAGTTGGCCCATGTCTGACCTCATCGCCGAGAAGACGCAGGCCCGGCCGAACCCGCGCCAGGAGGAGGCGGCGAAGGCCAAGGGCGCGTCCCTGCGCAAGACCCGCACGATCGCCGGCACCCGCGGCCTGGCCGGACTGGTCGCCCTGGCAATGGTCTGGGAGTTCGCTCCCCGGGTGGGGCTCGTCGACGCTTACTCGATCCCGCCGCTGCACGTGGTGCTGCAGGAGTGGTGGTCCATGACGACCAGCGGCGAGCTGTGGCGGCACGTGTCGGCGAGCCTGACGCGATCGGTCATCGGCTTCGCGCTGGCCATCGCCACGGCGATCCCGCTGGGCGCCTCGATCGCCTGGTACCGCCCGGTCCGGGAGTTCTTCACCCCCGTGCTGGAGCTGTTCCGCAACACGGCGGCGCTGGCGATCCTGCCCGTCTTCATGCTGATCCTGGGCATCGGCGAGACCTCCAAGATCGCGATCGTCCTGTACGCCTGCTTCTTCCCGATCCTGCTGTCGACGATCGCCGGTGTCGCCACGGTCGACCCGCAGCTGCTGCGGTCGGCGCGCGTGCTGGGCCTCTCACCGGTGACGACGTTCCGCAAGGTCGTCTTCCCGGCCGCGGTCCCGACGATCTTCACCGGCATCCGGATCTCGGGAGCCGCCGCCATCTTGGTCCTCATCGCCGCCGAGATGATCGGCGCGACCGCAGGCCTGGGCTTCCTCATCAACTACGCGCAGTTCAACTTCCTCATCCCGAAGATGTACGCCGCGATCCTCACCACCTCCCTCATCGGCGTGGCCGTCAACTACGGACTCGTCGCCCTCGAACGCCGCTTCTCGCAGTGGCGTGCCATCTGACCTGCCAAAGGAGAGACACCATGACCCGCACCCTCAGCCTCAACGCCTTCCTGCACGACACCGGCCACCACGAGGCCTCGTGGCGCCACCCCGACTCCGCCGCCGAGCGGGTGTTCGACATCGACTTCGCGGTCGAGAACGCCCAGATCGCCGAGCAGGCCAAGTTCGACGCGATCTTCTTCGCCGACGGGCCGGGGGTGTGGTCGGCCACGCCGCACCGTCCCGCCGGTCACCTCGAGCCGATCACGCGCCTCGCGGCGATCGCCGCGCGCACCGAGCGCATCGGCCTGATCGCCACCGCCTCGACGACGTTCTACGACCCCTACAACCTGGCGCGCCTGTTCTCGTCGCTCGACATCTTGTCGAACGGCCGGGCGGGCTGGAACATCGTCACGACCCAGTCGGAGGCGATCGCGCGCAACTTCAGCTTGAAGGAGCTGCCCAGCCCGTCCGAGCGCTACCTGCGCGCCCAGGAGTTCATCGACGTCGTGACGAAGCTGTGGGACAGCTGGGAGGACGACGCGATCCTCGCCGACCGCGAGTCGGGCGTGTTCTTCGATCCCGAGAAGGTGCACGCGATCAACCACGTGGGCACGCACTTCCAGGTCGAGGGGGCCCTCGCGGCACCGCGCTCACCCCAGGGCCGTCCCGTCTACGTCCAGGCGGGTTCGTCGAACGACGGGCGCGCCTTCGCCGGCCGCAACGCCGAGGCGATCTTCACCGCGCACCAGACGATCGAGGACGCGCAGGCCTTCTACGCCGACATCAAGGCGCGCGCCGTGGCCTTCGGCCGCTCGCCCGACGAGGTCAAGATCCTCCCCGGCATCAGCCCGTTCATCGCCGACACCGAGGCCGAGGCCGTCGAGCTGCAGCACTACGTCAACTCGCTCACGGTGCCGGCGTACGGGCTCGCCCAGCTCGAAGGGCTCGCGGGCGTCTCCCTGGCCCACCTCGAGCTCGACGAGGCCGTGCCGCGCGAGATCTTCGGCGAGGCCGGGAACGTCCTGGACAACAACCGCAGCCGCCTGCAGGTCATCGCCAACATCGTGGAGCGCGACCGCCCGACCCTGCGCGGGCTGCTCCACCGCCTCGCCGGCGCCCGGGGCCACAACGTCGTGGCCGGCACGCCGACGCAGGTGGCGGACATCATCACCGACTGGTTCCAGAACGGGGCCGCGGACGGCTTCAACGTCATGCCGCCGCTGTACCCGCAGCTGCTGGAGGCGTTCACCGAGGGCGTCGTGCCGATCCTGCAGGACCGTGGCCTGTTCCGCACCGAGTACACGGGTCGCACCTTGCGCGACCACTTCGGCCTGGCCCGGCCGGAGTCGCTGTACGCGGCGGACCCGACCGAGGAGGCCCACGTTGTCTGACCAGCCGGTGTCCGAGCCCGTCCGCACGGCCGTCGTCGTCGGCAACCCGAAGCCGGCGTCACGCACGCTCTCCGCCGCCACGCACGTGGCCCGTGAGCTGACCGGTGCCGAGCCGGACCTGGTCGTCGACCTCGCGACGCTCGGGGCGCAGGTGCTCGACCACGGCTCGGCCCGGGTCGCCGAGCTGGTCGGGCTGGTCGGCCGGGCCGACCTCGTCATCGTGGCCTCACCGACCTACAAGGGCACGTACACGGGCTTGCTCAAGGTGTTCCTCGACCGCTTCGCCGGTGGCACGGGGCTGCGAGGGCTGGCGGTGCCGCTGCTGCTGGGCGCGGGTCCGCAGCACGCCCTGGCGTCGGAGCTCACGCTGCGTCCGGTCCTCACCGAGCTCGGAGCGACCGTTCCGGGGCGCGGGCTGTTCATCCTCGACACGCAGTACGAGGAGCCGGCCGCCTACGATCCCTGGCTCGAGGAGGTCCGGCCGCTGGTGCGGGCCCTGCTGCAGGCGGTCGCATGACGGCCGCGTTCCCGACCAACCAGGACCTGGACCCGCGCCGGCTGCGCACGGCGTTCGGCAACTTCCCCAGCGGCGTGGTGGCGGTGGCGGCCGAGGTCGACGGGGCGCCGGTGGGCCTCGCGGCCAGCAGTTTCACGAGCGTCAGCCTCGATCCGCCGCTGGTGTCGATCAACCTCACCGCGACGTCCAAGACCTGGCCCGACCTGCGACGCGCGGTCAGGCTGGGGGTCACGGTGCTCGCCAGCCATCACGGCCCGTTGTGCCGCCAACTGGCCGGCGCGGTCGAGCAGCGCTTCACCGGCATCGACTACAGCGTCAGCCCTGAAGGGTCGATCTTCATCGACGACGGGATGGCCACGTTCGACACGACGATCCATCGCGAGGTGCCCGCCGGCGACCACATCCTGGTGCTGCTGGAGCTCCACGCGGTCGAGCATCGCTCCGACGGGGGACCGCTGTTGTTCCACCGCAGTGTGTTCGGTCAGCTGGCGGCAGCCGAGTGACGCAGGGACGTGAGAGGGCCCCGCATCGCCGAAGCGGTGCGGGGCCCTCGACCGTTCACGCGCGGTCGCGCTCTGCGGCGATCGTCGTGTCATCACCGTGACCGGTGTGCACGACCGTCTCGCCCGGGAGGGTGAACAGACGCGCGGCGATCGACTCGCGGATGACGTCGGCGTCGCTGTACGAACGGCCCGTCGCGCCGGGACCACCGTGGAAGAGGGTGTCGCCCGTGAAGACGCAGCCCAGGTCCTCGGCCAGCAGGCACGTCGCGCCGGGCGCGTGGCCCGGCGTGTGGATCGCGCGCAGGGTCGTGCCGCCGACCGTGAGCTCGGTGCCGTCCGTGAGGTCGCGGTCCCAGGACACGTTCGTGTGGGTCAGCTCCCACAGCGGCCGCTCGTCGGGGTTGAGCCAGATCGGGGCGCCGGTCCGCTCGCGCAGCTCGGGGGCGAAGCGGCAGTGGTCGTCGTGCGCGTGGGTCAGCACGATCGCGGTGACCCGGCGGTCGCCGACGATCTGCATGATCGCGTCCACGTCGTGCGGGGCGTCGATGACGATGCACTCGGCGTCGTCACCGACGACCCAGACGTTGTTGTCGACGTCGAACGTCTCGCCGTCGAGGCTGAAGGTGCCCGAGACGACGCCGTGGTCGATGCGCGCGGTCATCAGAGCACCACCACCGAGCGCAGCACGTCGCCGTGGTGCATCTTCTCGAAGGCCGCCTCGACGTCCTCGATGCCGATCTCCTCGGTGACGAAGGCGTCCAGGTCGAGCCGGCCCTGCTGGTACAGGTCGACGAGCATCGGGAAGTCGCGGCTGGGCAGGCAGTCGCCGTACCAGCTGGACTTCAGGGCCCCGCCGCGTCCGAAGACGTCGATCAGGGGCAGCTCGGGGACCGTCATGTCCGGCGTGGGGACGCCCACCAGGACCACGGTGCCGGCCAGGTCGCGGGCGTAGAACGCCTGCTTCCACGTCTCGGGACGGCCGACCGCCTCGATCACGACGTCGGCACCTTCGGCGCCCTCGTAGGTCTCGGCGCAGATGCGCTTGATCTCCTCGACGGGGTCGACCTTCGAGGAGTCGACCGTGTGGGTCGCGCCCATCTTGCGTGCAGCCTCGAGCTTCGCCGGGTCGATGTCGACCGCGATGATCGGGCTGGCGCCGGCGAGGGCCGCACCCGCGACGGCGGCGACCCCGACGCCTCCGCAGCCGATGACGGCCGCCGAGCGGCCCCGGGTCAGAGCGCCGGTGTTGATGGCCGCACCGATGCCGGCCATGACGCCGCAGCCGAGCAGGCCCACGGCCGCGGGCCGGGCCTGCGGATCGACCTTCGTGCACTGGCCGGCGGCGACGAGCGTCTTCTCGATGAACGCGCCGATGCCCAGCGCGGGCGAGAGCTCCGTGCCGTCCTCGAGCGTCATCTTCTGCTTGGCGTTGTGGGTGGCGAAGCAGTACTGCAGGTCACCGCGCTTGCACGCACGGCACTCTCCGCAGACGGCGCGCCAGTTCAGGACGACGAAGTCACCGGGAGCGACCTCGGTGACACCCTCGCCGACGGCCTCGACGATGCCGGAGGCCTCGTGGCCGAGCAGGAACGGGAACTCGTCGTTGATGCCGCCCTGGCGGTAGTGCAGGTCGGTGTGGCAGACACCGCACGCCTGGATCGTCACCACCGCCTCGCCCGGGCCGGGGTCGGGAACGTTGATGGTGACCAGTTCGACCGGTGCGTCCTTCGCTCGCGCGATGACGCCCTTGACCTGCTGCACGGATGACTCCTCGTGTCGGGGGCGGTGATCTGTCGAGCCTGCCAGACGACCGTCTGCGAGCGGTAGTGGGACCCGCTCCCGGCGTCAGGTGACGCGCGGTACCGGATGCTGAGATCGCAGGGAGAAACGCTCGACATTCGAACAGGTGCACAATAAGGTGTGGGTATGGATCCGGGGGTCGATGAGTTGGTCGGTGCACTGCGCGCGGCGGCGCACGCCGTGCGCTCGGTGACGACGTCGACCGCCGATGAACTGCGCGCGCTGGTGCAGGCCCGTGACGCGGTCGAGGCCGCGATGAGCGACCGGTTGGCCGAGCTCGACCGGTCACAGGGGTACGTCGCCGAGGATGCCTCCAGCGTGTCCACCTGGGCGCGGCGTGAGTTGCGTCAGGATGCGCGGCGGACGCGTCAGCTGATCACCGCGGCGGGGACGATGTGTGAGTTGCCGCAGGTGGGGGAGGCCGCAAGGGCCGGTCGGATCTCGATCGATCATGTGGCGCGGTTCTCGTTCGCGTTGGCCCATGTCGACCAGGTCGAGGTGCGGCGGTTGGAGTCACACCTGGTCGCCGTGGCGTTGCTGCATCCGCCGTCGCGGGTCAAGGCGTTGGTCGACCGGTTGCGGGCGATCCTCCATGCCGAGGAGCTCGACGAGGCGTGGATCGCCGGCGCGGACAAGGCGCACTTGACGCTGAACGCGTTGCAGGACGGGTGGCACGTCACCGGGTTCCTGCCGATCGACGTCGGGGCGAAGCTGAAGGTGGTTCTGGATGCGGTGTCGGTGCCGCGGGAGGCGGGAGACCGGCGCTCCGCCTCCGAGCGTCGCATCGATGGCCTGGATCAGTTGTTGACGCGGGTGCTGGCCGAGGGTCTGCCCACCGACGGCACCGTGCGTCCCCAGATCCACGTCATCGTCGATGCCGGCACCTTGCAGCAGGCGCTCGCACCCGACACCCAAGGCGCCTTCGTGCCGGTCGAGCCGGCCGTCCTGCACGGCTTCGGCCACATCGGACCGAACCTGCTGGCGCACCTGACCTGCGGCGCCGACCTGATCCCGGTCCTGGTCGACCACATCGGACCGAACCGCACCGTCCTGGACGTCGGGCGCCGTCACCGGGACGCCACCGCGAAACAACGCCACGCGGTCTGGGTCCAACAAGACGGCCGCTGCGACACCGACCACTGCCGCAACTCGATCGATCATGTCCATCACCGCAGACGGTGGTCCGACGGCGGCCCCACCGACCTGGCCAACCTCGTCGGACTCTGCACCGCCTGCCACCGCCACACCCACCGCCACGACACCGTCCTGGCGAGAGCCGGCTGAATCCCGCGACGGTCATGTCCGATTCCCGCGAGAACTGTTGCCGGGGCTGAGACAGGATGGGAGTCATGGACCCCGTCGACTGCTACCGAGCCGTGAGTGCCCGGGACGCGCGGTTCGACGGCGTCTTCTACACGGCGGTCCGGACGACGGGCATCTACTGCCGACCCTCGTGCCCGGCCATGACGCCGCGCGAGGCCAACGTCGGCTTCTACCGGTCGGCGGCCGCCGCCGAGCGGGCCGGCTTCCGTGCCTGCCGGCGGTGCCGGCCCGACAGCACGCCGGGCTCGCCGGAGTGGAACGTCCGGGCCGACGTCGTCGCACGCGCCGTCCGACTGATCGGTGACGGCGTCGTCGAGCGCGAGGGCGTGAGCGGGTTGGCCGGCCGCCTCGGTTACAGCGAGCGTCAGGTCAATCGCCTCGTCACCGCCGAGCTCGGTGCAGGCCCGCAGGCGATCGCGCGCAGCAACCGGGCCCGCACGGCTCGGCTCCTGCTCGAGACCACCGCGATGCGCGCGGCCGACGTCGCCTTCGCCGCCGGATACGGATCGGTGCGGCAGTTCAACGACTCCATCCGCGAGTCGTTCGGGCTCACTCCGCGCGAGTTGCGTGCCCGGTCGCGCCGCTCGACCCACGACGGTGCCGGTCGCATCCGGCTCGAGCTGGCCGTCCGGCCGCCGTTCCATGGGGCGGGTCTGCTCGAGTGGCTCGCCCCGCGGGCGATCGAGGGAGTCGAGGCCGTGGGCGAGCGCACGTACGCCCGGATCCTCAACCTGCCGCACGGCGTCGGCGCGGTCGAGCTGGAGCTGCACGGCGATCACGTCACGGCCGATCTCGAGCTGACCGACCTGCGCGACCTGGCCACGGCGGTGCACCGCTGTCGCCGGCTGCTCGACCTCGACGCCGATCCCGTCGCGATCGACGAGGCGCTGTCGACCGATCCGCTGCTGGCCGACCTCGTCCACGAGGTCCCGGGCATTCGGCTGCCCGGCCAGGTCGACGGGTTCGAGATGGTGCTGCGTGCGATCGTCGGCCAACAGGTGTCGGTGGCCGGCGCGCGCACGATCCTGGGCCGGATCGCCCGTTCGCGTGGCACCGAGGTGGACCTCGCGCTGGCCCGTCGTCACGGGCTCACCCACGCCTTCGCCACCGCCGAGTCCGTCGCCGAGGCGGCCCCCGAGGAGTTCGCCATGCCCCGCGGCCGGGCCGCAGCGATCCTCGCGGTCGCGCATGCGATCGCCGCGGGCGAGCTGGACCTCGATCCGGGCGCCGACCGCGAGCGGGCGAGGGAGCAGCTCCTGGCGATTCGGGGGATCGGCCCGTGGACCGCCGACTACGTCAGGATGCGGGCGCTCGGCGATCCCGACGTCCTGCTCGACACCGACCTCGTGCTGCGGCGTGTCCTCGCGCGCGAAGGGCTCGACCGGGCACGCACCGACCGGTGGCGGCCATGGCGGTCGTACGCCTCACTGCACCTGTGGAGGACCGCATGAAGACACGTTGGATGGACTCACCCGTCGGCGGCCTGCGCCTGTACGTCGATGCGGGGCTGCTCACCCGCATCGCCTTCGACGCCGAGCCCGACGGGGAGCGCGACGAGGACGACCTGCTGGACGAGGTCGAGCGACAGCTGACCGAGTGCTTCGCCGGTGAACGACGCGAGTTCGATCTGCCGGTCGCCGCCGACGGCACCGAGTTCCAGAAGAAGGTGTGGGCCTACCTGCGCAAGATCCCTTACGGCGAGACGGTGACCTACGGGCAGATCGCCACCGACCTGGGCTACGAGCCCGGCATCTCGCGCGCCGTCGGGGCGGCCAACGGCGCCAACCCGATCCCGATCGTCGTGCCGTGCCATCGGGTGATCGGCTCGGACGGCAAGCTCACCGGGTACGCGGGCGGCGTCGAGCGCAAGACGATCCTGCTCGAGCTGGAGCAGCCCGGCCTGTTCTGAGGCCGGTCTGCTCCGCAGGGGTCAGCGACGCAGGTTCTGCGAGAGCTTCTCGGCAGCCGCCACGACGGCCGGCGCGTGCATGCGACCGGGCTGGCGGGTGAGGCGCTCCAGGGGACCCGAGACCGACACCGCGGCGACGACCTTGCCACTGGGGGAGCGGACGGGGGCCGAGACCGAGCCGACGCCCGGCTCGCGCTCGCCGACGCTCTGCGCCCAGCCGCGCTTGCGCACGGCGGACAGCTCGGCGGCCGAGAACGTGGCCTTCATGAGGCCCTTGTTCATGCGCTCGGGGTCCTCCCACGCCAGCAGGACCTGGGCGGCGGAGCCGCCCGACATCGTCAGCTGGCTGCCGACGGGGATCGAGTCGCGCAGACCGGTCGGCCGATCGGCGGCCGAGACGCACACGCGGTGGTCGCCCTGACGTCGGAACAGCTGGGCGGACTCGCCCGTGATGTCGCGCAGTCGGGCCAGGACGGGGCCGGCGGCGGCGAGCAGTCGATCCTCGCCCGCAGCAGCGGCCAGCTCGGACAACCGCGGGCCTAGAATGAAGCGACCCTGCATGTCGCGCGCCACCAGTCGGTGGTGTTCCAGGGCCACCGCGAGGCGGTGTGCGGTGGGCCGTGCCAGGCCCGTGGCGGTCACCAGACCGGCCAGCGTCGCCGGTCCCGGCTCGAGCGCCGCCAGTACGAGGGCGGCTTTGTCAAGAACGCCGACTCCGCTAGAGTTGTCCATGTCTTGATACTGCCGTATCGCATTGTGAGACGCAACCCCCGAACTGAGAGAGAATCATGGGCAAGACGCTCGCTGAGAAGATCTGGGACGACCACGTCGTCCGTTCCGCCCCGGGAGAGCCGGACCTGCTGTTCATCGACCTCCACCTGCTCCATGAGGTCACGAGCCCGCAGGCGTTCGACGGACTGCGTCTCTCCGGGCGCAGTGTGCGTCGTCCCGACCTCACCTTGGCGACCGAGGACCACAACATCCCGACGACCGATCTCGACAAGCCGATCGCCGACCCCGTGTCGCGCACGCAGGTCGAGACGCTGCGCCGCAACTGCGCCGAGTTCGGCGTCCGCCTGCACCCGATGGGCGACATCGAGCAGGGCATCGTCCACGTCGTCGGGCCGCAGCTGGGCCTGACCCAGCCGGGCATGACGATCGTGTGCGGCGACTCGCACACCTCGACGCACGGCGCGTTCGGCTCGATCGCCTTCGGCATCGGCACCAGCGAGGTCGAGCACGTCCTGGCCACCCAGTCGCTGTCGCAGGCCAAGCCCAAGATGATGGCGGTCGACGTCGTCGGCGACCTGCCCGCGGGCACCACCGCGAAGGACCTGATCCTGGCGCTCATCACCCAGGAGACCACCGGCGGCGGCCAGGGCTACATCGTCGAGTACCGCGGTGAGGCGATCCGCAAGCTCTCGATGGAAGAGCGCATGACGATCTGCAACATGAGCATCGAGTGGGGCGCCAAGGCGGGCCTCATCGCTCCGGACCAGACGACGTTCGACTACATCCAGGGCCGCCCGCACGCGCCGCAGGGCGCCGACTGGGACGCCGCCGTCGAGTACTGGAAGGGCCTCGTCTCCGACGCGGACGCCCACTTCGACAAGGTCGTCACGATCGACGCCTCGCAGGTCACGCCGTGGGTCACGTGGGGCACCAACCCCGGCCAGGGCGTCGCGCTGTCGGGCCTGGTCCCGAACCCGGACGACTTCGCGGACCCGGACGAGCGCGAGGCCGCGGCCAACGCGCTGCGCTACATGGGCCTCGAGGCCGGCACGCCGATGCGCGACATCACGGTCGACACGGTCTTCGTCGGCTCGTGCACCAACGGCCGCATCAGCGACCTGCGTCGCGCCGCCGAGCTGATCAAGGGCAGGAAGGTCGCCGACGGCACGCGCATGCTGGTCGTCCCCGGCTCGGTGCGGGTGCGCCTGCAGGCCGAGGAGGAGGGCCTCGACGTCGTCTTCAAGGAGGCCGGCGCCGAATGGCGTGGCGCGGGCTGCTCGATGTGCCTGGGCATGAACCCCGACCAGCTCACGCCGGGCGAGCGCAGCGCCTCGACCTCCAACCGCAACTTCGAGGGCCGTCAGGGCAAGGGTGGCCGGACCCACCTGGTCTCGCCCGACGTCGCCGTCGCCACCGCCGTCACGGGCCACCTGGCCTCGCCGGCCGAGCTCTGAGGACGCACACCATGGACAAGTTCATCTCGCACACCGGCGTCGGCGCCCCGCTGCGCCGCAGCAACGTCGACACCGACCAGATCATCCCCGCGGTGTACCTGAAGCGCGTCACCCGCACGGGCTTCGAGGACGGTCTCTTCGCCGCGTGGCGCAACGATCCCGAGTTCGTGCTGAACCAGCCCGCCTACCAGAACGCCACCGTGCTGGTCGCCGGTCCGGACTTCGGCACCGGCTCCTCGCGCGAGCACGCCGTGTGGGCCCTGCAGAACTACGGCTTCAAGGTCATCATCAGCCCGCGCTTCGGTGACATCTTCCGGGGCAACTCGGGCAAGGCCGGGCTGCTGGCGGCGCAGGTCGACGAGAAGGTCGTCGCCGCGCTGTGGGCGTACCTCGAGGCCAACCCGGGCGCTCAGATCAGCGTCGACCTGGAGTCGCGCACGGTCTCGGCCGGCGAGGGCGTCGACCGGATCGAGGACTCGTTCACGATCGACGACTACACGCGCTGGCGTCTGCTCGAGGGTCTCGACGACATCGGCATCACGCTGGGCCACGCGGACGACATCGCCGCCTACGAGGCGAAGCGTCCGAGCTTCAAGCCCGCGACGCTCTGACGCTCGCGCCTGACATGGGACGGCCGTACTAGGGTCGTCCCATGTCACGCACGCGTCCCCTGCCACCCGTGCTCCGGGTGGTCGTGTGGATCCTGCGACCGATCTTCATGGTCGTGACCCGTCGCGACTGGCGCGGCGACGAGCATCTGCCGACGTCCGGCGGGTACGTCATCGCGGCCAATCATCTGTCGTACACCGATCCGTTCCTGCTCGGGCACTGGCTCGTCGATCACGACATCCCGCCGCGCTTCCTGGTCAAGGACCCGCTCTTCGCCGTGCCGGTCATCGGCCGGCTGCTGCGGATGGCCGAGCAGATCCCGGTGTACCGGGGCACCGGCCTGGCCGCCGAGTCGCTGCGGGCCGCGATCCACGCCGCCGCGTCGGGCTCGATCGTCACGATCTACCCCGAGGGCACGATGACGCGCGATCCGCAGGGATGGCCGATGTCGGGTCGCGACGGCGCCGTCCGCACCGCGCACGCCGCGGGCGTGCCGCTCGTGCCCGTGGCCCAGTGGGGCCCGCAGGAGATCATGTGGCCGTACCGGCGCGAGTTCCGGCTGTTCCCGCGCAAGACGATCCACGTGTTCGCCGGTGCGCCCATCGACTTGTCCGACCTGGGTGAACACCCCACCCAGGCCCAGTTCCACGCCGCGACCGATCGGCTGATGGACGCCATCACGGCGCTGCAGTCGCAGATCCGTGGCGAGGTACCCACCTCGCCGCGCATCGACGTCCGCACGCTGGGCAAGCCCAAGACCCGATACGAGGAGAGCTGATGGTCACTGCTGCAGTCATGGGAGCCGGGTCCTGGGGCACCGCCTTCTCGATCGTGCTGGCCGACGCCGGCCACGACGTCCACCTGTGGGGACGTCGTGAGGAGACCTGCGCCAACATCAACGAGCGTCACGAGAACACCGAGTACCTCCCTGGTCTCGAGCTGCCCGAGACCATCCGCGCCACGACCGATCCCGCGACGGCTCTGGCCGGCGCCTCGATCGTGGTGCTCGCCGTGCCGTCGCAGACGCTGCGTGCCAACCTCGAGTCGTGGGGCCACCTCATCGATCCGTCGGCCGTGATGGTCAGCCTGATGAAGGGCGTCGAGCTGGGGTCGCACCTGCGCATGAGCGAGGTCATCGCCGAGCTCACCGGCGCCGGTCCCGAGCGGATCGCGGTGATCACCGGGCCCAACCTCGCCAAGGAGATCGCGCGCCGCGAGCCGGCCGCCAGTGTCGTCGCGTGCGCCGACGAGTCCGTGGCGTTGCAGCTGCAGAAGTACTGCCACACCCCGGCGTTCCGCCCCTACACGAACCAGGACGTCGTCGGCTGCGAGCTGGCCGGCACGGTCAAGAACATCATCGGCCTGGCGGTCGGGGTGTGCGACGGCCTGGACTTCGGCGACAACACCAAGGCCTCGGTCATCACGCGCGGCCTGGCCGAGACGGCGCGTCTGGGGCTCGCGATGGGCGCCGACCCGATGACGTTCATGGGCCTGGCCGGTCTGGGCGACCTCGTCGCCACGTGCTCCTCGCCGCTGTCGCGCAACCGCACCTTCGGCGAGAAGCTCGGCCGTGGCATGACCGTCGAGGAGATCACCTCGCAGACGCGCCAGGTGGCCGAGGGCGTGAAGTCCTGCGTCTCGGTCGCCGAGCTCGCTCGCCTGCACGGCGTCGACATGCCGATCGTCGAGCACGTCCGTGCCCTCGTCGACGGCACGATGACCCCGACCGAGCTCGTCGAGACCCTCATCAGCCGCTCGGCCAAGGCCGAGACCCGCTGACTCCCCCGTCCCGAGATTTGCTCCCAAACTGACCTTTGAGCCGGGCTCAAAGGTGAGATGCGGAGCAAATCTCGGGGCTGGAGGGTGTCTGGTGCTCAGCCCAGGGCGTTCTCGATGTCGGCCCAGAGGTCCTCGACGGCCTCGATGCCGACGCTGAGCCGGATCAGGCCCGCGGGGATGGTCTCCGGCTCGGCGGGGAAGCGGCGCCGGCGTTCCCACGTCGACTCGACGCCGCCCAGGCTGGTGGCGTGGGTGATGACGCGGCTGGCCTCCGTCGCGCGCTGGGCGTGCTCGGCGTCGTCGATCACGAAGCACACCATGGTCCCGAAGCCCGGGTAGCGGACCTCGGCGACGGCCGGGTGGGCCTTGAGTCGGTCGGCCAGGATCGCCGCGCTGGACTCGGCACGGTCGAGCCGGACGGCGAGGGTGCGGACGCCGCGGGCGGCCAGGAAGCTCTCCAGCGCACCGGGGATGGCGCCGTGCAGCGAACGGTGCTGCAACAGGCGCTCGAACAGTGCGTCGTCGGCGGTCGCCATGACGCCGAGCACGAGGTCGCTGTGCCCGCCGAGCAGCTTCGAGGCCGAGTGGGCCACGATGTCGGCGCCGTACGACAGCGGCCGATCGCGCAGGGGAGTGCGGAAGGTGTTGTCGACGGCGACGAGGGCGCCGGCGTCCTTCGCGGCGGCGACGAGCGTCGGCAGGTCGCCGACCTCCATCGCCGGGTTGGTGGGCGACTCGAGCCAGACCAGGTCGGCGCCGGCGAAGGCCTCGATGCTGCTCTCGGTGTCCGACGGATCGATCAGGCGCACCTCGTACGGCCCGCTCTGCACGAGGCTCGTCGTGCCGTTGTAGCCATGACGGGGGAGCACCACGACCGCGCCCGGCTCGACCAGTCCCAGGGTGGCCGCGGCCGTCGCGATGCCCGAGGCGAAGGCCAGGGCACGGCCGCCCTCGAGCGCACCGACGACCTGCTCGAACGACTCGTAGGCCGGGTTGCCGTGGCGGCCGTACTCGAAGTCGCCACCGGCGTGGAACGAGCTCGCGAGGGTGATGGGGGCGTTCAGCGGCGTGCCGGGCTCCTTGGCCGGGCGACCTGCGATGACGGTCACGGTGTCGGGCTGCATGGTTCCAGTGTCACAGGCGGGTAGAGTCGAATCGATGCGCACCACGATCGCCGTTGTCTTCGGAGGCCAGTCCAGTGAGCACGGTGTCTCGTGCCTGACGGCGCGGGAGGTGCTCGCTGTCATCGACCGCGACCGGTACGACGTCGTCCCCGTGGGGATCACGACCGACGGCCGGTGGGTCGAGGAGACCGCCGTCTGGGACGACCTCGAGCCCGGCGTCCTGCCGAAGGTCCGCGACGACATGCCTCCGTTCTCGTGGGACCGCATCCGTGATCTCGACGTCGTCTTCCCGCTGCTGCACGGCCCGTGGGGTGAGGACGGCACCGTCCAGGGCATGCTCGAGCTGTCCGGAGTCCGCTACGTCGGCGCGGGTGTGCTGGCCAGCGCCGTGGGCATGGACAAGCCCTTCACCAAGACCGTTTTCTCGGCCGCCGGTCTGCCACAGCTGCCGTACGTGACGATCCAGCCGTGGGAGTGGGACGCCAAGCGCGACCGCGTCCGGGCCCGGGTCCACGCGCTCGGATTGCCGGTGTTCGTCAAGCCCGCGCGCGCCGGCTCCAGTTCGGGCGTCACCCCGGTGCACCACTGGGAGGACTTCGACGTCGCGGTCGAGACGGCTCGGACGTTCGATCCCAAGGTCATCGTCGAGTCGGCGGCGAACGGCAAGCGCGAGGTCGAGTGCGCCGTGATCCAGGACGAGCACGGCATGCCGATCGCCAGCGAGGTCGGCGAGATCGTCGTGGCCGCCGAGGCCGATCACGAGTACTACGACTTCGAGGCCAAGTACCTCGACGGCACCAGCACCAACGTCGTGCCGGCCGACCTGCCCGAGTCGGTGCGCCAGCGGATCCGCGAGTACGCGCTGCAGGCCTTCGACGCGATCGGCTGCGAGGGTTTGGCGCGGGTGGACTTCTTCCTCACCGACAGCGTCGGTGGCGGCCTGGTGATCAACGAGATCAACACGATGCCCGGGTTCACGCCGTTCTCGATGTTCCCCAAGCTCTGGGCGGCGTCGGGCGTGGACTACCCCGAGTTGGTCGAGCGCCTCATCCAGCTGGCCCTGCAGCGCCCCCTCGGCCTGCGCTGACCCCGCGGCTCTGCCGCACCTCCCCGCCCCGTCCCGAGATTTGCTCCATTTCTTCCCTTTCAGCGGCGCTGAAACGTCGAGATGGGAGCAAATCTCGCGCGCTGGAGGGCGGCCACGACCCGGTTCACCACCATCGTCGGGTTCTCCAAGTCGGCGGCGGTGACGACGATGACGCGCCAGCCCTCGCCCTCGAGCACCTCTCGCCGGCGCAGGTCGTGCTGGCGCTGGCGGGCGTCGCGTTCGTGCTGCCAGCCGTCGTACTCCACGACGAGCCGCTCGGCGCGATAGACCAGGTCCCCGTAGGCCAGGAAGCCGCCGTGGCGGTCCGTGATCAGCGCGTTCAACTCGGGTTCAGGGAGCCCGGCGCGGACGAGCTCGAGTCGGACTCGCGACTCCTGGGGCGAAGCCGAGCCGTCGCGGACCCACTCCATCGCGCGTCGCGCCCGCTGGACACCGTCGAAGTGGACGTCGTGGACGAACGCCAGCAGATCGAGCCGCGCGATGAGGCCGGTCGAGATCATCCAGTCACCCACGACGACCAGCTCCCGCCATGACAGGAGGGTGCCGCAGTCGACGAAGGTCCGGGCCGCGCCGACCACGGGCAGCCCGCGGACCTCCTCGAGGAACAGCGGGCCCTGGAACCGATGGACCACGAACCCGTCGGCTGCCCGGTCGACCCGACGGCGGGTGGCCAGGTGCACCGGAACCGCGGCGCGCATCTCGAGTCCACGCCACGCCAGGTTGCTGGTGTGGCTCAGTCCCGCCTCGGCGCCGAGCCAGCCGAGGCCGGAGCGGGCCGCCAGCTCGGGCGTCAGGTCGGTGGTGGCGTACCGGTACCAACCGGGCGCGACCGGCGCGCACCTCGGACCGCGCAGCACGCGATCGGTGAGTCCGGCGGCGAGTGCCTGCCGGCGCGAGAACACCGCGTTCGTGAACTCTTCCGGCAGATCGGCGAGACGGGCCGTGCCCGCCAGCGTGCCGACGTCAGCCGGGCACGTGACCGCTGTCCACAGCCGGACTCACCCGGGCACCGAGATGTGCTCTGATTTCGACCTTTCACAGGTCTTGAAAGGTGTGAATCAGAGCAAATCTCGGGACGGGGGAGAGGTCAGATGCGGACGACGGGGCAGGTCAGCGTGCGGGTGATGCCGGGGACGCGCTGGATCTGCGAGACGACCAGCGTGCCGAGCTCGTCGACGGAGGGGCCCTCGGCGCGGACGATGACGTCGTAGGGACCGGTGACGTCCTCGGACTGCTCGACCCCGGGGATCTGGGCGATGGCGGCGGCGACCTCGGCGGCCTTGCCGACCTCGGTCTGGACGAGGATGTAGGCGTGAACGGCCATGGGGACGTCCTTTCGTTCGGGCCATGACACGCTATCGCAGTCACCCGGGACGGGTGCGCCGGGCTGAGACAATGACCCCGTGACCCAGCGACAGAACGACCAGACCATTGCCGACGTCGGCGAGTTCGCGCTGATCGACCTGGTGCGGGAGCAGCTCGGCACCAGCGACTACGTGCTCGTGGGGCCCGGGGACGACGCGGCGCACATCGCGACCGCGGACGGCACCTACGTCACCGCGACCGACATCCTCATCGAGGGCCGGCACTTCCGTCGCGACTGGTCCACGGCCACCGACATCGGACGCAAGGCCGTCGCGGCCAACCTGTCCGACATCAACGCGATGGGCGGGGTGGCCACCGCGCTGCTGGTGGCGTTCGCCGCGCCCGGTGACACGCCGGTCTCGTGGGTCACCGACCTCGTCAGCGGCATGGTCGAGGAGTGCGCCAAGGTCGGCGCGCGGATCGTCGGCGGAGACATGTCGGCCGCCGACCAGGTGGTCATCTCGATCACCGCCCTCGGTGACGCCGAGCGTCCTGTCACCCGGTCGGGCGCCCAGCCCGGCGACCAGGTCGCGTTCGCCGGCACGCTCGGCCTGGCCTCGGCCGGCTACGGCGCGCTCAGCCGGGGCTTCCGCTCGCCCAAGGCCGCCGTGGACGAGCACCGCGCCCCGCACCCGCCCTACGCCGCGGGTCCGGCGGCCGCCGTCGCCGGCGCCACCTCGATGATCGACGTCAGCGACGGGTTGTTGGCCGACCTCGGCCACGTCGCCCGAGCCAGCAAGGTCGCGATCGACGTCGACCCGACCTCATTCGAGGTCCTCGACGCCGTGCAGACCGTCGCCGGGGCGCTGGGCGGCGTCGACCCGCTGGGCTTCGTCCTGAGCGGCGGCGACGACTACGCCCTGGCCGCCACCTTCCCGGCCGACGCGACCCTGCCCGAGGGGTGGACGCGGATCGGCGTCGTCCGGTCGGGCGAGGGCGTCACGGTCGCCGGGGCCCCGTGGGAGGGCGGCCGCGGCCACCGGCACTGGACCTGAGTCAGTCCTGGATCCGCGCGAAGGGCGAGGCCGCCTCGAGCTCGAAGGCCAGCTCCAGCAGCGTGCGCTCGTCGCCGTGGTCGGCCGAGAAGTGCAGACCCAGCGGCAGGTCCTGCGAGGTGCGTCCCAGCGGCAGGCTGATCGCGGGACCGCCCGAGGCGTTGTTGAGCGGCGTGTAGGCCACGTAGGTGCGCAGCCGGGCGAACGCCTCCTCGAACTCCACGCCGGGGTCGAGCCAGCCGATCTCGGGCGTCCTGTGGCCCAGCGTCGGGCTGAGGACGACGTCCCAGTCGGCGAAGACCTCGCTGTACTGGCGGGCCGAGCGCTTCAACGCGACGAGCGCGCCGGGCGTGCGCCAGAAGTTGCGCAGGAACGCCCGGGCGAGCCCGCGCGTGAACGGGTCGACCTTGCTGCGGTCGAAGTCGCGCGACACCACGAACCGGCCGGTGTAGTCCAGCGAGAAGGCCAGGGTGCGCCAGTACTGGACGAAGTGGCGCTCGAAGGTCGGATCCACCGGGATCGGCATGTCGACGACCTCGTGGCCCAGCGACGAGACGAGGTCGGCGACGCGGAGCAGCTCGCGCGTGCTGTCCTCGTCCAACTGCTCGCCGTGCAGGGTGGCGGTGACGAGACCGACCCGCAGCCGGCGCTTCGCGGGTCCCTCGACCAGTCCGACGCGCGGGAGGCGGGGGACCGGGCGGTACCGCTCGGCGGCGGCCAGGAACACGGCCGTGTCGCGCACGCTACGGGTCATCACGCCGTTGGCGACGATGTCCAGCGGCGCGTCCTTCATCGCCTTGGCCGACGCGAGGCGGTTGCGGGTCGTCTTCAGCCCGACCAAGCCGCAGGCGGCGGCGGGGATGCGGATCGAGCCGCCGCCGTCGTTGCCGTGCGCGATCGGCACCGCGCCGGCCGCGACGAGCGCCGCAGAGCCGCCCGAGGAGGCGCCGCTCGAGTACCGGGGGTCCCACGGGTTGCGGGTGGGCTCGCGGTCGACGAACTCGGTCGAGGCGGTCAGACCGAAAGCCGGCAGCGTGGTGGCGGCGACGACGTTGACGCCGGTCGCGAGGAACTGCTCGGTGAACTCCTCGTGGGAGTCGGCGGGGGTCGCGGGCACGGCTGCCGAGCCCTGCTGGGTGGGCAGGCCCTTGAAGTCGGTGTTGTTCTTGATCAGGCTCGGCACGCCCGCGAACGGGGCGCCCTCGGCGAGCGGCTCCTCGGCCCGGACGGCGGCGCGCGCACGGTCGTCGTGCGCGATGGCGTTCAGCGTCGGATCGACCCGATCGATGCGGGCGAGCGAGGCCTCGAGGGCCTCGGAGGCGCTGATGGCTCCCGAGGAGATGAGCTGGGCCACGGCGACGGCGTCGTGGTCGGCGAGGACGTCGTCGGTGAAGGCATGGGTTCGGGTCACCCCGTGAGAATAGACAACGGCGGCCCGAGGGCCGCCGTTGTCATGAAAAGTGCCGAACGCTCAGCGCGAGACCTTGCCAGCCTTGAGGCAACCCGTGCAGACGTTGAGCCGCTTCGGAGTGCCCTCGACGGTGGCGCGGACGCGCTGGATGTTCGGATCGAAACGACGCTTGGTACGTCGGTGCGAGTGAGACACGTTATGGCCGAAGCCCGGTCCCTTGCCGCACACATCGCAGACGGCTGCCACGGCGACCACTCCTGAACTAGATCGGGGGAAATACAACCTCTCCACCATACCTGACACGACACGGCCAGCGCGAATCGAGTCCCGGCCACTCCTCGATAGGCTCACCCCCATGGCCCTGCGGATCGAGAGTGAGCGCTTCGGCGCCTGGGCCCGCCTGTGCACCGAGTCCCTGGCCGTCGCCCGTGACGAGATCGACGCGCTCAACGTCTTCCCCGTGCCGGACAGCGACACCGGCACGAACGCGTACTTCACGTTCGTCTCGGGGGTCGAGGCGATCGATGCGCTCCCGGCCGAGGCGACGCCGCTCGAGACGATGCGGGCCTTCGCCGAGGGTCTGCTGATGGGCGCGCGCGGCAACTGCGGCACGATCCTGGCCGAGCTGGTCCGGGGCAGCCTGCGGGTGCTGCGCGGCTGCGTCGACGGACTGTCCGCCGACGACGTGGCCGAGGCGCTCGGCGCGGCCTCCGCCGCCGCCTACGCCGCGGTCGGCCGCCCTCAGGAGGGCACGATCCTCACCGTGGCGGCTGCGGCCGCCCGGGCCGCCCGGGCGGCCGCAGCGACCGACGACGACCCCAAGCGCGTGTTCGACGAGGCGGCCGGAGCCGCCCGCGAGGCCCTCGCGCTGACGCCGACGCAGTTCGAGAAGCTCGCGCGGGCCGGCGTCGTCGACGCGGGTGGGCGAGCCCTCGTGGTGGTGCTGGACTCCGTCGCCTTCGCGCTGACCGGTCGCGTCCCGTCGCCCCGGCCCGCCACGGTGCCGGTGCCCCTCATCGAGCCGGGCTCGGACCTGGACGAGGACGGCCCGGCCTACGAGGTCATGTTCCTGCTGCGCACCCCCGACGAGCGGATCCCGGCGCTGCGCGAGGCGCTCGAGCCGCTGGGTGACTGCCTCGTGGTGGTCGGGGGCGAGGGATTGTGGAACGTCCACGTCCACGTCGACGACGTCGGCGCGGCGATCGAGGCGGGCATCGGCGCCGGCTCCCCGTTCCAGATCTCGGTCACCCACTTCGCCGACCAGATCGCCCGCGCCACGCCGGTCACGGGCGGCCGCGTCATCATCAGTGCCGTCACCGGACCGGGCCTGGCCGACCTCACGCGCCGCGCCGGCGGCACCCCACTGCTGTTCGGTCCCGACGAGCCGTTGAGCGTCGCCACCGTGGCCGAGGCGATCCGCGACAGCAAGGCCGACGAGGTGATCTGCCTGCCGAACCGCAGTGGCCACATCGCGATGTTCGAGGCGGCTGCGGCGTCCGCTCGCGACGGCGGCGCACGGGTGGCGGTGCTGCCGACGACCGTGCAGGTCCAGGCGCTCACCGCGCTGGCGGTCCACGATCCCGGGCGCCCCTTCGACGTCGTCGTGGTCGCCATGTCGAACGCGGCGGGCGCGACCCGGCACGGCGCGATCACGATCGCGGCCGAGGACGGCATCACCATGGCCGGACCCTGCCGGGCCGGCGACGTGCTCGGCGTCGTCAACGGCGACTTCGCGATCATCGGCGCCTCGCAGGCCGACGTGGCGTACGAGATCCTCCAACGCCTCGACCTGGCCACCGCCGAGATGGTCACGTTGGTCCTGGGCCGTGACTGCGAGCCGCAGGTCAGCGACGAGCTCGCCGCCCGGGTCCGCCGCGACGCGCCCCACGTCGACGTCGAGGTCCTCGAGGGCGACCAGGGCACCTACTCGCTGTTCCTGGCGGTGGAGTGACCTCGTGATCGACTTCGACACCCGCCTGTCCAAGGTCGTGGGCGACTCGGCCAAGAAGCTCGAGAAGGCGTTCGGACACCGCACCGTCGGCGACCTGCTGCGCCACTTCCCGCGCCGGTACATCGACCTGGAGCACGCCGACTCGTTCGACGATCTCGAGCCCGGCCAGATCGTGGCTTTCGTGGCGACCGTCCTCGACGTCAAGAAGCTGTCCTTCCGCAACAACCCGCGCAAGTTCCGGGTCGTCGTGACGCTGTCGGACGGCAGCTCGACGATGGAGGCCGTCTTCTTCAACCAGTTCGCCATCGCCAAGACGCCGGTGGGCAGCCAGCAGCTGCTCTCGGGCGAGGTCTCGGTCTACCAGGGCCGGCTGCAGCTGGCCTCGCCGCAGATGCGCGAGCTGCCCCCGGGCAAGACGCTGGCCGACCTGGGCCGCGGCGGCACGGCGCTGCCGATCTATCCGGCCGGCTCGGGCCTGACCTCGTGGGACGTCGAGCGCTCGGTGCACCTGGCCCTCGACGTCGTCGACACGTTCCCCGAGCCCATCCCCGCGCAGGTCCGCAGCGAGCGCGGCCTGCTCGACGCGCCGACGGCCTACGAGTACATCCACCGGCCGCGCAAGCGGACGGACTGGGTGTTCGCCCAGACCCGGTTGCGCTTCGAGGAGGCGTTCGAGGTGCAGGCGGTCTTCGCCCGCCGCCGGCTCGACACCCAGCAACGCCGGGCCCTCCCGCGTCCCGGTCGCGGCGACGGCATCCGCGTGGCCTTCGAGGAGCGACTCCCGTTCACCCTGACCGAGGGGCAGGCCAAGGTCGCCGCCGAGATCGACCAGGACCTCTCCGCGGCCCATCCGATGCACCGGCTCCTGCAGGGCGAGGTCGGCTCGGGCAAGACGATCGTGGCGCTGCTGGCGATGCTGCAGGTGGTCGACTCCGGCGGCCAGGCCGCCCTGCTGGCGCCCACCGAGGTCCTGGCCACCCAGCACCACCGCAGCATCGAGCGGATGCTAGGCGACCTCGCCAAGGGCGGCATGCTCGGCGGCGCGGACGAGGCCACCCGCGTGCGGTTGCTGACCGGATCGATGGGCGCGAAGGCCCGCCAGCAGGCACTGCTGGACATCGTCTCGGGCGAGGCCGGGATCGTCATCGGCACCCATGCGCTGCTGGAGGAGACCGTGCAATTCGCCGACCTGGGGCTCGTCGTCATCGACGAGCAGCACCGGTTCGGCGTCGAGCAGCGGTCGGTGCTCTCGGACCGGGCGGCCGCCGCCGACGGGGTCAGCCCCCATGTGCTGGTGATGACGGCGACCCCGATCCCGCGCACCATCGCGATGACGGTGTTCGGCGACCTCGAGGTGTCGACCCTCCGCGAGCTGCCGGCCGGACGTCAGCCGATCCAGACCAACGTCGTGCCCGTGGCCGAGCAGCCGGCGTGGCTCGAGCGCGCCTGGCAGCGCGTCCACGAGGAGGTCGGTCGCGGCCGCCAGGCCTACGTGGTCGTGTCCCGGATCGGCGAGGCCGTCGCGGACGAGGACACCCCACCGCCGGACGACGGCGAGGACGAGAAGCGTCCCACCGTCGGGCTGGTCGAGCTCGCGGAGGCGCTCGAGCAGGGCCCGCTGGCCGGGCTGCGCCTGGGCCGCCTGCACGGCCGGATGCCGGCCGACGAGAAGGACGTCGTGATGTCCGCCTTCGCCGCGGGCGACCTCGACGTGCTCGTCGCCACGACCGTCGTCGAGGTCGGCGTCGACGTGCCGAACGCCACGATGATGATCGTGATGGACGCCGACCGCTTCGGCGTCTCGCAGCTGCACCAGCTGCGCGGACGCGTGGGACGAGGCTCCGAGCCCGGCCTGTGCCTACTGGTCACCGGTTCGCCCGCCGGCACCCCCGCGCGCGAGCGACTGTCGGCCGTCGCGGCCAGCACGGACGGCTTCGAGCTCTCGCGGCTGGACGCAGAACTGCGGCGCGAGGGCGATGTGCTGGGCGCGCGCCAGTCCGGCGTCCGGTCCAGCCTGAAACTGTTGTCGGTGGTGCGCGACGAGCAGGTCATCGTCTCCGCGCGTGACGCCGCCGTGGCGACCCTGGCCTCGGGCGACGTCCCACCCGACCTGGAGGCATCGATCAGGCGGCTCGAGGAGTCCGAGCGCGCCGACTACCTGGAGAGAGCATGACGAGGATCATCGCGGGCCGCTGGGGCGGCCGCAGGCTGACCGTGCCCACGGGCGACGGCACACGTCCCACGTCCGACCGGGTGCGCGAGTCGATGTTCGCGTCCCTCAACTCGCTGCTCGGCGGATTCGACGGCCTGCGCGTGCTGGACCTGTACGCCGGCTCCGGAGCGCTGGGCCTGGAGGCGCTGTCCCGCGGTGCCGTCCACGCCGATCTGGTCGAGTCCCACGCGAAGGCCGCTCGCACGATCCAGCGCAACGTCAAGGAGCTCGGCGCGCCGGCCGAGGTCCACGCCGTCACGGCGCAACGGTTCGTCGACGAGGAGTCCGGCCCCTGGGACCTGGTGTTCCTCGACCCGCCGTACGCGGTGCCGAGCGCCGAGGTCGAGGCGCTCCTCACGGCACTGCGCCCGGCCCTGGATCCGGACGCGGTGGTCGTGGTCGAACGCGCCAAGCGCGACCCGTTCGACTGGCCGGACGGCTTCGAGGGTCTGCGGGACAAGGCGTACGGCGACACCCGCCTTTGGTACGGTCACTGACATGACGCGCGTGGTGTGCCCCGGCTCCTTCGACCCGGTGACCAATGGCCACCTCGACATCATCGAGCGGGCCTCGTTCCTGTTCGACGAGGTCGTCGTCGTGGTCCTGGTCAACGAGAGCAAATCGGGCCTGTTCCCGATCGAGCGCCGGATCGAGCTGATCGCCGACGCCACCGACGAGCTCGAGAACGTCACGATCGACTCGTACTCGGGTCTGCTGGTCGACTACTGCGCCCAGAACGACGTCCAGGCGATCGTCAAGGGCCTGCGGGCGGTCTCGGACTTCGACTACGAGCTGCAGATGGCGCAGATGAACGGCAACCTCACGGGCATCGACACGGTGTTCATCCCCACCTCGCCCGACTACATGTTCATCGCCTCGAGCCTGGTCAAGGAGGTCGCCAAGCACGGTGGCGACGTGACCGGCCTGGTGCCTAAGCAGGTCATGAACGCCCTCGACGAGGTCTTCGGTCACTGACCCCGGCTCACTGCACGGGCGAGCGTGGCTCCCAGCTGCGGTCCAGGTGACTGCCGCGGCGCACGGCGGTGTTCCCGAACCGCTCGGCCACCTGGTCGAGCGTGCGGTCGAGCGCCGGATCGGCCTCGCCGTCCAGCGGCAGGGCCAGCTGGACGCCCTCGTCGTCCAGGCCCGACAGCGCGACCCCGACGAGCGTGATCTGGTCGCGCTCGATCTCGTCGCGGCGCGCCAGCAGCAGCCCGCGCGCGACGTCCGAGACGGCCGTGGTGCTCTCGGTGGGCCGGGGCAGCGTGCGTGACGAGGTCGAACGGCGGTAGTCGCCGAACCGGAACCGGACCGTCACGGTGCCCGCGGTGCGTCCGGCACGCCGCAGGCGCCGACCGACCTTGTCGCACAGGGCCAGCAGCGCGAGGTCGGCCTCGGCGAACGTGCCGCGTCCGCCCAGGGCGTGCTGGGCGCCGATCGACCGGCGGCGCGTGCCTGTCTCGGCGCGGCGCGGGTCGTGTCCGGTGGCCAAGGCGTGCAGGTGATGGCCGGCGGCCCGGCCGACGATGGCCGACAGCTCGGCGGGGCTGAGGCGGGCGACGTCGGCGACGCGGCGCAGTCGTGCCGCGTGCAGCTTGGCGGCCGTGACGTCGCCGACGCCCCACAGCCGCTCGACAGGCAGGGCGTGCAGGAACCGCAGCTCGCCGTCGGTGGGGACGACGAGCAGCCCGTCGGGCTTGGCCAGGGCGCTGGCGACCTTGGCCAGGTACGGCGTGCGGGCGATGCCGACCGAGATCGGCAGCCCCACCTCGGCCTGGACCCGACGGCGCAGCTCGCGGGCGATGGGCAGCGCGGGACCGCGCAGGCGTCGTAGACCCGAGACGTCGAGGAACGCCTCGTCGATCGAGAGCGCCTGGACCAGGGGAGTGGTGTCGCGGAAGATCTCGAAGACGGCCCGGCTGGCCTCGACGTACGCCTCGAACCGCGGCCGGACGACGACGGCCTCGGGGCACAGGCGCAGCGCCTGCCGCCCGCCCATGGCGGTGCGCACCCCGCGGGCGCGCGCCTCGTACGAGCCGGCCAGGACGACCCCGCCGCCGACGATGACGGGGCGACCCCGCAGGGTGGGATCGTCACGCTGCTCGACCGAGGCGTAGAAGGCGTCCAGGTCGGCGTGCAGGATCGATCCGATCCGGTCTCCGTCCGCCTGCTGGTCCACCTTCCGATGGTCCCAGCCGGGTCCGACAGTCCGGCTCGCGCGCCGAGGGGACCGCGATTGGCATCGCCGCGGCGGCGCGGGGTACGATTGACGCTGGCCCGTGTGTGGGCCGTGGTTCTTTCAGTGCATTCGATGAGGGGCTTGACGTGATTTCGGGACCGTTCGTGTTCGACACCCAGGTGTTGAGGCGACAAGTCGGGACCGAGAAGTCGTTCGAGCTCGTCCTCGAGGCACCGGCGGACCTCGGTCTTCCGGTCTTCGGTGTCCCCGAGGGATCGTCTATCGATCTCGAGCTGCGGCTCGAGGCCCTGATGGAAGGTGTTCTCGCCACCGGAACCGCCTCGGTCCACGCCGCCGGCGAGTGTGTGCGCTGCTTGAAGGACGTCGAAGAGGATTTCGACTGCGACTTCCAGGAGCTCTACCTCTACGAGGGCGCGGGCGAGGACGAACTGGCCCTCGAGGACGAACTGCTCGACCTCGAGCCCGTCCTGCGGGACGCGGTGGTGCTCGCACTGCCGCACAACCCGTTGTGTGACCCGGACTGTCCGGGACTGTGCCCCGACTGTGGGGCTCGGCTCGCGGATGATCCCGATCACACACACGGTGACGCGATCGACCCCCGGTGGTCGACGCTGACCCAACTGACCGAACGACCTGAGGAGTAATCGTGGCCGTCCCGAAGCGGAAGATGTCGCGCAGCAACACCCGGCACCGCCGTTCAGCCTGGAAGACGACGGCTGTTGCCACTGTCGACTGCGCGAACCCGGCATGCAACGGCAAGGTGATCTCTCACCGCGCCTGCGCCGAGTGCGGCCAGTACGGCGCCCGTGGCGAGCGTCGCCAGGTCCTCTGACCCACGACGTGCCCGATCTCGCGGCACTGAGTGAGACCCTCGGGGTTCCTGACCTGGATCCCGAGTTGATGACCCACGCCCTGACGCACCGGTCGTACTCGTACGAGAACGGCCAGATCCCGAACAACGAGCGCCTGGAATTCCTGGGCGACTCGGTGCTCGGGCTGGTCGTGACCGAGACGCTGTTCCGGGGTCATCCCGACCTGCCCGAGGGCCAGCTCGCCAAGCTGCGCGCGGCCGTGGTCAGTGCCAAGGCACTGGCCGAGGTCGCGCGCACCTTGGGGCTGGGCGACCACCTGCGCCTCGGTCGCGGCGAAGAGGCCTCCGGAGGGCGCGACAAGCCCTCCATCCTCTCCGACGCGATGGAGGCCGTGCTGGGCGCGATCTTCATCGAGTTCGGCATCGAGCGCGCTGCGGACGTGATCCACACGATCTTCGACCCGGTGATCGCCGACGCCGCCACGATGGGCGCGGGGTTGGACTGGAAGACCTCGTTGCAGGAGATCTCGGCCCTGCACGGGCTCGGGGTCCCCGTGTACGTGCTCGAGGGCACCGGCCCCGATCACGACAAGACCTTCACCGCCTCGGTCCTGCTGAACGACCTGCGGTTCGACGGCGGCACGGGCCGGTCCAAGAAGGACGCCGAGCAGATGGTCGCCGAGATCGCCTGGCGGGCGATCAACAGCGACGCCGACGCCGATGCGCGTGCTTCCGGCAGCGCCGAGAGCAACGGTGCCCGAACTTCCTGAGGTCGAAGTCGTCCGGCGCGGGTTGGACGACCATGTCGTCGGCCGCACGATCACCTCGGTCGAGGTGCTCGACTCCCGGTCGCTCCGCCGTCACGGCGCCGGCCCCACCGACTTCGTCGCGCGACTGGTGTCGCGCCGCGTCGACGGGGCCCATCGACGCGGCAAGTACCTGTGGCTGAGCCTGGACGACGGCTCCAGCGTGCTGATGCACCTGGGCATGAGCGGACAGGCGCTCATCAGCGACGCCGACGCCCCGGCACATCGACACCTGCGGGTCGTCCTGGACCTCGACGACGGCCGCCAGCTGCGCTTCGCCGATCAGCGCATCTTCGGTGGCATGTCGATCAGCGAGACCGACCCGCCCACCGAGATCGCGCACATCGCCCTGGACCCGCTCGATCCCGCGTTCGACGACGCCGCCTTCGTCGCGCGGCTGCGCCGCCGCCAGACCGGGGTGAAGCGGGCGCTGCTCGACCAGGGGCTCGTCTCGGGCGTCGGCAACATCTACGCGGACGAGGCCCTGTGGCGCACGCCGCTGCACTACGCCCGTAACACCAAGGGACTGCGCATCGCCGAGGCGACGGCGCTGATCGGTCACGTGCGCGACGTCATGACCGAGGCGCTGCAGCAGGGCGGCACGTCGTTCGACGCCCTCTACGTCAACGTCAACGGCCAGAGCGGCTACTTCGACCGCTCGCTGCACGCCTACGGCCAGGAGGGCCGCGCGTGTGAGCGCTGCGGCGACATGATCGTGCGCGAGCCGTTCATGAACCGCTCCTCCTACCGCTGCCCGACGTGCCAGCCGCGCCCGCGCAACGGTCGCTGGTGACCTTCGCATGCCTGTCTGCTCGCTAGGGTGACGGCGTGACGGAGTCCATCGGTGTCTACGGCGACGAGGCGCGCGAGCGGTACGTGGTCGAGCCGCCGAAGCGATCCGGGCGCAGCTCGTTCGAGCGGGACCGGGCGCGGATCGTGCATTCGTCCGCGCTGCGCCGCCTCGCCGGCAAGACCCAGGTCATGGGCGCCGGCACCGACGACTTCGTCCGCAACCGCCTGACCCACTCGCTCGAGGTGGCCCAGGTGGCCCGAGAGCTGGGCAAGAGTCTGGGCTGCGACCCCGAGATCGTCGACTCCGCCGCGCTGGCGCACGACCTCGGGCATCCGCCGTTCGGCCACAACGGCGAGATCGCGCTGGACCAGGTCGCCGCGTCGATCGGCGGCTTCGAGGGCAACGCGCAGACCCTGCGCATCCTGACCCGGCTCGAGGCCAAGACGTTCAGCCCGCAGGGGCAGAGCGTCGGACTCAACCTGACCCGGGCGACGCTGGCCGCGTGCGTGAAGTACCCGTGGCGCCGCGGTGAGCGCGACACGGTGAAGTTCGGGGTCTACGACGACGACGTCCCGGTCTTCGAGTGGCTCGGCACGCAGGGCCGGCTGACCATCGAGGCGCAGGTCATGGACCTCTCCGATGACATCGCGTACTCCGTGCACGACGTCGAGGACGGCGTCGTCGGCGGGTGGCTCAGTCTCGTGGGCGACCTGGACACGCCGGGATCGTGGCACGTCGCCCGTGACTGGTACGACCCGACGGCCACCGACGACCGGCTCGACGCGGCGCTCGCCAGGCTCCGCGCGATGGGCGAGTGGCCCGTGGGCCCGTTCACGGGCGACCGGGCGTCCCAGGCCGTCCTCAAGAGCCTCACGAGCGCCCTCATCGGCCGGTTCGCCGGCGCCGCGTACGAGGCGACCGTCAAGCGGTGGGGCCACGGCCCGCTGGTCCGTTACGACGGCCAGCTGGAGGTTCCGCCCGAGACGCTCGACGAGATCAACGTGCTGAAGTCGCTCGCGGCGCACCACATCATGCGCGCCGACCTGCGCGTGCGGGATCTGGAGAACCAGCGCGATCTGCTGCACGCCCTCGTGGCGCACCTGCGGCAGGTGGGGGAGGCCGAGCTGGAGCCCGAGTTCGCCGCCGACTTCCGTGCCGCGCCGGACGACGCGCACCGGCTGCGCGTGATCGTCGACCAGGTCGCCAGCCTGACCGATGCCTCGGCGGTCGCGTGGGGCCGCCGCGTGCTCGGATGAGGCCACGACCCGGCACGGCCTCTGGCGCCGCCGCGTAGGATCACGCCATGGCACGCATCAAGGACGAGGACATCCAACTCGTCCGTGAGCGGGTCCGGATCGACGAGGTCGTCGAGCAGTACGTCACCCTCCGCAACGCCGGCGGCGGCGCCCGCAAGGGCCTGTGTCCCTTCCACGACGAGAAGTCACCGTCGTTCAACGTGCGGCCGGCCCAGGGCTTCTACCACTGCTTCGGCTGCGGCGTCGGCGGCGACGCCATCAAGTTCCTCATGGAGATCGAGGGCCTGACCTTCGCGGAGTCGGTCGAGCGCCTGGCCGACAAGTACGGCGTCCAGCTGCGCTACGAGGAGACCGGCGCCCCCACCGGCCCGCGGCGCGATCCCGGCCAGCGCCAGCGCCTGCTGCTGGCCCACAAGGCGGCCGAGCGGTTCTACGCCGAGCAGCTCATGTCCTCGCCCGAGGCGGCGCCGGGCCGCAAGCTCGTCACCGACCGCGGGTTCGACCAGGCCGCGGCCGAGCTCTTCGGCATGGGCTGGGCGCCGAAGTCCGGGCAGGCGCTCGTGAACCACCTGCGAGGCAAGGGCTTCGCCGAGGACGAGCTGGTCATCGGTGGCCTTGCCCGCAAGTCCGCCCGCGGCCTCTTCGACGCGTTCCAGGGTCGCCTGATGTGGCCGATCAAGGAGATCTCGGGCGAGGTCATCGGCTTCGGCGCTCGCCGGATGTTCGACGACGACTTCATGAGCGGCAAGTACGTCAACACCTCCGAGACGCCGATCTACAAGAAGGCCCAGGTCCTCTACGGCATCGATCTGGCGCGCGACCCGATCCGCAAGCAGAGCCAGGCCGTGGTGGTCGAGGGTTACACCGACGTGATGGCCTGCCACCAGGCCGGCGTCCTGACGGCCGTCGCCACGTGTGGCACGGCCTTCGGCGAGGGGCACGCGCGCGTGCTGCGCCGGCTCATGCTCGACCACGATGCCTTCCACGGCGAGGTCATCTTCACGTTCGACGGCGACGAGGCCGGCCAGAAGGCCGCGGTCAAGGCGTTCGAGGGCGACGAGGAGTTCACGGGCCAGACCTACGTCGCGGTCGAGGGCACCGGCAAGGATCCCTGCGACCTGCGCCTGGCCGAGGGCGACGAGGCCGTCCGCGAGCTGATCGGCTCGCGCATCCCGCTGTACCGGTTCGTGCTGGACAACACCCTCGAGCGCTACGACCTCGACCGGGGCGACCAGCGCATCGACGCGGTGCGCGAGGCCGTCCGGCTCGCGTCGGCCGTCCGCGACACGTCCAAGGTCGACGAGTTCCTGCGCGAGATCGCCACGCGCGCCGGCGTCGACATCGACCTCGTGCACGCCGAGCACCGCAAGGCGAAGAACCAGAAGCCGAGCGCGCCCAAGCTGACCCGCGCCGCCGCGGCCGCCGAGCCGGAGCCGGCCCGTCCCGAGGCGTCCGTGTTCGCCAGCTTCGGGGCGCCCCAGTTCGCCGCCGAGCGCGAGGCGCTCAAGGCGCTGGCCCAGTACCCCCATGTCGCACGGACGGTCGCGGCCGACCTGACGGACGACGACTTCGTGCACCCCGTGGCGCGTGAGATCTGGCGCCACATGGTGGCCCGCGGCCTGCCCGACCACGCCGACGCCGGATGGCTGCCGGCGGTGGCCGACTCGCTGCCCGGCGACGACCTGCGCCGGGTGCTGGGGGTGGCCGCGGTCGAGCCGCTGCACGCCTCCGAGCAGACCGCGGTCACCGTCGTGCCGGCCGTCCTGGCCCACCTCCAGGAGTTGGCCATCTCGCGTCAGATCGGCGACGTGAAGTCGCGCCTGCAGCGCACCGATCCGACCGCTCCGGAGTACCAGGAGGTCTTCGGCCAGCTGGTCGCTCTCGAGCAGCGCCGCCGCGGCGTGCGCGAGCGGGCCCTGGGCGCCGTCGGCTCCTGAGCCGCTGCCTGTGGGCGACGTCGCAGCCGTCCACACCCGGCGCGACGACGCTGTGCCCGCGTGTCCGCACGTCCGAGAGTGGGAGGCGTGTCGCCCTTCGTCTCCTTCGCCCTGGCCCAGGTCCCGATCCCACCCGATGCCGAACGGCTGCTGGCCCGTGCCGCGGCCGATGGCGACCGTGACGCACGCGAGGAGCTGATCTGCGCGGGTCTGCGCAATGTCGCCCTGCACGCGCTGCGACTGGGCCACCGCGGCGACGACCTCGACGAGGCGGTCGCGGCGGGGGTCGAGGGTCTGATCCAGGCCGTCGACCGCTTCGATCCCGACCGGGGGACGCGCCTGGCCACCTACGCCTGGGCGTGGATCGCCCGGGCCATGACGCCCGCCCCGCCCGTCACCGTCAGCGAGCCGCGTGAGCCGGCCTCGGTGGACACGGACCTGCTGGATCGGCTGCCCGCCGACCTCGCCGCGGTGGTCGGACTGCGGTTCGGCCTGCTCTGCGAGGACGGGGTCGGACTGACGATCCAGGAGGTCGCCGACCGGCTCGGACTCACGCGGTGGCAGGTGCGCGATCGAGAGGGGAGGGGCCTTTCGCGTCTGCGTGAGGGACTTGCTAGAGTTACTCGTCGTGCTCCTCATGGGGAGCCGATCCCCCGTAGCTCAATTGGCAGAGCATTCGACTGTTAATCGAAGGGTTATTGGTTCGAGTCCAATCGGGGGAGCGGGACAGGCCCGGTTTTCGTTCGCACGCGAGCGAGAACCGGGCCTTCTTCATGGCGGGACCGCCCGGACTTGTACGCTCGGACCGCGACGGGGAGGTAGCTCAGCCGGTCAGAGCAGAGGACTCATAATCCTTGGGTCGTGGGTTCGAGCCCCACCCTCCCTACCGAGGCGAGACGGAGTCACGATGCGCGAGGCGGCACTGTTCGACCTGGACGGCACCTTGTGCGACACGTCCGCGATCGAGCACCTCACGCAGGGGCCCGATCGCGACTACGCCGCCTTCCACGCGGCGTCGGCCGACTGCCCGCCGCGGGCGGACGTCAGGGCCGCCCTGGACGATGCCCGCGAGCGTGGGCTGGCGATCGTGCTGTGGACCGGGCGGGAGTTCGTCTGGCGCGATCTGACGCTGGACTGGCTCGCCGGTCACGGGATCGCCCACGACGGGCTCTACATGCGCTGGGCGGCCGACTACCGTCCCGCGACGACGGTCAAGGCCGCGCTGCTCGAGGACATCGCCGCCGATGGCCTGCAGGTGGCCGAGGCGTGGGAGGACGACGCAGCGGTCGCCGACCTGCTGCGCGAGTCCGGCGTGACCGCCGTCCACCTCGTCTGAGCCCTGTTCTTCCAGTGATTCCGCGCGAGGTCGCGGGCCTGTGAAGTGCTTGACAGAAAACTCTTGACTCTCGTCCGGCACCGGATCAGTGTGAGTTACATCACACACGGCAGGGGAGTCCGATGAGTCCTTCGATCCGCTCGTTCCGATCCATCCGCGTCGCCGTCGCTGCCCTGGCCGCGTCCCTGGCCCTGGCCTCCTGCAGTGGTGATGGCGGAAGTGACTCCGCCGATGAGGAGAAGGACCACCTGAAGGGGGTGACCGGGACCGCCGAACGAGGCAAGCGGTTGACCTTCGCCATGGAGACGGAGGCGACGTCGGTCAACCCGGCGACCGTCAACATCGCCTTCGTCAACTACACGCTGCTGGCGTACGAGCCGCTGATCTACCGCAGCTCGGACGGCACTCTGAAGCCGGCGCTGGCGCAGGAGTGGGAGATGGGCGACGGCAACACCTCGATGGAGCTCGAGCTGAGGGACGGGGTGACGTTCACCGATGGGAGCCCGGTGAACGCCGCCGCCGTGAAGGCCTCGCTGGAGTACGTCCGGGACGGTCAGGGGCCCAACGCCCACCTGCTGGCGAACGTGAAGAGCATCGAGGCGGAGGACGACGACAGCCTGACGCTGCGGCTCAGCTCGCCCAACCCGATGCTGCCGGAGTTCCTGACGCAGAGCTACGGGGTGGGGCAGATCATCAGCCCCACCGGGGTCAAGGCGCCGGGTCAGCTCACGGCCGACAACCCGTCGCAGGGCGCCGGTGCGTACGTCTTCGACCCGAAGCAGTCGGTCCCGGGCGATCACTACACGTACACCGCGAACCCGGACTACTACGCCAAGGACGAGCGCCAGCACTACGACGAGGTCGTCATCCGCGTCATCGGCGACCAGCAGGCCCGCGTCAACGCCCTGGCGACCGGTCAGATCGACCTCGCGACGGCCAGCCCCGACACCGTCGACCAGGCGACGAGCGCGGGCGCACAGATCGTCTGGATCCCGTTCGTGTGGCAGGGCCTGAGCCTCATCGACCGCGACGGCGAGGTCAGCAAGCCGCTCGGCGACGTCCGCGTCCGCCAGGCGATCAACTACGCGATCGACCGCGAGAAGATCACCGAGGCGCTGCTCGGCAAGTACGGCGTGCCGACCGACACCGTCGTCATGGAGGGCGGTGAGGGCTGGTCCAAGGAGGCGGCCGACCGCTACCCCTACGACGTCGACAAGGCCAAGTCGCTCATGAAGGAGGCCGGCTACGAGAAGGGCTTCCCCCTCAAGGTCCTGTCCATCCGGTTCGCCGAGATCGACACGATGGCCGAGGCGGTCGCGCCGTACCTGGCGGAGATCGGCATCAAGGCCGATCTCAACCACCTCACCGACGAGCAGTCCTACGTCCAGGGTGCGACCGACAAGAGCCACCCGGCGATGTCCGTGGGTTACGGGGCGCAGCCGATGTACCTGCTGGGCCAAGGTCTGTTCCTGCCGAACGCGGGCATCTTCAACGGCTTCGCGACGGAGCGCAAGGAGCTCACGGACCTGTACGACAAGGCGGCCGCGGCCAGCGGCGACGAGCGCGACAAGCTGAACCAGGACATGATCACGTACCTGACCGACGAGGCCTGGTTCGCGCCCGTGTCCTTCGGTCCCGTGCTCTACGCGAGCCGCGACGACCTCGGCGGCGTGGCGGTGTCGCCGAAGGCGCCCGTGGCCACGCCGTTGGACTGGTACAACGTGGCGAAGTGACATGCTGCGCCTGGCAGGTCGATGGGTGCTCACGGCGGTCGCCCTGGTCGTCTCGGTGTCCTTCCTGACCTTCGTGCTGGTCGACCTGGTGCCCGGTGACGCCGCGCGCTCGGTCGTGGGCCTGAACTCGACGGAGGAGCAGTACCTGCAGATGCGCGAGGCCATGGGCCTGGACCGGCCCCTGCTCGAGCGCTACGGCGACTGGGCCTGGGCGGCGCTGCACGGTGACTTCGGGAACTCCCTGACGAACGGCGCCGCGGTGGCGAGCCAGCTGACGACCCGGCTGTCGGTCACGGTGACGCTGGTGGTCGCGTCGCTGCTGGTGGCCACGGTGGTCGGAGTGTCCCTGGGGGTTGCCGCGGCACTGCAGCACGGGTTCCTGGGACGGCTGGTCGACGGTCTCGCGCTGCTCGGTCTGGCCGTGCCGTCGTTCTGGTTCGCCTACGTGCTGGTCTTCCTGTTCGCGATCGAGACGTCCTTCTTCCCGGCGACGGGATACGTCACGTTCGGCTCCGATCCCGCCGGCTGGGCGAGATCGCTGGTGTTGCCCGTCCTCACGCTCGGGCTCACCAGCAGTGCACCCATCGCGAAGCAGACCCGCGACGGCATCCGCTCGGAGCTGGACAAGGACTACGTCTACGCGTTGCGGGTGCGCGGCATCGGCGAACGCTCGGTCATCGGCCGCCACGTCCTGCGCAACGCGGCGGCGCCGGTCATCACGATCATGGGGCTGGTCTTCGTCGGCCTGCTGAGTGGGACGGTCCTGGTCGAGACGGTCTTCGTCCTGCCCGGTCTGGGCAGCCAGGCCGTCCAGGCGACGATGTCCAGCGACCTGCCGCTGATCCAGGCGATCGCCGTGACGTTCACCGTGATGGTCGTGGTGGTGAACCTGCTGGTCGAGTTCGTCTACGTGCTGCTCAACCCCCGGGTGCGTGCCGGATGACCCGCCGCTCCTGGGTGACCTACTTCGTGCGCCAGAAGGTGCCCATGGCGGCCGCCGCCTATCTCGCCCTCGTCCTGTTGCTCGTCCTGTTCGCCGGCGCGATCGCTCCGTACGGACCGACCGAGCAGGACCTCGACGCGAACCTGGCCGGGCCGAGTCGCGAGCACCTGCTCGGCACCGGGCAGCTCGGACTGGACGTCTTCAGCCGCATCCTGTGGGGCGGCCGCACGACCCTGTACGGCGTCCTCGTCGCCGTGGTGGTGTTCGCCGTGCTGGGCGTGAGCGCGGGCCTGCTGGCCGGCTACCTGCGCGGACCGGTCGAATGGGCCGTGCTGCGGACCAGCGAGGTGCTGCAGGCCGTCCCGGCCGCGATCATCCTGCTCGTCGTCCTGGCGGTGTTCCCGGGACGCCAGGTGATCGCCATGGTCGCTCTCGGAGTCCTGGGCGCACCCGGCCTGGCGCGGGTCGTGCGGTCGGTGACCCTCGGCGTGCGCGAGGAGCTGTACGTCCGCGCCGCGCAGACGATGGGCCTGCGACCCGCCACGATCATGCGCCGCCACGTGCTGCCCCACCTGAGCGGCCCGGTCATCGTCCAGCTCTCCCTCTTCGGGGCGGCCGCCGTCGGACTCGAGACCGCCCTGGGCTTCCTGCGGCTGGGCAGCGGCGAGTCGTCGTGGGGCCTGCTGGTGGCCGAGGCGTCCCGGCACCTGGGCGCCCACCCGTGGCTGATGGTCCCCTCCGGGTTCGTGATCATGTCCTTCGTCATGGCGCTGGGCCTGGTCGGTGACGGGGTGCGCGACGCGGTCGCGGCCAGCATGCGCACGCGGGTCGAGACCGGGGTGCGCCCGAGAGCGGTGACCCCGCCGGCCCCCGAGCTGCCGGACCCCGAGGACGCCCTGGTCTCCGTGCGGGGACTGACGGTCAGCTTCCCGCGCGGGCAGGAGTGGATCGACGTCGTCCGCGGCGTCGATCTGGCGGTGCTGCCGGGAGGGGCGTTGGGGATCCTCGGCGAGAGTGGATGCGGCAAGTCGATCACGGCCGAGGCGATCGTCGGGCGCATCCGTGGCGACGGACAGGTCACCGCCGGCGAGGTCCGTCGTCGCGGGCGCGTCGGCTGGGTGGCGCAGGATGCAGCGTCGAGCCTGGACCCGAGCGGTCGCGTCGGCGCCCAGGTGGCCGAGGTCGTGAGCGTGCATCGTCCCGAGGCCGGTCGTGCCGAGGTGCGGGCCCGCGTACTCGAGCTGTTCGAGCGGGTGCGCCTGCCCGAGCCGGAGCGGGTCGCCCGCAGCCGGCCCTGGGAGCTGTCCGGCGGCATGGCGCAGCGCGTCGGCATCGCGATGGCCCTGGCCACCGATCCGGACCTGATCGTGGCCGACGAGCCGACGTCGGCGCTCGACACGACCGTGCAGGCCGAGGTGTTGGACCTCTTCGACGAGCTGCGCGCCGACGGCATGACGCTGGTCCTCATCACGCACGACGTGGGGGTCCTCGCCGCCGTCTGTGACAGCGCGGCGGTGATGTACGCCGGCGAGGTCGTCGAGCTCGCGCCCACCCGCGAGCTGCTCGCCCATCCCGCCCACCCGTACACCGCCGCGCTGCTGGCGGCGGACCCGCGCCGCGGCACGCCGGGGGAGCGGCTGGCCGCGATCGACGGAACCGTTCCGGCTCCGGGGGCGTGGCCGACCGGCTGCCGGTTCGCCGACCGCTGCCACCTCGTGACGCCGGCGTGCCGGCAGGCCTCGGTGCCGCTGTTCGCCGTGGACCCCGACGATCCGACCGATGCCGGCGATCCGCGCGTGAGCCGGTGCCTCAGGTTCGCGGACGTGCTCGACAGGACCCGCGCATGACTGCCGCGCCCCTCGTGGCGACGCGCGGCGTCACGGTGCAGTACGGCTCCGGTCGGCGAGGCGTGGTCGCCCTGGAGGGGATCGACCTCGAGGTGCGGCGCGGCGAGGTGCTGGGCCTGGTGGGCGAGTCCGGCTCGGGCAAGTCCACGCTCGGTGCCGTCCTGGGCGGGCTGCTGGCGCCGACGGCCGGCACGGTCACCTACGACGGAGCGCCGCTGCTCGTGCGGCGGGGACGCCGCTCACGCGATCTGGCCCGACGACGCCAGATCGTGTTCCAGAACCCCCGCAGCGCCCTGAACCCGCTGCGGACCATCGGTGACTCCCTCACCGAGGGCCCTCGGCTGACGCTGGGGCTGGGTCGGGACGGAGCGCGCGAGCGGGCCGTCGACGCCCTCGCGGACGTCGGCATCGAGGCCGACGCGCTCACCCGGTACCCCGACGCGTTCTCAGGCGGCCAGCGCCAACGGATCGCCATCGCCCGTGCACTGGCGATGGACCCGGAGTTCCTCATCTGCGACGAGGTCGTGAGTGCCCTGGATCTCTCGGTCCAGGCACAGGTGTTGAACCTGCTGGCCGACCTGGGACGCCGTCGTCAGCTCACCCACGTGTTCATCTCGCACGACCTCACGGTGGTGCGGCACCTCAGCGACCGCATCGCCGTGCTTGACGGCGGCCGGCTCGTCGAGGTCGCGGGGGCGCAGCAGATCCACGAGAACCCCGTCGCGGACGTGACCCGGCGGCTCTGGCGGGCGATCCCGAGCGCCGTCGTGGGCGAGGGGAGTCGCGATGACCGGCCGTGAGGGTCGACCGACGATCTACGACGTCGCGCGGCTGGCCCGCGTGTCGATCGCAACCGTCTCGCACGTGCTCAACCGTCCGGAGCGGGTCGGTGCCGCCACGCGCGAGCGCGTCCTCGCGGTGATCGACGACCTGCAGTTCGTGCCGAAGGAGGCGGCGGTCTCGCGGGCGAGGCGGGGCACGGGGCGGATCGGGGTCCTGGCGCCCTTCACGTCGTACCCGTCGTACCTGCAGCGGCTGGCGGGAGTCCTGGAGAACCGGTCCGGGCGGACCGAGGTCGTCGTCTTCGACCACGACTCGGTGGCCGCGGACCCGCACCCGCTGCTGGCCTCGCTGCCGGCCTCGGGCCGGCTCGACGGGCTGATCATCATGGGCGTGCCCCTGGACCGTGAGCTGGCCGAGCGGCAGGCGAGGCGAGGGCTGCCGACGGTGTTGGTCGACAGCGAGCACGAGGGCTTCTCGTCGGTGTCGGTCAGCGACGACCACGGCGGTCTGGTCGTGGGGCGGCACCTCGCCGAGCTGGGCCACCGGCACCTCGCCTTCCTGGCCGAGGAGCAGGTCTCGAACGACTACCTCTCGCCCGGGCAGCGTCGGTGGCGTGCCGTCGAGCGGGCGTTCAGCGAGGCGGGCCTGCCCGAGGGGGCGATCCGGAGGGTGGTCTGCGGGCCAGACTTCGCGGGGGCCCGGGAGGCGTTGCACGAGATCCTCGAGCTCGACCCACGGCCGACGGCGGTCTTCGCCCACCACGACGAGCTGGCCGCCGGCGTCGTCACCGCAGCCCGCCAGCTGGGCCTGCGCGTGCCGGAGGACCTCGCGGTCATCGGCTACGACGGGGGAGTGCTGGCCGACGCGTTGCAGCTGACGACCGTCGTCCAGCCGTTGCGCGAGTCCGGCGTCGTCGGGCGCCGCCTGCTGATGGCGCGGCTCGACGGGGACACCACGACGCAGCAGATCATGCTCGAGCCCCGCCTCATGCGGGGCGTGACCACCTGACCACGGACTGTGAGGAGCCACCATGGTGCCGGACGACATGCCGCCGCGGCTGCGCTCGCTGGTCGAACGCGCACTGGCTGCCCAGGCCGAGAGCCCCACGCCACCGCTGCCCGATCCCGAGCCCGCCCCGGGTGAGACCCGCGAGGACTGGGAGCGGCGCGTGGCACGGGTGCGCGCCCAGCACGACGCGCTGGCCCTCGAGACCGCGGCCCGGTACGGCTTCCTGGGCGACCGGGACGACCCGGTCGGGTCGATCGGGTACGTGGACATTCCGGTCGAGGGCGGGACGATCGCAGCGCGGGTCTACCGGCCGATCGACCCCGGGGACCGTCCGCCGGCGATCGTGGTGCTGCACGGCGGAGGCTGGTGGATGGGCGGGGGAGCCCAGGGGTACCGGCTGGGCGACGGCACGTGCCGGATGCTGTGTCACGGGCTCGGGGCGGTCGTCCTCAACGTCGACTACCGGTTGGCCCCGGAGTTCCGGTTCCCGGTGCAACTGCACGACGCGCGCGACGTCGTCGCGTGGCTGCGGCGGGGCGCCGGCCCGCAGGTCGATCCGGACCGGGTCGCGGTCGCGGGCACCAGCTCGGGCGGACACCTCGCCGCGGCGTTGACGTTGCTGCTGAAGGACGAGGGTGAGCAGCAACTGGCGATGCAGGTCCTGGTGGCGCCCGCGGTCGACCTCGCGGAGGACCCGGCCGGCCTGGAGGACCCGCAGGCCCTCCGGGGGATCGAGACGCTGCGCCGTTACTACGCGGGGGACGCCCCGAACCGGGCGATCCCGTACCTGTCGCCGTTGCGGGCGCCGGACCTGAGCGGACTGCCGCCGGCCGTCGTGGTCACCGGAGACTTCGATCCGTTGACGGCGCCGGCGCTGGATTACGTGGAGCGGCTGCGCGAGGCCGGGGTCCGTGTCGACCACGTCTCGGCGCCGGTGACCCACACGATCGGTGCGCAGGAGGACTGGCGGGCGGCCGAGGAGCAGATCCTGGCCGCCTGCCGCGAGCTGCTGTGACGTCGCGGGCGGGCCCCGGCGAGCCGCCGACGGCGCGTCGTGGCGCCCCACCCTTGTCGTGACGGGGTGTTTGGGACACAATGGGCGCAGGTATCACCCGAGATCGCTGGGGAAGGCGCACCTAGGGAGGTACCGATGAACACGGTGAACACGGTCCGAGCCGGCACCCCAATGACCCGGGGTGTCCTTTTCGTGCACTCCGCACCGTCCGCGCTGTGCGCTCACATCGAGTGGGCTGCGGCCGGCGTGCTGGGTGGCAAGGTCGATCTCTCGTGGACCCCGCAGCCGGCCGAGCCGGGCACCTACCGCGCCGAGCTGTCGTGGCAGGCCGCCGCCGGGACGGCCGCCGCGCTGACCTCCGTGCTGCGTGGCTGGGACCTGCTGCGCTTCGAGATCACCGAGGAGCCCACCGCGACCACCGAGGGCGCGCGCTACTCCTTCACGCCCACGCTCGGCATCTTCCACGCCATGACCGGCCTGCACGGCGACCTGCTGATCCCCGAGGACCGCATCAAGGCGTTCCGGGTCAAGGCCGCCCAGGGCGAGATCACCATGGACGAGGCACTCGACGGGCTCCTGGGCGTCAAGTGGGACGCCGAGCTCGAGCCCTTCCGCCTGGCGGGCGAGGGCGCACCGGTGCGCTGGCTGCACCAGGTGATCTGAGAAGTCAGGTCACCGGGTGGACGCTCGCCATGACGAGGAGCGCAGCGACGAGCGGGTCGGCCCGGCGGAGCTCTGCGGAGCCGGGAGTGAGCGCGAAGCGAAGCGAGCGCGCCCGACCCATCAGCCGATCGTGACGGGGATGTCCGGCGTGTTGTCGCCGGAGGCCTTGTCGATCACGCGGAACTTCCGCTCGCCCGTGCGCGACGTGTAGATCTTCGTCTCGAAGCTTCCGCCGTCCCGCGCGGTGACGGTGACCGGGAAGTCGTCCCACGGCCCGTCGCCGTCCTTGACCTGAATCTGCAGCACGGTGCCGGCGTCGACCGACGGCAGGACGCCGACGATCGCGAAGCGCTCGCCGGGGGCGACCCGGTCGCCGGGCACGCGGTTCAGACGCGGCTTGGGCGTGTCGTCCTCCTGCGGCTCCTCCGGCGTGGGCTCCGGCTCGGGGGTGGCCGTGGTCTCGGGCTCGCTGGTGGGCGCGGCCAGGGGCGGCAGGTCGGCCGACGTCACGCCGGTGGCCGTCAGCGCACCCGCGGAGAACAGGCCGAAGCCGATGCCCAGGGCCACACCGATGAGTGCCAGCCAGCCGAAAGCGCGCGCAGCACGATGGCGCAGGTCGGGTCGAGACGTCACGTGGCGAGTCTAGTCGCTTCACCACGTAACCCCCGCCCACCTGACCTACGATGTGAAGATGGTGCTTCCCCCGGAGCGCGGAGCAGTCGACGACGTCGAGTACGTCGTGGTCCACGGTTACCGACGCGCCTACCGCATGCGAGGAACCGGCCCGCCGCTGCTCCTCCTGCACGGCATGGCCTGCGACTCCACGACCTGGTTCCCGGTCATGGACCAGTTGGCCCAGCACTTCACCGTCATCGCGCCCGATCTGCTCGGGCACGGCGAGTCCGACAAGCCCAACGCCGACTACTCCCTGGGCGGCTTCGCCAACGGGATGCGTGACCTGCTGACGATCCTGGGCATCGACAAGGTCACGGTCGCCGGACACAGCTTCGGCGGCGGCGTCGCGATGCAGTTCGCCTACCAGTTCCCCGAGCGCACCGAACGAGTCGTGCTGGTCTCCAGCGGGGGACTGGGCCCGGAGGTCACCCCGTTGATCCGCGCCCTCACCCTGCCCGGGGCGGGACTGGGCATCCGGTTGGCGACCGCCAGGCCGTGGCGCGGTCTCGTGAGCGGCTCGATGCGCGCCCTGTCGCACGTGCCCCTGGCGCGCGACCTGGACGAGGTCGCCCAGATCTACGACGGTCTGGCCGATCCCACCACGTCACTCGCGATCCGCCGACTCACCCGGACCGTGCTGGACTGGAACGGCCAGTTCGTCACGATGGCCGACCGTGCCTATCTGACGCGCCTCATGCCACTGCTGGTGGTGTGGGGGCGCAACGACCACGTCATCCCGGTCGCCCACGCCCAGCGGCTGCCGCTCATGGACAACTCGCACGTGCACGTCTTCGAGGACTCCGGGCACTTCCCGCACAAGGACCATCCGGACGAGTTCGCCCGGGTGGTCGTCGACTTCTGCCGCAGCCAGTCGCCGGCGCAGTACCACCGTGGCAAGTGGCGCGCGTTGCTGCGTCGCGGGGATCAGGCGGGATTGGCCAGCGTGTCGCTGCCGGACGAGGCGTCTCCGTCGGCCGTCAGCTGAATCTTGTGGTGCCGCTGGTGCCAGAAGCCGTTGCCCGTGGCCCAACCGGCCAGGGCGACCGAGATCCAGCCGATGAACGCGCCGGCGATGTCGTCGGCGATGAAGTGCCAGCCGAAGTAGATCGTGGCGATGACCGTGAGGACGAAGTAGACCCACGCGGTGATCTGCAGGTAGCGCGGCTGGTCGGTGCGCTGGAAGAACAGCACGGCCGTCAGCGTCACCGAGACGTGCAGCGACGCGAAGGCGCCGATGCCCCAGATGGGGGCGTTCATCGGATTCTCGAGGTTCTGGGCGGCGTTGACGAACAACGAGTACTGCAGCTGGGTGACGCCGGTGGTGGGCAGGGCGTCGAACAGTGCGGCGTTCGTGTAGGCCGGGCCCAGCGAGGGGAAGATGTAGTACGCGGCGGCGCCCAGGACCCAGTTGAGCGACAGTGCGGTCGCGTACCAGGCGCCCAGCGTGAAGTCGCGGTTCAGGACCAGGAACGCGGCCAGCGTGATGGGGATGAGCGGCAGGTAGCTGACGTACACGGTCGCCAGGACCTGGGCGGCGAACCCGGTGCCGAGCAGCTGGTGCAGCAGGTCGGCCGGGTGGTGGCCGAACATCATCCAGTAGTCCCAGCGCGACAGCATGGTGTCGAAGTTGACGCCCTCGCGCACGGTGGGCAGGAAGCCCTTGATGTTGCGGTAGCTGACGTAGCAGACGTAGAACGTCAGCAGGCCCGTCGCGATGTGGAACACGCGGTTCCACGACCACTCGTCACGGATGATGTCCTTCACGCCACGGCCGAAGTGGCGCACGCCGGCGCGCTTGAGGGCCAGCGGCACGATGCCCAGGGCGAAGAAGCCCAGGCCCATCACCGGGAGCCGGACGTAGGCCGGTCCGAGGAAGCCCTCGGGGTCCTTCAGGGCGATGCCCAGACTGCTCGACATGACGATCGCGGTGATGCCGACGGCGGCGGCCAGGAGGACACCGAAGGTGTAGGGCCATGACCGTGCTGCGCTCCACCACCGTTGGACCATGCGGGACAGTCTACGGGTGGCCGACCGGCCGCCGATGAGGCGGCCGGTCGGCCGAACTCAGGCCCCGCCGCCGTCCTGGTTCCCGCCGCTGGCGGCGGTCGGATCGTCAATCCGCAGGGACTCGAACGCCTCGCGAGCGACCTTCAGGTCCACGCGACCCTCACGGCCCAGCGACGCCAGCACCGCCACGACGATGGACTCGGCGTCGATCTGGAAGTAGCGCCGTGCGCCCGCGCGGGTGTCGGCGAAGCCGAACCCGTCGGCGCCCAGGGACATCCACGCGCCGGGGACCCAGCGAGCGATCTGGTCGGGCACGGCCCGCATGAAGTCGCTCACCGCGACCGTCGGACCACCGTCCTGGAGCTTCGCGGTGATCCACGGCGTCTTCGGCTCCTGGTCGAGGTGGTTGAAGTTCCAGCGCTCGACCTCCTCGGCCTCGCGAGCGAGCTCGTTCCACGAGGTGACGGACCAGACCTCGGCCGCCACGCCGTGCTCCTCGGCGAGCATCTGCTGCGCCTGCAATGCCCACGGCACCGAGACACCGGACGCGAGGATCCGCGTCGGTGCGTCGTCCTCGATGGGCGAGGCGGCGTACCGGTAGGCGCCCTTGAGGATCCCGTCGACGTCGACGCCCTCGGGCTCGGCGGGCTGGTTCAGCGGCTCGTTGTAGACCGTCATGTAGTAGATGACGTTCTCGCCCGTGCCGCCCTGCGGGTTGGGCTCGTCGCCGTACATGCGGCGCATGCCGTCCTGCACGATGTGCGCGATCTCGAACGAGAACGCCGGGTCGTAGTGGACGACGGCCGGGTTCGTGCGCGCCAGCAGGGGAGAGTGGCCGTCCGCGTGCTGCAGCCCCTCGCCCGTGAGGGTCGTGCGACCGGCCGTGGCGCCGATCAGGAAGCCGCGGGCCATCTGGTCGGCCATCGCCCAGATCGAGTCGCCGGTGCGCTGGAACCCGAACATCGAGTAGAAGAGGTACACCGGGATCATGTGCTCGCCGTGCGTGGCGTAGGCGCTGCCCGCCGCGGTCGCCGACGCCATGGCGCCGGCCTCGCTGATGCCCTCGTGCAGCAGCTGGCCCTGCTGGCTCTCCTTGTAGGCCAGCAGCAGCTTGCGGTCGACCGACTCGTACATCTGCCCGTGCGGGCTGTAGATCTTGGCCGAGGGGAACATCGAGTCCATGCCGAACGTGCGGTACTCGTCCGGGGCGATCGGCACGATGCGCGAGCCGATGTTCTTGTCCTTCATCAGCTCCCGCAGCAACCGCACGAACGCCATGGTCGTGGCGATCTGCTGCTTGCCCGAGCCCTTGCGCAGGTCGTCATAGGCGTCCTGCGCCGGCAGGACCGGCGGCTTCGCCTTGACGATGCGCGACGGCAACGGGCCGCCGAGCTGGCGACGGCGCTCGAGCATGTACGTGATGTGCTCGTGGTCCTTGCCGGGGTGGTAGTACGGCGCACCGTCGGGCGACTCGATCTGCTCGTCCGTGATCGGGATGTGCAGCCGATCGCGGAAGTTCTTCAGGTCGTCCGTCGTCAGCTTCTTCATCTGGTGCGTCGCGTTGCGCGCCATGAGCGACTCGAGCAGCCAACCCTTGACGGTGTGCGCCAGGATCACGGTCGGCTGGCCCTTGTGCTTCATCGCCGAGTCGAACGCCGCGTAGACCTTGCGGTAGTCGTGACCACCACGCGGCAGCTTCTCGATCTGCTCGTCCGAGAGGTGCTCGACGATCTTGCGCAGCTCCGGGTCGGGACCGAAGAAGTGCTCGCGGTTGTACGCGCCGTCGGCGATCGACAGGTTCTGGAACTCGCCGTCGGGGACGCGGTTCATCTGGTTGACCAGCGCGCCGGTCGTGTCACGGGCGAGCAGGTCGTCCCACTCGCGGCCCCACACGACCTTGATGACGTTCCAGCCCGCGCCGAGGAAGATCGACTCCAGCTCCTGGATGATCTTGCCGTTGCCGCGCACCGGGCCGTCGAGCTGCTGCAGGTTGCAGTTCACGACGAACGTGAGGTTGTCGAGCTGCTCGCGGCCGGCGACGCTGATCGCGCCGAGCGACTCGGGCTCGCCCATCTCGCCGTCGCCCAGGAACGTCCAGACGTGCTGCTCGCTGGTGTCCTTGATGCCGCGGTGCTGCAGGTACCGGTTGAACCGGGCCTGGTAGATCGAGTTGATCGCCGCGAGTCCCATCGAGACCGTCGGGAACTCCCAGTAGTCGCTCATCAGCCGCGGGTGCGGGTACGAGGGCAGGCCCTTGCCGGCGCCCTGCGAGTGCTCCTGGCGGAAGTTGTTCAGGCGGTCCTCGTCGAAGCGTCCCTCGAGGAACGAGCGGGCGTAGATGCCCGGGGCGGCGTGACCCTGGTAGAAGATCTGGTCGCCACCGCCGGGGTGGTCCTTGCCGCGGAAGAAGTGGTTGAAGCCGACCTCGTAGAGGCTCGCCGCCGACTGGTAGGTGGCGATGTGTCCGCCGACGCCCAGTCCGGGCCGGTTCGCGCGCGAGACCATGACCGCGGCGTTCCAGCGGATGTAGGAGCGGATGCGCCGCTCGATCTCCTCGTCGCCGGGGAAGTCGGGCTCGCGCTCGGGGGGGATGGTGTTGATGAAGTCGGTGCTGCGCAGTGCGGGCATGCCCACGGCGCGCTCACGGGCACGCTCGAGCATCCGCAACATCACGTAGCGGGCGCGGTCCCGGCCGCGCTCGTCGACCATCTGGTCGAGTGAGCGGAGCCAGTCCTGCGTCTCTTCGGAATCCACGTCGGGCAGCTGTGTTGGCATGCCTCCGTGGATGATCGGACGGTCGGGGCCGGATGGGGCCATGTTGCACTCCCTGGGGTGTCGGGATGGACCCTTCCATCAAACCACCCGGAGTTCGCTAGTGTGAGTCCGGCAAGCAACCGATACACCCTGTCGAGAAGCAGGGGAGAAGGAGGTGCGGTGGACGCGGCGAAGCTGGGCTTCGAACCTGACTCCGTCATCCAGGAGCTCGGCTGGGACGAGGACGTCGACGACGAGCTTCGCTCGGCGGTCGAGTCACACACCGGAAGCGAACTGGTCGACGGTGACGTCGGCGAGGTCGTCGACGGAGTGATCCTGTGGTGGCGTGAGGACGATGGTGACCTGACCGATGCGCTGGTCGACGCGACGCAGGACGTCGCGGAGGGCGGCTCCGTGTGGCTCTTGACCCCGAAGGTCGGGCTGGACGGTCACGTCTCCGGCGCCGACATCGGCGAGGCTGCCCCGATCGCGGGCCTCTCGATCACGACCACGTCGGCCGTGGGCCCGAACTGGGTCGCCACCAAGCTGTCCACGCACAAGCGGTGACCATGACCGGATCCCTGGTCGAGGTCGGCGCCGAGGCGCCGGACTTCACTCTCAAGAACCAGCACGGCCAGGACGTCTCGCTCTCGGGTCTGCGCGGGCGCAACGTGGTCGTCGTCTTCTACCCGTTCGCCTTCAGCGGCATCTGCACCGGCGAGCTGTGCGAGATCCGCGACAACCTGGCGGTCTTCAACGACGCCGACGCCGAGGTCCTGGCGATCTCGTGCGATCCGATGTTCTCGCTGCGCGCCTGGGCCGACCAGGACGGCTACGAGTTCAGCATGCTGAGCGACTTCTGGCCCCACGGCGAGGTCGCCAAGGCGTACGGGATCTTCCAGGAGGGCCCCGGCGCGGCGGCACGCGGAACCTACGTGATCGACCGCGAGGGCATCGTGCGCTGGAAGGTCGAGAACGGTCTGGGTGAAGCGCGCGACCTCGCGGCGTACCGTGAGGCACTTGAGTCACTTCCCTGACAACACAGCAATTTTTCAGGCCAGATCGGGCGCGAATAACTCACATTGACCATATGAATCTGGTTTGATGGTGCTACCGCGCCGCCGGGGACCCGAGACCCCGGCGGCGCGGCCTTTCTGTCTCCGGGGTCTCGTCAGACACCCGGTGCGCTAACGTTCACCTGCGTTCGGGCGAATAGCTCAGTTGGTCAGAGCATCCGGTTTACACCCGGAAGGTCGGGGGTTCGAGCCCCTCTTCGCCCACCTTCTGCGCCACGATCAGCTGTTGCTGATCCCGATGGCGGCACCGATGGTCGACGGGTCCTGCACGACCTGGAGCAGATAGGCCGCCAGATCGGCGCGCGTGATCGTGCCGCGCAGGGTTCCCGGCTGGCCGACCTCGAGAGCGGTCCATGCGCCGGTGGAGGGCTTGCGGGTGAGGCCGGTCGGCCGCACGATCGTCCAGTCCAGGCCCGAGCTCATGACGGCCGCCTCCTGGGCGTTGTGGTCAGCCAGGGGGCTGGCGAGCAGGAGCGGGGTGATCCAGCGCAGCACGCCGGGCAGTTGGCGGGCGGAATCGCCGGCGCCGAGCGACGACTGGACCACCAGGCGCCGTACTCCGGCCTGCTCCATCGCGGTGACGATCTCGGCGGTGACAGCCGCTCGTTGGTGGCGAACCCCCTTGGCACCACCGACGGTGACGACGACGGCGTCGGCGCCGGTCACCGCAGCAGCGGCGCTGGCCGGATCAGTGGCGCTGCCGGTGATCGATCGGGCGCCGGCGGGCGCTGAACCGCTGCGTGACAGGACGGTCACCTCGTGACCTGCTGCCGAGGCGAGCCGGGCCAGCTCGGCACCTGTGCCCTGCGAACCGCCGATGATGGTGATCTTCATGGTGCTCCTTCTCGCGATGCGTTCAGGCTAGGCCGCGAGCACGGCCAGTGCTGGCCCCGGGTTGCGGCAGAGCTCCTGTGGCACGGCCATGGCGGGAGGTCGAGGGCTCGAGTCCTTCGTCCCCACCTTTGTAGGCTGGGGAGATGTCGCCGCAGGAGGTGCTCGTGCGCCGCATCCGTCGCGCGCTCGCCGGCCGGCGGGCTCGCGAGGTCTCGATGTTCGGCGGCCTGTCCTTCATGGTCGACGGCGCGCTCGCGGTCTCGGCCGGTGGCGACGGGGGTCTGCTGGTGCGCATCGATCCGGGCCGCCGGGACGAGCTGACGGCGCGACCGGGTGCGCGCCCCGCCGCGATGAGGAACGGTCGTGAGATGGGGGAGAGGTGGTTGCAGGTCGACCCCATCGGCCTCGGCGAGGACGCCGATCTGCGGTTCTGGATCGACGTCGGGCTGGCCGCGCGACCCGGCTGATGCAGCGGGTGCGCCCGGCTGTCGGAGCCGCCTGACACGATCGGGGCATGACGTCGATCGCCACCGCCACCGCCGATGCCGCCCTCGAACGACTCCGTGCGCTGACCGGGCGACCCGACGCGCAGTTCCACGAGGGCCAGCTCGAGGCGATCTCGGCCCTGGTCGACGAGCAGCGCCGCGCGCTGGTCGTCCAGCGCACCGGCTGGGGCAAGTCGGCGGTGTACTTCGTGGCCACCGCTCTGCTGCGCGCCCGCGGTGCCGGACCGACGGTCCTGGTCTCCCCGTTGCTGGCGCTGATGCGCGACCAGGTCGCCGCCGCCGAGCGGGCGGGGGTGCGGGCCGCCGCGATCAACTCGGCCACGGTCGAGGAGTGGGACGACATCGAGGCGCGGTTGGCGGCCGACACGATCGACGTGCTGCTGGTCTCGCCCGAGCGGCTGAACAACCCGACGTTCCGCGAGCGGCAACTGCCGCGATTGCTCGAGCAGATGGGCCTGCTCGTCGTCGACGAGGCGCACTGCATCTCCGACTGGGGCCACGACTTCCGGCCCGACTACCGTCGGCTGGCCCACGTCATCGAGTCGCTGGGGCCGCACGTGCCGGTCCTGGCGACCACCGCCACGGCCAACGCCCGCGTCGTGGCCGACGTGGCCGAGCAGCTCGGCGGCGACGTCCTGACCCTGCGCGGCTCGCTGGCACGTGACTCGCTGCGGCTGGGCTGCCTGACGCTGCCCACCGCCAAGCAGCGGCTGGGCTGGCTCGTGGCCCATCTGGGCGACCTCGACGGCAGCGGGATCATCTACGCACTCACCGTCTCGGCGGCCGAGGACACCGCCCGGCTGCTGCGCGAGGCGGGCTTCGAGGTGCGGGCGTACACCGGCCGCACGGACCCCTCCGAGCGCGAGGAGCTGGAGCAGGCGCTGAAGGAGAACCGGGTCAAGGCGCTCGTCGCCACGAGCGCCCTGGGGATGGGCTTCGACAAGCCCGACCTGGGGTTCGTGATCCACCTCGGCGCGCCCTCGTCGCCCGTGGCCTATTACCAACAGGTGGGCCGTGCCGGCCGCGCCACCGAGCGCGCCGACGTGCTGCTGCTGCCCGGGCCGGAGGACCGCGACATCTGGCGGTACTTCGCCACGGCGTCGATGCCCGATCCCGAGCGCGCGGCTCGCGTCATCGACCAGCTGGGCTCCGAGCCGATCTCCACCCCGGCCCTCGAGGCGCTCGTCGACGTCAAGCGAACCCAGTTGGAGTTGCTGCTCAAGGTGCTCGACGTCGACGGCGCCGTCCGCAAGGTGCGCGGGGGATGGGTCGCCACCGGCCAGCCCTGGACGTACGACGCCGAGCGGTACGAGCGCATCGCGGCGGCCCGTGAGCACGAACAGCAGGCGATGCTGACGTACGAGCGGGGCGAGACGTGCCGGATGCAGCTGCTGCAGCAGGACCTCGACGACCCCTCGGCCGCGCCCTGCGGTCGGTGCGACGTCTGCGCGGCGCCGTTCTATCCGACGGACGTCCCCGAGGCCACCGTCGGCCGGGCCGCCGAGGCGCTCGACCGGGTCGGCGTGCCGATCGAGCCCCGCGGTCAGTGGCCCACCGGTGCCGACCGGCGCGGGGTCGACGTCAAGGGCCGGATCGCGCCGGACGAGCGCGCCGAGACCGGGCGCGTGGTCGCCCGACTGACCGACTTGGGCTGGGGCGGCACGCTGCGTGAGCTGTTCGCCGCGGGCGCTCCCGACCGCGAGATCCCCGAGCCGTTGGTCGGCGCCGTCGTGCGCGCGCTGCGGGACTGGCCGTGGGACCAGCGACCCGTCGCGGTCGTGGCGATGCCCTCGGTCACGCGACCGACCCTGGTGCGCTCCACGGCCGAGACGATCTCGCGACTGGGCCGGATGCCGCTGCTCGGCACGCTCGACCTCGACCCGCACATCCCGCGCGCCGAGACCGGCGGCAACAGCGCCTTCCGTCTCGCCTCGGTGTGGGGACGGTTCTCGGTCGGTCCCGAGCTGGCTGCCGCGTTGGCTGGTCTGAACGGGCCGGTTCTGCTGGTCGACGACCTGGTCGACAGCCGGTGGACGATCACCGTCGCGGCCCGCGAGCTGCGACGAGCCGGCGCGCCCGGCGTCCTGCCCTTCGCGCTGGCCAGTGTCGGCTGACCGCGTGTCGCGGATGTCGAGCCGCGACTCCGGCCGGTGGCGCCGAGCGGTCAGCGGTCTGTTCCCGGTCTGGGCCTGGGGGTTCCTGGCGGCGGTGGTGTCGGGGTTGCTGCCGTCGGTGCCCTACGCCGTCGCGGGACCGTTCACCCTGCTGTTCTTCGCGTTGGCCCTCGTGCGGCCGCCCCATCAGGACGATCGCGACCCGGTGCACGTCGCCAGTCCGGTGCGAGGCCGGTGGACCGTCGTGCACAGCCCCGCGAGTGCCGTGCCCAGCCATGGTGTCCGGGCCTACGGCCAGTCGCACGCCGTGGACATCATCCATCCGCGGCCCGAGGGGACCGCGCCGACGTATCCACTGCTCGGCGGCTTCGAGCGTCCCGACCGGTTCAGCTCGTTCGGTGAGCCGATCTTGGCCGTCGCCGACGGCACGGTCGTCCGGGTGCTGGACGGTCGACGTGACCACCTCTCGCGCACCTCGTGGCTCGCGTTCGCGTACATGATGGTGATCGACGGCTTCCGTGACCTCGGTGGTCCGGGTGCTGTCATCGGCAACCACGTGGTGGTCGATCACGGCGACGGCGTGCACTCGCTCTATGCCCACGTCCGCCGGGGGACCGTGGCCGTCGCGGTGGGGGACCGGGTGGCCGCCGGCGACCTCGTCGGTCAGGTGGGCAACTCCGGCAACAGCTCGGAGCCGCACCTGCACTTCCAGCTCATGGATCGGCCGCAGCCGCTGCGCGCGGCCGGGCTCCCGGTGCGGTTCCACGACCTGGACCAGCCGGTGGGCGCGGTCGACCGTGGGTGGGACAAGAAGCCGCCGCCCACCGACATCGAGCCGGGCCTGCCGGCCAACTTCCAGGTCTTCGAGGCCTGAGCATCCCGCGTGACAGACTCATCCCATGCCTGCGCTGCGTGACGTGATCGCCGTCCTGGACGGCCTCTACGACCCCCGATGGGCCGACGACTGGGATGCCGTCGGCACGGTCGCCGGTGACCCCGACGCCGAGGTCACCTCGATCCTGTTCGCTGTCGACCCCGTGCAGGCCGTCGTGGACGAGGCCGTCGAGCGCGGTGCCCAACTCGTGGTGACGCACCACCCGCTCCACCTCAAGGGCGTCACGTCCGTCGCGGCGACGACACCGAAGGGCCGCGTCGTGCACACCTTGATCTCGCACGGCATCGGTCTGCACACCTGCCACACGAACGCCGACTCCGCCCCGCGCGGCGTCAGCGAGTCGATGGGCCTCGCCCTGGGCCTGACCGACCTGCGCCCGCTCGAGACCGATCTCGAGTCACCGTTGGACAAGTGGGTCGTCTACGTCCCGCGCGACGACGCCGACCGGGTGGTCGCCGCGATGCACGACGCCGGCGCGGGCCGGATGGGCGACTACGACCACGCCCAGTACCGCAGCGACGGGCGCGGCTCCTTCCGCCCGCTCGCCGGCGCCGAGCCGGCGATCGGGTCCGTCGGCGACGTCGAGTGGGTCGACGAGACGCGCATCGAGGTCGTCGCCGAAGCTCGGATCCGCGAGAGCGTGCGCGCGGCGATGCTGCACGCCCACCCCTACGAGGAGGTGGCGTACGACCTGTGGCCGCTCGCCGCCCGGCCCAGCGACCGCGGGTCGGGACGCATCGGTCGTCTCGTCGAGCCCATGACCCTGAGCGCGTTCGCGGAGCACGTCCGATCGGCGCTGCCGTCGCACGCCGGCGCCACCCGCATCGCCGGCGACCTCGACCGGACCGTCGAGACCGTCGCGCTGTGCGGGGGATCGGGCGACTTCCTGCTGGGCACCGCCGACGCTGCCGGAGCCGATGTCTACGTCACCTCCGACCTGCGCCACCATCCGGTCAGCGAGCACCTCGAGCGGCCGGGCGCCTGCGCCGTCGTCGACGTGCCGCACTGGGCCGCCGAGTGGACCTGGCTGCCGACCGTGGCGGCGGCGGTCCGTGAGGCCTTGGGCGATACGGTGAAGACCCACGTCTCCACGATCGTCACCGATCCGTGGAGCCGGACGCTGTCGTGAGGAGTCGTACGTGAAGGCTGAACCGGTCGCCCAGCAGGCACTGTTGGACCTGCAGGGGAAGGACTCGGCGCTGGCGCAGTTGACCCACCGTCGCAAGTCCCTGCCCGAGCACGCCGAGATCGCCGCGGCCGACGGCCGGATCCGCGAGCTCGACGCCCGCCGCATCGAGGTCCAGACCCGCGTGTCGGACCTTGCTCGCGCCGCGGCGAAGGCCGATACCGAGGTCGAGCTGGTCAAGACCCGTCGCACGCGCGACGAGGACCGGCTCTCGTCCGGCGCCATCACGAACCCCAAGGACCTGTCCAGCCTCCAGAGCGAGCTCGAGGCCCTCGCGCGGCGCATCGCCACGCTCGAGGACGAGGAACTCGAGGTCATGGAGCAGCTCGAGGCCGCCCAGGCCGAGTTGGCCGAGGCCGAGGCCGCGCTCGCACAGGAGAACGCCGCCCGTGAGGTCCTCGTTGCCGCGCGCGACGAGAAGGTCGCCACGTTCGACGCCGAGGCCGCTCAGCTCGTCGCGGCGCGCAAGCTCGTGCTGCCGCGGGTGCCCGCCGACCTGCTGGCGCTCTACGAGAAGGTCGCGGGGAGCCACAGCGGGCTGGGTGCGGCCGAGCTGCGCGCGCGCCGCTGCACCGGCTGCCACATCGAGATCAATGGGGCCGATCTGCGCGAGCTCGCCGCCGAGCCCGCCGACACGGTCCTGCGGTGCCCGGAGTGCAGCCGCATCCTGGTGCGCACGCCCGAGTCCGGCGTCTGATGGGCTGGACCGCCGAGGCTGACGGAGGATCTCGCGGCAACCCCGGTCCTGCCTCGTACGGCGCCGCGCTGTTGCGCGACGGCGTGCTGGTGGCCGACCGCGGCGAGACGATCGGGCGTGCCACGAACAACGTCGCCGAGTACCGCGGCCTGATCGCCGCCCTCGAGTTGGCCCGTGAGCATGCCCCGGGCGAGCCGCTCGAGATGCGCATGGACTCCAAGCTGGTCATCGAGCAGATGGCCGGTCGCTGGAAGATCAAGCACCCGGACATGAAGCCGCTGGCGATGCGGGCCCAGGAGATCGTGCGCGATCTCGGGCCGGTCACCTGGACCTGGGTGCCGCGCGCCCAGAACGCCCGGGCCGACGCCTTGGCCAATGCCGCGCTCGACGCCGAGAAGGCCGGCCGCCCAGGTCTGGTCTCCTCGTTCGTCTCGACCGGTCCGGTGCAGCTGGCCGACGAGCCGCCGGAGCCGCCGTCCCTGTTCACCGAGCCGCGCGCCGACGCGCCGGTGCAGGCGCAGGGCAAGAACCCCCTGCTGGGCTGGCGTGGCTCGATGCACGGCGACCCGACCACCGTCATCCTGCTGCGGCACGGCGTGACGGCCCACACCCAGCGCAAGCTGTTCAGCGGCTCGGGCGGCGAGGACCCGCCCCTGGTGGACGAGGGGGTCCAGCAGGCGCGTCGTGCCGCCGACTGGATCGCCGACCACGGGGGCGCCGACGCGATCGTCGCCTCGCCTCTGCTGCGCACGCGTCAGACGGCGGCCGCGGTCGCCGAGCGGCTGCGGCTGCCCGTCGGGATCGAGGAGGGCTTCGCCGAGGCCGGCTTCGGCGAGTGGGACGGCTCCTCGTTCGCCGAGATCATGAAGCGCTGGCCCGCCGAGCTCGACGCGTGGCTGTCGTCGACGGCCGTCCCGCCGCCCGGTGGCGAGTCGTTCGACGCCGTGGCCCGACGCGTCGAGGCCGCCCGCGACCGGCTGCTGCAGACCCACGGGGGTCGCACGGTGGTCGTGGTCAGCCACGTGACGCCGATCAAGTTGATGGTGCGGCTGGCGCTCGGGGCCGACATGAACGTCATCCACCGCATGGAGCTGTCGCCGGCCTCAATCACGACGATCGCGTGGTGGCCCGACGGGACGCCGAGCCTGCGGAACTTCTCCGTCGCTCCCTGAACTCGAGAGCTCGCCCCGCCCCGCCCCACCCCACTTTTGGAACTGGATCCACCTCAACCGGAACGTTTGACGTGGATCCGATTCCAAAAGTGGGGGGTGGGCGCGGCGGACGAGGAGTCGGGTCGCGCGCCTCAGCGCAGGACGACGTCCAGGCGGGCCGGTCCCGAGGACTCCACCGACCAGCCGAGATCGCGCAGGGCGTCGGCGAGCGAGCCCGCGTCCTTCGCCTCGACGCCCTCGGCGAGCAGTTGGCGCACGATGCGCCCCTTCGTGGCCTTGTTGCTGTGGCTGACGATCGACCGCTTGCCGTTCGCCTCGGTCAGCACGCGCATCGTCACCGAGCCGGCGGGCGCCTGGCCGAGCGCGACGTACGTGCCCGACCGCAGGTCCAGCACCAGGTCGCCGTCGGCGAGGTCGACCAGGGCAGCGGGCAGGACCGGCTTCCAGCGTGAGGCGACGGTCCCGAGGCGGGGCAGGCTCACCGATCCGCTCATCCGGTAGGCCGGAATGAGGTCGTGCGGGCGCACGAGACCGAACAACGCCGACGCGACGGCCACGCTGGCCCGGCCGCGCTCCCGGGCGGTCTCGTCGAGGTCCGCCCAGCCCAGCTCGCCGTAGAGGACACCGGTGTAGACCTCGATGGCCGGGGCGGTCGGCTCCTCGCGCAGCCGCGCGTTGCGGACGATGTCGTCGGCCTGCTGGGGCCCCAAGCCGAGGATCTCGGCGGCACGCTTGGTCGAGCTGAGCCGCACGAGGGCGTTCAGCAACTGCTCGCGGGTGCGTGTCAGCCGGGGCGACGAGAGCGAGGCGAGATCCAGCGGAGGACCGGTCTGCGGCCGGGTCTTGCCTTCGGACGGGGGGAGGACGATCAGCACGTCGGAGACCCTATGTCAGCCCACGAGCATCCAGATGCCGAGGGCCGCGAACAGCAGCGCGGCAACGGCGTGCACGGCGCGCACCGGCAGGACCTTGAGGATCTGCTTGCCCAGCACGACGGCCAGGGTGATCGAGACGAGCATGCCGAGCGTGCTGCCGACCCAGACCCAGACCCACGAGTACTGCGTCGCGAGGGTCATCGTCGCGAACATCGTCTTGTCGCCCAACTCGGCCAGGGCGAACGCCAGCCCCACGGTGACCAGGGCCCGACCACTGTGCGGGACGACGTCGGGCTCGTCCTCGTGCTCATCGCCGAACAGCGACCAGGCGGTGATCGCCGCGAAGACGAGGAAGACCACGCCGGCCACGACCTGCAGCACCTGTTCGGGGATGAAGTTGCCCAGCGCCTCACCCGCCAGCGCCGAGGCCAGGTTGATGATCGCGCAGGCGATGCCCATGCCGAGCACGACCGTGCGGGCGCGGTAGCGCGTCGCGAAGGTCATCGCCATGAGCTGGCTCTTGTCGCCGAGCTCGGCGACGAACACCAGTGCTGCCGCGATGAAGACGGCTTCCATCAGAAAAGCTCCTCGTCCACCCGGACGAGGAGCCATGTTCGCGACGAGCCTCGACCGGGCTCGTGTACACGAATCCGGTCGAAAGTCTCGTCCGCCAGATTTCTCTGGCCCGCTGTACCGGAGGCCGAGGCCTCAGTGTGTCGACACAGCGATTGGGGACTACTCCCTTTCGATGACTCCAGCGTACCGGGCCGGGGGGCACGGCGGTGTCTCGGCATAGGATGGGGACGCGAATGAGTCGGCCGGGCGGTCGCGGCGTCTTCGGGCGTCGAGGAAAGTCCGGACTCCACAGAGCACGGTGGTGGTTAACAACCACCCACGGCGACGTGCGGGACAGTGCCACAGAGAACAGACCGCCAGCGGCCACCTCCGGGTGGTGCGGGTAAGGGTGAAACGGTGAGGTAAGAGCTCACCAGCACGGCGGGTGACCGTCGTGGCTAGGTAAACCCCACCGGGAGCAAGACCAAGTTGGCCCCTCGCGGGGCCGTGCCACAGGGCTGCTCGTCCGACGTGGCAGGTAGGTCGCACCGAGGTGTCCAGCAATGGGCATCCCAGATGGATGGCCGTCCCTGCTCCGGCAGGACAGAATCCGGCTTATAGGCCGACTCATTCGCACCCTCGGTTTCCCGGGCCCGGGCACGTACATCGCTCGCGCGAACGGTCCTTGGCGCTGTCCTCGTTGACGCACAGCACGACGGCGCGGCGCTCGAGCCCCTTGGCGCCGAGCACGTGACCGTAGAAGACGTCGTCCTCGTCGAAGAACGTCGACCAGTAGCCCGCCTGGTCGTGGTAGTCGGTGCGCTCGACCTGCACCGGGGTGGCGTCGACCGGTGGTGAGCAGGCAGACGTGCCGGGATTCCAGCCCTCGTCCAGCAGGGCGTCCACGGCATCATCGGCGGCGGCGAGGGCGTCGTCCGGCGAGGCGGCCACGAACCGGACGGCCGGCCCCTCGCCGCCACGGGAGTACATGCGCGACGGCGCGAGCGGCCCGAACGCCTCGTGGATCTGCTGCGTGTTGCGCAGGTTGTGGTCGTCGCTCCCAGAAGTCACTGTCGGTGCGATCGCCGTCCGGCGCGCCCCACTGGCGACCGAAGTCGTGGAGGGTGCCGACGAACGCCGGCCGCTCCTTGCGGTTCCACGACCGCACCTCGCGACCGAGGTGGGCGGCCAGTCCGAGCGAATAGCAGAGGACGGCTACCCGCTGAGGTTTGACGCCGCCGCGCCCCTTGCTCAGTTGCTTGGCCTGCTGCAGGGCGAGGACGGTCTTGCCGCTTCCGGCACCGCCGCGCACCTCGACGCGCGTCAGCAACCGCGTGACGCCGAGGATGGTCGCCTGCTCCTGCGTCAGCCGGTCGGCTGTCTCCGCGCGCTCGTCGGCCGCGGCGTTCACGTCGAACGAGGTGGGCAGGCGCCCGGTCAGGATCTCGGCGATGAGGTCCACGTCGTCCTGCGTCGGCACGAGCTTGCCGTGCTGGGCCCGCCGTGCGTTGTCGACGAGCCGCTCGAGGAGCCCCGCCTGCTGGGAGCGCGGGCCAACCTGGAGGCCGAGTGAACGCTGTTACGCCCGGGACCAGCACGTTGACGACGAACCCGACGAAACCGTTGATTTCCCGAAAAAAACCGTTGATTTCGTTGGCCCGCACTCGGTAGCGTCACCAGGAATGAGCCGTCGATCCGAGTAGGGGACCGCCGTGGAAGAACCGCTCTCGTCGCACGGGCTCGAACGAAGGCGCCTGCTGCTCGGCCTCGGCGCCGCCGTGGTGGCAGGCCTGGCGCCGTCGTCGCTCTGGCGGGTGGCGCCCGCCGACGCCGCGCTGCTCGCCGACCACGTCGCCCCGGGAGGGACGGGGCCGACGTACTGCATGAGCCGGCCGACCTACGACACGATGGCCGGGCTCGCCGCCTGGGTGCTGCCGGGTGACGACGCCTACTCCGCGACCCAGGGCGTCACCGATCCCCGCCCGGGAGCCGTGGCCGCCGGCGCACCGCAGTTCCTCACCATGGCCTTCAACCAGGTGCTGCTCGACCCCACGGCGATCACGCTGCTGCTCGACCGGCTCGCCGACCTCTTCCAGCTGGTCGAGCTGCCCGACGACGTCGCCGCCTGCGAGCGGATCGGCTCGGCGATCGAGCAGGAGGGCGCCGTCCCGCTGGCGCCGGTCATCGTGGCGCTGGTCAACGCCGTGGCCGTCTCGGTCCGCCCGTCGAGCGCAGCGGGCCCGCACGCGGCGCCGTTCGCCCGCCTCAGCTGGGCCGAGAAGGCCGAGACGTGGCGCCGACTCGAGCAGGACGTCCCCCGGCTGCTCAAGCCGCGGTACCCCGCCATGGAGGCGCCGGTCGTGGGTCGGCTCCTCGAGCTGAACGAGACGCTCGGCGGGATCATCGAGTACGCGTCCGGCGTGGCGCCGATGCTCGCCGGGTTCTTCGGTTACAGCGAGACGCTCGTGTACGACCGTGCCGCCCGGCGGCTGGTGGATCGACCGATCGGCTGGGACCTGTCGAACCACCTGCCCGGCCGCCTGTGGCCGGTCGACGGCTGGGACGAGTTCCAGGGCTACTACCAGGGGAGGTCGAGCGTCGATGCCTGACGTCATCGTGATCGGAGCGGGCGGTGGCGGGCCCGTCGTCGCCAAGGAGCTCGCCCAGCGCGGGCTCGACGTCCTGCTCCTCGAAGGGGGGAGCCGCAACGCGAACATCGAAGCCAAGTGGACACGCCTCGAGGACGACGCCAACAACCCGCTCTGGGGCTACCTCCGCTTCGGCGCTGACGACCGGGAGATGCCGTGGTGGCAGCGTGACCACCCGCAGAACTCCCAGGTCTTCCACGTGGCCGGCGTCGGCGGCACGACCGCGCACTACTTCGGCAACAGCCCGCGGACGCCACCGGGCGTCTTCGCCGGGTACGCCGGCCCCGACGCCGGCGCCTACGACACGGCGCACCGCTTCCCCTTCACCTACGAGGAGTTCCGGCCGTACCTGGAGTGGGTCGAGGACACCCTCCCGATCCTGACGGCGCCGATGGGTACGAAGGAGGAGATCTTCTTCCGGGGGTGCGAGCGGATCGGCCTACCGGTGCTCCGTCAGCGCGACACCACCCACGACTCCTACCGCCCGCAGGAGAACGCCATCCTGCAGCCCGAGGGCACCGCCGGCCGCACCACCGACCCGGCGCTGCTCACGTACCCCCAGGCCCAGGGCTGCACCATGTGCGGGGGCTGCCTGCAGGGCTGCAACCTGCCGAGGCAGGCACCGCGCAACCTCAAAGCCAAGCGCTCGACCGACAACAGCTACGTGCCCATGGCCCTGACCGCCGACCGGTGGGCGCCGGGCGGACGCGCCGTGACGCTGGTGAGCGACGCGTTCGTGACGAAGATCCACACGCGCACGACGTTGCTCGGCGCCCCGCAGGCCGTCGGCGTCACCTGGCGCGACACCAGGACCGGTGCGGTCACCCGGGTCGACGCCAAGGTCGTGGTCATGGCCGGCAGCGTCGTGGAGAACCCCCGGCTGTGGCTGAACAGCGGCCTGCCGAACCCGAACGGCTGGGTGGGCCGGGGCCTCACCGACCACGCCCTCGACTGGGTGACCGGGATCTTCGACGAGGACACCGACCAGGACAAGGGCCAGGACTCGGCGTGCCGGGCCGACTTCCCCGGCCGCGGGGCCATCGAGAACGTCGGCCTCGGTCCGGCGACCCAGGTGCTCAGCATGCTGCTGAGCGACAGCGGCGTCCGCGGCGCCTACGGCAACGGCCGTGGGGTCACGGGGCCGTGGGACGGGAAGACCGGCCGTCCCCTCGGGCTCGAGCTGAAGGACACCATGCGCGACAACAACAAGTTGTTGAACATGCTCATCCTCACCGACGACGACGTCGAGGCGAAGAACCGGGTGCTTCGCTCGCCGCTGCCGCCCGACCGCAACGGTCCGATGCCCAAGGCCCGCATGTACAAGCGGGTCCGCTCGGCCCGGACGCTGCGCAACCGCGAGTGGTTGGCGGCCAAGGCGGTGGAGATCATGCGGGCCGCCGGCGCCCGCAAGGTCATCCGCATCGACATGGCGCCGCTGATGCTGCACACGCAGTCGTCGATGCGGATGGGCCACCGCGCCTCCGACTCCGTGCTGAACGCCGACGGCGAGGCCCGGGCGGTGCGGAACCTGTTCATCGCCGACAACTCGGCGCTCCCCAACAGCGTCGGCGGCGTGAACCCGACGCTGACCACCCAGGCTCTCGCCACCCGCACGGCGGAGAAGATCTTCACCCGTCACTTCGGGGGCGACCCGTGGGTCAACGTGGAGGCCCCGCTGAGCTCGGCCGACGACCGGGTCACGCAGGCGGTGGTGGCCGCCGGGATCACCTGATTTCGAGCTGGGCCGCCAGCGCCGCCGGCTCGGTGACCGACTGGCGGCAGGCGAACGCCTCGCACACGTAGGCGCGGCCCCCGGCTCGCCCCACGCCAGCACGGTCCGCGGGCGGGACGCCTGCTGCACGACGCCGACCAGGTCGGGCCGCTCGCCGACCACGGCGACCTCGGTCACCGGCCCGACGAGGAGGTCGACGGCAGCCAGCAGGTGGGCGAACGCCGTGGCTAGGTAAACCCCACCGGGAGCAAGACCAAGTTGGCCCCTCGCGGGGCCGTGCCACAGGGCTGCTCGTCCGACGTGTGGCAGGTAGGTCGCACCGAGGTGTCCAGCAATGGGCATCCCAGATGGATGGCCGCCCCTGCTCCGGCAGGACAGAATCCGGCTTACAGGCCGACTCATTCGCGCCCCGGCCCAGCGCCGGGGCGCGCCTCACTCGATGCCCAGGCGCTTGGCCACCTCGAGGCCGCCCATGTCCCGGATCACCTTGGGATCGCCGACCACGATCAGCTCGTCCGTGGCGCGCGACATCCCCACATACAGCCGCTCCCGGGAGCGCTCCTGGACGCTCGACTCGTTGACGCACAGCACGACGGCACGCCGCTCGAGGCCCTTGCACCCCAGCACGTGCCCGTAGAAGACGTCGTCGTCGTCGAAGAACGTCTCCCAGTAGCCGCTCTGGTCGTGGAAATCGGTGCGCTCCACCTGGATGGGGTGGCGCCTTCCGGTGGTCAGCAGGCAGACGTTGCCCGCCTTCCACCCCTCGTCGAGGAGCGCGTCGATCGCGTCGTCGGCGACCGCCAGCGCGTCGCCCGCCTCGGCGGGCAGGAAGCGCACGCCCGGACCCTCGCCACCGCGGGCGTACATGCGCGAGGGGGCCAGGGGACCGAAGGTCTCGTGGATCTGGCGCGTGTTGCGCAGGTTGTGGTCGAGCACGAGGGGGACCAGGTGCACCGGCGGGCGGCCGAAGCGGGCGAAGATCCGCTGGTTCTCGTCGGAGTACACGAAGAGGCCGCTCTCGTTCTCGTCGCGCAGGGACTTCAGGACGGGCTGCCACCAGTCGTCGGCGAAGTCCTGGGCCTCGTCGACGATGACGGCGTCGTACTTCTTGCTCTGGGGAAGGTCGTCGGCCAGGTCCGACATGAGCGCGGGCAGCCGGCGCTCCCAGAAGTCGCTGTCCGTCCGGTCGCCGTCCGGGGCGCCCCACTGCCTGCCGAACTCGTGGAAAGTGCCCACGAACGCCGGCCGCTCCTTGCGGTTCCACGACTGGACCTCGCGCTTGAGGTACTCGGCCAGGCCCAGGGAGTAGCAGAGCATCGCCACGCGCTGGGGCCGCTGACCGCTGCGGCCCTTGGTCAGCTGCTTGGCCTGCTGCAGCGCCAGGACCGTCTTTCCGCTGCCGGCCCCGCCGCGCACCTCGACCCGGTGCAGCAGTCGGGTGACCCCGAGGATCGCGGACTGCTCCTGCGTGAGGCGGTCCGCGGCGGCGGCGCGCTCGTCGGAGTCGGCGTTGATGTCGTACCTCGTGGTGAGGCGCCCCGTCAGGATCTCGACGATCAGGTCCACCTCATCCGCCGTCGGCGGGAGCTTGCCGTGCTGCTGCCGGGCCGCGTTGTCGCGCAGGCGCGTCACGAGGTCGTGCTGGTCGTCCCGGTCGTGCAGCATCCAGCGGGGACACTCGGGCAGGTCGAACTCGTCATCGAAGGCGGAGTACGGGGTGACGACCGCGTGGCCCCAGGCGACGTGGTTGCGCCGGCTCCACCGCTCGTCGTGGCCCACGTAGTTCCGGATGGCGTACTTGGTGCCGCGCACCTGGTCGACGGGGTGGATGACCGTGGGACGTCCGTTGCGGCTGATGAGCCAGCGGTCGCCGTCGTGCCACACGCTCCCGCCCTTGACCTCGACGACCACGATCCCGACGTCCGGCATCAGCACGACCAGGTCGGCCTCGTGGTCCTTCGTCTCGTCCGTGAGTCGCAGGTTGGCGATCAGGACGTCATCGGGGCCGAGTCCGTCCCGCAGCCGCGTCCAGACCTCCTGCTCGGAGGCGGTCGTGAACTGTGGTGCGGACGGGATCAAGCGAGGCATGACGGCACGATGTCATGGCGCCGCGTCGCTGTCCGGAAGTTCCCGGGACGCGAGCCCGGCGACCCCCGGTTAGCGTGGGGCACATGACGGTTCCCACTCTCACCTTGAACAACGGCGTCCAGATCCCCCAGTTCGGCTACGGGACCTGGCAGGTGCCGCCGGAGACGGCGCAGGACCGCGTGGCCGAGGCGTTGGACATCGGCTACCGGCACATCGACACCGCTCAGATGTACGGCAACGAGGAGGGCGTCGGCGCGGCGATCGCGGCCTCCGGTCTGCCCCGTGACGAGGTCTTCGTCACGACGAAGCTGAACAACAACCGGCACGATCCCGAGCGCGTCGGCCCGGCGCTGGACGAGTCGCTGGAGAAGCTCGGTCTCGAGCGCGTCGACCTGTTCCTCATCCACTGGCCGCTGCCCATGATCGACATCGACTTCGTCGACACGTGGCGCGCCATGGAGGAGGCCTACGCGGCCGGCAAGGCCCGCGCGATCGGCGTCTCGAACTTCCAGCCGTCGCACCTGCGTCGCGTCGTCCAGGAGGCCACGGTCGTCCCCGCGGTCAACCAGATCGAGATTCACCCGTACTTCACCCAGGACGAGCTGCGCGCCGTGAACAGCGAGCTCGGCATCGCCACCGAGGCCTGGTCCCCGCTGGCCCAGGGCCAGGTGTTCGACGACGCGGCGCTGGAGGCGATCGCGCGCAGCACCGGCCGCAGCGTCTCGCAGGTCGTCCTGCGCTGGCACCTGCAGCGCGGCGACATCGTGTTCCCGAAGGCCTCGTCGGTCGAGCGGCTGAAGCAGAACTTCGACCTGTTCGACTTCGAGCTCTCCGACGCCGACATGGGCGCCATCTCGGCCTTGGACGCCGGCCGCCGGATCGGCGCGGACCCTGACGAGATGAGCTGGGTCCCCGAAGGCTGAGGTCCCAGCGCGCGCCGCGCCTCGATCGGGCACGATGTGCCCATGGCCTACTACTACTGCTTGAAGCACCATGCCGTCGAAGGCGATCACGGTTGCAAGGCCGCCGACCGCATGGGGCCGTACGAGACCGAGGACGAGGCGTCGCGCGCGCTGGAGATCGCCCGCGAGAAGACGAAGGCGTGGGACGAGGACCCGACGTGGAACGACGACGTGCCCGAGTCGGGCACGCCTGAGTGACGCTGCGCGACGACCTTCGGTCCCGGCCCTGGCTGATCGCCTGGATCCTCCTGGTGCTGCCGCTGGCGTGGTGGACCGTGCAGCTCGTCGCAGGTGGGTGGGTCCCGCACGGTGACACCGCGGTGGCTGCCGTGCGGGTCCACGACGTGTTCGGGTCGCACACCCCACTGCTCGGCATGCCCTCCACGAGCGGGCTGGCCGTGGAAGGCGTCCACGCCCACCACCCGGGGCCGCTGCAGTTCCAGCTGCTGGCGCCGCTGTACGCCCTGACCGGTCACGCGCCGTGGGCCCTCGTCGTGGGGTCGTTCGTCCTGATCGCGACCCTGCTGGCGCTGGCACTGGCCGCCGCGAACGCCGCCGGCGGCCGGCGCGGGGCGATCGCGGTCGCCGTCGCACAGGCGGTCGCGCTCCCGGTGGTGGGCGCGGGCCTCGTCACCCCGTGGAACCCGTGGGTCGCCATGGTCGCGTTCACGGCGGCCGTCGCGTCCGGTTGGGCGATCCTCGTCGGCCGCGGACGGTGGTGGCCCGTCTTCATCGTGACGCTCTCCCTGGCCGCGCAGTCCCACCTCGCCGTCGCGCCCGTGGCGGTCGTGCTGGGGGTGGTGGCACTGGTCGCCTCGGTCGTGCTGTGGCGTGCCGGCCTGCTGCAGATGAGCCGAGGCACCGTCATCCTGACCGCCGTCCTGGGTCTCGTCTGCTGGGTCGCCCCGCTCGCGGACGTCGCGACGCGTCGTCCGCACAACCTGGAGCTGTTGCTGCGGGTCGCCGGCGCCGGGGACGGCGCGCCCGTCCTCTCGGTCGTCGTGCTGGCGGGGGCCGGCGCGCTGTTGTGGTGGCTCCATCGGCATGGCGGGGGAGTGGCCTCGGGGAGGCCATCGGTCGTGGTCCCCTGGGTTGCCATCGTCACGGCCGTCCTGCTGCTGTCGGCGACCCGCGCCGGCGGTGGACGGGCCGGCTACATCGCCATCGGGCTGCCGGCCGTGCTGATCCTGCTGACGTGGCCCGTCGTGGGCTGGTGGAGCCGGTCCCGGCACGCCCGGGCAGCCGCCGGCGTCCTCGTCGCCGTGGTGGCCCTCGGTCTGCTGCTGGTCCCTCGACCGTTCGAGCGGCTCATCGGCGCGGACGCCGATCGTGCGGCGGTCGTGGTCGAGCGCGCCCGCCAGGTGGCGCGGGGGATCGACGGGCCGGTCGTGATCCGGTCGACCGGGAGTACCGCCTGGGCCGACATCGCTCCAGCGGTCTATGCCGCACTCGTAGCCGGCGGGCGCGAGGTCTACTTCGAGCCCCGGGTCGACGGGCAGCGCGAGGACGACTTCCGTCACCCGCGCCACCTGGACGCCCCTCACCGCACGCTGCTCGTCGACAGCTACGCGGATCGGCCCCAGCCGGCACCGGAGGGGGCCGTGGTCGAGCGGGTCGAACTGCCCGAGCGGCCGGAGGCTCCCGCGCCCGGCGGCGACCGTTACGTCGACCTGGTCCTGACCCCGGCGGGGTGAGGGCGGCTCAGCTCTCGAAGACGTGCTCGGGGCCGGGGAAGGTCCCGTCGGCGACCTCGCTCTGGAACTGGTCGACGGCGCCGGCGATGATGCCGCGCAGATCGGCGTACTGCTTGACGAAGCGCGGCGCCTTGCCCGACCGCAGGCCCAGCATGTCCTGCCACACCAGCACCTGGGCGTCACAGTCCGCGCCGGCGCCGATGCCGATCGTGGGGATGTGCAGCGTGGCGGTGATCTCGGCGGCGACAGGCGCCGGGACCATCTCCATCACGACGCTGAAGGCTCCGGCGTCCTGGACGGCCAGGGCGTCGTCGATGAGCTTCTGGCGGGCGTCGCCGCGACCCTGGACCCGGTAGCCGCCGAGGTTGTGCTCGGACTGGGGCGTGAAGCCGATGTGCGCCATCACCGGGATGCCGCCCTCGGTGAGCTTGCGGATCTGGGGGGCCATCTCGGCGCCGCCCTCGAGCTTGACCGCGTGCGCCAGACCCTCCTTCATGAACCGGACGCCGGTGTCGTAGGCCTGCTCGGGCGAGCGCTGGTAGGAGCCGAAGGGCAGGTCGGCGACGACCAAGGCGCGCCGGACCGAGCGCGTGACGCCCTTCGTGAGGGCGAGCATCTCGTCCACCGTGATCGGCAGGGACGACTCGTAGCCGTACACGTTGTTGGCGGCGGAGTCGCCGATGAACACGACCGGGACACCGGCCTCGTCGAAGATCTGCGCGGTGTACTGGTCGTAGCTGGTGAGCATCACCCACTTGTGGCCCTCGGACTTCCACTTCGCGAGGTGGTGGGTGCGGACCTTGCGCACGTCGGGCGAGGTCGTCGGACGGGAACCGTAGGGTGCGGGCTCTTCAGTCATGGCGATCACAGTAGTCCCCGGCACGTGTCGCGAACGGCCCGTAGACTGCCGAGGTCCTCGACCCCGTCCCGCGCAAGGAACCCGTGCCGACCTCGCCCGCCTCGATCCGCACCCGGATCGGCCGCCGCCTCGCCGTACGAGAACATCTCTGGTTCTGGACGGTCTTCGCCGTCCTGCTGCTGCCGATCGCCTGGTGGTTCGTCTCGCGCCTCGGCGAGGGCTGGCTGCCCCAGGGTGACGACGCGATGATCGCCATCCGGGCCCACGACGCGTGGACCGGACACTGGCCCCTGGTCGGCATGCGCTCGACCAGCGACCAGACGGTCGACGGGGTGTTCGCGTACCACCCCGGGCCGCTGGAGTTCTACGTGATCGGCCTGCCGTACCTGCTCTCCAGCTGGCACGTGTGGGGCCTGCTGCTCGGCTGCGCCCTCGTGCTGGCGGCGTTCGTCGGCGTCACGCTGTGGTCGGGCTACCGTGCCGCCGGCCGGCCCGGGCTGCTCGTCATGGCCGGTGCCACGATCACGCTCTACGGACTGTTCGGCTCGGTGCTGGTGCTGCCGTGGAACCCGTGGCCGACCGTCTTCGGCCTGCTGGCGAGCCTCGCGGTCGCCTGGCGGATGCTGTTGGGTCACCGAGGGCTGTGGCCGTTGTTCATGGTGTGCGTCAGCTGGACGGGCCAGGCGCACCTGGGCGTCACGCCGGTCGTGGGCCTGCTGGGCGTGTGGATGCTCGCGCTGACCCTCCGGCGGTGGTGGCGCGGCTACCGCAGCGCACCGGGCGCTGTCAGCAAGACCCTGATGGTGACACTCGTGTGCTGGGCGGGTCCGATGATCGAGGTGGTGACCTATTCACCCAACAACATCGGCGAGATCCTGGCGCTGACCACCGCCGAGAAGACCGAGGACACGGCGCGGGGCCAGGCATGGGTCCACCTCAGCCAGATGATGTTCCCGTGGACACGCCGGTGGCGTGACGCGGGCGAGGCCACCTGGCCCGCCCTCGTGCTGCTGGCGGTCGCCGTCCTGGCCGTGGCGTGGCGGTGGCGCGACCGCCGTCTCCGTCGCCGGATCGATCCGGACGTCGACGCCGCGACCAGCGCCGTCGTCGTGGGGCTCTTCGCCCTCGTCGCGTGCTTCTGGGCCGGGACGCGCACCGGAGGCGACCTGCGCATCGTCTACCTGGACTTCACGATGGCCGGGCCCGTGTTCTTCACGGCCGCGGTCGCGCTGTGGGGCTTCCACCGCGCCCGGCTGACGCTGCAGGAGCGCGGCGAGACGCCTGCGCGCCTGCAGCAGTGGGGCCGCTTCGCCGCGGCGGCTGCGCTGGTCCTGCCGGCGGTGGGGGCCACCAGTGGCTGGGCCTCGGTCCGGACCTTCGTCGAGGCGGGCAACGAGGTCAACACCGAGCAGGCCCGGCTCGTGCTCGACGAACTGGTGCCCGTCCTGCAGAAGTGGCCGTACGCCGACCTGCCGGTCCAGCTCGAGGGCATGGGCTTCACGGCCTGGGGCAGCGTCGGACCGGCGGTGTCCCACGAGCTCATCGTCGAAGGACGTGACGTCTACTACGAGTCCTGGTGGCCCAAGTCCGCCGACGACGACCACCGCCGGCCGCGCGACATCGACGGCCAGCGGGTCGTGGTGCGATTCGAGGAGCGCGCGGGCGACACCGGCTGGGCCGATCCGCAGGAGCCGGCCGACGAGACGTTCACCTACCCGCTGCTGACCGACGAGGGCGACGGCGAGATCCGCGTCCTGGTGTCGGTCCGCGACGAGTGAGCTCCGCCCGCCGGCTCAGAGCTGCTCGCGCCAGCGGCTCGTGATCGGCACCCGCCGGTCGCGGCCGAAGTTGCGCTTGCTGATCTTCGGGCCCGGCGGGTACTGGCGACGCTTGTACTCCGCCCGGTCGACCAGGGTGACGACCTTCTCGACGATCTCGGCGTCGAATCCCTCGGCGACGACCTCGGCCGAGCTGAGGTCGCGCTCGACGTAGGCGTCGAGGATCCCGTCCAGCACGGGGTAGGGCGGCAGGCTGTCGGAGTCGCGCTGGCCCGGTCGCAGCTCGGCCGACGGCTCCTTCGAGATCGTGTTCGGCGGGATCGGGGGCGTCTCGCCCCGGGACTCGGCCCACGCGTTGCGCCACTTCGCCAGCTCCCACACGATCGTCTTGGGCACGTCCTTGATCGGGGCGTATCCACCGACCGCGTCGCCGTAGATCGTCGAGTAGCCGGTTGCCAGCTCGGACTTGTTGCCGCACGCCAGCACCAGATGGTTCTCGGCGTTCGACAGTCCCATCCAGATGACGGCGCGGATGCGGGCCTGCAGGTTCTCCTCGGCGATGCCCTCGAGGTGCAGCGCGTCCTGGTAGGCGTCGAAGATCGGGGCGATCGGGATCGTGCGCAGGTCCAGGCCGGTGCGCTGGGCCTGGTCGGCGGCGTCGGAGCGCGAGTGCTCGGTGGACCACTCGCTGGGGTTGGAGACGCCGAAGACGCGGTCCGGTCCCAGGGCGTCGCAGGCGAGGGCCGCGACGAGGGTGGAGTCGATGCCGCCGGACATGCCGAACAGGACCGAGCGGAAGCCGTTCTTCTCGACGTAGTCGCGCAGGCCCAGGACGATCGCCTGCCAACGCTCGCCCAGGTCGTCCCACCGCTCGGCCACCGAGGGCGCGGCGGGCTCGTAGGCCGGCAGCGGCTCCTGACTGATGATCGTGCGCTCGACCAGCAGCCCTTCGAAGCGGGTGCCCGGCTCCGGCATGGCTGCCGTGGCGGCCGGCAGGTCGAGGTCCACGACCAGCAGCTCGGTCTGGAACTGCGCGGCGCGGGCGACGAGCTCGCCACGGGTGTCGACGACCAGCGAGTCGCCGTCGAAGACCAGCTCGTCCTGTCCGCCGACGAGGTTGGCGTACGCCAGGGCGCACTCGCCCTCGACGGCGCGCCGGGCGCACAGCTCGAGGCGCTCGTCGTCCTTGGCGGCCTCGTACGGCGAGCCGTTCAGCACGACCAGCAGGCCGGCCTCGGCGGCCTTCGCGGCCCGGGAGGGGCCCTCCTGCCAGATGTCCTCGCAGATCGCGATCGCGATGTCGACGCCGTGCACCTGGACGATCTGCAGCCGCTCACCGGACACGAAGTGGCGGAACTCGTCGAAGACGCCGTAGTTGGGCAGGTGGTGCTTGTCGTAGCGGGCGACGACCGCGCCGTCGTGGATGATCGAGGCGGCGTTGACCGGTGCGTTCTTCGGGACGCCGAGGCGGTCGGGGATGTCCCGGGCGCGATCGAGATGGCCGACGATCACGACGAGGTCCTGCAGACCCTCCTGGACGAGCTGCTCGCTCAGGGACGCGACGGCGGCCTGCGAGCGCTCGATGAAGGAGCGACGGTAGGCGAGGTCCTCGATCGGATAGCCGGTCAGCGCCATCTCGGGTGTGACGAGCACGTGCGCCCCGGCAGCGTGCGCCTCACGCGCCTGCTGCAGGACGATCTCGAGGTTGCCGGCGACGTCTCCGACGACGGGGTTGACCTGGGCTAGGGCGAGACGAAGTTGAGGCACGGCACCCAGCGTAGGACGTGCCCGTGGGGCGGGCTGGGTGACGGTTTACCACGGTGCCATGGGAAGTTGGCGCCTCCCCAGGGAAACTTCCCTGGGGAGGCGCGGGTTTACCACGGGACCGTGGTAAACCGCGCCCACGAGCGACCGGGACCGGGCCCTACACTGACCGCATGAGTAAGCAGGAGGACTTCGTCCTACGCGCGATCGAGGAGCGGGACGTCCGCTTCGTCCGGCTGTGGTTCACCGACGTGCTCGGATCGTTGAAGTCGGTGGCCATCGCCCCGACCGAGCTCGAGGGCGCGTTCGAGGAGGGCATCGGCTTCGACGGCTCGGCCATCGAGGGCTTCGCCCGGGTGCACGAGGCCGACATGCTGGCCAAGCCCGACCCGACGTCGTTCCAGATCCTGCCGTGGCGCGGCGAGACCCCGGCGACCGCGCGGATGTTCTGCGACATCGCGATGCCTGACGGCAGCCCTTCGTACGCCGACCCCCGGTACGTGCTCAAGCGCGCGCTGGCCAAGGCGTCGGACGCGGGCTTCACCTTCTACACGCACCCCGAGATCGAGTTCTTCGTCTTCAAGAACAAGCCCGACCCCGGCACCCGCCCGGTCGCGGTCGACGACAGCGGCTACTTCGACCACACGGCCCAGGGCGCCAGCCAGGACTTCCGCCGCGAGGTCATCTCGATGCTCGAGGCGATGGGCATCTCGGTCGAGTTCAGCCACCACGAGGGCGGTCCCGGCCAGCAGGAGATCGACCTGCGGTACGCCGACGCCCTGTCGATGGCCGACAACATCATGACGTTCCGCACGATCGTGCGTGAGGTCGCGCTGAGTCAGGGCAAGTGGGCGTCGTTCATGCCCAAGCCGTTCACCGACCACCCGGGCTCGGGCATGCACACGCACGTCTCGCTGTTCGAGGGCGACGAGAACGTCTTCTACGAGGCCGGCGCCAAGTACCAGCTCAGCAAGACCGGGCGCGCGTTCATCGCCGGCATCTTGCACCACACGCCCGAGATCACGGCCGTGACGAACCAGTGGGTCAACTCCTACAAGCGTCTGGCGTGGGGCGGCGAGGCGCCGAACTACGTCTGCTGGGGCCACAACAACCGCTCGGCCCTCGTGCGGGTCCCGATGTACAAGCCGCACAAGTCCGGGTCGGCCCGCGTCGAGCTGCGCGCCCCCGACTCGGCCTGCAACCCGTACCTGGCGTACGCGCTGATCCTGGCCGCGGGCCTCAAGGGCATCGAGAACGACTACCCGCTGCCGCCCGAGGCCGAGGACGACGTGTGGTCGCTGAGCGAGAACGAGCGACGCGCGATGGGCATCTCGCCGCTGCCGCGCAACCTCGACGAGGCGATCCGCACGATGGAGACCAGCGAGCTGGTCGCCGAGACGCTCGGTGAGCACGTGTTCGACTTCTTCCTGCGCAACAAGCGAGCCGAGTGGCAGGACTACCGCTCGCAGGTGACGCAGTTCGAGATCGACCGTCTCATGCCGGTCCTCTAGGCGTCGCCGTGTCCCGATCGCGGTTCGCCGACCCGGAGTCCGCCCGGGCCAACCTGGCCCGGTTGGGCGAGGTCTCTGTGGACTTCGTCGACCAGATCTCTGCCGTCGCCGATCCCGACACCGCGCTGGCGTCCCTCGTGGCGCTGGCCGAGACCGACGACGGCCGCGGGGTCATCGAGGCGCTGGACGACGACCCCGTGCTGCGTCAGCGGGTCATGGTGGTGCTCGGCACGAGTCGCGCCATCGGCGACTTCTGGCGGCGCCACCCCCAGTACGTGATGGACCTCGTCGGCGAGAACCTGCTCGAGCGCCCGGCGACCGAGCCGGAGTACCGCGACTGGCTCACCGACGCCACGGACCCGGACACGCTGCGGGTGCGGTACCACCGCGAGCTCGCGGCCATCGCCGCGCGCGACCTGAACGCGCACACGACGTTCGCGCAGTCGTCGGCCGAGCTGTCGGACCTGGCGGTGGCCACGCTCGAGGCGGCCCTGCGGATCGCGGTGGCCAACGAGCCCGAGGCCGACCTGGTGCGGCTCGCGGTCATCGCGATGGGCAAGACCGGCGGCCACGAGCTGAACTACGTCAGCGACGTGGATGTGATCTTCGTGCACGAGCCGACCGAGGGCGCCGACGACCACCGCGCCACGGCCGTTGCGGCACGCCTGGCCTCGGCGATCATCAAGATCTGCGGTGAGCACACCGCCGAGGGCACCATCTGGGAGGTCGACCCGAACCTGCGGCCCGAGGGCAAGCAGGGTCCGTTGTCACGCACCCTGGCCAGCCACATCGCCTACTACGACCGGTGGGCGGTCACCTGGGAGTTCCAGGCGCTGCTCAAGGCCCGGTACGCCGCGGGCGACCGCGAGCTGGCCGACGAGTACCTCGCGGCGTTGCAGCCCTTGGTGTGGAAGGCCGCCGAGCGCGAGAACTTCGTGCCCGAGGTGCGACGGATGCGCCGGCGCGTCATCGAGAACATCCCGGCGGCGCACCGCGACCGTCAGCTCAAGCTCGGCAGCGGCGGTCTGCGCGACGTCGAGTTCGCGGTCCAGCTGCTGCAGCTGGTGCACGGTCGCGTCGACGAGCAGATCCGCAGCCCCAACACGCTGGAGGCGCTCAGCGCGCTGACCGAGCGCGGATACGTCGGGTGGCGCGACGGTTCGGCGCTGGAGGAGTCGTACGAGTTCCTGCGCGCACTCGAACACCGCTTGCAGCTCTTCCGCCTGCGGCGCACACACCTCGTGCCCGAGGACCCCGACGACCTGCGCCGCATCGGCCGCAGCATGGGATTCACCACGAACCCGGCCGAGAACCTCGTCAAGGAGTGGCAGGCGCACCGGCGGATCGTCAGCCGGCTGCACGAGAAGATCTTCTACCGTCCGTTGCTCGAGGCGGTCGCCTCGCTGCCCGAGGATCGGTTGCGGCTCAGCACGCAGGCCGCCGAGGACCGGCTCGCCGCCCTCGGCTTCAGCGATCCCCGCGGCGCCATGGCGCACATCAGTGCCCTGTCCTCGGGAGTCACGCGCCGCGCGGTGATCCAGCGCTCGCTGCTGCCGGCGATGCTCAGCTGGTTCGCCGAGTCGCCCCAGCCCGACGCGGCGCTGCTGGCCTTCCGGCAGATCTCCGAGGAGCTCGGCGACTCGCCCTGGTACCTGCGCAAGCTGCGCGACGAGGGCACCGGCGCCCAGCAGTTCGCCCAGATGCTGTCCTCCAGCACCTACGTCACCGACCTCATCCGCCGGGCGCCCGACGCCGTGGCGCTGCTCGGTGACGACGATGCCCTGGTCCCGCGCGAGCTGGAACGTCTCGACACCGAGATGACGCTGGCGGCCAGGCGACACCCGATCCCCGAGGGCGCGGTGCGCGCGATCCGGCGCATCCGGCGCCGCGAGCTGTGCCGCGTGGCGATGTCCGACGTGCTGGGCCGGCTGGACATCACCGAGGTCGGCGAGGCACTGACCTCGATCAACACCGCCACGATCGCCGCCACATTGCGCACGGCGGAGTTGGCGTGGTCCATCGAGCACGACCGGCCGGTGCCGACGCGCAACGCGATCATCCTCATGGGGCGTCTCGGCGGCCACGAGGCGGGCTACGGCTCCGACGCCGACGTCATGTTCGTGCACGACCCGATCGCGGGCGCCGATGTCGACGAGGCCAAGGCGTGCGCCCTGTGGGTTGCGCAGCTGATTCGCAAGATGCTCGGCGAGGCCGGTGCCGACCCCGCGCTCGAGATCGACGCCGGACTGCGGCCCGAGGGCAAGAACGGCCCGCTCGTGCGGACCTTCGACGCCTACGCGGCCTACTACGCGAAGTGGTCCGACACCTGGGAGGCGCAGGCTCTGCTGCGTGCCGAGGCGGCCGTCGGCGACCCGGAGCTCTGCGAGCGCTTCACGGCCCTGATCGATCCGCTGCGCTATCCCGAGGACGGCCTGTCGACCACCCAGGAGCGTGAGATCCGGCGGATCAAGGCGCGGGTCGACTCCGAGCGGCTGCCGCGAGGCGCCAATCCGAACACGCACCTGAAGCTGGGGCGCGGTGGACTGGCCGATGTCGAGTGGACGATCCAGCTGCTGCAGATGCAGCACGCCCATCGCGTGCCGGCGCTGCGCACGACCCGCACCCTCGCCGCGCTGGAGGCCGCCGCCGAGGCCGGCCTGTTGTCGACCGAGGACGCGCAGGCGCTCATCGAGTCGTGGCGCCTCGTCGCACGGATCCGCAACGGCGTCGTCCTGTGGCGGGCCAAGCCGGCCGAGTCGATGGTCGAGACGGCCACCGACCGGGCCGGCCTGGCCCATCTGCTGGGCATCGGCCAGGACCACACCGAGGAGATGGTGAACGACTACATGCGCATCACGCGGCGTGCGCGTCAGGTCGTCGAGCGCGTCTTCTACGAGTGACGGCTCGAGCCGAGGGGGAGCGGCCGGCCGGGGGTTAGCCTGAGCACATGCTCTCCCGGTTGCTCCCCGTCCTGCTGACGGCGGGTCTGCTCTCGGCGGTTCCCGCGGTCGCCTCCGCCGAGCCCGCCCCCACCACGCCACCTCCGGCCGTGGTCCCGACCGCGGCGCCCGCGCCCCAGCGCATCGTGATGACGGAGCGCCCCCGGGTGAAGGGCACGGCACGCTTCGGCCGGACGCTGCAGCGGAGCGTGGGGCGCTACTCGGTCGGCGGCCTGCGGTTCCGGACCCAGTGGCTGCGCAATGGCAAGGCGATCAAGGGCGCCACTCGCGCCTCCTACAAGCCCCGGGTCCGCGACGTCGGGCACACGATCGCGGTCCGGGTGACGGTGAGCCGTCCCGGATACACCACCATCGCGCCGCGGTCGCCGCGCAGGACGGTCAAGCACGTGCGCGACGTGCGCAAGACCGTGAAGTACTCGGTCAAGACGAACGGCAAGATGACCACGAGCGTCCCGGCCTTCCGGCGTCAGGTCCAGCAGATCCTGGACGACCCCCGCGGCTGGCGGGCCGGCGGCATCGCCTTCAAGCGGGTCAAGTCCGGCGGCTCGATGACGATCGTGCTCTCGCAGGCCTCGCGGGTGCCCTCGTACTCCAGCGGGTGCTCGTCGACGTGGAGCTGCCGGGTCGGCCGCCACGTCATCATCAACCAGGAGCGCTGGAAGCACGCCTCGCCGGCCTGGAACAAGTCCAGGAGCACCACGCTGCTGGGCTACCGGCACATGGTCGTGAACCACGAGGTCGGTCACTGGCTCGGCTGGAATCACGCGTCGTGTGGTGGCAAGGGCAAGAAGGCGCCGGTGATGATGCAGCAGTCGAAGGGCCGCAACGGGTGCACGTTCAACCCCTGGCCGAAGCCCTCCGAACGGAACGTGCCCCGGTACCGCTAGGGCACCGGGGCACGAACGCGCGTGGACGAGATCAGCTCATGATCGAGGTGCAGGTCTCGTTGCTCTCGAACGCCTTCTTCAGCTCGGCGTTGCTCGCGCTGAGCTCAGCCAGCGGGCCCGCGTAGCTCGAGGACTCCGCCAGGGACTCGCCGACCTGCAGCAGGCTGGCCTGCATCTCCTCGGCGTTCTTGGGATCGGCCTTCTTCAGGCGCACGATGACGCCCTGGAGCATCCGTGAGCCGTCCGAGACCGACTTCTTGGCCTTCTCGTAGGTGGCGGCGTCGACCTCCGGGGGAGCGCCGGCGTCGTTCAGGACCTCGGCCTGCGAGTCGAGGCGGTCGCGCAGGGTGCGCAGGAACTCGACGATCTCCTTCTTGGACTCGGCGGTGTTGGTGGCCGAGTCGGTGGCCGGGGGCGAGATGGCGGCGGTCGTCGGCTCCAGCGCCTCGCACAGCGACTGGGCCCACTTCTCCTGCGGCGTCGCCTGGGGCTTCGGGTCCTCATCGGAGCTGCCCGTGCACCCGCTGAGTGCCAGACCGAGAGCCGCCAGGGCCAACGTGGCCCGGGTCGTCCTGTTCATGGTGTGCCTTTCGGTGTGTGCGGAACGGAGGGAGGGCCCCGCCGCAGAAGCGGCGGGACCCTCCCCGGTGTTCAGTTGTTGATCATGCCGTGCGTCAGGACGCGGGCGTCGCCAGCGTGGCGGTGATCTTGTTGCCCGGACCGGACGCGAAGATCGACAGCACGTCGTTCAGCAGGCCACAACCCTGGAGCTTGGCGATGGAGTAGGTACCCTCCACCGAGCCGCCCCGGGTCGGGCTGAAGCGCCCGACCGACTTGAGCGGGATCGTCGAGGGGCTCGACGCCTTGCACTTGTCGCCGCCACCGATCTTCAGACCGAAGGACTTGACCGACGTGATGTAGATGTCGGTCTTCGCCGTGGCGGTCAGGATGCCCGTGGTCGTGTCGATGCCGCCGGTCGTCTTGCCGACCGACTTGAACGCCAGGTCGGCGTCGACCGGCAGGAAGCCCAGGGCCTTCAGCTTGGCCTTGGTCTTGTCCAGGGTCAGGTCAGCGGTGAACGTGCTGCTGACCAGGTCGAAGTCGGCATCGATCTTGCCCGACAGCGGCGCGGTGCCGTTGCCCGCCTTGATCGTGGTGCTGCCCTTCAGGTTGAAGAGCACGTCGATGACGTCGGCCGTCGGCTCCGTGGTCGGCTCCGTGGTCGGCTCGGTGGTCGGCTCCGTGGTCGGCTCCGTGGTCGGCTCGGTCGTCGGCTCCGTGGTCGGCTCGGTCGTCGGCTCGGTCGTCGGCTCCGTGGTCGGCTCCGTGGTCGGCTCGGTCGTCGGCTCCGTGGTCGGCTCCGTGGTCGGCTCGGTCGTCGGCTCCGTGGTCGGCTCGGTCGTCGGCTCGGTCGTCGGCTCCGTGGTCGGCTCCGTGGTCGGCTCGGTCGTCGGCTCCGTGGTCGGCTCCGTGGTCGGCTCCGTGGTCGGCTCCGTGGTCGGCTCCGTGGTCGGCTCCTCGACCGGCGTGACGCCGATCGAACCGAGCGTCAGGTCCTCGCCGGTCTTGACGGTGCAGGCGAGGGTGGCCGGGACCTGATCATCGGGTTCGGGGAATGCCGTGAAGATGGTCGCGGTGACGTTGAACGAGGTCGGCAGGCCGACGGCGATCGTGTCGACCGCGTAGTCCGGGACCGTGATCTCCGGCACCGTGCCGGCGGCGGGGATCGTCCAGGGCGCATCCACTTCCTGCGGGATGTCGAGCCGCGGCGACGTGAGGCTGGGGATCGGCACCGTCTGGGTCTGGCCGCCCGTGGTCAGGGTGACCACGGAGTTGGTCGAGCCACCGGACGCAGCGACGCCGCCGACGATGTCGACGGTGGAGCTGCGGAGCACCTCGGGCATGTTCAGCGTGATGGTGACAGGCGTGGGGGGGATCTTGTCGCCGGGGCTGACGGTGTCGGGGACCGTGGTCTGGGCGCGGACGCCGACCTCGCGGTTGCCCAGGTTCAGGCTGCCCGCCCGGACGACACACATGTACTTGACGGTCCTGTCCAGGTCAGCGGCGTTGGCGGCGCTGCTGGTGATCACTGTGAGGGTTCCCGCGCTGAGGGCTGCAACTGCCCCTGTCGCCAGGACCCTTCCGATTGTTGTCATCTTCTTCACAGGGTGTCCTTCTATGGGAGTTGGGCCGACTCCGCTGAGGGCGCGAGAGGTGCTCTCGGGAGAGTTGGCTGTGACAGACACCACACAACTTAGGGCGCAGGTTACGAAAGTGCAACCGCCTGTTACAAGTCAGTGTTCACTCCGGAAACAGCGGTCACCAGCCCTGCGTGAGCCCCCCTGGGCCCGGCGGCGTACACGCCGAAACGCACCGAATCCCTAGGGGGACTCGGTGCGTTTCGCGGGTGTTGTGTCGATCAGGGCACACTGCCCGGATCGTGGGACTCAGGCGGCCTGGTGGGCCTTCATCGCCTCACGCTTGGCCCGGCGCAGGGCCTTCGACTCCGGCGAGCGACCGACCTTGTACGGGTCGGACGGCTTCTTGGAGTAGATCGCCAGCTGACGCACGACGCTCGCGAGCTGCTTGGACAGCCGGCCTTCGTTGTAGCGCAGGCCGTACTTCTCGACGAGACGCTGCACGTCGACCTTGACCTCGCTGTAGCGGCGGGCCGGGATGTCGGGGAACAGGTGGTGCTCGATCTGGTGGCTGAGGTTGCCCGTCAAGACGTGGAACGGCTTCGAGCCGGAGATGTTGGCCGAGCCGAGCAGCTGGCGCAGGTACCACTGGCCGCGGGTCTCGTTCTGGGCGTCCTCCTCCTGGAAGGTCTCGGCACCGGCCGGGAAGTGGCCGCAGAAGATGACCAGGAAGGTCCAGATGTTGCGCACCAGGTTGGCGACGAAGTTGGCGCCGAGCACGGCCACCGGGGCCCACCAGCCGACGAACGGGATCGCGGCGCAGGCGATGACCGGGTAGACGACGTAGTCCTTGAACAGCTGGCGGCGGACCTTGACGTACGCGCGCTTCTTGCGAGCCTGGAACTCCTCCTTGCTCATCTTGCCGCCGAGGTACTCGTCGAGCTCGATGCCGTGGTACATCACGCCCCACTCGAAGAACAGCATCAGCATGAACGACAACGGCAGGTTGAACCGGTGGTTCGGGTACCAGGGCTGGTCGGGGTCGATCCGCAGCAGGCCGTAGCCGATGTCGCGGTCCATGCCGTGGATGTTCGTGTACGTGTGGTGGATGAAGTTGTGGCCGTGCTTCCAGTCCTGCGCGGGGGCCACGTTGTCCCACTCGTAGCGCTTGCCATCGATCATCGGGTCGTTCATCCAGTCGTACTGACCGTGCATGATGTTGTGCCCGATCTCCATGTTCTCGATGATCTTCGAGAGCGACAGGAACACGACGCCGGCGATGAAGGCCGGCGGGAAGATCGGCAGGAAGATGCCGATGCGGCCCAGGACCTCGAACCACTTCTGCAGGCGGATGACGCGGCGGATGTAGTCGGCGTCCTTCTGGCCCAGGTCGTCGAGGACGCGCTGGCGCACGGCGTCGAGCTCGCGCCCGAACTCCTCGAGCTCCTCGTACGTCATGTACTCGAGCCCGATGGTGGACTTGCGATTCGGGTCGTAGGTGTCGACCAGGGGCACGGGAGCCTGGTTGTGCTCCGATGCGCTCAATCGCTCGATCGGTGCGTGCTTGGCGCGCTTCAACAGGGGCATCTGTTTCTCCTCACAGATCGACCGCGACGTCGCCCACGGGGACGTTGACGCAGACCTTGATGGTTTCGTCGGTGTCGGCACAGACCTCACCGCTGATGACGTGACGCACTGCGCCATGGAGCTTCTTGACCGCGCAGGTGTTGCACACACCCATGCGGCAGCCGTACGTGGGGGACAGTCCGGCGGCCTCGGCCTGCTCGAGGATCGTGGTGCCGGAGTTGGGGGCGGCGACGCCGCTGGCCTCGAACGTGACGCTGCCGGTCGCGTCCGCGGCGTCCAGGTCGACCGAGGGAACCTTGAAGTACTCGGCCGTCAGCTGGTCCTGGGCGCCGAGATCCTCGTACAGGTCTCGAACCGTCGCGATGAGACCGGCGGGTCCGCAGACCCAGGTCGGCGTGGTCAGCGGGTCGATGCCCAGGTGGCGCAGGTGGTCGAGGGTGATGCGGCCGACGAGGTCGGCACCCGGCTCGGGGTCGCGCGTGTAGACACGCACCATGTCGACGAAGGGCAGCTCGCCCAGGGCGTCCAGCTCGGTGGAGAACATCTCGTCCTCGCGCGAGCGCGCATAGTGCAGGAAGGTGACGTGGCCGGTGTGGCCACGGTCGGCCAGCGTGCGCAGCATGCTCATGACCGGGGTGATGCCCGAGCCGCCGCTGATCAGCAGCATGTCGCCGGGCACCTGCTTCGGGAGCACGAAGTCGCCGGAGGCGGGGGACAGGTAGACGACGGTGCCGGGCTTGAGGTGGCCGGCGTGCAGGAACTGCGAGACGTAACCGTCGGGATGGGCCTTGACCGAGACGCTGAAGAGTCCGTCCTTGCGCTCGGCGGAGCTCGACACGCTGAACACGCGCACGCGGCGCGTGCCGTCGACCTCGACGCCGAATTCGACGTGCTGGCCCGGGACGAATCCGGTCCAGGCGCCGTTGGGGCGCATCACCACGGTGCTGGCGGCGCCGGTCTCGCGGATGACCTCCACGACGCGGCCCCGCACGGCCTGGACCGTGAGCATGGGGTGGACGAGGGTCAGGTACTCGTCGGGGTGGTGCGGGGACGTCACCTTGGCGACGGCCGGGGAGGCCAGGGCCCTGCGGATCAGTCCCATGGAGCTCCTGTCGGGTGGGGCGACGTCGCGTGAGCGAAATCAGTGAACATCTGTTCACCCAAGAATGTCAGGTGAAGCAACCTGTGGTCAACAGGACAGGCCGTGTCGTGGAACACGTGTTCACCGAACCGAGGGCCGACCGTACGGCCTAGGCTGGGACCGTGTCCGAAGCCGTCAGTGCGCGTCAGCAACAGAAGGAGCGCACCCGTGCGGCTCTCCTGGATGCTGCGCTCGAGCTCAGCAGTGAGCAGGGTTTCGCCCAGACCAGCCTGCGGCAGGTCGCGAAGCGTGCGGGGGTCGTCCCCGCGGCGTTCTACCGGCACTTCGCCTCGATGGACGAGTTGGGCCTGGCCCTGGTCGAGCGGTGCTTCGGCACGCTGCGCACCATGATCCGCGACGCCTCGCGCGACCCCCAGGTCTTCCTGCAGATCATCGACGCGGCCGCCGAGATCCTGGTCGACGCGGTCAAGCAGAACAAGGCCGACTTCGCGTTCGTGGCTCGCGAGCGCGTCGGTGGGTCCGAGGTCGTGCGGCGCGCGATCGGCCACGAGCTGGACCTGTTCGTCTCCGAGCTGGCCGTCGTGCTGGCGCGGCTGCCCAACATCGAGACGTGGAGCGCCGACGACGTGCAGATGGTGTCGCGGCTCTTCGTGCGCAACATGGTGGCGAACGCCGAGGAGGTCGTCGAGATGCCCGAGGGGCGTCCTGACCTCGAGGAGCGCATCCGCGAGGGTGCCCGGCGCCAGATGCGGCTCATCGTGCTCGGCTTCGAGGACTGGCGCAGCTGACACGCGCAGGGCGATCACCGGCCGGTGGACACAATGGACACCATGACGAATTCCGGGGCGTCCGACTCAGTTGACCTCGGGGTCCTTCGCCAGCTGGCGGGGAGCCCTCACGGGCCGGTGGAGTTCCGGCACCGCCTGCGCGAGGCGCAGCGGCAGATCTCGGGATTCCTGATGGAGTACAAGTTCGCCCTCGACGAGATCGAGACGAAGATCTCGATCCTGCGCGAGGAGTTCGAGCTGGCCCACGAGTACAGCCCGATCGAGCACGTGAAGTCGCGTCTCAAGACCCTCCAGAGCCTCGTGGACAAGGTGGACCGCCTCGACTGTCCCCGCGACCTGCCCACGATCCGCGAGCGGATCCGCGACATCGCCGGCATCCGGGTGTCGTGCGTCTTCGTCGAGGACACCTACCGCTTCGCCAAGATGCTCTCGCAGCAGCACGACCTCACGGTCCTGGAGACCAAGGACTACATCGCCCGTCCGAAGCCGAACGGCTACCGGAGCCTGCACCTGATCGTCGAGGTGCCGGTCTTCCTCTCCGATCGCACGGTGCACGTCCCGGTCGAGGTGCAGGTCCGCACGATCGCGATGGACTTCTGGGCCAGCGTCGAGCACCAGATCTACTACAAGTACCGCACCGACGTGCCCGGCGAGCTGAGCGCCAAACTGGCCGAGGTCGCCGCGACCGCCGCTGATCTGGATTCACAGATGGGACGCCTGCGCGAGGAGATCGGCTCCCTGTAGTGATGTGGGATCCGTTACAGTCTGACTAAGCAAGCGCTTAGTCAGGAGAATCCCATGTCCGTGGTGCTGTCCCGTCGAGACGTCGACTTCCTGCTGTTCGAGTGGCTGGACGCGGTCGATCTGACCACGCGCGAGCGGTACTGCGAGCACTCCCGCGAGACCTTCGACGCCGTCATCGACCTGGCCGAGGCCATCGCCACCGAGCGGTTCGCCCCCATCAACCGGCTGCTGGACACGCACGAGCCGTTCGTGGGCGAGGACGGCAAGGTCGTCCTGCCGGCCGAGCTCGCCGACGCGCTGCGCGTCTACGCGCGGTCGGGGATGCCGGCCGCGACGTTCGACGCCGAGGTCGGCGGCATGCAGCTGCCATTCACCGTCGGGCAGGGTGCGTTCGCCTTCCTGCAGGCGGCGAGCGCGGCTGCGGCGTCGTACCCGTTCCTGTCCACGGGCAACGCCAACTTGCTGGTCGCCCATGGCTCCGCCGAGCAGGTCGAGCGGTATGCGCTCCCGGTGATCGAGGGCCGTTGGTACGGCACGATGGCCCTCTCGGAGCCCCAGGCCGGGTCGTCGCTCGGCGACATCACCACGCGCGCGGTGCGCCAGCCCGACGGCACGTACCGCTTGTTCGGGACCAAGATGTGGATCTCGGGCGGCGACCACGAGCTGAGCGAGAACATCGTGCACCTGGTCCTGGCGAAGGTCGAGGGAGCGCCCCCGGGCGTCAAGGGGATCTCGCTGTTCATCGTGCCCAAGTACCTGGTCGAGGCGGACGGGTCGCTCGGTGAGCGCAACGACGTCGCCCTGGTCGGCCTCAACCACAAGATGGGTTGGCGCGGCACCACCAACACGCTGCTGAACTTCGGCGAGGGCCTCGCGACCCCGGGCGGCGTGGCGGGTGCGGTCGGCGACATCGTCGGCGAGGAGGGCCAAGGTCTGGCCCAGATGTTCCACATGATGAACGAGGCGCGCATCTCGGTCGGCATGGGCGCGGTCGCGCTGGGCTACACCGGGTACCTCCACTCGCTCGAGTACGCCAAGCAGCGCACGCAGGGGCGCGTGGCCGGCGCCAAGGACCCGGCACTGCCGCAGGTGCCGTTGGTCGAGCACGCCGACGTGCGACGGATGCTGCTGGCCCAGAAGTCGTACGTCGAGGGCGGCCTCGGCCTGCTGCTCTACTGCGCGCGACTCATCGACGAGCAGGTCAGCGCGACGGACGACGCCGCACGCGACCGGGCGCGCGAGCTGCTGGAGGTGCTCACGCCGATCGCCAAGTCCTGGCCCTCGCAGTGGTGCCTCGCCGCGAACGACCTGGCGATCCAGGTGCACGGCGGCTCGGGCTACACCCGCGACTACGCGGTCGAGCAGTTCTACCGCGACAACCGGCTGAACCCCATCCACGAGGGCACCCACGGCATCCAGAGTCTGGACCTCCTCGGCCGCAAGGTCGTCGCGGGCGGTGGCGCGGCCCTGGGCACGCTGGTCGGGACGATCAAGGCGACGACGGCCCGTGCTGCCGAGGGCGACGAGACGGTGGCGGCGTACGCGGCGCAGCTGGACGCGCGGGTGGACCGGCTCGTCGAGGTGACCGGCGCGCTGTGGGCCGGGGGTGACCCGGCCGTCGCGCTGGCGAACTCGGCGGTCTACCTGGAGGCGGCCGGCCATGTCGTGATGGCGTGGATCTGGCTCGAGCAGCTGCTCGCGGTCGGTGACCGCACGGACGCCTTCTACGACGGCAAGCGGGCCGCCGGCCGGTACTTCTTCGCGTTCGAGCTGCCGAAGGTCGATCCGCAGTTCGACCTGCTCGCGTCGCTGGACCGCACGGTGCTGGATCTGGATCCCGCGGTGCTCTGAGCGCTGCGGTTCCGGGGGACCGACGCGACCGGCGCGTCGCTCAGCCAGCGGTCCCGCGCGACGACGGATCGATCTCGGCGGCGAGGCTGAGGCCGCCGATCGTGATCGCGGTGAGCGCCGCGACGGCGGTGTCGGCATCGACCTCGACGCCCCGGAAGTGGGCGTCCATCGCGACGCCCCAGCACATGCCGACGCACATCGGGGTGGTGAGCTTCGGGTCCAGGGTCTGCGACCACACGGTGTCGGCAGCGGCGGTCTGGGCGGCGATCGCGTCCATGTACGGCGCGATGCGGCGCAGGTAGAAGTCCTGGCCGTTGGCGCGGTCGCTGAACAGGACCACGTGGAAGACCTCGAGGTAGTCGGTGAAGACGCCCAGCAGCGCCCGGTAGAACGCATCGATCATGTCGGGAACGCCCGGAACGGGCGTGCTGACCAGTCGGGTGCGCATCAACTGGTCGAGCGGCTCGACGATCGCCTCCTCGAACAGCTGCTCCTTGGAGTCGAAGTAGCGGTAGAGCAGGGCGACGTTCACTCCGGCGCGATCGGCGATGTCGCTGACCCGGGCGCTCCCGGGTCCGACCCGCAGGAACTCCTCACGGGCAGCCTCGAGAAGTTGCTTGCGCCGCTCCTCGGCATGCAGTCGCGCCATGGTCCTTGCACCTCCTTCGGGGTGAGCCTAAGTCGCCGACGGCTCACTGCGTGGCTCATCCGTGCTGGAGGTACTGGTCACGCGGAACGACAGCCTCCCTGCAGAGTGATACGCCTGATCACTCTGCTTTTCAGGATCGCACGAGTGGGGCCTCTGGGCCTCCCAAAGAGTGGTGGCAGCTCAGCCCCGTGAGGCGCGCGCCCGCTCGGTCGCGGAGGCCCGGAGGAAACCCAGGTGTCCGACCTGCCGACCGGGCGCCGGCGCGAGCTGCAGTCGCTCTGTTATTCGCCGTCGGCCCACGGGACCTCGCCCCGGAGCGAACCGAGCGGCTCCTAGACTCGAAGGGTGACGTCGGGCCGCTCGGGTCCGACCTTCGAACGGCAAGGCAGGAACGATGTACGAGCACGGTGAGCGCCCCTGGTCCGTCCACTACGGCCCCGGCGTACCGACGCAGATCGACATCCCGGACGAGCCCATCACGGCGGGTCTGGAGCGTGCAGCGAAGAAGTGGCCCGACCGGATCGCCACCGACTTCCTCGGTGCCACCGCGACCTACGCCGAGACCGAGCAGGCGGTCCGCCGGGCCATGGTGGTGCTGCGCGACCTCGGCGTGAAGGCCGGCGACAGGGTGGCCCTGGTGCTGCCGAACAGCCCCAGCCACCTGGTCGCCTATCACGCCGCCCTCCGCCTGGGCGCGGTCGTCGTCGACCTGAATCCGACCTACACGCAGGCCGAGTTGACCCACCTCCTCGCCGACTGCGGCGCGACGTACGCGCTGGTGTGGCACAAGGCCGTCGAGACCGTCCTGGCCGCGCGTGGCCAGACCCGCGTCAAGGTCGTCAGCGTCGACATCAGCCGCGACCTGCCGACCTCGGCGCAGCTGTTGCTGAAACTGCCGGTCAAGGCGGCCCGCGAGAAGCGCGACGCGCTCCGGGGCACCGTCCCGGCGGACATCCTCGACTGGCACACCCTGGTGAAGAAGGCCCGCGGCGAGGTCGCGGCCGCCGAGGTGCATGGCGACGACCTGGCGCTGCTGCAGTACACCGGCGGCACGACGGGCACGCCGAAGGCCGCGATGTTGACGCACCGCAACCTGGTGGCCAACGTGGTGCACGGCCAGGCCTGGGTCTCGTTCCGCGAAGGAGAGGAGACCGTCTACGGCGTCCTGCCGTTCTTCCACGCCTTCGGTCTGACCTTCTGCCTGAACCTGCCCGGGTACATCGGGGCGACGCTCGTGATGTTCCCGAACTTCGATCCCGAGGCCGTGCTGGCCGCGTTCGACCGCCGCCCCGCGACGTTCATGGCCGGCGTCGCCCCGATGTTCGACCGGATCGCGCTGGCCGTCGAGAAGGCGAAGAACCCGCCCACGGAAGGGCTGCGCCAGGTGCGGCTCGGTTTCGCCGGCGCCATGCCGATCCCGGAATCGACCGTCGAGCGCTGGGAGGCCCTGACCGGAGGCCTGTTGATCGAGGGCTACGGGATGACCGAGTGCGCCCCGATCGCGCTGGGCAACCCGTGCAGCCCGGCGCGTCGCCCGGGCACGCTGGGGGTGCCGTTCCCCAACACGGACATGAAGATCGTCGACATCGACGACCACACCCGCGAGGTGACGCCCGATGAGCACGGGTACCGGCGCGGCGAGCTGCTCGTGCGCGGTCCGCAGGTGTTCTCGGGTTACCTGAACCGGCCCGAGGAGACCGCCCACCAGCTGCTCGAGGGCGGCTGGCTGCGCACCGGCGACGTCGTCGAGGTCGACGAGACCGGCTGGGTCACCCTGGTCGACCGCGTCAAGGAGATGATCATCGTCGGCGGGTTCAAGGTCTACCCGTCGAACGTCGAGGACCACCTGCGCCTCATGCCGGGCATCGCCGACGTGGCGGTCGTGGGCGTGCGCACGAGCGCCGGCGACGACCAGGTGCTGGCGGCCTTCGTGCTCGAGGAGGGCGCCGTCGCGCCGTCGCTCGAGCAGGTCCGCGCCCACGGCGAGACCCATCTCGCGCGCTACGCGCTGCCGCGCCGGGTCGAGATCCTCAAGGACCTGCCGCGCTCGCAGATCGGCAAGGTCATGCGCCGGCAGGTGCAGAAGCTCTTCACGCACGGGGACTGAACGCAGTCGGGCGGTCGCACCCACGCGACACGACGACGGGCGGCCCGCATGGTGCGGGCCGCCCGTCGTCGCGGTGCGGATGGGCCGGTCGTCAGAACTTCGCCGTGTCGTCCTGCTTCGGCGTGGCCGAGTCGCCGTCGGGCTGGCCGTCGCCGTTGTAGTCGGGTGACTGCTGGGACCGGTCACCGCGCTGGCCCTGGTCGGGCCGATCGCCCTGGCCCTGGTCGGGCCGCTCGCCCTGGCCCTGGTCGGGCCGCTCGCCCTGGCCCTGGTCCTGGTTCTGGCCCGGGCCGCCGGGGAACTGCCCGCGGTGGCCCTGCCCGGGCCCGCCGGGCATCTGCTCGCCGCCGTGCGGACCGCCCTGGCGGTCGAACTGCTGGGACATCTCGTGCCCGCCGCGCTCGGGTCCGTCATCGTCCCCGACCGCGTAGCCGGCGCCGAAGCCGACCGCAGCGAGGACCACGCCGCCGGCGACGGCGCCCGCGATGGTCGCCTTGCGGCCTCGGGGCAGGCGCTCGCGCCACGTCGAGCTGCGGGGCTCGGCCGGGGAGTCGGCGGGCGCGGGCGCGCTCTCGGCGGGGCTGGTGGGCTGGGGGGTGGTGGGGTTCTCGTTGGTGCTCATGTTGGTGGTGTTCCTCTCTGGGTGGGGGGTCAGTGGGCCGCGGATCCGGGGCCGCCCGCAGGGGCCTCCCCGGCCGTGGCCGTGGTCGTGTGCCCGGCCGCGGTGACGGTGTACGTCTGGCCGGTCGTGATCTGCGGCGATGAGTAGACGACTGCTGCGAGGTCCTTGCGGGCCGTGAAGGTGGCGACCTCATCACCCCTCGGGTCGGTGATGACGACCTTTTCGCCCGCTCTCACCGGGCGGTCGAGCGCCACGGCGATCCACGCCTGCTCCGACTCGCCGGACGGCGCGGTCAGCATGGTGGCGCTGCCGGTCGCGAGCAGGGTGCCGCCGGAGATCTCGAAGTCGCCGTTCACGTCCAGAGCGCCGTCCTCGCCGCTCGTGGGGCCGTGCACCGTGACGGTGCCTCCGGTGACCGTGAGGTCGCCGTTGGAGTCGATCCCGTCGCCACTGGACCAGACGTCGACGGTGCCGCCGTTGATGACGATGCGCAGGGAGTCGTCGGGCTCCATGGAGCCGGTGCCGCCGTGCTCGCTCGTCGACTCCTCGTCCGAGGACGAGGCGTTGACGGCGTCGTCGGCCGAGCGCAGGTCCAGGTCGCCGCCGTCGACGATGACGACGGAGCCCTCGACCGCCTCGGTCGATCCGGCGACGTCGACGGTGCCGCCGGAGACCAGAACCTGCACGCCCTTGAGGGCGTCGTCACGGGAGTCCACGCGGACGGAGCCGTCCTCGACCAGGACGAAGCCGGCGCCAGGATCCTCGGTGTTGTCGGACCTCAGCCCGTCGTCCACCGCGGTCACGCTGACGTCGGCGCCCGATGCGACGAGGTAGTCCTTGCCGATGATCCCGTCGTCGACGGCGTCGACCGAGATCGTGCCGCCGGCCAGGACCAGGCCGTCCTTGCTCACGATGCCGTTGTTGCTGCGGCCCTCGACGCTCAGGGAGCCGGTGCCCCCGATGGTCAGGTCGGCCGTCGAGAACAGGGCGCCGGTGGGGGCGTCGTCGGAGGTGTCGGCGTAGGTCGTGGCGTCCTCGAGCCGGTTCTGGCTGCCCTGCGCCAGCACGACCACGACCGAGTCCGCCTCGGCCACGTGCAGTGCGGCGGTGGTGCCGGAGGTGATCGAGGCGCCGTCCAGGAGGAGCCGCACGGCACCCTCGGCGTTGCTGTCGACGACGACCTGGCCGGTCAGGCTCCCGTGCAGCCGGTAGGTGCCCGGTGCGGAGATCGTGACGGTGCCGTCCTTCGCGGACACGTCGTCGCTGTCGGAGGAGGCGGTGGCGCCGGACAGGGTGACGTCCACGGCGTCGGCGGCGTCCTCGGAGGTGTCTCCGGTCTCGACGTCGACGTTGTCGGCCAGGGCCGCACGGACGGTTGTGGCGTCGGTGATCGTGGTCGGGTCGTGCGGGGCGTCGCCGGACGGCGTCTCGGACGCGCCGCAGCCGGCGATGAGCGCCAGCGACGCGGTCGCCACCAGGACGCTCCGCAACCTGTGAGTCTTCATGAGGGTCCTTTCGGGACGGGCTCGGTGCTTCGTTGTCTCGATCGTGCTGCGCCGACCTGTCGCCGTGATGGAGTCCAGATGTGAGCGGGCTGTGAGGGTCCCGGACGCCGTCGCGGGGGAGCTCCCGGCCGCTCACAGGCGGCTCACAGGCGGGTGGTGGTCCGGCGACAGCGCGCGCTGCAAGGGTGGTGGTCACCGACCTCTGTGAGGAGTCAGCATGAATCCACGTCGCGCGTCCTCGTCCCCGTGCGCGCCGAACCCGCCCGCGGGTACCGTCGGAAAGGTGGACCCCACGGCATCGCAGTCCTCCCGGCTCACGCGCCCGGACGGATCCCCGCTGCGGGTGCTCGTCGTCGACGACGAGGTCAACCTGGCCGAGCTGATCGCGATGGCGCTGCGCTACGAGGGTTGGGACGTCACGATGGCCCACACCGGCCGCAAGGCGGTCGACCTCGCGCGGGAGCTGCGTCCCGACGCCGTCGTGCTCGACATCATGCTGCCCGACTTCGACGGGTTCGAGGTGCTGCGCCGGATGCGCTCCTTCGACCCGAACGTGCCGGTCCTCTTTCTCACCGCGCGCGACGCCGTCGAGGACCGCGTCGCGGGCCTGACCGAGGGCGGGGACGACTACGTGACCAAGCCCTTCTCGCTGCAGGAGGTCGTCGCCCGCGTCCGGGCCCTGATGCGGCGCGCCGGCGCGCAACAGGCCGAGTCGTCGTCGGTGCTGGTGGTCGGCGACCTGACCCTGGACGAGGACAGTCACGAGGTCTTCCGCGGCGGCGACGAGATCACCCTGACCGCGACCGAGTTCGAGCTGCTGCGGTTCCTGATGCGCAACCCCCGGCGCGTGCTGAGCAAGGCGCAGATCCTCGACCGGGTCTGGAACTACGACTTCGGCGGACAGGCCAACGTCGTCGAGTTGTACATCTCCTACCTGCGCAAGAAGATCGACGCGGGCCGTGCGCCCATGATCCACACGATGCGTGGCGCCGGCTACGTCCTCAAGCCGGCGGAGTGACGTGCGACCGGGTGGGCCGCGCTCCCTGACGGCGCGACTGGTGGCCACGACGGTGCTGCTCGTCGTGGGCGTGACCGTGCTGGTCGGGGCATTGAGCGCTGTCGCGGTGCGGTCGTACCTGCTCGCCCAGCTGGACGACCAGGTCACGGCGTCACTGCAGCGGGCCCAGCGTGCGCCGTCGTTCGGCGACGGGCCCGGCCCGGACGGTCTCGACGACCGTCGCGGCCAGGGCGTCGGCACCCTCACCGCGGTGTGGATCCCGGACCGGGACGTGGCAGTCGGTGACGTCATCGTCGAGGGGCAGGACGGTCGGACGAGTCGGTCGCCACTGTCGGAGGACGACCTGGAGGCCCTCGACGAGGTCTCGGCCGACGACGGTCCCCACACCGTGCGGCTGGACGAGTTCGGTGGCTACCGCGTCGTGGTCGTCGAGACCTCGGCGGGGAAGCTGGCGGCGGGCCTGCCCACCCGTGACGTGGACGCCGCGGTTGCCACACTGCTGGGCTGGCAGGGCGTGCTGACGGTGCTCGGCGCGGTCGCCGCACTGGGCGGGGCCCTCGTCCTGGTGCGCCGGCAGCTGCGGCCGCTGCGCGAGGTGGCCGGCACCGCGAACGCCGTGGCGCGGCTGCCGCTGGCCCGAGGGGACATCGAGTTGGCGGAGCGGGTGCCCGCAGACCTCGCCGACGAGTCGACCGAGGTCGGTCAGGTGGGCAGCGCGCTGAACACGTTGCTGGACCATGTCGAGTCCTCCCTCGAGGCACGTCAGCGCAGCGAGGAGCAGGTGCGCCAGTTCGTGGCCGACGCGTCACACGAGCTGCGGACGCCCCTGGCGACCATCGCGGGCTACTCCGAGCTGGCCCGCAGCCGACCGGACGACGAGGAGGCGCTGCGCCGGGCCCTGGAGAAGGTCGAGGAGGAGTCGCACCGGATGACCGCGCTCGTCGAGGACCTGCTGCTGCTGGCCCGACTCGACGCCGGCCGTCCGCTGGCACGCCAGCCGGTCGACCTGACGCGGATGCTGCTGGAGGCGGTCGCCGACGCGCGGGTCATCGCGCCGGACCATGTCTGGCGGCTGACGCTGCCGGACGAGCCGATCGAGGTCCTCGGCGACGAGCAGCGCCTGCACCAGGTCGTCACCAACCTGCTCACGAACGCGCGCAAGCACACGCCCGCAGGAACCACCGTGACCGTGGCCGCCGACCCGTCGGGGTTCACCGTCCACGACGACGGGCCGGGGTTCTCACCCGAGTTGGCCGAGCACGCCTTCGAGCGGTTCACTCGCGGCGACCGTGCCCGCACCCGAGAGGGCGGCGTCGGGCTGGGGCTCGCGCTGGCGGCGGCCATCATCGAGGCGCACGGCGGCAGTGTGACGCTCGACAGCCGGCCGGGGGACACGACCTTCACGGTCCGGCTGCCGGCGGAGGGCGCGCAGGAGGACCCGCCCGGTGAGATCGACGGGTGAGGTGCGCCGGGCCACGGAGGGGACGGAGCGTTCACCCGGGGTTCGCGACTTCTTCTCCCACGCGCCGTAGCACCGTCCCCGTCCAGCCCACCGGTGTTCATCCGCCTCGGGCTGACTAGCTCTCAGGGTGCGCATCCACGCGCACGTACCGAGAGGAATCCAGATGAAGAACCCCATGGGCCGGGCGCGATCCCGGCGCATGTCACTGGCCGCCGTGGCGCTCGCCGTCGCCGGTGTCGGTTGCCTGAGTCCGGTCGCGACCGCCACGGCCTCGTCGACCGCGGCACCGGGCATCGTCCGGGTCGCGAACGAGCCGACCTACTTCGAGCCGCTGATCGACGCCGGCACCTCGTGGCGCTACCTGGCCACCGGCGTCGACCCCTCGCCGACCGGTGACCGCCACGCCTGGGCCCAGCCCGGCTTCGACGACAGCGCCTGGGCCACCGGCAAGGGCGGATTCGGTGCGAAGTGGGAGAGCGGTGTCGAGACCGCCGACTTCGACGACGGGATGCGCGCCACCACCGTGCTGCCGATGCGACCGACCGGTGGCGACAACATCCCCACGTACTTCTTCCGGACCACCTTCGATGTGACCGCCGAGCAGCTCGCGACCGGCGAGGACATCGGCTTCGACGGGTACATCGACGACGCGGCCGTCATCTTCATCAACGGCGAGGAGGTCAAGCGTCACCTCGTCGAGGACGGCACACCCAACGTCGCGTACGACAGCGGCACCGGTGAGGAGCTCGCGTTCACGATCCCCGCGTCGAAGTTCCGGACGGGCAGCAACACCATCGCCGTGCGGCTGCACCAGGACCGTGCCGCGAGCTCGGACATCTGGTTCTCGCTGGACCACCTGGGCGGCGAGCTTCCGCCCCCGCCCTCCGGCCCCGCCGTCGGCGCACCCAGCCGCGTCATCCTGACGCCGACCGAGACCCCCGAGACCTCGCAGAGCTTCACCTGGCTCGCGGGCGCACCGGACGTCAGCGTGGGCCGCGTCCAGTTGCGGGTCGGCGACGGCCCCATCCGGACGGTCGGCGCCACGAGTCAGGGCACGGCCGTCAACCAGGGCAACCCGCACTTCTCCGCGACGGTCCGTGGCCTGAAGCCCGACACGGAGTACACCTACCGCGTCGGCAACCCGGACGCCTGGAGCCAGTGGAAGACGTTCACCACCGCCGACCCGGACGCGGAGGAGACCGAGTACGTCTACTACGGCGACGCCCAGATCGGCCTGGACTCGACCTGGCCGAACGTCGTCAAGCTGGCCCGGGAGAAGGCGCCGAACTCGATCGGCTCGGTGCATGCCGGCGACCTCATCGACACCTCCAGCAACGACACCCAGTGGAAGAACTGGTTCACCGGCATGGTGGAGTCCGCCGCGACGACGAACATCTTCGCCGCGCCGGGCAACCACGAGTACTCGGGCGATCGGCTGCTGAAGTCGTGGAAGGCGCACTTCGAGTACCCGGACAACCAGCCGAACTCCTCCACGATCGGCGACCTGGCCCAGCGCTCGGTCGGCGACACGGAGGTCGCGCGCCAGTACCAGGCCTACTTCGACCACTGGTCGCAGTTCGCGCACGAGACGGTCTACTACAGCGACTACCAGGGCATCCGCTTCATCACGATCAACGCCACGACCGACTCGACGTTCCTGACCCCGCAGAACCTGCCGTCCTGCTCGGGTGAGGAGTGCCCGTCGAAGCGGGTCGCCGCGCTGTGGGCCGAGTACCAGGCCGCGTGGATGGACCACATCCTGGGCGAGTCGCCCGCGAAGTGGAACGTCGTCACGTTCCACCAGCCGGTCTACTCGGCGTCGGCCGGTCGCGACGAGCCGCACCTGCGTGGACCGTGGGTGCCGGTCTTCCAGAAGCACAACATCGATCTCGTCCAGATGGGCCACGACCACGTCTACGCCCGCGGCTTCAACAACGAGAACCGGACCGAGCGCGACGGTGTCACCGACGGCCCGGTCTACATCGTCCAGAACTCCGGCGCCAAGCACTACGACCTGGAGACCGACGAGCGGAACGTGTGGACGAAGAACGGTGCGACCCAGGTGCGCAAGGGTGAGGACTTCTCGAGCTTCGCGGTCGTGAAGGTCACCGACGACCGCCTGCACTACACGTCGTACATCGCCGAGAAGACCGCGTCGTCCACGACCGATGTCCCGGTCGGTGGCGTGTGGGACGAGTTCGTCGTCACCAAGCACGACGACGGCCGCAAGGTCGTCACCGAGGCCGGTGCCCCGGTCCCCGAGTTCGAGGACCTCACCCCGGCACCGCAGATCGTGAAGCAGTCGCCGACCACGGTCCACACGAAGGTCGGCGGCACCGTGCGCCTGGCCGTCGAGGCCCGTGGCGAGGGCGGCCTGTCCTACCAGTGGCAGCGCAGCCCGGTCGGGAAGAACGCGTGGACGGACATCGTGAACCAGGACAAGTCCAGCCTCGTGCTGGAGGACGTCACCGCGAACACCGGCCGTCAGCAGTATCGGGTGGCCGTGACCTCGGGCACGCGGACGGTTCACTCGCTGCCCACGACCGTGATCGTGGCCCCCGACCGCAAGATCGCGTCGAAGGTCGCCGTCGGCAAGGCGACGGTCAAGGCCGGCAGGAAGGCCGCCGTGGTCGTGCGGCCCAGCGTCACCGGGAAGGTTCGCGTGACCGTCCGGGCGGGCGGCAAGAAGCTCACCCGCACCGTGACGGTGAAGGCCGGTCGCAAGACGACGGTGCGGCTCGGCGCGGTGCCGAAGCGTGCCAGGGGTCGAGCCGTCGTCACGGTCGTCCTCAACCCGAGCGATGCGAAGTACGCGACGTCCACCCGGACCAAGGCGGTGAAGGTGAAGCGCTGAGTCTCGGTACGAGCGGGCCCGCCACCGGCTTCGGCCGCGGCGGGCCCGTCCGCTTCTCCTCCAGCAGACGCGTCGAGTCGCGAGCCCGGTGGACCGTGCCTACCGTGGCCGAATGAAGAGCCGCACCCTCGCCAGCAGCATCGCCGCGCCGGTCGCCGCGGCCGTCCTCGGATCCGTCGCGACGTCCACCGGGATGAAGAGCCTCTGGTACCGGACGCTGCGCAAGCCGTCGATCCAACCGCCCGGGCCCGTGTTCCCGGTCGTCTGGACCGGGCTCTACGCGTCCACGGCCTGGGCGTCGGTTGATGCGCAGGCACAGATGACGCCGGACGAGGCGAGCACGTACCGCCGCAAGCTCGCGCTCAACATGGCCCTCAACGCGGGTTGGTGCTGGTCGTTCTTCCGCGGACACCAACTGGTCCCGTCGATCGCGGTGGCGGGCGCCCTGGCTGCCAGCTCGGCCGACCTGGCACGCACCGCCGGGGGAGCCTCGAAGCGAGCCGGTTGGGCGCTGGTGCCGTACACGGTGTGGAACACCTTCGCGACCGTCCTCACCGCCGCGATCTGGCGGAAGAACAGGAACCGCTGACTCAGGCGAACGTGTCGAGGGCTCGTCGCAGCGAGAGCACGACACTGTTGACCACCAGCTGCTCGTGGGTCTCACGAGCCTGGAAGTGGAGCAGTTCGGTCAGCTCCTCGTCGGCAGCCTTCAGATCGGGGTCCGTGTCCGCCCCGTCGGCGTAGGCGTCGAGCGCATCGGCCACCCGGTGCATCGCGCGGGCGATCGGCTCTCGGACGGAGTCGGCCAGAGTCGTTTGACCGGTGGGGTCGCCCGGTGCGCCGTGGGATCGCAGCACGAGGTCGCTGACATCGGCCACGAGCAGCGCGACGCGGTCGAGAGCGTCCGCCTCCTCGGTGAGCTTCCTGAGGGCCTGACGGTGGCGGCGCGCACGGGCGTTGCCCGTCAGTGACTCCTGGGCGCGCAGCACGGCGTCACGCATCTGCGCCCGTGCGCGACGGAGCTCGGAGTGGTCCCGGTGCCACTGCTCCAGGGTGGGCAGCTCGTACGCCACCATGAGGTCGCCCAGCTCGCGCAGCTGTGAGGCCAGGACGTGCCGCGTGTGTCCCACTGCGGACCGGGCGGGAGCCAACGGCAGCGGGGGAGCCATCACGTTGATCAGGATGCCGACCGCGGCGCCGTAGAGGGTCAGGCCGCCGTACGCGCCGATGAAGAACGCCTCGCCGTGGCCGATGATCAGCGTGAACACGGCCGCCGTGGGCGCCCAGCCACCCATCACGCCCAGTGGTCGCCAGCCGGCCGCGCAGACCGAGAGCGCGACCACGATGCCCACGGTCAGGGGAGCGGTGTCACCGGTGACGAGGTCCACCAGCCACGCGATGGTGCCGCCCACGACGATGGCACCCACGGCCTGCATCGACTCGCGGACCGAGCCGGCGAGGGTCGAGGTCGTGGCGATGATCGCCCCGAACGGGGCGTAGTACGGGTAGTCCTGGGCGCCGGGGATGAAGCGGACGAGGCTCCAGGCGATCGCCGCGGCACACGCCGCACGCAGCGCGAGCGCGAACCGGGGGTGGCTCGCCCAGAGGTCGAGGAGCCGGATTCGTGCGGAGTGCATCCGGTCCACGGTGCCACGGTTCGCCGAGGGCGGCATGTCGTCGACGGGGCACGAGCCCGACGGTGCGCGCCCGCCACGGGGGGAGAGAGATCAGCGGGGCACCAGCAGCACGACCTTGCCCACCGACGCCCTCGATTCCAGCGCGCGATGGGCCGCTGCCGCCTCGGACAGGGGGAGAACCGTCCCGACGTGAGGAACCCGTGTCCCGTCGGCCGCCGCGCGGAGAGCCGCCCGCTCGAACTCGTCGAGCCGGTCCAGGATCGGTGGGCCGAGCACGTCGATCACCGGCCGGCTCGGATCGGCGTAGTCGTTCGGCTCTCCGGAGGACCAGCCGAACCGCACCAGCCGGCCGCCCGGCGCGAGGCTGCGATACAGGGCGCGACCGATCGGTCCCGCGACGCCGTCGAGGACGACGGTCGGCGTGCCGACCTCACGCAGTCGCAGCTGCCAGTCGGGACGCTGGTGGTCCAGCGCCAAGGTCGCGCCGAAGCGAGCGACCAGCGCCGTCTTGTCCGGACCGCCCGCCAGCCCGACGGTCCGCGCCCCCGCGGTGGTCGCGCCCTGCAGCAGCAGCGGACCCAGCCCACCGGCGGCGGAGGTGACGACCACGACGTCCTCCGGCCTCAGCTCGGCCAGCTCGAGGATGGCGGTGGCCGTGCGGCCCGTCCCGATGGTGGCGACCGCGGTGGCGGCGTCGAGACCGGCGGGCACGAGATGGGCCCGGTGCGAGTCGACCACGGCCTGCTCGGCGTAGCCGCCGCTCGCGAAGCCGAGGTGGGCGACGACGCTGCGCCCCAGCCAGGTCCCTTCCACGCCGGCGCCCACGTCGTCGACGACGCCCGCGACCTCGCGGCCCGGGATCATCGGCAGCGTGGGGCGGTCGCCGGCGCCGAAGGCGTCCCCGGCCCGGATGGACGTATCGAGCAGGTGGACCCCGACCGCGTCCACGCGGATGCGCACTTGCCCCTCTCCCGGGACGAGGTCGGGCAGGGTCTCGAGGCGCAGGACGTCGGCGGGGCCGAACTCGTGATGACGGATCGCGTACATGACCTCATCGGACAACCTCAACCGGACTTCAGGTCAAGCGCTCCCACCTGCCGCCGCGGCTTTCGGTGCGTAGGGTTCGAGGATGACCTCGATCCTGCTGACGTCCGAGGACCCTCGCGGCATCCTGCTGTTCGCGCCCGGAGCCGCCGGCGACCCGACCCGCTACGAACGTCTGCTGACGTCCGCGAACGAAGCCGGGTTCATCGTCGCGTCGCCCGAGCATGACCTCGACGAGACCTTCTCCGACGAGGTCGTGCGGGAGCGCGTGACGGCCCTCGCTGCAGGGCTCGAGGGTCTCGGGCACGAAGACCTTCCCGTGGTGGCCGCCGGTCACTCGCTCGGCGGCTGCGCGGCACTGTGCCTGGCCGGCGTGCGCCCGCGGAACAGCCAGGGCGCCGTGATCGACGTGCCCCGAGAGCCGCGGGTCGGCCGCGTGGTGGTGCTCGCGCCGGCGACCGGGTGGTTCGAGGGCCGCGATGCACTGGACGACCTGAGCGTCCCGATCACGGTGTTCATCGGTGCGAAGGACGACGTCACCCCGCCGGATACGGCCGAGGTCCTGTGGCCGGCTCCGACCTGGCTCGAACTGCGCACCTACGAGGGCGTGGGCCACTTCGACTTCATGTGGCCACTCCCGGAGAACAAGGTGCCCACCCCGGGCCTCGATCACGAGGAGTTCTACGAGCGGTTCATCGCGGACTTCGTCACCGCACTCGGCTGAGCTCGGGCCCTCACGCGGTGATGACGAGCTCCGCGATCCGATCACCGGCCATCGTGACCCGGAAACGCAGGTCCGCGACGCCGCCGGGGACGTCGCAGCTGGTCGGCCAGCACCGGGACGTGGAGCCAATTTGCTACTCGGCCTGGGCGAATGTCTCCGCGCGGGGGCGGGCAACCGCTAGGGTCGGCACGAACCCAGGGGATGTCGCTGTGCGAGGGGGCTCGCGAAGGACCCGTGACCGACGGAGGCAAACCCGTGAGCGCATCCACCCTCGAACGAGCCCGCTGGCGCCGCGCCGCCGCCCGGGCCGTTCCCCTCGTGCTGGTGGCAGGCACCCTGCTCGGCACGCCGGCCCAGGCCGAACCGCTCGCGCCGGTCGACGGCGCGCAGACCGCGGGAGACGCGATCTTCCCGCACGTCGGCAACGGCGGCTACGACGCCCTGCACTACGACGTCGACATCGCGTGGCAGGCGAACGGCCTCGTCGGAAACATCATGAGCGGCGAGCTCACCGACGCCTCGACCACGATGCGGGCGCGCACCACCGGCGCCCCGCTGCGCACCTTCTCGCTCGACTTCGAGGGCCTGCAGATCGACTCCGTCACGGTCAACGGCGCCCCCGCCACGTACGAGCGCGTGCAGAGCGCGGCGGCCATCAAGTTCAAGCTGATCGTCACCCCGGCCGAGCCCGTCGAGGGCGAGTTCACCACCGAGGTGACCTACCGCGGCACGCCGAGCACCCACGTCGATCCCGACAACTCGTGGGAGGGCTGGGTCCCCACGACCGACGGCGCGATCTTCATGGGCCAGCCGGTCGGCGCGATGGCGGGTTTCCCGCACAACAACACGCCCGGCGACAAGGCGACCTGGTCGTTCACTCTGGACGTCCCCTCCACGATCACCAGCGCGACCGGCACGGGCCCCGCGGCGGCCGTCAGCAATGGTGAGTTGGCCTCGAAGACCGTCAGCCCTGGCGGCGAGCGCACCACGTGGGAGTGGGTGCAGCGCGAGCAGATGGCCAGCGAGCTGGCGCTCATCTCGATCGGCAAGTACGACGTGCACGAGTCCCAGGTGACCCTCTCGGGCGGGCGAGTCATCCCCGAGTGGTCCTTCGTGGACTCGTCGCTCTCCGAGGCGAACAAGACCACGATCAACAACCGGCGCGCCCTGCTCGGCGAGATGCTGCGGCGCTTCGAGGGCGTCTTCGGCCTCTACCCGGGCAACAGCACCGGCGTGGTGATCGACACGGTGCCTTCCGGCATCAACTACGCCCTCGAGACCCAGGACCGCTCCTTCTTCCCCTCGGCTGGCTCCGTCAACGGCAACACGTTGCTGCACGAGCTGGCGCACCAGTGGTACGGCAACAACGTTTCGCCGGGACTGTGGACCGACATCTGGATCAACGAGGGCATGGGCACGTGGGCACCCACCTACTACAACAGCGTCCTGGCGGCGCCCACGCCGAACCCGGGCGCGGTCGAGACGACGTACTACAACAGCTGGTCCAACACGGCGCCGGCGTCGAGCAACTGGAAGACTCCGCCCGGGGCCCAGACCAACCCCGGGAACCTCTACGGCTACCAGACCTACACCCGTGGCGCCCAGTTCTGGGAGGCGCTGCGGACGGTCCTGCGTGACGAGGACTTCCTGCGGGTCCTGAAGCGGTGGCAGGTCCGGTACGCGGGGACGAGCCCGCGCGCCGACCGGCTCAAGGAGCTCGCCGAGGAGATCTCGGGCCACGACCTCAACGCCTTCTGGCAGGACTGGATCTACGACGCCGACAAGCCGGCGTGGCCCAGCAAGTACGACGTGTCGGTCAGCTCCGAGCCGGCCCAGGGCACCGTGTCCGGCGGCGCGGAGGTCGCCTTCACCGTGAAGGCCGTCAACTCCGGCAAGGTCCCGCTGCCGGCCGCGACCGTGACAGTGGACGTCGGCGACGTCGTCGACGACGGTCGCCTCGGCACGTTGCCGGCCGGGGTGACCCGCGCCGGTGAGACGCTCACCTGGACCGTCCCCGAGACCGCCGTCGGCGCGACGGCATCGACGACCTTCACGGTGACGACGCGAGCCGCCAGTGACGACCTCTTCGTGAAGGCCGACCCCGTGACGATGGGCGGGGCCTGCGTCGCCTGCGGCGGCCTGAAGTCCGCCCCGAAGCCGACGGTCTCGGGCACGCCGACGGTCGGCGCGACGCTGACGGCCGAGGGCGCCTGGCCCCAGGGCACGACTCTGACCCACGAGTGGTCGGTCGACGGCGTCGTCCGCACCGGTGCCACCGAGCGCACGTTCGTTCCCGAGCCGACCGACATCGGCAAGACCGTGAGCGTCGTCGTCACCGGCGTCGCTCCAGGCCGCTCCGCGACGCGCCGGGTCAGCGCGCCGACCGAGGCCGTGGTCGAGGGCATGCAGGCGGCCACGCCGGTGCCGACCCTCAGCGGCACCCCGCGCGTCGACGCCGAGGTCTCGGTGGTCCCGGGGGAGTGGGACGCCGGGGTGAGCCTGACGCGCGAGTGGTTCGTCGACGGCGAGTCGGTGGGCAACGGCGCGTCGTACACCCCGACGGCCGCCGATGCGGGCAAGCCGCTGACCGTGGCCGTGACCGGCGAGCGTGCCGGGTACGCCTCGGTGACGCGGACCAGTGCTGCGGTCGAGGTGGCCCTTGCGGAGCAGTCGGCCACGCCGGTGCCGACCATCGCGGGCACCGCCCGGTTCGGGTCGACTCTGCGCGCGACGGCGGGCACGTGGGACGCCGGCGTGACGCTGACGTACCAGTGGCGTCGCAACGGCGCTCCCATCGCCGGTGCGACCACCGCGACCTACCGGTCGGGTCTGGCCGACCTCGGCAAGCGGATCTCCGTCGAGGTGACCGGCTCCCGGGCCGGATACGAGTCGGTCTCGAAGGTCAGCGTGGCGACCGCGCCGGTCGTGCGCGCCACGCTGCCGCGCGGCCGGGTCAAGGTCGTCGGCAAGCCGGTGGTCGGCCGCCAGCTCGGCCTCAGCGTGACCCGGTTCGGCTCGGGACACCGGGTCACCTACCGCTGGTACGTCGGCGGCAAGCGGGTCGGCAACGCCAAGAAGCTGCGGCTGAAGAAGGGGTACGCGGGCAAGCGCGTTTCGTACCGCGTCACGATCAGCAAGCCCGGCTTCACGACCGTCACGAAGAGCGGCAAGGTCAAGGCCAAGGTCAAGCCCCGCCGCTGACCCCACGGGTGGAGGGCTCGGCAGCCACGGCTGCCGGGCCCTTCGTCGTGTCGGGGCGGGTCCGGCCGGTGACGCTGCCTCCGATGGAGCTGGCGGTCCCCGCGACACGAGCGACCCCGCCGCGTGGCGCACCGGTATCGCCCGTCTTCCGGCTGGCCGCCGGCGCTCCCGCGCGGCTGACTCGCCGCGCTGGCCCCTCAGTCGCCTCCGGCCGGCAGCTCCTCCAGCAGAACGTCCGGGTTGTCGCGGGCGACCTTGTTCGCGCGCCACTTGTCCGTGAAGAGCGCCAAGTAGGTGCCGTCCGCCCGTTGCAGGACCTCGACGTTGCGCACTCCGGCCAACGCCTTCGCGCCGTCGGCGTCGGTGCGACGGGCGACCTGGTACTCCAGGCGCGAGAGTCGGATCGGGGAGTTGAACTCGTTCTTCATCCGCTCCTCGACGACCTCGAACTGGAGAGGGCCGACTGCGGCCAGCACAGGGCTCTGGTCGCCGCGGAGGTCGGAACGAAGGACCTGGACGACGCCCTCTTGGTCGAGCTGCTCGATGCCGCGCCGGAACTGCTTGTACCGCCCGATGTCACGGGCGGTCGCGGTCATGAAGTGCTCGGGCGCGAAGCTGGGCACCGGGGGATAGTCGATCGGGTCGCCGACGTAGACGGTGTCGCCCACGCGCAGCGCCTGGGCGTTGACGAAGCCGATGATGTCTCCCGGCGAGGCGTGCTCGGCCGAGGAGGTCGTCCGGCCGAAGACCGCCTGGGCGTACTTCGTCGCGAAGGGCCGGCCGGTCGAGGCGTGGGTCACGATCATCCCGCGGTCGAAGGTGCCGGACACGACGCGGGCGTAGGCGAGCCGGTCGCGGTGGGCGCTGTTCATGCCGGACTGGACCTTGAAGACGAACGCGCTGAACTCGTCGTCGACCTGGCGGACCGTGCCGTCGACCCCGGCGGTCGCGCTCGGGCCGGGGGCGAGTTCGAGCAGCAGCTCCAGCAGCTGGGCGACACCGAAGTTCTGCAGCGCCGAGGCGAACATGACCGGGGTCGTCTCGCCGGCGAGGAAGCGCTTCTGGTCATGATCGGCGCCGTCGAGCGAGAGGAGTTCGCTCTCGTCGGTCGCGGCGGCCCAGACGTCGGCGTCGACGTCCTCGACCTCGTCCGCCGTCATCCGGCGCTCGGGTGCGCGCTCGGCGCCACCGGCGGTGCGGGTGTACTTCACGAACTCGCCGGTGCGGCGGTCCAGGACGCCCCGGAAGTCGCCGGCCTCGCCCACGGGCCAGGTCAGGGGAGTCGGGCGCAGCTTGATCTGCTGCTCGATCTCGTCCATCAGGGCCAGCGGCGACAGGCCCGGCCGGTCCCACTTGTTGATGACGGTGATCACCGGGATGCCACGCAGCGCGCACACGCGGAAGAGCTTGAGGGTCTGCGGCTCGAGGCCCTTGCCGGCGTCGACCAGCATCACGGCCGAGTCGACGGCCGAGAGCACCCGGTAGGTGTCCTCCGAGAAGTCACTGTGGCCCGGGGTGTCGACGAGGTTGATCACGTGATCGCGATAGGTGAACTGCAGCGCTGCGGACGTGATCGAGATGCCACGCGCCTTCTCCATGTCCATCCAGTCCGACACGGTCGCCTTGCGGTCGTCCTTGCCGTGCACGGCCCCGGCCTGGTTGATGACTCGGGCATGCAGCGCGAGCGCTTCGGTCAGGGTGGACTTGCCGGCATCGGGGTGACTGATCACGGCGAAGGTGCGGCGGGGGCGTTTGTCGGACACCACCCGATTTTACTCGGGTGCACGGCAGGCGGGTTCAGCGGAGCGCTGCGGACGCCGGATCGGTGCTCAGCACCCGGACCGCGAGCGTCGTCGTCCTCTCGACGCCCAGGTAGCCCACGACCGTGTTGACCCGACCGAGATCCAGCGGCAGCAGTCCCGGTGTGCCCGGTACGTCGGGCGTGAGACCGAGGTCGAGGTCGTCGCGGCCCGACATCATCTGGATGTTGAACTCGTAGCGCTCGCGTGCCTCGGGCGCGGCGAGCTTGCGGACGATGGTGGCACCCATCCGACGCGTGCCCGTCTCCACGGCCCAGGAGTCCAGGGTCGCTGCGAGGGTGCGTCCCTCGTTGTGGTCGATGTCCGCCCAGACCGTCTGCATGGAGCCGGCCTGCGTGAGGAGCACCGCCGCGGTCTTCTCCCCGATCCCGGAGACTCCCGGGAGGTTGTCGCTGGGATCGCCGCGCAGGGCGGCGAAGTCGAGATAGTGCTCGGCGGCGACGCCGTACATGCTGACGAGCCGAGTCGGGTCGAGCAGCGGCGAGGCGTCGATGCCTCCGTTGATGAGGCGCAGCACGCGGGTGTGCTCGCTGATGTGGCTGAACGCGTCGCGATCGGACGTGATGATCACGCAGTTCCAGCCGTGGTCCTCCGCCCACCGGGCGCCGGAGGCGCTGACGTCGTCAGCCTCGAGCCCCGGGGGAGTGAGGGTGGCCAGGCCGAGGGCGTCGAGGAACGTGCCCGCACGATCGAGCTGGTCGACCAGGGCGTCGTCCTTGGCTGCTCGTCCCGCCTTGTAGGCCGGATAGAGCTCCTCGCGCACCGACGCCTTGCGGTCGTCGAGCCCGAAGATCACCGCGTCGGGGGCGAACCGCTCGATCGCCTCGATGATCTGCCGCAGCATCCCGTGGATCGCCCAGGCGGGCCGGCCCGACCGGTCCATGAGGCCGGTGTGGGCGCGGGCGTGGTGGTTGCGGTGCAGCAGTGAGGGTGCGTCGACCACGAGCAGCAGCTTGCGGGGAGGGGCGTGGTGGACAGGCATGAGCGTCCCCATCCTAGGACCGTCGACGCGCAGCCACGCGCCTCTGCGGAGGGAGGTCGGGCTCAGAGGTCGCGGCGGAACTCCTCGGGACCCGGATCGTGCCGCATGAGGTTGAGGATCGCGAGGCCCAGGCCGCCCCAGAGGACGACCATCGCGACGATCATCATGATGACGGCCTCGGCGTTCATCGTGCGACTCCTTCGGTGTGGTCGACAGGGGCTTCGTCGGCGGTTTCGTCGGGGCCGTCCAACGAGGTGCCGGGACGCCAGGGGGTGGGGGCCAGGACGTACCCTGCGACCATGACCACCGCAGCGGCGCCCCAGCCGAAGATGGCGATCATCCAGGTCGGGTAGCCGCCATAGGGCGTCTCGACGACGGTGCGGAACGAGTCGAAGACCAGGTAGGCCAGCGCGATCGGTACCAGGCCTCCCACCAGCAGCCGCCACCAGAGCCTCAGCTTGATCGACCCGCGTCGGTTCATGTGGTCGGCCAGCTCGGGGAGCGCCCGAAGGGACCACGCCACCACCACCATCGACACGAGTGCGACCAGCAGGATGCCGAACTGGTTGATGAAGTAATCGAGGATGTCCAGGACGTACAGTCCGCTGGCGGTCGAGAAGAACGCCAGGCTCAGCAGAGCCGCGGGGATGCTGACCACGGCAGCGGCTGCGCCCCGCGACAGGTCGAACTTGTCCCGGATGGCCGAGACGACCACCTCGAGCACCGAGACCAGCGAGGTGATCCCCGCGACGACGAGGGAGGCGAAGAACAACACGCCGATGAGGGCGCCGCCGGTGGCCTCGCTGATGATCGTCGGGAAGGTGATGAACGCCAGCCCGACGCCGCCTTCGACGACCTCGCCGACCTCCACACCCTGGCTCTGCGCCATGAAGCCCAGAGCGGCGAACACGCCGATACCCGCCAGCAGTTCGAAGCTGGAGTTCGCCAGGCCGACGACGGTGCCGGAGCCCGTCATGTCGGTGTCGCGGTCGACGTAGGAGGCGTAGGTGATCATGATGCCGAATCCGATCGACAGCGAGAAGAAGATCTGGCCGAAGGCCGCCGCCCACACCCCGCCGTGGGTCAAGGTGCTCCAATCGGGAGTGAAGAAGGCCTCCAGCCCGTCGATCGCGCCGGGCAGGAAGAGCGAGCGGATCACGAGGGCGAGGAAGGCCACGACGAGCACGGGGATCGCGACCACCGAGGTCAGGCCGATGCCCTTCTCGACGCCGACCACCATCACGACGATCACGGCGAGCCACACGATCGCCATCGGTATCAGCACACCCGTCACGAGCGTCAGGTCGACGGTGACGTCCCCGGTCTGCAGGAAGTCCTTCATGAAGAACGTCTCGGGATCGTCGCCCCACGCCTCGTTCACCGAGAAGAACGTGTAGCGCAGGGCCCACGCGATCACGGCGGCGTAGTAGGTGGCGATCATGAAGCAGACGCCGACCTGCCACCAGCCGACGGCCTCGGCGGGCCGGCTCAGTCGTGCGAAGGACAGGGGAGCCGAGCCGCGGAACCGGTGGCCGAGCGCGTAATCGAGGTACAGGAACGGCAACCCGGCGCAGAACAGCGCCACCAGATAGGGGATCAGGAAGGCGCCGCCACCGTTCTCGTAGGCGACGTAGGGGAAGCGCCAGATGTTCCCCAGCCCGACGGCGGAGCCGATCGCGGCGAAGATGAACACCTTGCGCGAGGAGAACGCTCCTCGCTTCGCCCCCTCGGACGTGGCATCGGCCGACATGTCGCTCCTCTCGAGAGGGGATCGCTTGCGCTGGATCAGGTCGCGGTCCGACCATCGTGGCAGACGACGAGCCCCGGCGTCCCTCGGGGCGCGGGCGACTGCAGCCGTCGCGGTCGTCTGACATCACGGCCCCGCGGTGTGACGATGGGGGAGTCGGTCGCCGAAGCAACGGGGGTTGTCATGTCGAGCGAGAACACGACGCTGGTGGACGAGGCGGGACGATCGGACGAGGTCACGATCTCCGGGGTCGGGCAACCGCCGGACCAGGTGCCGATCTGGATCGTCAAGAGCGGCAAAGATCTGTATGTCCGCTCGTACCGCGGTCCGACCGGCCGGTGGTACCGGCGGGTCCGCGAGGCGGGACAGGCCGTGCTCGGCATCGGGGGCAAGCAACTGGAGGTTCGCGTCGAGCCGGTGGGCGACCACGACCAGGCCGCGATCAACGCCGCCTACGTGCACAAGTACGGCCACTACGGTCCGGCGTACATCGGCCCGATGACCAGCGAGGACGTCGTGTCGACGACGCTGCGCCTGGTCCCGCAGTGACCTGCGGCTCCTGAGGAGCCCTCAGGTCGTGAGCTCGGCGCCGCGGCCGAGGCGAGCGCGCTCGGCCGCGGCGCGTCCCCGGGCGGTCGAGTGCTCATCGGCCACGGCGTTGCTGCCGCGCCACGTGCCCCGGACGCCATGTTGGCGGCGCATGTAGTCGAAGTAGTCGCGCACCTCGACGTCCTTGGCGACCAGCGCGGGCAGCTTGGTGCCCCTGGCCGTGCCAGTGATCACGTTGATGCCGTTCGAGTAGACCCCGGCGCTGGACTGCGCCGCCCACTGGGCTCGCTGGAGCCGCTGCTCGATCCGTGCGGTCCAGCCGGAGTAGAAGGCCGCGCGCGCGGTGCGCCCGTGCACCGGCCGATGGGCGCCGGAGCGGATGTAGGCGTCGGCGTCGGCCACCATCTGCACGACGAGGGAGACGTAGAGGGTCTTCACCACGGCGATGTCGTCGGGGAACCCGTACAAGGTCACCCCGGTGTTGTCGCCGCGGATGGTGCAGCGCAGGTCGTTGGCTCGGGCGACGGCCAGCATCAACTCGATGTATCGCACGTTCGACTGCTGACCACGGTGCCCAAGCCGGACCGGTTCGAACGAGGGGGTCGGCGACGACTCCGTCTGCTCGTGCGCGGCCCGCGCCACCGCCAGCTCGATCGAGTGGCTCGTGGCGAGCTGCTGCGCCTTCGTGAGGAAGGCGTCGCGCTCCGCCTCGGTGCTGGCGCCCTCGGCGTGGCGCAGCATCTTCCCGACCTTGGCGAGCATGCCGTCGCCCTCGGGTCGTTGGCTGTCGAGCCCCAGCTGCCGGTGTGCCTCACGGAGCATCGCCGCGATCTCGGTCCAGCCGATGTCCTCGAGCAGTTGCAGCATCGTGGCCCGGAATCCGGCGCCGTGCGTGTCGATGATCGCGCCCTCGACACCGGTGTTCAGGTGATGGGCCAACTCGTGCACGACCACGAAGCCGCGCAGGGCCCAGGCGCCGCCGCGCTCTCGCTCAGGCAGGCAGATCTGGCCGTCGCGGTAGGTGGCCTTCTTCCATCCGCGGTACGTCACCACCTCGACGGGCTTGCGTTCGCGGTCGCGATAGCGGGAGCCGTAGTCGCGGGCCTGCTGACGGAGTCGGTCGAGGACCTGGTCGACGAAGACCGTCACGTTCGAGGGGTTCGAGAAGCGGGGCTCGGTCTCGGGCGAGAAGTCGACGACGCGACGCTTTCCCCCGCGGGTGAGGGTCACCTGGACGATCCCGGTGTCGGGGGAGACGGCGTCCAGCCACGCGGTCACCATGTCCTCGGCGGCATACGTCGACCGCTGGTCGGGATCGTCCATGCCCACGAGCGTGCCAGAGGGCTCAGACATCGTTCGGGGCGCCGTGCGGCGCGCCCGCCTGGTCTGCGGAGTTCGCCGGACGCGTCGGGTGATCTCAGGCGGGGATCGCGGCGGCGCGGCCGGTGACAGCGACGCTCGGATCGTCGGCCGTCACGTCGACGAGCAGTTCGCTCGGTCGTCCCATGTCGTGGCCCTGATGGATCGTCACGCGGGTCGGCGTCGACACGAGGTGGAGGTCGCGCAGGTAGCCGCCGAACGCCGCGGCGGCCGCGCCGGTGGCGGGATCCTCGACCACGCCGCCGGGCGGGAACGGGTTGCGGACGTGGAACGTCACCTCGTCCTCGGCCCAGAACAGATGCGCCGTCGTCCAGCCCTCCCGGGCCATGAGTGCCTCGAGCGCCGTGAAGTCGTAGGCGAGCGCGGCCAGCGTCTCGCGGCTGCGGACGCCCAGGACGAGATGGTAGTTGCCGGCGAAGGCGACGTGTGGGGGATGGACGGGGTCGAGGTCGGCGGCGGTCCAGCAGAGCGCGGCCAGCGCCCCGGTCAGCACGTCCGGGTCGACCGGACGGGTGTGCGTCGGGGGCGAGGACACGGTGGCGACGAGACGGCCGGCCTCACTGCGGGTGCTCACTGCCACGTCGCCGGCGGCGGTGCTCAGGGCGAGACGCCCGGGGCCGTGACGCTCGGCGAACGCCACGGCGGTGGCGACGGTGGCGTGACCGCAGAACGCGACCTCCGCCACGGGGCTGAAGTAGCGGACGTCCGCCCGGGTCGTGCCCTCGTCGGTCGCGCCGACCGACAGGAAGGCTGTCTCGGAGTAGCCCACGTCCTGCGCGATCGTCAGCATCGTCGCATCGTCGAGCCCGGTGGCGTCGAGCACGACGCCCGCGGGGTTGCCGCCCCCTTCGGCCGTCGTGAACGCGGCGTAGTGGAGCACCTCGGTGGTCATCGCGCTCGGCCCTCCTCGGTGAGCGTGCAGTCAGGCGGGTCTGGGTCGGTCCGCTCAGCGTGGCACGAGCAGGGCCCCGTCCGCACCAGCCGACTGCGGCGCGACGACCTCCGGGCGGCCGGTCTCGTACCCGGACGGCTGAGGCGCCTCAGTTGCTCCAGATCCAGCCGAGCAGTCCGGCCATGGGCTCTGGGGCCGCCTCGAACGGCACGGTCTCGGCCATCAGAGCGGCGTACCTGGCCTTCCGGGATCCGGTCGCGGACACGAAACGGCGCACCTGGTCCAGCGCCTCGTGGTCGCGGTGCGCCGGCTGGTTCTGGAAGTCGCGGAACGTCTTCAGGTCGCCGTTCGCCTCGAGCAGCGACGTCATCGCGGCCACCCCCATCGCGCGAGCCAGCTCCAGCTCCAGATCGGGGCGGCAGGCGAAGAATCCCTGCCGGGTGAGGTCCTCGCCCTCCTGGCGGTTGAGTGCGCCGGCGACGAAGCGCTCCTCGGCCTCGTCGTACAGGCCGCCCACGCGGTGTCCCTGCGCAGCCGCCTCGGCGATCGCACGGCCGAAGTTGCCGGCGCCCCCGATGGCGGTGACGGTGATCTGCTCCGCTTCGAGGTCGACCCCGAAACGCGGAGCGAGGGCGACGAGGGCGCCGCGGTCGGACTCGCCCTCGACGAGGAGTGTGATGGGTTTGGGCACCCGCCGATTCTCGCGGAGCCGCCAGGGGGAGCCGTGGGCCGGGTCGGCGGGCCCTCGACGACCAACGCGGACTGAAAACCACGAAACCGGCCCCCGATCCTGCGTTTCCGCAGTTCAGGGGCCGGTTCACTGGGCCAGTCGGCTCAGATGTCGTAGTACAGCTCGAACTCGTGCGGGTGCGGCCGCAGCTGGATCGGCAGGATCTCCTCGGTGCGCTTGTAGTCGATCCACGTCTCGATCAGGTCGGGCGTGAACACGTCGCCGGCCGTCAGGAACTCGTGATCCGCCTCGAGGCTGTCGAGCACGGCGCCGAGCGAGGTCGGGACCATGTCGATCTCGGCGTACTCCTCCGGCGGCAGTTCGTAGATGTTCTTGTCGATCGGGGCCGCCGGCTCGATCTTGTTCTTGATGCCGTCGATGCCGGCGAGCAGCAGCGCGGAGAACGCCAGGTACGGGTTGCTCGACGGGTCGGGGCAGCGGAACTCGATGCGCTTGGCCTTGGCGTTCGCGCCCGTGATCGGGATGCGGACACAGGCCGAGCGGTTGCGGGCCGAGTAGACCAGCGCGATCGGGGCCTCGAAGCCCGGCACGAGGCGGCGGTAGGAGTTCACCGAGGGGTTGGTGAACGCCAGCAGCGACGGGGCGTGCTTCAGGATGCCGCCGATGTACCAGCGGGCCGTGTCGGAGAGTCCGCCGTAGCCGGCCTCGTCGTAGAACAGCGGCTCGCCGTTGTTCCAGATCGACTGGTGCACGTGCATGCCCGAGCCGTTGTCGCCGAAGATCGGCTTCGGCATGAACGTCACGGTCTTGTCGTTGGCCCACGCGGTGTTGCGGACGAGGTACTTGAACTTCATCGTGTCGTCCGCGGCCTTGAGCAGCGTGTCGAAGCGGTAGTTGATCTCGGCCTGGCCGGCGGTGCCCACCTCGTGGTGGCCGCGCTCGAGGATGAGGCCGGCGTTCGCCAGGTTCGTCATCATGTCGTTGCGCAGGTCGGCGAAGCGATCGGTCGGCTGGACCGGGAAGTAGCCACCCTTGTAGCGGACCTTGTAGCCGCGGTTGTCCGCCAGGTCGTCGCCGGTCGACCATGCCGACTCGGCGGACTGGATCTCGTAGTAGCTCTTGTTCGCGCTGGTGCCGTAGGCGACGCGGTCGAAGATGTAGAACTCGGCCTCGGGGGCGAAGAACGCCGTGTCGCCGATGCCGGTGGTCTTGAGGTACGCCTCGGCCTTGCGGGCGATGTTGCGCGGATCGCGCGAGTACGCCTCGCCCGTGATCGGGTCGTGGACGAAGAAGTCCATCGCGATCGTCTTGGGGTTGCGGAAGGGATCCACGTACGCGGTGCCGTAGTCCGGCAGCAGCTTCATGTCCGACTGGTCGATGGTCTGGAACCCGCGGATCGACGAGCCGTCGAACGCGACGCCCTCGGCGGCGGTGTCCTCATCGAATGCCGAGATCGGCATCGTGACCTGCTGCTGGATGCCCGGAAGGTCGGTGAAGCGGATGTCGATGTACTCGACGCCCTCGTCCCGGACAAACTTGAAGAACTCGTCGGCATTGCCGAACATGTGGCCTCCTCGACCGCGATGCAGCGGATAGATCGGTTCGGACGGCATCTCCCTGCGTCCACCTAGAGGCTAGGTGGGGGCAGTTTCCCGTCCATCACCGGATTGTTACATGCAGGTTACGCTGCCGCAGTTCGTCAAATTGACCCGGTGTCGGTGGCGAGTGCTAAGCAGCGAGCGCGCAGCAAGCGCCGAGATGGCAGGAAAAAAGACTGGACATTCGAACACATGACCCAATAAGGTGTGGGCATGTCTTCGGGGGTTGACGAGCTGGTCGGCGCGTTGCGCACGGCTGCTCAGACGGTGCGATCGGTCACCAGCTCGGTGGCCGAGGAGTTGCGCGCGTTGTCCGCGGCCCGCGATGCCGCCGAGGCTGCGATGGCCGAGCGCCTCGCGGAACTCGACCAGTCACAGGGGACGTGGCTGAGGACGCGTCGAGTGTGTCGACGTGGGCCCGGCGTGAGTTGCGTCAGGATGCGCGGCGGACGCGTCAGCTGATCACCGCGGCGGGGACGATGTGTGAGTTGCCGCAGGTGGGGGAGGCCGCAAGGGCCGGTCGGATCTCGATCGATCATGTGGCGCGGTTCTCGTTCGCGTTGGCCCATGTCGACCAGGTCGAGGTGCGGCGGTTGGAGTCACACCTGGTCGCCGTGGCGCTGCTGCATCCGCCGTCGCGGGTCAAGGCGTTGGTCGACCGGTTGCGGGCGATCCTCCATGCCGAGGAGCTCGACGAGGCGTGGATCGCCGGCGCGGACAAGGCGCACTTGACGCTGAACGCGTTGCAGGACGGGTGGCACGTCACCGGGTTCCTGCCCATCGACGTCGGGGCGAAGCTGAAGGTCGTGCTCGATGCGGTGTCGGTGCCGCGGGAGGCGGGGGACCGGCGCTCCGCCTCCGAGCGTCGCATCGACGGCCTCGACCAACTGCTCACCCGGGTACTGGCCGAGGGTCTGCCCACCGACGGCACCGTCCGTCCCCAGATCCACGTCATCGTGGACGCCGGCACCTTGCAGCAGGCGCTCGCACCCGACACCCAAGGCGCCTTCGTGCCGGTCGAGCCGGCCGTCCTGGACGGCTTCGGCCACATCGGACCGAACCTGCTGGCGCACCTGACCTGCGGCGCCGACCTCATCCCCGTCCTGGTCGACCACATCGGACCGAACCGCACCGTCCTGGACGTCGGCCGTCGTCACCGTGACGCCACCGCGAAACAACGCCACGCGGTCTGGGTCCAACAAGAAGGAAGCTGCGCCACCGACCACTGCCACAACTCGATCGATCATGTCCACCACCGCAGACGATGGTCCGACGGCGGCCCCACCGACCTGGCCAACCTCGTCGGACTCTGCACCGCCTGCCACCGCCACACCCACCGCCACGACACCACCCTCGCCCGGGCCGGCTGACGCCGCTGCCTACGCTTGGAGACGTGACCGAGACCTACGACGAGCCCTCGCTGGGCCGGCGCATCGTCGCGCTGCTCATCGACTGGGTGATCGCCAGCCTGTCCGCCGTCGCCCTGTTCGGGTGGGCCGGCGTACGGTTCCCGCCCGCCGGCATCCGCGACCAGCTGATCATCAACGGCGTGTTCGTGCTCGAGGTGTCGATCCTGCTCGGCCTGGTCGGCTTCTCGATCGGCAAGCGCGTCATGGGCCTGCGACTGATCAACCCCGACGGTAGGCCGATCGGCATCCCCCGCGCGGTGCTGCGCACCGTCCTGCTCAGCTTCGTGATCCCCGCGATCATCATGACCGAGGACAAGCGCGGACTGCACGACCTCGCGGCCGGCAGCAAGGTCGTCCGGGCCTGAGTCAGCCGCGCATCGCCTTGCGCGCGCCCTTCATGCTCGTGGGCATCGGGCCGCGCGGCATGGGGGCGGCCGGACGCATCGCGTCGAGCGCCTTGAGCTTGTAGAGCACGTCGGTCTGCTGGGCGGGCTTGATCGCCTTCGGCAGCTTCTTGACCCGCTTGACCAGATCGGGCAGCGGGACCTCGCCCTCGCCACGGCCGACCATCAGCGTCGTCACAGGGACACCGTCGCCGACGATGCGCTGGTGCTTCTTGGCCTCGGAGGCGAGCAGGTTCTTGACCCGCGCGTGCTGGCCCTCGCCCACGAGCACGACGCCGGGGCGGCCGACGAGACGGTGCACGACGTCCTGCTGCTTGGTGAAGCCGACGGCGGGCTTGACGTCCCAGCCGCGGCGGAGCATCTGCAGCGCGCCTGCGCCGGCGCCCAGCTGGCCCTCGGCCTGCTGGTACATCGACTTCTCGGCGCGCTTGCCGAACACGATCATCGTGACCAGCAGCGAGGTCGTCAGCGCCAGCACGGCGGTGATGATGATCGAGAACCAGGCGGTGCCCAGCAGGAGCACGCCAAGGGCGGCCACGGCGGCTGCGGACAGGACGAAGACGCCCAGCAGCAGCAGGCCGATGCGCGGCTGGGTCTTCTTCGTCATCTGGTACGCATTGCGCAACTGCGCGAGGCGACCGGTGGGCACGGCGGATGCGGGGCTGGACATGAGCCCGATTCTACGTCAGGCCCGGGCGTCCATGGCCTGCTGGTAGAGCCTTCCGGCGCGGTAGGACGAACGGACGAGAGGCCCGGACATGACGCCGGAGAAGCCGATCTCGTCCGCCTCCTGCTGCAGCTCGACGAACTCCTCGGGCTTGACCCACCGCTCGACGGGGTGGTGACGTGCCGACGGACGCAGGTACTGGGTGATCGTGATGAGCTCACAACCGGCGGCGTGCAGGTCGCGCAGCGCCTGCGAGACCTCCTCGCGGGTCTCGCCCAGGCCCAGGATCAGGTTGGACTTGGTGACCAGGCCGAACGCGCGCGCCTGCGTCAGCACATCGAGCGAGCGCTCGTAGCGGAAGGCCGGGCGGATGCGCTTGAAGATGCGCGGCACGGTCTCGACGTTGTGGGCCAGCACCTCGGGGCGCGACTCGAAGACCTCGGTCAGCAGCTCGGGGATGCCGTTGAAGTCGGGGATGAGGTTCTCGACGCCCGTGCCCGGGTTCAGTTCATGGATCTTGCGCACCGTCTCGGCGTACAACCACGCCCCGCCGTCGGGCAGGTCGTCGCGGGCGACGCCGGTGATCGTGGCGTACTTCAACTCCATGGTGCGGACGCTCTCGGCGACGCGGCGCGGCTCGTCACGATCGAGGTCGGAGGGCTTGCCCGTGTCGATCTGGCAGAAGTCGCAGCGGCGGGTGCACTGCTCGCCCCCGATGAGGAAGGTGGCCTCGCGGTCCTCCCAGCACTCGAAGATGTTGGGACAGCCGGCTTCCTGGCAGACCGTGTGCAGGCCCTCGCTCTTCACGAGCTTCATCAGCTCGTTGTACTCGGGGCCCATCTTGGCACGGGTCTTGATCCACGCGGGCTTCTTCTCGATCGGCGTCTCGGCGTTGCGAACCTCGAGCCGCAACATCTTGCGTCCTTCGGGAGCGATGGTCACGGGGACCACCCTACGCGGGGGTGGTGATCGCATCTGTGAAGTGCCTCTCACCCCCTAGGCTGAGCCGGTGAGAACTCGGGTCGACACGACGCAGCGATGGGCCTATCCGGTGATCATGGTGCTGCTGGCAGTGGGTCTGGGCATCTCCGGAGCGCCGGCCCCGCTGTACGGGGTGTACGCCGCGGAGTGGGACTTCGCGCCCCTCACGACGACCGTCGTGTTCGCCGTGTACGCCTTCGGCGCCCTGGTCAGCGTGGTGCTGACCGGGCCGGTGTCGGACCGGATCGGGCGCCGTCCCGTCCTGATCGCCGCGGTCCTGGCGCTGCTGGCCGGACTCGCGCTCTTCGTCCTGGCGGAGTCCGTCGCCTGGCTGATCGTGGCCCGCGCGATCCACGGGGTGGGCGTCGGCGCGATCGTCGTGGCCGCGTCGGCCGCGCTGCTGGACCTGCAGCCCGATCAGGGGGCGCGGTCGGGCAAGCGCACCGGGGTGGCGTTCAACCTCGGCATCGCGATCTCGATCATGGCGACGGCGTTGATCGCGCAGTACGGGGCGCACCCCCTGGTCACGCCGTACGTGCTGCTCGCGGTCCTCATCACCGCCCTGCTGGTGGCGATCCTCGTGATGAGGGAACCGCACGACGGCCACGGCGCGGAGGACCTGCGGATCGCCCGGCCCCGGGTGCCGGGGTCGATCGCGGCCGACTTCCGGTTCGCGGCGATCGGGGTCATGGCCTCGTGGTCGGTGCTGGGGGTCTTCCTGTCGCTGTTCCCGAAGATCGCCTCGGACGCCGTCGGCACCGACAACCTCGTCTTCGGTGGATCCGTGGTGGCCCTGTCGGCGTTCGCCGCCGCGATCAGCCAGCTGGTCGCCGTCCGGTGGACGCCCCGGGTGGCGGCCGTGGCCGGCGACGCCGGCACGGCCGTGATGCTGCTGGTCAGCATCGTGGCGATCCACACCGGCTCCGCGGTGGCGATCCTGGCCACCTCGACCGTGCTCGGGTTCTTCTTCGGCATGGCGTTCGGCAGCTCGCTGCGTCACCTGGGCGACGTCGTGCCGGCGGGTCATCGCGGCGAGGTCATGAGCGCCTTCTACGTGCTGGCCTACTCCGCGATGGCGGTGCCGACGATCCTGGCGGGCTGGGCGGCGACCACGTGGAGCCCCGAGCAGATCCTGGCGCCGTTCCTGGCCTGTGTGGCGCTGGCCAGTGTCGTGGCCGGGGTGCTGGGCTGGCGGCTCCAAGCGCCCGACGCGGACGCCGTCATCGACTGAGCGGAGGCTCAGAGCAGGGGCACCGAGGCGTGCTCGACGCGCTCGATGTCGGGGGAGGGGGCGTACGGCCCCCACGCCAGCAGGTCGCGCAGGTGGGTGATGACCCGGGGCGCCACGTCGGCCGGGCGGACGTCGCGCCCGATCTCGCGGTCGAGCGAGGTGACGCCCGCGTCGGCGATGCCGCAGGGGACGAAGCGGTCGTACCAACCCATGTCGACGTCGCAGTTGAGGCTGAAGCCGTGCATGGTCACCCCCCGCGAGACGCGGATGCCGATCGCGGCGATCTTGCGCTCGGGGCGACCCAGGGCGGCCGGCAACCAGACGCCCGAACGGCCGGGAACGCGGCCCGTGGCGACGTCGAGCTCGGCGAGCGTGCGGATCAGGGCCTCCTCGATCCGGCGCACGTAGTCGACGACCAGCACGTGCGAGGGCAGCTTCACGATCGGGTAGCCGACCAGCTGCCCGGGTCCGTGGAAGGTGATCTTGCCGCCGCGATCGACGTCCACGACGGGGGTGCCGTCCTGGGGACGCTCGTGCGGCTCGGTGCGCCGGCCGGCGGTGTAGACCGGCGGGTGCTCCAGGAGCAGGGCCGTGTCCTGGATGCGGTCGGCGACCCGGTCGGCGTGCACGTCGCGTTGGAGGTCCCACGCCTGCGTGTACTCGAGCGCGGCGTCGCCGTACCAGTCCTGGAGGAAGCGCACGCGATCAGCCTACGGGGCAGCGAAGGATCGTCAGGTCCAACCACCGGTCGAACTTGCGGCCGACCTCGGCCAGGTGCCCGGTCTGCTCGAAGCCGAGGTCCTCGTGCAGCTCGATCGAGACGGTGTTGCCCGACTCGATGAGGGCGAGCACGACGTGGACGTCGGCGTCGTCGTAGGCGTGCCCCAGCAGCGCGACGAGCAGCTCGCGGGCGATGCCGCGGCGTCGGTGGTCGCGGTGCACGTAGACGGAGTTCTCGACGGTGTGCCGGTAGGAGCTGCGGGTGCGGAACGGCCCGTAGGAGGCATACCCGGCGACCGTGCCCCCGGTCTCGGCGACCAGCACCGGGTAGCCGGCCGTGACGAGGTTCTCGTACCAGCGGACCCGGTCGGCGAGCTCGGCAGGCGTCTCGTCCCAGATCGCGGTGGTGTTCAGGATCGCCTCGTTGTGGATGTCGAGGATCGCCGGGAGGTCGGCGGGGGTCGCTTCACGGATGGTCGCCACGGGTCCATCGTCTCAGGGCTGTGGAGGGAGAGTCGACATCCGTGGCCCGTGGCGCGAGGCTGCGGCCATGGGGGAGTTGATCGCGGCTCTCGTCGCGCTGGTCGTTCCGGGCACCGGCGGGTGCGATGCCCTCACGGCCCTCGACACGGTGCGCACTGCCGCGTGGACCACCGCCGACGAAGGCCTGCTGTCCGGGATCTACGGCTCCGACGCGGGTCGCGCCGACGTCGAGCGGCTGCGCGCGTGGCGTGAGCGCGGGGTCACCGTCGAGGGGGCACGGACGATCCGCGCGTCATGCCGTGACGGGGGTGCCGCGGGCATCGAGGTCGTCGAGCGGCTCGGTCCGACGGTGGCGGTGCTGCCCGACGGTGCGCGCAGGAGGCTCCCGGCCGACGGGTGGAGCCGGCGCACCGTCGACCTCGAGCGCGAGGGCGGGCGGTGGCGGATCGTGCGGGTGTCGTGAGGCTCAGGCGCCCCGGCCGAGCGCCGTGCGCAGCACGCGGTCGATGCCCGGGTCGGCGAAGGAGAACCCGTCGGCCATCAGCGCGGCGGGACGCAGGCGCAGCGATCCCAGCAGGTCGTCGGCGAGTCCGCCGAGCGCGAGCCGGACGGCGAACGACGGTGCCGCCAGCACGGCCGGTCGGCGCAGGGTCGAGGCGAGCGTGCTGGTGAAGTCGCGATTGGTGACGTCGTCGGGGATGGCCAGGTTGACCGGACCGCTCAGCTCGCCCTCGAGCACGTGCGTCACCGCTGTCACCCAGTCACGGCGCGAGATCGTCGAGAAGTACTGGTCGCCGTCCCCGAGCCGAGCGCCCAGGCCCAGGCGGAACGGCGGCAACATCAGCTGGAGCGCGCCACCGGAGCGGTCCAGGACGATCGAGGTGCGCAGGTAGGCCACGCGGGCGCCGGCCTCCACCGCGGGCGCGGCGGCGGCCTCCCACTGCTGGGCGACGTCGGCGAGGAAGCCCGTCCCGGGCTCGGAGGTCTCGTCCAGTTCGTCGGCGCCGCGATCGATGCCGTACCAGGACATCCCGGAGCCCGAGAGGAACGCCGGAGGCGTGGGTGCGGCGGCCACGGCCCGGGCGAGCGTGCCCGTGGCGCCCAGGCGCGAGGAGAGGATCTCGGCCTTGCGCCCGGGGGTGCGCGGCCACTGCTGGATGGGGGAGCCGGAGAGGTTGACGACGGCGTCGGCCGAGTTGATCAGCTCCTGGTCGACGAGGCCTTCGGAGGGCTTCCACCAGGACTCCCCGGTGCCCGCCGTGCGGCGCACCAGTGCGGTGACGTCGTGTCCGCGCTGGCGCAGATGATGGACGAGGGGCGCGCCGAGGAATCCCGACGCGCCCCCCACCACGACCTGCATGGTCAGCCCAGCTCGCCCTCGAAGGCGCCGGCCTGCAGCCGCTCCTTGATCGCAGTCAGGAAGCGACCGGCGTCGGCACCGTCGATGATGCGGTGGTCGTACGTCAGGGCCAGGTAGGCCATCGAGCGGATCGCGATGGACTCGGAGCCGTTCGCGTCGGTGATGACGACCGGGCGCTTGACGATCGAGCCGACGCCGAGGATCGCGACCTGCGGCTGGTTGATGATCGGCGTGTCGAACAGGGCCCCGTTGCTGCCCAGGTTCGTGATCGAGAACGTCCCGCCGGAGAGCTCGTCGGGCAGCACCTTGTTGTTGCGGGTGCGGGCGGCGATGTCGGCGATCTTGCGTGCCAGTCCGGCGATGTTGAGGTCGCCCGCGTCCTTGATGGTCGGAGCCAGCAGGCCGCGCTCGGTGTCGACCGCGATCGACAGGTGCTCGCCGTCGGGGTAGGTGACGGTGCCGCCCTCGAGGTCGAGCGCCGCGTTGACCTGCGGGTACTGCTTGAGCGCCTCGATGGCCGCCTTCGCGAAGAACGGGAGGTAGGTCAGCTTGACGCCCTCGCGCTCCAGGAACGCGTCCTTGTGCTGGGCACGCAGTCGCACGACCTCGGTGACGTCGACCTCGTGCACCTGCGTGAGCTGCGCCGCGACCTGCAGCGACTCGACCATGCGCGTGGCGATGGTCTTGCGCAGCCGGGTCAGCTTGTCGGTGCGACCACGCAGCGGGGACGGCTCGGACGCCGGCGCCGCGGAAGCGGCCGGTGCCGACTCCTGGGCCGGGGCCTGGGCCGCCTTGTTCTTCTCGGCGGCGTCGAGGATGTCCTGCTTGCGGATGCGGCCGCCGACACCGGAGCCGGTGACGGTCGCCAGGTCCACGCCGTGCTGCTTGGCCAGCTTGCGCACGATCGGCGTCACGTAGCCCTCGCTCGAGCCGTCGGAGGAGTCGGACTCCTGCGCCTTCGGCTGCTCCTGCTGGGGCTCTTCAGCCTTCGGCTCTTCAGCCTTCGGCTCCTCGGCCTTGGGCTCTTCAGCCTTGGGCTCGGGCTCGGGCTCGGGCTCCGGCTCCGGCTCGGGCTCGGGCTGCGACTCGGCGGGAGCCGCACCCTCCTCGCCGATGATCGCCAGCTCGGCGCCGACCTCGACCGTCTCGTCCTCGGCGACCTTGATCTCCAGCAGCGTGCCGGCGACGGGCGAGGGGATCTCGGTGTCGACCTTGTCGGTCGAGATCTCCAGCAGCGGCTCGTCGACCTCGACGGTGTCGCCGACGGACTTGAGCCACTGGGTGACGGTGCCCTCGGTGACGGACTCGCCCAGGGCGGGCAGCGTGACGGCCTGGCCCTGTGCGCTGCCGGACGACGCCGGCTTGGCCTCGGGCTCGGGGGCGGGCGCCTCCTCCTCGGGCTCGGCGGCCGGCTCCTCGGCCTCGGCGGCCGGCTCCTCGGACTGGGGCTCGACCTCGGCCTCGTCGCCGTCCAGGTTCGTGTCGCCCGCGGCCTCGGCCGCGTCGGAGCCACCGTCGGACGAGGACTCGCCCTCGTCGCCGATGATCGCCAGCACGGCGCCCACCTCGACGGTGTCGTCCTCCTCGGCCCGGATCTCGAGGATCGTGCCGGCGACGGGGGAGGGGATCTCGGTGTCGACCTTGTCGGTCGAGATCTCCAGCAGCGGCTCGTCGACCTCGATCGTGTCGCCGACGGACTTGAGCCACTGGGTGACGGTGCCCTCGGTGACGGACTCGCCGAGCGCGGGAAGGGTGACTTCGGTTGCCATGTGTCGTTGTCCTTGATCTCAGGCGTGCGAGTGCAGCGGCTTGCCGGCCAGGGCGAGAGCCGCCTCGCCGAGGGATTCGTTCTGGGTGGGGTGGGCGTGGATGAACTCCGCGACGTCGTCGGGGTAGGCCTCCCAGCCGACCCAGAGCGTCGCCTCGCCGATCTGCTCGCCCATGCGCGCGCCGAGCATGTGGACACCCACGATCGGGCCGTCCTTCTCGCGGACGACCTTCACGACACCCGCGGTCTGCAGGATCTGGCTCTTGCCGTTGCCGCCGAGGTTGTACTCGACCGTCTCGACCTCGCCGTGCTTCTCCTTGGCCTGGGCCTCGGTCAGACCGACCGACGCCAACTCGGGCTCGCAGTAGGTGACGCGGGGGATGTTCGAGTCGATGACGGGGCGCGGGTTGAGGCCCGCGATCTCCTCGGCCACGAAGATGCCGTGGGCGAAGCCGCGGTGCGCCAGCTGCAGGCCGGGCACGAGGTCGCCGACCGCGAAGACGCCGTCGACGTTGGTGCGCAAGCGCTCGTCGGTGGGGACCCAGCCGCGCTCGACGTTGACGCCGGCCTCCTCGAAGCCGAGCCCGGCCGAGCGCGGGCCACGGCCCACGGCGACCAGGACGACGTCGGTCTCGATGGTGTCGCCGTTCTCGAGGGTGACGACGGCGCCGTCGTCGTTCTGCTCGACGCCGGTGAACTTGACCCCGGTCTTGAAGCCGATCTTGCGCTTGCGGAAGGCGCGCTCGAGGCCCTTGCTGAGGATCGGGTCCTCGAGCGGGACGAGCGTCGGGAGGGCCTCGATGATCGTGACCTCGGCGCCGAAGGAGTTCCACACGGAGGCGAACTCGACGCCGATGACGCTGCCGCCGATGATGACGGCGCGCTTCGGGACCTCGTCCATGCGCAGGGCCTGGTCGCTGGTCATGACCCGGCCGCCGATCTCGATGCCGAGCGTGCGCGGCTCCGAGCCCGTGGCGAGCACGACGTTCGTGCCGGTGTAGCGCTGGCCGTCGACCTCGACGGTCTTGGCGTCGACGAGCTTGCCCTCGCCCTCGATGACGGTGATGCCGCCGGACTTCACCAAGCCGGTGAGTCCCTTGTAGAGGCGGTCGATCACGCCCTGCTTGTAGGCGTTGACCTTGGTCATGTCGACGCCGTCGAAGCTGGTGTGGACGCCGATCGAGTCACCCTCGCGGGCGGTCTGGGCGACCTCGGCCGCGTGCAGCAGCGCCTTGGTGGGGATGCAGCCTTCGTGGAGGCACGTGCCACCCACCTTGGCCTTCTCGATCATGGCAACGGTCTTGCCGAGCTGGACGGCGCGCAGTGCGCACGCATAGCCCCCGCTTCCGGCTCCGAGAATGACGATGTCGAACGAATGGGGTGCGTCGTCGGGCACGATGTCCTCCGGGTAGGTGGTCTCATGTCATCTTGTCACCTGCTCGGTGACGACTGCCACCGGGGAGCCGCGGATGGCCCGGTTGCGGCGAGGTTGGCGTCGTCAGTGGGCCGCGTCCGGCAGAATTGCGCCGTGGGTCTTTTCAAGCGTCGCCGCCGCACCGATGCCGGTGCCGTCGTGTCCGACCGCGACGCCACGCGGGCCGACCTGGCCGCCCTGCGTGAGTTCGCGACCACCCGGACGGGGGTCGAGGCGTATGTCGAGCCCAAGACCACCGTCACGCAGACGACGGTCGTGTTCGTCGCCTCCGACGGCGAGTGGACCCGTCGCCGCATCCCCAACGAGAAGGCCGCCGCCGACCTGGCGCGCAGCCTGAAGATCCCGGTCTACGACGCGAATCGCGTGGGCTATCCCCAGCGGATGCGCGACTACAACGCGCGCGCCAGCGCCAAGAAGACCAGTGTCGAGGTTGAGCGCGGCGACTACAGCCCGTCGCAGTTCGGCGCGATCATGACGCTCGAGACGATCGCCGGCACCGACCCGTTGCCGCGCAACCCGTCCAAGTCCGACCTCGAGCGGGTCCTGCGCGCGGCGCGCGCCCAGGCCCACCCGGACCGCACCGGCGGCGACCGGAGTCGCTGGGACAAGGTCGAGCAGGCCGCCCGCACGCTCGGTCTCTGAGCAGCGTCGGCCCCGGCCTCAGTGCCAGCCGCGGGGGTCCAGGCCGCCGGGGTGCGCGACCGCCGGGTCGTAGGGCTCGCGGCTGAGGATGAACGAGGCCAGGTCCAGGGCCCCGTCGGGCCGCACCACCAGGCGCTCGCCGGCGAAGTAGGTGTCCAGCCCGCGCCAGCCGTCACCGTCGCGCACGAAGCGCGAGCGCCGGTTGGCCATGGCGTCGGAGAGATGGAAGCCGTCGGCCGTCGCCTCGAGCCGGTACGGGACAGGACCCCAGAACCAGTCGCCCACCAGATCGGCCACGTCGGGCGCCGGCTCCACGGCGGTCGCGGGCGTGGGTCGCTGGTCCAGCATCCGGGCTGCCTCGAGCAGCCCGGTGGCGAGGTCGCCCAGCCGCAGCGTGTCGTTGGTGAGGACGACGACGCCCCAGCCGCTCTCCGGCTCGGCGATGGCGGTGGCCAGGAATCCGGGCATCGAGCCGCCGTGGCCGACCAGACGGCCCGATCCGTTGCCCGGCCAGATGCGCCAGCCCAGTGCCTGCGCGGTCGCCCAGGGGACGCCGGGCCGATCGTCCACGGCGAGCGGGACGACCATCTCGGCCCAGGTCGCGGCCGAGAGCACGTCGCCGGTGTCGCCGGCGGCGAAGGCGGCCCAACGGGCCAGCTCCTCGGCGCCGGCCCACAGCTGCCCGGCGGGCGCCATCGCTCCGGCGTCGTGATGGGGCTCGACCATGAGGCGATCGTCGAGGGGGTGGTGGGACAGGCCCACCGCCGCGCCGCCGCCGGGTTGCAGCGTGACGCCTTGCATCCCGAGCGGCTCGAGGATCCCCACGCGGACGGCGTCGAACCAGGAGGTCCGGCGCAGCACCGCGACGAGACGGCCCAGGACGGCGAAGCCGACGTTCGAGTAGTGGAAGCGCGTCCCGGGAGTGTGGACCAGCTCCAGGCCCGAGCCGATGAGCTCGTCCCAGTCGCCGCCCGGAGTGCGCTCCCACCACGGTCCGTTCGTCTCGGCCTGCAACCCCGACGTGTGGGACAACAGCTGGGCGATCGTGACGTGGCCGAACGGCACGTCGGGCAGGTGCCGTTCAATGCGATCGGCGAGATCGAGCCGGCCCTCGTCACGCAGCCGCATCACCTCGACGGCGACGAACGTCTTGGTGATCGAGCCGATCCGGTACGGGGTCGCGGGCGTCGCGGGGGCACCGTCGCGTCCGTCGACCGTGCCGACCGCGCCCGACCACTGCAGCGCGCCGTCGCGCACCAGCGCGGCGGTGACGGACGCCTGGCCGGAGGCCTCCTGCTCGGCGAGCAGGAGGTCGTCGAAGGCTGACACCGGGGTCAGCCGAGGTCGCGGGCGAGGCGGACGAGCGTGCGCACGCCGGCACCGGTGCCGCCGCCGGGCGTGTAGTCGAACGCACCGCCGTCGTTGTACCCCGGTCCGGCGATGTCCAGGTGGGCCCACGAGGCGTCGCCGACGAAGGCACGCAGGAAGGCGGCGGCGAACAGCGTGCCGCCGTAGGGCTTCGGGTTGTGCTGGCGCAGGTCGGCGATCGACGAGGTCTTCACGGCCGCGCCGATCTCCTCGGTGATGGGCAGGCGCCACATCGGCTCGCCCGCGAGCTCGGCCGCGGCCAGCACGCGCTCCTGCAGGTCGTCGTCGTTGCCCAGGACGGCGGTGGTGCGCGTGCCCAGGGCGACCATCGCGGCGCCGGTCAGCGTGGCGACGTCGATCACGTGGTCGGGCTCGTCCTCGACCGCGAGGGCCAGCCCGTCGGCCAGGACCAGGCGGCCCTCGGCGTCGGTGTTGTGCACCTCGACGGTGGCGCCCGAGCGCATGCGCAGGACGTCGCCGGGGCGCGTGGCCGTTCCGCTGGGCAGGTTCTCGGCGATGCAGGCGTACGCCGTCACGCGGATCGGCAGGCCGAGGCGCGCGATGGCGTTCGTCGCGGCGACGATCGCGGCTGCGCCGCCCATGTCGCACTTCATCGTCATCATCGAGGCGCCCGGCTTGAGCGAGAGGCCGCCCGAGTCGAAGGTGATGCCCTTGCCCACGAGCGCGAGGTGCTTCGTAGCGCCCTCGGGGTTGTAGGTCAGGCGGACCAGGCGCGGCGGGGCGTCCGAGCCGGCGCCGACGCCCAGGATGCCGCCGCAGTTCTCCTTGGCGAGACGCTTCTCGTCCCAGACGGTGACGCGCACGCCGGCCGGAGCCGCTGCCTTGATCGCGTCGGCGAACGAGGGCGGACGCAGGTCGCCGGGAGGAGTGTTGACCCAGTCGCGGGCCACGCAGGTGGCTTCGGCGACCACGACGGCCTCGTCGACGAGTCGCTTGGTCGCGGCCTTGCGGGCGTCGGGGCTCAGGATCGTCACGGTGTCGACGACCGTGGTCTTCTCGCGGGCCTCGGTGCCCTTGTAGTCGAGGTAGGTGTAGGTCGTCAGCACCGCAGCCTCCGCGATGGCGGCCAGGTCGGGCTCGGGCAGGCGGCTGGGATCGATGCCGATCCGGGTGGCCTTCGGCACCGCGCGCAGACCATTGGCGACGGCACGACGCTGCTGCTCGGCGTCGGGCTCGGCCGCGGTGACGACCCACGCCGTCACCTGCTCGTCCCCGCTGGGGACGACGGCCACGTCGCCGGACTCGCCGGTGAAGCCGAAGGCCGCCCACGGGACTCCGCTCGGGAGCTCCGCACCGGACGGCAGCAGGGCCACGACGGCATCGACGGTGGGCAGGGAGGCACGCAACTGGACCGTGGACATGCAGCCACTGTAGTCAGCGGTAGTTTGGCCCGCATGGACCTGCTCCAGTCGCCCTTGCGCGAGCGACACGAGGCGCTCGGCGCCAAGTTCTCCGAGTTCGGTGGGTGGTCGATGCCCCTCGAGTACGCCGGTGGCGGTGTGCTCGCCGAGCACAAGGCCGTCCGCGAGGCGGTCGGCCTGTTCGACGTCAGCCACCTGGGCAAGGCCCTCGTGCGCGGCACCGGTGCGGCGGGGTTCGTGAACTCCTGCCTGACCAACGACCTGGGCCGCATCACGCCGGGCAAGGCGCAGTACACGTTGTGCTGCTCCGAGGACGGAGGCACGATCGACGACCTCATCGCCTACCTGCGCAGTGACTTCGAGGTCTTCCTGATCCCGAACGCCGCCAACAACGCGGAGGTCGTGCGTCGGCTGCAGGCAGCCGCGCCCGAGGGGATCGAGGTCGAGAACCAGCACCGCGACCACGCCGTGCTGGCGATCCAGGGGCCGTCCAGCGACGAGCTGCTCGCAGCTCTCGGCCTGCGGGCCGATCACGAGTACATGTCCTTCACCACCGGGACGGTCGACGGTGTCGAGCTCACGGTCTGCCGGACGGGGTACACCGGCGAGCGCGGCTACGAGCTCGTGGTCCCGGCCGAGGACGCCGTCGCCGTCTGGGACGCCGCCATGGCGGCGGGGGAGTCGCTGGGCATCCGCGCCTGTGGGCTCGCCGCCCGCGACACCCTGCGCACCGAGATGGGCTACCCGTTGCACGGTCACGAGCTGTCGGCCGAGGTCACGCCCGTCATGGCGCGCACCGGCTGGGCGATCGGGTGGTCCAAGCCCACGTTCTGGGGCAAGGAGGCGCTCGAGCGCCAGCGCGCCGAGAAGAAGGTGCGCACGCTGCGCGGCCTGCTCTCGCAGGGACGCGGCATCCCGCGTCCCGGGATGGCGGTCCACGACGCGGACGGCGCCACCCTCGGCGAGGTCACGTCGGGCACCTTCTCGCCGACGTTGCGTCAGGGCATCGGCCTGGCCCTGCTCGAGCCGTCCGTCGAGGACGGCTCGACCGTCACGGTCGACGTGCGCGGCCGCGCCGAGTCCTTCACGGTCACCAAGCCCCCGTTCGTCCGAGCATCGACCAAGGAGAGCTGAGATGACCTGGTCCTGGCAGTACGAGAACAGCGCCGGCGAGGCGACCGGCACGTCCGAGACGTTCGACCAGCGCAGCGAGGCCGAGACCTGGATCGGCACGAGCTTCGAGGACCTGCTCGAGGACGGGGTCGAGCGCGTGCGCCTGTTGCAGGACGGGACCGAGGTCTACGGGCCGATGTCGCTGCGGCCGGAGTAGGCCCCCGGCTCAGTAGTGCTCGCGCAGCGGCTGCCCGACCTCGATGGCGGGCTTCGGCAGGCGCATGCGACGGATCTGCGTGCTGCGCAGGACGGCGTAGAGCATCGCGCCGCGGCGCTCGGGCTTCGTGAAGCGCTTGGTCAGCTCGCGCTTGAGCGTGATCAGCAGCCAGACCTCGTCGAGGATCGTCGCGAAGATCGTGACGGTCCAGAGGCTGAAGACGACCGAGGCCAGTGACGGGAAGAAGCTGAGCACGAGGATGACCACCAGGATCGGCAGCATAAACTCGGCGACGGTGCGGCGTCGGTCGACGGCGTCGCGGGCGAGGGCCTTGGCCGGACCACGGTCGCGGGCCGGCAGGTCGGCGGTCGAGCCGCCACCCATGAGCGCCTGACGCTGCTTGTCGCGAGCGGCCGCACGACGACGGCGCTCGCGCTCGGCCTGCTCCTTGCGGGTCAGGGGGCGCTTCATCTGGGCCTTGCGGGCGGCCTCGGCCTCCTTGCGGCTGCGGGTGGGTCCGCTCTTGCGCTGAGGGGTCGGATCGGCTGCGTCGTTCACGCCATGGACCCTACAAGGCCGGGCCCCATGCTGGTGCGCACGGCTAGGGTGGTGCCATGGCTGACGGCGGGATCTGGGGACGTGTCACGCGGCTGTTCCGCGCGCGCAAGAACGGCGGCGACGGCCCTGGGCTGGAGGAGGTGCGCGAGCGTCTCGACGAGGCGTACCGCACCCAGTCCCAGTTGCTGGCCCAGGTGCGCCGTGGCGTCGCCGACGTCTCGACCAGTCGCAAGCGGGTCGAGATCCAGCTCGCCGGGCTGCGCCGCGAGATCGAGACCGCCGGCGCCGAGGCGAAGGCCGCGGTCGGCCGCGGCGACGACGCCGACGCCCGCCGCGCACTCGAACGCCAGGTGACGCTGGAGAAGGCGGCGACCGAGCTCGACGAGCGCCGGGCGCAGCTGAGGTCCGAGGAGGACCGGCTGAACGGCTCGGCCGCGTCGATCGAGCGCCAGATCGAGGACTTCCGGGTCCGCAAGGACACGCTCGCGGCCCGGTACTCCGCCGCCCAGGCGCGCCAGGAGATCCAAGGCGCCACCGCCGGGATCGGCGCGACGAGCGGCGAGGTGGGCCGGGTGATGGCCGACGCCGAGCGGCACACCCGCGAGCTGGAGGCCACCGCCGACGCGGTGGACGAGCTGATGAACGAGGGCATCCTCACGCGACCGGGGGAGTCGCAGGACGAGGCGCTGCTGCGACGATTCGACGAGGCGCTCGACTCGGTCCCCACCGAGCCGCGCCGCGTGGAGGGAGACGACCATGGCCCGCACCAGATTTCGCAGTGACCGCGGCCTGACCCTGCGCATGGGCGGGGTCGGGCTGGGACTGGTCCTGCTCTACGTGGCGTTCGGCGCGTTCCTGATCTCGAGCACCAACATGGTGTTCGGCCTGGTCGTCGTGCTCGGCATGTCGTGGGGACAGTGGTACTTCTCCGACTCGCTCGCGCTCAAGTCGATGGGCGCCCACGTCGTCGAGCCCGAGCAGGCGCCCGAGCTGCACGCGATGATCGACCGGCTCGTCGCGCTGGCCGACATGCCGAAGCCGCGCGTCGCCGTGGCGGTGACCGAGATGCCGAACGCCTTCGCGACCGGTCGCTCGCCGAGCCACTCCGCCGTGTGCGTCACGACCGGCATCATGCAGCGCCTCGACGCCGACGAGCTGGAGGGCGTGCTGGCCCACGAGCTGGCGCACGTCGCCAACCGCGACGTCTCGGTCATGACGGTGGCGTCCTCGCTCGGCCTGCTGGCGGGCTTCCTGACCCGCTGGGGCATGTGGTTCGGCGGCGGCCGCGACCGCAACAGCGGCCCGGCGATGATCGTCGTCATCTTGGTCAGCGTCGTCGTGTCGGCGATCAGCTTCATCCTCACGCGCGCGCTGTCGCGGTACCGCGAGCTCAGTGCCGACCGCTCGGGCGCCTACCTCACGGGCCGTCCGTCGAAGCTGGCGTCGGCGCTGGTGAAGATCTCGGGTGACATGGCCCGGATCCCCACCTCCGACCTGCGCGAGGCGCAGTCGATGAACGCCTTCTTCATCGCCCCGGCCGTCAACGGGCAGAGCGTGCAGGAGCTGATGTCGACGCACCCGCCGTTGCAGGCTCGCCTCGACCAGCTCGCCCAAATCGGCGCCGACCTGTCCGAGCGACGCTGACGTGGGCTTCCTCGACGGTCTGCTCGGCCGTAGCAAGCCCCCGAAGGCGAACCTGGACGTCCTGTTCTCGGTCCCGCAGGCGGCCCTGACCCTGCAGGCCGAGGGCTTCGCGTTCACCGGGCAGGGTGCGGTGTGCTTCCGCGACGGTGAGGGGCGCGCGGACGACGAGGTGATCGCGTCGGCGCAGGAGATGATCCGGACCGACCCCACCGCCTCGGTCGAGCTGAACCATGACGAGTTCGGGTTCTCGTGGCTGGAGGTCGCCCGGCCGTCGGGCGACGTCGCGGGCCTCGTCACTGACCTGCACGCCGTGAACTCCACGATGGCCGACCAGGGCTTCGACACCGCGATGCTGTGCTCCACCGTGGTGTTCGAGCACGAGGGTCACCGGTTGGCCCTGGTCTACCTGTTCAAGCGGGGCACGTTCTACCCGTTCGTCCCCGATCCCTCGGGCGCGCGCCGGCGCGACAACCCCACCGAGCTGCGGATGCGGGCCCTGATCGAGAAGGACGTGCCGATCGAGCCCGACCTGGGTCGATGGCTCGCCATCTGGGGAGCTCCCGGACTGTGAGCATTCCGGTCTAGGCACTGCGTCGATGGCCCTAGACTCACCGCCCATGGGCGAGGTCCGGGGGGTGCTGCGCGACGCGATCGCGGTCGTGTGGAACGGCTTCCGGCTCGCCGGGGCGCACTGGCCCGTGCTGGCCACGATCTTCCTGCTGGGAGCCGCCGGCCGCTGGGGCTTCCTGTGGCTGGCCGTCGCCCTGAGCGAGAACCACTCGACGCTGGCCGGTCTGGTCATCCCGCTGGCGCCGCTGTCGACCCTCGTCGCGATCATCGCGATGCTGCTGGTCGTCTCGACCTCGTTGACGTCGCTGGTCGCCGACACCTCGGCGCCGTCGCCCGGGACGGCCCCGCACACGGACGGCTGGCTCGGCGTCGTGGCAGGAGCCCTGCTGCCCTTCCTCACGGTCTACGCCGCGCAGGGGATGCTGAAGCAGGACGTCGAGGCCTACGTGAACGAGGCCACCTACGACGAGCTCTACGGCAGTGCGGCGGTCTTCTACGGCGAGTCGGCGAACGTCGATCGCACGGCGATCGCCACCGGCTGGCTGCTGGTGGGGATCGTGGTCGTCGCGCTGGTGCTGCGCTTCCTGTTCGACCGGTTCGACCTGCCGGCGCGCAGTCGGCCCCTCGCGTTCGGCGCCGCCTACGTCGAGACGCTGTGGATCGTCACCCTGGGCGTGACGTTCACGAGCTACCAGGACCGGGCCTGGCAGTGGATCACCGAGCGGCGGTTCGTCCATTGGGTGCAGGACCGTTGGGCCGAGGCGATCGAGGTCCTCGGGCCGATCGGCGACCCGGTGGCGACCGTCGTGGGATGGGTCGGCACGTTCATCGACAACGCCGACGACGTGGTGCTCGTGCCGCTGGCCTGGCTGACCGTCGCCGCTGTCGTCTTCGGCAGCAGCATCGCCCCGCCGCCGCCCCGCGCGACCCGGCTGCGTGCGCCTCGCAGGCTGGCTGCCGTCGGTGCTCGCACACCGGCCGTGGTCAGGCGGTGGGCGGGGGAGGCGACCTCGGGGTTCCGGGGCCGCTTCAGCGGACTGCGGGACGGGTTCCGCGTCCTGGCCCTGGGCGGTCTCGTGCCGATGGTGATGTTCTGCCTGGTCTTCGTGATCGCCGACCAGGCCAACGCCCTCGTCAACGAGCTGTGGCGCCTGGTGCTGGGACCGCGGGACCGCGACACGGCCCTGGCGTTCGCCCCGTGGCTGGACATCACGGCGTCGGCGCTGGAGTACGTCGTCCTGGCCGGGCTCCTGGCCGCCGCCATCGACCGCATCCTGACCAACCAGCGCCGGTGGGCGCAGGAGACGGCCGCAGCGGGCTCAGACGCCTGAGGGCTCCAGCGGCAGCTCGACGTGGCGAGGCAGCGAGTACCAGAGCCGCACCGCCGCCGGGACCGCCTCCTGCGGCAGCAGGAACACGGTGTCGGTGGTGAAGGTGGGCGGCCGGACGTCGTCCTCCTCGAGCAGCCGCGGGGCCGCGGCACTGCCGAACTCGGGCTGGGGGCCCGGGGTGTCGGCCGGGACGCAGGTCGAGAAGCGTGAGCCGTCGAGGGTCATCCCCGCATCGGACTCGCGGTGCAGGCTGCCCGCCGTGTCCACGATCGCGACGGTGCAACCGGTCAGCACGGTGTCGGGATCGGCCTCGACCGCCAGGCTCAGTCGCCAGGCGCGCACACCGTCCGGCAGCGGATCTCCGCCGAGCAGGCGCAGGTCCTCCGCCGGCACGAACGAGGCCACGGAGTACTCGGCCTCGATGGGGTAGCGCAGGTGACCGTCGTCGTACTGGTCGACCAGGGACGCGGCGCCGCCGGAGACGGGGACCGGGTCGTGGAAGCCGTGCGTCCACCAGTAGTCGTGCAGCCGCGAGCTGCCGGCGGCCAGGGCCAGCGCGAGCGCCAGCGGCAGCGCCAGCAGGCCGATGCGATTGCGCTGCCACCACGTGCGGCGGTGCTCGAGGGTGCCGGTCACGATGCCTCCGTCCGGGTCATGACGCCGGCCTCGGGCAGCTCCAGCGGCTCGCTGCGGGCACTCCACTTCTGGACCAACTGGCGGGTGGCCGCCAGGTCGATGACGGCCATCGAGTCCCAGCGCTCGTCGATGTCGCTCGGTGCGACGGCGATCCGGGCCCCCGGCACCGTGGCGGGATCGGCCTCGACGACCGCCAGGCACCGGGTCGGCCGGTCCACGAGGCGGCCCGTGCAGGTGATCGAGCTGCGTCCGCTGGAGCCGAAGAACGGCAGGACCCGGCCGGCGTTGTCGCGCAGGGCGGCGTACCGCAACGACGAGGACTCGCCACGCGGCGTGAAGGTGAACTCGACGGCGACGAAGACACCGGGGGAGACCAGGACCTGCCCGCCCGCGGGCGCGACCGACGTGGCGCCCTCGACGGAGAGGACCTCGACGTCACCGGTCCGCAGGCTCACCGTGTCGCCCACCGCGACCTGCTCCTCGAACGGCCGCGACGACGAGACGCGCTCCGGCAGTTGCTGGTGGAGCCATTGACCCAGCACCAGGGCGAGCACGACCAGCACGCCGGCGGTCGCGGGAGGGCGCCGTGGCACCAGCCGGCTCACGACTCACGTCCCGGCTCGACGGCGAGGTCGCCGGAGTGGGTCACCACGGGGTCGAACCACAGGAACTGGTCGTCGAGCCGGCTCTTGCGCCAGGTGTGCGCGGCGACGGCGACCGTCGCCCGGGTCGGCACGGGCTCGGACTCGGCCTGCTCCCACACGAACGCCACCTCGTACTCCAGCCCCGGAGCGGCGGTGCCGAGGATGCTCGCGTCCGCGAGGACCAGGACCTGGGGCGTCGCCTGCTCGCTGGGACCCGTCTCGTCGCCGGAGGCTCCCCGGTAGACGCCGTCGAGCCCGCGCAGCTGGAGGGTCCGGCCGATCTGGCTGCCGTACACGGGATGGTCCGAGGTGTTCGTGAGCTTCGCGACGACGGCGATGGAACGGCCGCGGGGCTCGCCGCCGAGTCCGAGATCGTCGACCTGGCGGGCCCGCTCGATCGAGAGGTCGAACGGCTCGGCGTGGATCGTCCGACCCACCTCCAGCTCGGCGGGACCCTCGGGGGTGGCGGTGGCCAGGCCTCCGAACAGGCCCGAGGCCAGCACGGCCACCGCGGCGATCGCCAGGAGGGTCTGGCGCAGGGTCACGGTGCGGGACCACCGGAGCAGCCAGCGTCGCAAGCGGTCGTCCGCGGCCCTCGTCATGGCGCCGATGGTAGGGCAGCATCGCGGTCCTGCGGTGCCGACGCCGAGATTCGGGAGGTGCGCGATACCTTGGCCACGTGACCCTCGACTCCCTCTCCCGAGACCAGCTCGAAGCGTTCCTGGCCGAGCAGCAGCAGGCGTACACCGCGTTGCAACAGGCCGGACTGAAGCTCGACATCACCCGCGGCAAGCCCTCGGCGGCCCAGCTCGACCTCTCGCAGGACCTGCTGACGGCGCCGCTGATCGATCACCTCTCGGACGGCGTCGACGTCCGCAACTACGGCGGCGGGACCGGTCTGACCGAGCTGCGCGCGATCTTCGCCGAGCTCCTGGGCGTGCCGGTCGATCAGCTGCTGGCCGGCAACAACGCCAGCCTGTCGATGATGCACGACTCGATCGTCTTCGCGCTGTTGCACGGCACCCCGGAGTCGCCGGCGCCGTGGCGCGACGGCCCCGTCAAGTTCCTGTGCCCGTCGCCGGGCTACGACCGCCACTTCGGGATCTGCGAGCACCTCGGCATCGAGATGATCCCGGTCGCGATGCTCGAGGACGGGCCGGACATGGCGGCCGTGCGCGAGCACGTCACCGACCAGGCCGTCAAGGGCATCTGGCTCGTCCCGACGTACGCCAACCCCACCGGTGCGGTCGTCAGCCAGGAGGTGGCCGCCGAGCTGGCCGCCCTGCAGACGGCGGCCCCGGACTTCCGCATCATGTGGGACAACGCGTACGCGGTCCACGACCTCACCGAGGAGCACGCCAAGCCCGTCGACATCCTCGGCCTGTGCGCCTCCGCGGGTCATCCCGAGCGTGCCCTGGTGTTCGCGTCGACCTCGAAGATCACGTTGGCCGGCTCCGGCGTCAGCTTCCTGGCCGGCTCGCCCGCGAACGTCGCCTGGTACCTGTCGCACACCGCGTTCCGCACGATCGGTCCGGACAAGGTCAACCAGCTGCGTCACGCGCGGTTCCTGGGCAGCCCGCAGGGCGTGCTCGACCTGATGGCCCGCCATCGCGAGATCCTGCGGCCCAAGTTCGAGACCGTGCTGCGGCTGCTGTCCGAGCGCCTCGGCCCGCACGGCGTGGCGACCTGGACCGAGCCGCGCGGCGGGTACTTCGTCAGCCTGGACGTCGTCGACGGCACCGCCTCGCGGGTCGTGCAGTTGGCGAAGGAGGCCGGCATCTCGCTGACCCCGGCGGGTGCCTCGTTCCCGTACGGCAAGGACCCGCGGGACCGCAACATCCGGATCGCCCCCTCCTTCCCGCCGCTGGACGAACTCACGCAGGCGATGGAGGGACTGACGACCTGCGTGCTGCTCGCCGCGGCCGAGAAGGCCCTCGCCGCCTGACGTGCGCATCGTCGTCGCGCCCGACAAGTTCGCGGGCACGCTGACCGCACCCGAGGCGGCTCGGGCGATCGCCGAGGGATGGCGTCGCTCCGCCCCGGGGGACGAGCTCGTCGAGGCCCCGATGGCCGACGGGGGACCGGGGTTCGCGGATGCGCTCCACAGCGCCTTCGGTGGCGCCTCGCGGATCGAGGTCGTCACGGTGCCCGGCCCGCTCGGCGAGCCGACGCCCGTCGGGCTGCTGCTGCACGGTGACACGGCCTACCTCGAGTCCGCGCAGGCGTGCGGGCTGCACCTGGTCGGCGGTGAGCGTCCGATGGACGCCACGACCGTCGGTGTCGGCCGGGCCCTCGCGGCCGCGGTCGACGGGGGAGCGCGGCGGATCGTGATCGGCCTGGGCGGCAGTGCCACGACCGACGGGGGCGCCGGCCTGCTGGCAGCCCTCGGGGCCACGGCCGACGTGCCGCTCGACGCCGGACCTGCCGGGCTCGACGGCGTCAACGTGGTCGACCTGGAACCGGTCTGTGAGCGGCTCGCCGGTGTCGAGCTGGTCGTGGCGGCCGACGTCGAGACCACCCTGCTGGGGATGTTCGGCGCCGCGCGCACGTTCGGCCTGCAGAAGGGTCTGACCGACGAGCAGATCCTCACCGTCGACCACCGTCTGGACCGTTTCGTCGAGGCGGTGTGCGGCAGCACGCCCGCCGAGCGGCGCGTCGCCGATCTCAAGGGCGCCGGCGCGGCGGGCGGGCTCGGCTTCGCCCTGATGGTCCTGGGCGCCGAGGTCACGTCCGGCATCGGACTGGTCGCGCAGGAGTCCGGACTCGACGAGCTCCTGGACGGCGCCGACCTGGTGCTGTCGGGGGAGGGGGCGTTCGACTACTCCTCCCGCGCGGGCAAGGTCGTCCACGGCGTCGCCACCGTCGCGATGCGGCACGCGGTGCCCTGCGTGGTCCTGGCCGGCCGGGTCGATGTCGGCAGCCGTGAGATGCGCGCCCTCGGGGTCGAGTCGGCCTACAGCCTGGTCGACCGGGTGGGTGTCGAGGCCGCGATGGCCGAGCCCGCTCGGCACCTGGGCGACCTCGCCGCCCGCGTCGCGCGGTCCTGGTCGGCCTGACCCGTTCGGCCCGCCGCGCTGGCTCCGGGCTTCGCGACGCGCGTAGGATGGGAATCGAACCGGATCGTGCGGTGTTGACCACGTCAGCCGCACGATCCATCCGTAGACCGAGGAGCCTCGATGACCGCCACGGACCAGACCAGCACCGAAACCACCCCCGCCGACGGCATCACGCTGAGCGAGGGCGCGGCCGGCAAGGTCAAGAGCCTGCTGGAGCAGGAAGGACGCGACGACCTCGCGTTGCGCATCGCCGTGCAGCCCGGCGGTTGCTCCGGCCTGCGCTACCAGCTCTTCTTCGACGAGCGCACGCTCGACGGTGACGAGATCCGCGAGTTCGACGGCGTCAACGTCGTCGTCGACCGCATGAGCCTGCCGTACCTGCACGGCGCGACGATCGACTTCGTCGACACGATCGAGAAGCAGGGCTTCACCATCGACAACCCGATGGCGACCGGCTCCTGCGCCTGCGGCGACTCCTTCCACTGAGTCGTCGGGCCACCGACGTGGATCGGGGCGTACCACCGGGGTTTCCGGGGGTGCGCCCCGATCGCATATGGTGGCGGCCGTGCACCTCGCCATCGCCGGATCGGTAGCCACCGACCACCTGCAGACCTTCGCCGGTAAGTTCTCCGACTCGCTCGTCCCCGATCAGCTGGACAAGCTGTCGGTGTCGTTCCTCGTCGAGGACCTGGACGTCCGCCGAGGGGGGTGTGCCGCCAACATCACCTTCGGACTGGGCAGCCTGGGGCTCCACCCGACGCTCGTGGCGGCCGTCGGTCGAGACTTCGACCTCGGGTACCGCGAGTGGCTGCAGGGCGCGGGTGTGGACTGTGAGAGCGTCCTGGTCCATCCCACGCTGCACACGGCGCTGTGCACCATCACCACCGACGAGGCGCACGCGCAGATCGTGACGTTCTATCCCGGGGCGATGGCCAAGGCGCGTGAGATCGACGTCGCCGCGCTGCATGCCGAGAACCCGATCGACCTGCTGCTGATCGGCCCCGACGACCCGGACGGCATGCTGCGCCACACGCGCACCGCCCGTGAGCTGGGGATCCCGTTCGCCGCCGACCCGTCCCAGCAGCTCGCGTGGGCCGGGGGAGAGCTCATCCGCGATCTCATCGACGGTGCCGCGTACCTGTTCAGCAACGACTACGAGGCGGCCCTGATCGCCCAGAAGACCGGCTGGAGCGACGCCGACATCGCCGAGCGGGTCGGTGTCCGCGTCGTCACGCACGGCAAGGACGGCTGCATCGTCCACGAGGCCGACGGCACGACGCACCAGGTCCGAGCGATCGACGGCGTCACCGCGGTCGACCCCACGGGCGTGGGCGACAGCTTCCGCGCCGGCTTCATGGCCGGTGTCGCGGCCGGCCTGCCGCTCGATCGCGCGGCCCAGGTCGGCTGCACGATCGCGGCCAGTGTCGTCGAGACGATCGGCACCCAGGAGTACGTGCTGGAACGCTCGGCGTTCCTCGATCGCGTGGCTTCGACGTACGGCGACGAGGCTCGTGAGGAGATCGCCGCGGCGCTCTCGATCGGGCACGAGGCGACGGTCGAGTCAGGCTGACCTCCTCGCTGGGCGCCCCGTCGCCTGCGTTACTGTTGGCCAAAACCCTGTGTGGGTCGAAATCTTCTGAGAAAGGCGCTCCGTGGGTCGGATGAAATTGGCGGCTCTGACCGCCCTGGCCGCTGTCATGCTCGGCGGCTGCTCCCCCTGGGACAAGTCGGATGTCAGCCGGCTCGCGCTCCCTGTGGCCGGTTCTGACCGGTCCATCTACATGTGGAACCTGTGGCTCGGCACCTGGATCGCCGTCCTCGTGGTGTTCGTGGTCGTGTTCGCCATGATCCTGTACGCGCCGATCCGTTACCGTCGCAAGAACAGCGACGATCCGGCCCCGGTCCAGGTTCGCTACAACCTGCCGCTGGAGGCGCTCTACACGATCGCCCCGGTCATCGTCGTCGCCGTGTTCTTCTTCCACACCGTGGAGTCGCAGAACGAGCAGCTGCGCGAGGTCGAGAACCCCGATCACACGATCGAGGTCGTCGGCAGCAAGTGGCAGTGGACCTTCAACTACCTCGAGGGCGCCCCCGGCGGTGAGCCGGTCTACGACCAGGGCAACCCCGCCGAGCTGCCCGAGTTGTGGCTCCCGGTCAACGAGTCCGTGAAGTTCGAGCTCATCTCGCCGGACGTCATCCACTCGTTCTGGGTCCCGGAGTTCTACTTCAAGATGGACGTGGTTCCGGGCAACATCCCGGGCAAGGATGGCAACAACTCGTTCACGATGACGCCGGACCGCGAGGGCACCTTCACGGGTCGCTGCGCGGAGCTGTGCGGCGTCTACCACACCCGCATGCTGTTCAAGGTCAAGGTCGTCTCCGCCGAGGAGTACCAGGCGCACCTGGCCGACCTCGAGGCTGCCGGCCAGATCGGCACCCCGAAGGGCTCGACCACAGCTGAAACCGTCGCCGGCCTGCAGGCCAGCGGCGAGACCGAACCGGAGGACTGATGGCCACCGCAACCTTCGATGCCCCCGAGGCACGTAGCACTCCCGCGAAGAAGGAGCGCTCGCTCGGGACGAAGGCCTTCACGCTGCTGACGACCACCGACCACAAGGTCATCGGTCAGATGTACGCCGTGACGACGTTCTTCTTCTTCATCTTCGGCGGCATCCTGGCGCTGATCATCCGCGCCGAGCTGTCCCGTCCGGGGACGCAGTTCGTCGGCGACGAGACGTACAACCAGCTGTTCACGATGCACGGCACGATCATGCTGCTGATGTTCGCGACGCCGCTGTTCTTCGCCTTCGGCAACATGATCATGCCGCTGCAGATCGGTGCTCCCGACGTCGCGTTCCCGCGACTGAACATGTTCAGCTACTGGCTGTACCTGTTCGGCTCGCTGATCGCCGTCTCGGGCTTCATCGTCCCCGGTGGCGCCGCCAGCTTCGGCTGGTTCGCCTACCTGCCGCTGTCGGACTCGATCCACAGCCCCGGCGTCGGTGGCGACCTGTGGGTCATGGGCCTGTACATGTCGGGCCTCGGCACGATCCTGGGCGCCGTCAACTTCATCACCACGATCTTCTGCATGCGCGCTCCGGGCATGACCATGTTCCGGATGCCGATCTTCGTGTGGAACACGCTGGTCACCAGCATCTTGATCATCGTCGTGTTCCCGGTGTTCGCCGCGGCGCTGCTCGCGCTGGGCGCGGACCGCATGCTCGGCTCTCACGTGTTCGACCCATCGACCGGTGGACCGATCATGTACCAGCACCTGTTCTGGTTCTTCGGACACCCAGAGGTGTACATCATCGCCCTGCCGTTCTTCGGCATCATCACCGAAGTCCTGCCGGTCTTCAGCCGCAAGCCGGTCTTCGGCTACGTCGGCCTGGTCGGCGCGACCCTGGCGATCGCGGTGCTCTCGGCGGCGGTGTGGGCTCACCACATGTTCGTCACGGGGGCGGTCAACCTCGCGTTCTTCAGCTTCATGACGCTGTTGATCGGTGTGCCAACCGGTGTGAAGTTCTTCAACTGGATCGGCACGATGTGGGGCGGATCGGTCTCGTTCGACTCGCCGATGCTGTTCTCGCTGGGCTTCCTCACGACCTTCCTGTTCGGCGGTCTGACCGGCATCGTGCTGGCCTCGCCGGCGCTGGACTTCCACCTGTCCGACACCTACTTCGTGGTGGCGCACTTCCACTACGTCGTGTTCGGCACGGTCGTCTTCGCGATGTTCGCGGGCTACTACTACTGGTGGCCCAAGATCACGGGCCGGATGCTCGACGAGAAGCTGGCCAAGATCCACTTCTGGCTGCTGTTCGTCGGCTTCCACCTGACCTTCCTGGTGCAGCACTGGCTGGGTGTCGAGGGCTTCCCGCGTCGTTACGCCGACTACCTGCCCGGTGACGGCTTCACGCGACTCAACGAGATCTCCACGATCGGCGCCTTCTTGCTCGGTGCCTCCACGCTGCCGTTCCTCTACAACGTGTGGAAGTCCCGCAACGCGCCCCTGGTCCGCCAGGACGACCCGTGGGGCTGGGGCCGCTCGCTGGAGTGGGCCACCTCGAGCCCGCCGCCGCGTCACAACTTCGTGTCGCTGCCGCGGATCCGCTCGGAGAGCCCGGCGTTCGACCTGCACCACCCGGACGTGGTCGAGCTGGAGATGGCCCAGAACCCCGACGCCAACGACGCCCTGGCGGACACTCCCGACGTGGAGGGTCGCCGCGAGGCGCTCGGCGGCAACAACCCCAAGGCTGGTGAGTGACCGATGCGCAAGGAGTTCTGGCTCTTCCTGAGCTGTGGCGTGTTCTTCGTGATCGTCACGCCCGTCTACTGGGCGCTGACGCACGAGGTCACCGGCACCACCGCGCTGACCATGGCGATGCTGCTGTTCTTCATGATCAGCTTCTACCTGTGGTTCGTCACCAAGGCCATCCCCGAGCGTCCTGAGGACCGCAAGGACGGCGAGATCGTGGAGGGTGCCGGCGAGCTCGGCTTCTTCCCGCCCTACAGCTGGTGGCCGCTGTTCGCGGCGATGGCGTTCGGCCTGCTCGTCCTGGGTGTCGTCTTCGGCTGGTGGATGTTCATCATGGCCCTGCCGATCGGTGCGATCTGCGTCATCGGCTGGCTGTTCGAGTACTACCGCGGAGAGCACGCTCACTGAGCAGTTCTCCCGCACGCAACGCACCCGGTGTCCTCGACACCGGGTGCGTTGCGTTTTCGGGGATCGGGGTGCGCTGCCTACACTTCTGGAGTGAGAAGTGTGGGACGCCTGGTCACGATCGTGTTGCTCGCCGTGCTCGTCCTGTCGGGCTGCACCGACGGCGGGGGAGCGAGCGACCCCGCCACCGAGTCCGTCGCCCCGAAGGACCCGCTGACGATCGAGACGAGCGTCGACGACGGCGCGTCCTCCGTCCCGGTCGACACGGTGGTGACCGTCGACGGGTTCGACGGGCAGCTGTCGGACGTGACCCTGGCCTCGCAGGACGGGAAGTCCACGGTGGCCGGCGACATCCGTGGCGTGCGGTGGACCGCTGAGGAGTTCCTCGAGCCGGGCACCCCGTACGTCCTCACCGCGGTGGGCACGGGTGACGACGGCAAGAAGGTCACGTCCACCACGCGGTTCACCACGCGGGCCCTGACGCTCGACGAGCAGACCTACCCCGCGGTGGCGCCGCTCCAGGGCGAGACCGTCGGTGTGGGGATGCCGGTCATCGTCAGCTTCGACCTCCCGGTGAAGGACCGGGCGGCCTTCGAGAAGCGGATGAAGGTCACGGCCGAGCCGGCGACGGTCGGCGGCTGGTACTGGCTCAGCGACAACACCGCGCACTGGCGGCCGAAGAGCTTCTGGAAGCCCGGCACCAAGGTCTCGGTCGACCTGGCGCTCAACAGCGTTCCCGCCGGCGGCGGCGTCTACGGTCAGCAGGACCAGCACGTGAAGTTCACGGTCGGCCGATCGGTGGTCTCGGTCGTCGACACGAAGCGTCACCAGATGACGGTGAAGATCGACGGCAAGGTCCGGCGGACGATCCCGGTGTCGACCGGCGACGCGTCGCACCGCAGCCGCAACGGGACCAAGATCATCATGGAGAAGCACGAGTCGATCGACATGGACGCCGCCACGACCGGTGTGGACTCCGACGACCCGGGCTACTACAACCTCACGGGCGTCAAGTACGCGATGCGCGTCACCAACTCGGGTGAGTTCCTGCACGCCGCGCCGTGGTCGGTCGCCTCCCAGGGCAACGCCAACGTCAGTCACGGCTGCGTCGGCATGAGCACGGCGAACGCGGGGTGGCTCTTCTCGAAGAGCAAGCGTGGCGACGTCGTCCGCTACGTGGGCAGCCCGCGTCGGCTCGAGCCGGCCAACGGCTGGACGGACTGGAACGTGTCCTGGGGCGACTGGCTCGAGGGCTCAGCGCTGCAGGGCGACGCGGACGCGGCGTGAGCGTGCGCCTCAGCCGGACTGGGCGGCCTTCTTCGCCGCCTTCTGCTCGCGCTTGAACTCGCGCACCTTCGTCAGGGTCTCGGGACTCGTGATGTCGGCGACGCTGCGGTGTCCCGGCTGCCCGTAGTCCCCGGCTGCCTCGCGCCAGCCCCGACCCTCGTAGCCGTACTGCTTGCCCAGCAGGGCGAGGAAGATCTTGGCCTTCTGGTCGCCGAAGCCCGGCAGCGCCTTGAGCCGCTTGAGCACCTCGGCCCCGTCCGGCGAGCCCTGGGTCCAGATCGCGGAGGCGTCGCCGCCCCAGGTGTCGCGCACGGCGACCGCGACGGCCTGCACCCGGCCGGCCATCGAACCGGGGTAGCGGTGCACGGCCGGCGTCTGGCGGAAGACCGCCTCGAAGGCCTCGGGGTCCTGCGCCGCGATCTCGGCGGGCTCGAGCGTGCCGACGCGTTCGCGGATCTTCGCCGGACCCGCGAACGCGGTCTCCATGGCGATCTGCTGGTCGAGCAGCATTCCGACCAGGAGCGCGAAGGGGTCGTCGGTCAGCAACTGGTCCGCGGCGGCGTCGCCGGTGATGGAGAGGCTCATGCCCCCATCCTCGCCGGTCGCGGCTCGGCTGCCGCCCCAGGCCCCGGGGAGGCGCCCGTGGCGAGAGCGCGCATGCGCGCCACCAGGTGGTCGAGCCAGGCACCGACGTTGCGGCGCGCGGTGGCCGTGTCGGGGTAGCGGCAGCGCAGGTGCACGCCGGAGTCGTCGATGATGAACCACAGCATCACGCCGTGGGTCGAGATCGCGGCGCTGACGTACTGCGCGTCCAGGCCGGCGGTGTCGATCCGCACCGGCAGACGGCGCATGTCGAGCCAGGAGACCGCGAACATGCCCGGCGCCTCGGGCATCCCGCCCCACGGGGCCATGAGGTCGGCCAGCGGCCACGAGCCGAGCCGGATCGCCTCGCGGACGGCATCGGCGCAGGCCCTCGGGTCAGGATCCTCGGACTCGAGCACGGCGTTGGTGATGAACCAGCCGACCGAGTCGTGCCACCGCTGCTCGTACCGGCTGTGCACGGGGAAGACGGTGCGCAGGGCGGTGCCCGCCAGCTCGCGGGTCGTCGAGGTCATCGCCGAGACCGCCAGGGCCAGCGTCGTGGCCTTCTCGGCGGCGGCCCGCGCCGAGAAGGCGGCGAGGCTGTCGAGGTCGAGCACGTCGCGGATGACGACGCGTTCGGGCTGCGGCGCCGGATCGCCCAGGGGGAGGGGGAAACGGGGCATCGCCCCGCCGCCGGCCTCGATGACCTCGGCCCAGCGGCGGTGGATCTCGGGAGGGGCGGGGGAGCGCTGCTGCAGTGCCACCGTGTGCTCGGCGAAGGTCGGCACCTGACGCGGCGTGGGCGCGACGCCCTGACGGCACTGGTCGAGCGCCGCCAGCACGTCGCGCGCGATGACGAGCATGGACCACATGTCGACGTGGGCGTGGTCGGCCGCCACGACGAGCGTCGGCCCGTCCGCGGTCTCGATGACGCAGAACCGGTGTGAGGGCTGGGAGTACGGGCGGCAGCCGGCGTCCAGCACGGCGTGCAGCGCGTCGTTCATGGCCTGCCCGGGTCGCACCTCGTGCTCGGTCCAGCCGCCGTCGCCGACCGTCACCTCGTGCAGCGCGGGAGTCGCGTCGTCCCCGGGCACGAACACCGAGCGCAGGGTGCCGTGGGACGCCACCACGGCCCGCCACGCGGCGGCGAGGTCCTCACGGGCCACCGGGGCGTCCAGGCGCATCGCCAGGGCCATCCAGGAGCCGGCCCGGTCGCCGGCGCCGACGTGCCGCGCCTGGTCGAACGACACGGGCAGGGGAGCGCCGGGTGCCGAGAACGTCAGATCGTGGCTCAGCAGGGGGCCGAACGGCAGGCGCAGGTGCGCGACGTGCGTGAGACGCATGCCAGTAACCTATTCCCCTGATCCCACCCGAGCGCAGGAGGCGGCGTGCACAGGTTCACGGTGCCGGGCGCCGAGCTCGCCTGGGCGTTCAGCGACGAGTCCGGGCCCGCGGTCGTGCAGCTGCACGGCCTCACGTCCAGCCGGGCGCGCGACCGCGTGCTCGACCTCGACCTGGGCCGAGGCCTCTCGGGCACCCGGCTGCTGCGCTACGACGCGCGCGGACACGGACACTCCTCGGGTCGGCCCGAGCCGCAGGACTACCGGTGGCCGTCGCTGGCCGACGACCTGCTGCGCCTGCTGGACCACTGGTTCCCGGGGGAGCGGGTGCACGGTGTCGGCCCGTCGATGGGCGCCGCCACGCTGCTGCACGCCGCGGTCCGCGATCCGGAGCGCTTCGGTGGACTGACCCTGTTGCTGCCGCCCACGGCCTGGGCCACGCGGGCGGCGCGAGCGGGCGACTACCTGCGCCTGGCCGACCTCGTCGAGGCGGAGGGTGTCGAGCGCGTGATCGAGGAGGGGAGAGCCGCCCCGCAGCCGCCGGCCACGGTCGGGCACCCCGACACCGTGCCCGACGTGAGCGCCGCGCTGCTGCCGTCGGTCCTGCGCGGCGCCGCCGGCAGCGACCTGCCGGCGCCGGAGATGATCGCGGGGATCGATGTCCCCACCACGGTGCTGGCGTGGGTGGACGACCCGGCCCACCCGATCTCGACCGCCGAGGCGCTGGTCGAGCTGATGCCCCGGGCCACGTTGCAGGTCGCCGAGACCGGCGCGGACGTGCTCCGCTGGCCGGGCGTGCTGGCGTCCGACATCGCGCAGCCCACCCGCTGAGCAGACCCTCTGCTGCGGACTCGCACCCCGTCGCGTCCAGCCGTCGACAACGCACGAGGGCCCCGACCGTGATGGTCGGGGCCCTCGTGCGTGGTGCGATGAATCAGTGGACGCGCGGGACGCCCGTCTCGGACACGCCCTGGAAGTCGTCTCCCAGGTCGACCGGGTGCTCACCGCTGTGGGCGAGGTGCTCGGCCGCGTGCTCCATGTCCGTGCGGGTCGGCTTGTCCACCGAACCGTCGTAGTAGAACCGGCGCAGCTTCTCGCGGAACGACTCCTTGCGGTAGTTCGGGTTGCGAACACCGTAGGCGTCGGTCTTGTGCACGACCTCGTCCTCGAGCTCGGGCAGACGCTCACGAGAAGCCGTGAGGGCGTAGGCCTCGGTCTCGGGCAGCGGCGCGTGGCGCTCGGAGTAGCCGCCGTCGGGGGAGCGGTCGATGACGCCCGTCTCCCAGCCGTGGGTCAACGTCTCGTTGTCCTTGCGCTGCAGCGAGATGCAGATCCGCTTCGTGATGATGAAGGCGATGACCGGGAAGATGAACAACCCGAACCGCAGCACCCAGGTGATCGCGAAGATGTCCAGACCGAACTTGAGCGCGATGATGTCGTTGCCGCCGGCGATCCAGCCGACGCCGTAGGCGGTCATCGCCGCGACGCCGAGCGCGGTACGGACCGGCGCGTTGCGGGGACGCTCGAGCAGGTGGTGCTCGCGCTGGTCACCGGTGATCCACCGCTCGATGAACGGCCACAGGGCCAGCGACGTGAACAAGATGCCCAGGCCGCCCACACCGGGCAGGAAGACGCTCCAGGTCCAGGTGCGGTTGAACCACGTGGTCTCCAGCGGAGGCATGAGACGCACGAGACCCTCGGACAGACCCATGTACCAGTCCGGCTGGGAGCCGGCGGTGACCTCGGAGGGGTTGTACGGACCGTACGCCCACACCGGGTTGATCTGGATCAGCGCGCCCATCAGCGCCAGGAAGCCGAAGACGATGAAGAAGAAGCCGCCGGCCTTGGCCATGTAGACGGGGAGCATCGGGTAGCCCACGACGTTGTCGTTGGTGCGTCCGGCGCCGGGCCACTGCGTGTGCTTGTGGTAGACGAGCAGCAGCATGTGAGCCCCGATGAGGCCCAGCAGGAGCGCCGGGATCAGCAGGATGTGGGCCATGTACAGGCGCGGGATGATGATCTCGCCCGGGAACTCGCCACCGAAGACGAAGAACTCGAGGTAGGAGCCGACCAGCGGGATCGAGCGGATCAGGCCGTCGACGAAGCGCAGGCCCGTGCCCGACAGCAGGTCGTCGGGCAGCGAGTAGCCCGCGAAGCCCTCGACCATGCCGAGGCTGAGCAGGCCGACACCGATGAGCCAGTTGACCTCACGCGGCTTGCGGTAGGCGCCCGTGAAGAACACGCGCAGCGCGTGCGCCATCATCGCCGCCACGAACAGCGCAGCCGCCCAGTGGTGGATCTGGCGCATCAGCAGGCCGCCGCGGATGTCGAACGAGATGTCGAGCGTCGAGGCGTAGGCCTGCGACATCTCGATGCCGTACAGCGGACCGTACGAGCCCGTGTACTCGACCTCGCCCATGCTGGGAACGAACCACAGCGTCAGGAAGACACCGGTCAGCAGCAGGACGACGAAGCTCCACAGCGCGATCTCGCCGAGCATGAAGGACCAGTGCTCGGGGAAGACCTTGCGCAGGTTCTTCTTGCCGGCCGCGGCCAGGCCGAGGCGGTCGTCGAGCCAGCCGACGGGGCCGGCCAGCTTCTTTCCGGTCGGGGAGTCCTCGACTCGGGTGAAGGTGTTTGCGCTCACAGGTCACCGCCGAACTTCTCGTTGAGCTTCTTCTGGTCGCGAGCGAGCTCGGGGTAGCTCGGGGCCACGATCTCGGGGAAGTCGCTGACCGCGATGAGGTAGCCCTCGCCGTCGACCGCGAGCGGCAGCTGCGGTAGCGGACGGACGGCGGGACCGAAGATGACCTTGCCGTTGTCGGCCAGGTCGAAGGTCGACTGGTGGCACGGGCACAGCAGGTGATGCGTCTGCTGCTCCCACAGGCTGATCGGGCAGCCGACGTGCGTGCAGATCTTGGAGTAGCACAAGATGCCGTCGACGCCCCAGTTCTCGCGACCCTTGGCGGGCGTGATGTCCTGCGGACGCATGCGCACGATGATGACCGCGGCCTTGGCCTTGGCGGCCAGCAGGTCGTGACCGTGGATGACGGGGTGACCCTCGCCGTCGGTCTCGAAGAAGACCGCGGGCTCGCCGTTGACCAGCTGGCCGACCTCGAGGTCGGCGGGCTTGATCGGCTGGCCCGAGACGTCGTTGACGACGCGCATGCCCTTCTTCCAGACGGTGACGTCCTGGTCGTGGGGGAGCGGGCCGAGGTCGCGCAGCAGCACGATGGCCGGCAGGCCCATGGCGCCGACGGCGCCGAGCAGGCTGTTGCGGATCAGGGGACGACGGCCGATGCCGCTCTCCTGGATGCCGGCGTTGATGTCGGCCATCGTCGCGGAGCGATCGTCGTCGCTGGAGCGGGCCGGGTGGCGCATCTCGACCATCTCGTGGTCGCCCATGAGCTTCTTGGCCCACTGGATGATGCCCACGCCGATCAGCAGCAGGCCGCCGCCGAGCGTGGTGCCGAACGCGAAGTTCTGCGCCGACCAGCCGCCGAAGGCGTTGCCGGACGCGGGGTCGCCGACGGCGAAGATCCGCTCGTCCGCGTCGATCATGAAGTACGCGAAGCAGAAGCCGATCAGCAGCAGCGTGGCCAGGCCGAACATCGCGGCGATCTGGCGCTCGGTGCGGCGCTCCTGAGCGACGTCGACGTCCTGGGGCCGGTACTGGTGGGGCTGGATCCCCGGGTCGGGGATCGGATCGCCGGTGGTTTCGATTTCGGTGCTCATCGCTTCTTCGACCTCGTTCCGTGCATGCCGATCCAGATGGCGAAGGCCGTCAGGCCACCCATGCCGATCAGCCAGACGAACATGCCGTCGACGACCGGGCCGAGGCCGCCGCCGCCGATGCCGCCGGCGTTGCCCTGCTGCTGGACCGTCTTGACGTACGCGATGACGTTGCGCTTGTCCTCGGGGGTCAGCACGTCATCGGAGAAGACGGGCATCTGCTGCGGGCCGGTCAGCATGGCCTCGTAGATGTGGATGGGATCGACGCCCTTGAGGGTCGGGGCGAAGCGGCCGCTGGGCAGCGCACCGCCGGCGCCGACGGAGTTGTGGCACGCGGTGCAGTTCGTCCGGAAGAACTCGCCACCCTCGGAGATGCCCTCCTTGTCGACGTTCTGCCAGTCGAGGTCCTCGTCGGACGGACGCGAGGGGCCGGGAGCCAGCGAGGCGACGTAGGCCGCGATCTGGTTGATCTCGTCCTGGCTGTACTCGACGTGCTTCTTCACGGCCTGCGGCGCGGTCTGCGCCATCGGCATACGGCCGGTCTCCATCTGGAAGCCGACGGCGGCAGCGCCGACGCCGATCAGCGAGGGACCGTAGTTGCCGGGGTTGTCGCCCGTGCCGCGGGTCGTGACGCCCTGGGCGTTCAGGCCGTGGCAGCTGGCGCAGCCGACGACGAAGAGCTGCCGTCCGGCCTCGACCTCGGAGACGGAGGAGGCGGACTCGGCCGTGGCCGGTTCCGGTGCCACCGTCGCGTAGGCCGCGCCGGTGAGCAAGAGCGCCAGTGCCAGCAGCGCCAGAAGCGCCATGGGATGCCGGCGGCGTGTCGACAGTTTCCGCACCGAGAACCTCGTTCCTGAAGGATCAAAAATGGGACCAGAGGGGGACGGCACGAGTTGTCGTCCCCAGAAAATGTGGGCCCATGCGTTCGCATCAGAGTAGCGAGCGCCGGGCTCAGTCTGTGTAGTTAGGTACGCCTATACGGCGCAGGGTCAGCGGATGATGTAGATGGCCGCGAACAGGGCGACCCAGACGACGTCGACGAAGTGCCAGTAGTACGACACGACGATGGCGGAGACGGCCTGCTCGTGGGTGAACTTGCGGGCCGCGTACGTACGCGCGATGACGATGAGGAAGGCCAGCAGACCGCCGACGACGTGGAGGCCGTGGAATCCGGTGGCGAGGTAGAAGAGGCTGCCGTAGGCCGAGCTCTGGATCGTCAGACCCTCGTGGATCAGCTCGGCGTACTCGGTCACCTGGCCGGCGATGAACACCGAGCCCATGACGAAGCTGATGATGAACCACTTGCGCATGCCGGCCGCGTTGCCCTTGGCCGCGGCGTAGACGCCGAGCTGGCAGGTGACCGACGACAGCACCAGGATCGTGGTGTTGGCGGTGGCGAACGGGATGTTCAGCAACTCGGTCTCGGTCGCCCACAGATCCGGGGCGACGCTGCGCACCGTGAAGTAGGCAGCGAACAGGGTCGCGAAGAACATGAGCTCGCTGGCCAGCCACACGATGGTGCCGACGGTCACGTAGGACGGACGGCCCTCGACGCCGTGGAGACGGGACGCGGGGATCGCAGAAGTAGTTGCCACACGCTCATTATGTACGATGCGATCGTGAGCCAGCACCAGCCCCTTCGAGTCCTGCTCTACAGCGACGATCGCGACGTCAGATCTGCCGTCGTCGCCGCGCTGGGCGCCCGACCCCACCCTGACCTTCCGCCCCTTGAGTACGTCGAGTGCGCGACCGAGCCGGTGGTCTGGCAGCAGCTCGATGCCGGCGGCATCGCGCTGGCGATCCTCGACGGCGAGGCTCGGCCCGCCGGCGGCATGGGCATCGCCCGCCAGATGAAGGACGAGCTCTACCAGGCTCCGCCGAGTCTGGTCCTGACCGGCCGCCCGCAGGACGCGTGGCTCGCCACGTGGTCGCGCGCCGACGCCGTCGTGCCGCAGCCGCTGGACCCGTTCCGGCTGGCCGAGTCGGTCATCGCGTTGCTGCGCGGGGCCGCCGTGTCCGGCTCGCGTCCTTGAGCGGCGCCCGTCCGGCGGCCCTGACCTGGCCGTCCGTCCTGACCGATCTGATCGCCGGTCGCGACCTCGACGCCGCGGCCACGGCATGGGCGATGAACGAGATCCTCTCCGGCGACGCCACCGGTGCGCAGGTCGCGGGCTTCGCCGTCGCGCTGCGCGCCAAGGGCGAGACCGCTGCTGAGCTGCAGGGCCTGGTCGACGCGATGTACGCCAAGGCCACCACGCTCGACCTGACCGATCGCGTCGTCGACATCGTCGGCACCGGCGGCGACATGGCCAAGACGGTCAACATCTCGTCCATGGCCGCCGTCACCGCCGCCGGCGCCGGGATCGGCGTGGTCAAGCACGGCAACCGTGCCGCCTCCAGCCAGTCCGGCACGGCCGATGTCTTCGAGCGGCTCGGGGTGCGCCTGGACGTGCCCGCCGAACGGGTGCTGGACGTCTACCGCGAGGCGGGCATCACGTTCTGCTTCGCTCCGGTGTTCCACGCCTCCATGCGCTTCGCCGGCCCGGCCCGGCGCGAGCTGGGCATTCCGACGTTCTTCAACTTCCTGGGCCCGCTGACGAACCCGGCGCGGCCAGCCGCCTCGGCCATCGGGTGCGCCGACCCGCGGATGGCGCCGTTGATGGCCGACGTGCTGGCACGTCGGGGCAGCAGCGCCTTCGTGTTCCGCGGCGACGACGGCCTCGACGAGATCACCGTCACCACGACCACACGGTTCTGGGTCCCGGGCGAGCACGGCATCGAGGAGCAGGTGTTCGATCCGCGCGACCTGGGCTTCGAGCTCGCGCCGGCCGACGCGCTGCGCGGCGGTGAGCCCGAGTACAACGCCGACGTGTTCCGGCGGGTGCTCGACGGTGAGTCCGGTCCGGTCCGCGACGCGGTGGTCCTCAACGCCGGAGCGGCGATCGCCGCTCACGAGGGCGCCGAGGGCACCTTGGTCGAGCGTCTGGGCGCAGGTGTGGCGCGGGCGACCGAGTCGATCGACTCCGGTGCCGCTCGCGACGCGCTGGCCCGCTGGGTCGACGCCACGTCGCGCCACGCGCGCTGAGCGCGCCGGCGCCGGTCAGTCCAGACCGATGCTGAACGCACCCTCGAGGTCGTGACGACTGAAGGTGCGGAAGGCGATCTGGGTCTGGGTCGACAAGACGCCGGGCACCTTGTTGAGGCGGTCGGCGACGACGTTCGCGATCTCGTCGTGATCGCGCACGCGCACCATCGCGATGAGGTCGTGGTCGCCGGTGACGGAGTAGACCTCGCTGATGCCCGGGATGTCGGCGATCGCTGCGCCGGTCTCGGGAATCGACGAGACCTCGGCCTGGATGAAGACGATGGCGGTGATCACCCCGCCAGCCTAACGGTGGCCTCAGGCCAGCCGCGCGACCTCCAGGTCGACGTCGAATCGCTCGAGGTGCCGCGCCGCCGCGGGCCACGGTGACTGCCAGGCGCCACGGACCATGCGCACCCCGGGGGACTCGAGCCAGCGTAGGAGGGTCTCGGTCTCCTCGATGAGCGCCGACGGCACGGGCCGCAGGGCCGGCTCGACCGTCTCGGCCGTGGACAGCAGCGTGTCGACCCATCCGGCCGTGGCGCCCCGCGTGGTCGCGACCTGCCGCGGCAGGATGGCCGCGGCCGCGAGGCGTCCGTGCCGGATCACGTGCACCTGCCACCCGTCCTGGTGCGGGGCGGCGGCGATGACCTCGGGCTCGCGGGCGAGGGAGTCCAGTCGCTGGGTGCGGCGCACCGCGCGGATGAGGCTCGCGGCGCGGTCGCGCAGGACGGCGGCGTCCTCGAACCGCTGGGACTCGGCCAGATGGGCCATGCGGCGCTCCAGGTGCGTCACGACCTCGACCGGGTCGGCCGTCATCGCCGTGCGGACGCGCCCCACCTCGTGCAGGTAGTCGGCCGGGGAGATCGCACCGTCGCAGGGGGAGAGGCACTGTCCGAGCTCGGCCAGCACGCAGGCCGCCCGGCTCGGCAGGATCGGCAGCCGCCCGGTGCACTGGCGGATCCGGAACGCGTCGTGCAGGGTCGCCAGCGCCGCCTCGGCCTGACGCCGGCTGCCGAAGGGCCCGATGTGGGTGGCTGCGCCCTCGGTGACCTTGCGCACGATCGAGACGCGCGGCCAGGGCTCGTCCGTCAGGCGCAGCCAGGAGAGACGGTCGGGGAACTTGGAGCGGCGGTTGTACGGCGGGCGGTGGCGATCGATCAGGCGCAGCTCGCGCACGCGGGCCTCGGTGTCGGTGGCGCACACGACCGTGTCGACCCGCTCGGCCAGCGCGATCATCTCGCCCATCCGCGTGCGGGTCTCGGCCTTGGTGAAGTACGAGCGCACGCGGGTGCGCAGGGACCGTGACGTGCCGACGTAGAGGACCTCGTCGCGGGCGTCACGGAAGAGGTAGACGCCGGGAGCGTCCGGGACGTTGTCGGCGAGGTGGCGCTTGCGGCGCTGCTGGGGCGTGACCTTGGCGGTGAAGGTCGCCACGTCCTCGACGGTGGCGACGTTCCAGGTGCCGAGCCGCTCGAAGAGAGCGTGCAGCACGTCGACCGTGGCCCGCGCGTCGGTGAGCGCGCGGTGATCGGGCTGGACGGGGGAGAAGCGGGCGGCGAGGGTCGCGAGCTTGACGTTCGGGACCTCGTCGCGCAGCAGGACCCGGCGCGCGAGCGGGACCGTGTCGATGACGTCGAAGCCCGGCCACGTGATGCCCAGCTCCTTCGACGCGTGCTTGAGGAAGCCGACGTCGAAGGGCGCGTTGTGGGCGACCAGGACGGTGCCGTGGGCGAACTCCAGGAAGCTGGGGAGCGCCTCGGCGATGCGGGGCGCCTCGATGAGCATCTGGTCGGTGATGCCCGTTAGCACCGTGATGAACGCGGGGATCAGCTGGTCGGGGTTCACCAGGGTCTGGAACTCGCCGAGGATCTGGCCACCGCGGACCTTGACCGCGCCGATCTCGGTGATCCGCGATCCCTTGGCCGGCGACCCGCCCGTCGTCTCGAGGTCGACCACGCAGAACGTGGTGTCGTGGAGAGGGCGACCGCCCCAATCGATGTCGGGATCGTCGAAGGCGGGTTGGTGCGGTGCCATGGATCAGACCGTAGGTCGCGGGTCCGACGAATCCGGGCAGGCGGTGCCGCAAACGGAATTTGTCGGTCGTCACACCTAGCGTCGCGGCCATGAACGAGATGGAACCCACGGCACCGGTCGTCGTCGACTGTGACAGTTGCCTCGTCCGCTGCCCCGCCGTGTGCGGCGACTGCGTCGTCTCCGTGCTGCTCGGACCGCCCAGCGACGTCGCCTTCGACGCCGACGAGCGTGCCGCCCTCGACACCCTCGCCGCCTCGGGGCTCGTGCCCCCGCTGCGCCTCGTGGTGGGGCTGAACGATCCGGAGCCACACCGCGACGCGGGTTGAATCGGCCCGGCCGGCCGACGTACAGTTGCCACCGTGTCGCCGACGGCGACACCGCCGAATCGTCCGAGACCCTCGTGGTCGACGACGAGCCGGGGAACCAAGGTACGTGGGGTGAATCGACCGGCTTGCCGGTCGTAGGGCAAATACCGAGGCCCGAATCCGTCAGCTCACCTGGTAGGCGTCGAGGTAATCAGGAGTTCTTTTCGTGCGCTTTCGCACCACTGCAGCCGCCATGGCTGCGTCGGCCGTCGTGGCCGGTTCGTTCATCATCGTCTCCCCAGCCAACGCCGATCCCGAGGTCACTCGCGCCGATGTCGAGAAGGCCTTCGACCGCGCCGAGGCCGCCAACGAGGCGCTCAACCAACTCACCGTGGACGCCGAGGACCTCGACGCCCGCATCGACGAGGTCAGCGCCGAGATCGCCAAGATCCGCAAGGTCTACACGGTCCAGCGCAACGAACTGGGCGCCGACATCGTCCAGCAGCACATGGAGCAGCCCCTCGGCCCGACCGTCGGCCTGCTCGGCAGCCAGGACCCGGATCTGTTCATCGAGGGCCTCAGTGCCATCGACGCGCTGAACACCACCCGTGCCGACGCCCTGGAGTCGTTCACGCGGACGCGTGTCGAGCTGCAGAAGCGCCGGGCCCAGCTGGCCGAGCACGAGGACGAGCTCGCGGCCAAGGTGGCCAAGGCCAAGAAGACCAAGGCCCAGCTGACCGAGTCCTACCGCAAGGCCAAGGCCGACTTCGCCCGCCTCTCGGCCCCGCAGCAGTCGGCCATGAACGAGGGCGGCGACGTCGAGCCGGTCAGCAACTCCGGCTCGGGCGCGGCCAAGGCGGCCATCGCCTTCGCGATGAGCCAGCTGGGCGATCCCTACGTCTACGGCGGCACCGGCCCCGACGGCTGGGACTGCTCCGGCCTGATGATGAAGGCCTACGCGGCGGCCGGGGTCTCGATCCCGCGCGTCGTCGGCCCGCAGATCGCCGCAGGTCGCAAGATCTCGGCCGGCGAGCTGCAGCCCGGTGACCTCGTGGCCTACCCGAGCATGTCCCACATCGGCATGTACCTCGGTGGCGGCAAGGTCATCCACGCTCCCCGTCCGGGCAAGAGCGTCGAGATCACCAGCCTGTCCTCGGGCTTCGGTGTCTACGCCCGCGTCTCCTGACCGACGCAGCAGCCCGACCCACGCAGCACAGAGAACGGCCCCCGGCGCACTGCGCCGGGGGCCGTTCCTCGTTGCTGCGTCTCAGCGGACGTAGAGCGCTTCGATCCGGTCGTGCAGATCGCGCACGACCATGTGGCGCTTGACCTTGAACGAGGGCGTCAGGTAGCCGTTCTCCTCGGTCCAGTCCTCCTCGATGATCGCGAACTTGCGGATCGCCTCGGCGCGCGACACCTGGCTGTTGGCGTCGTCCACCGCCTTCTGGACCTGCTCGAGCAGCGCGGGGTCGTCCAGGTCGCCCTCCCACGCCTCGCGGTCGATCGTGACGAGCGCGGCGACGAAGGGCTTGCCCTCACCGACGACCAGGCACTGGCTGACCAGCGAGTGCGACCGCACGCGATCCTCGAGGATCGCCGGCGAGACGTTCTTGCCGCCCGCGGTGACGATCAGCTCCTTCTTGCGGCCCGTGATCTTGACGAAGCCGTCCTCGGTGACCTCGCCGAGGTCGCCGGTCGAGAACCAGCCGTCCTGGCTGAGCACGTTGCGCGTGGCGGTCTCGGCGTTCCAGTAGCCGACGAACACCTGCGGGCCGCGGAACTGCAGCTCGCCGTCCTCGGCGATACGGACCTCGACGCCCGGGAGCGGCGGCCCGACGGTGCCGATGCGCTGGGCGCCGGGGTGGTTGACCGTCAGCGCCGCCGTGGTCTCGGTCAGGCCGTAGCCCTCGAGGACGTTCACGCCGATGCCGCGGTAGAAGTGGCCGAGGCGGTCGCCCAGGGGTGCGCCGCCGGAGATCGCGAACTCGGCGCGGCCGCCCAGGGCGTTGCGTAGCTTGCTGTAGACGAGCTTGGAGTACAGCGCGTGCTTGGACTTGAGCGTCAGGGAGGGGCGGCCCGACTCGGTGGCACGGCTGTAGGCGATCGCGGTCCGCACGGCGGCGTCGAAGATCCGACCCTTGCCCTCGGCGTAGGCCTTGGTGCTCGCGGAGTTGAAGACCTTCTCGAACACGCGCGGGACGGCGAGGATGAAGGTGGGTCGGAACTGGCCGAGATGATCGACGAGGTTCGCGATGTCGGCGGTGTGGCCCAGCACCGAGCCGTAGCGGATCGCGCCGACCTGGATGATCCGGGCGAACACGTGCGCCAGCGGCAGGAACAGCAACGTCGAGGCGCCCTCGGCGGCGAACATCTCCTCGAGCCGGACCTTGGCGCCGAACAGCTCGGCGCGGAAGTTCGCGTGCGTCAGCTCGCAGCCCTTGGGACGACCCGTCGTGCCCGAGGTGTAGATCAGGGTCGCGAAGTCGTCGGGGCTGACGGCCGCGCGACGCTTCTCGACGGTGTCGTCGTCGACGTCCGCGCCCTCGGCGGCCAGCGACGTCAGGACGTCGCCCAGCGGCCGGATCGACCGCAGCTCGGGCGTCTCGGGGCGCGCCTCCTCGATGCGGAGCCGGTGCTCCTCGTTCTCGTAGAAGATGTGCGTCGCACCGGAGTCGGCCAGGATCCAGGCGATCTGCGAGGCCGAGGAGGTCTCGTAGATCGGGACGGTCACGGCGCCGATCCACCAGTTCGCGTAGTCCAGGACCGTCCACTCGTACCGGGTCTTCGCCAGGATCGCGACGCGGTCGCGGTGGCCGACACCGTCGGCGAGCAGGCCCTTGGCGGCTGCGGTCACCTCGGCGTGGAACTGGGCCAAGGTGACGTCGACCCAGTCTCCGTCGACCACGCGGCGCAGGGCCACCTTGTCGCGATCGGCCTCGAGCCGGTCGAGGATGTCCTGGCTGAGGGTGCCCCAGTCATCGACGGTCACGGCGGGGGAATTCTGCGTGCTCACAGACAGCACCGTACCTTCCCGCCGACGGCGGTCATGCGCCGATAGGCTGTGCGGCAGTCGAGGGAGGTGGACATGGCGCGCACCGTCAGTGACATCGTGATCGATGCTCCGCCCAGTGCTGTGATGTCAGTCATATCGGCGTTCGGCGCCTACCCCGACTGGGCCACCGGGATGCGTGAAGTCACCGTGCTGGAGCGTGACCACGAGGGCCGGCCGCGCGACGTCCGCTTCGTCGTGGACTCCGCTCCCATCCGCGACACGTTCACGTTGCGCTACGACTGGCGCGGCGAGCGGCTGGTGACGTGGAGTCTGGTGCCGCAGGACGAGACGATGCTCTCGGCGATGGACGGCTCGTACACGCTCGACGCCGTCGCCGGCGGGCGGACGCGGGTGACCTATCAGCTGGCGGTCGAGTTGAGACTGCCGCTGCTGGGGATGCTCCGGCGCAAGGCCGAGAAGGTCATCGTCGACACCGCCCTGAAGGGCCTCAAGCAACGCGTCGAGAGCCGGACCGGTGTCTGAGCGGCTCGCGGTCGGCATCGACGTCGGTGGCACGAAGATCGCCGGCGGAGTCGTCGACGAGGACGGCCGGGTCGTGGCTCGCGCGCGCCGCGCGACCCCGACCACCGACCCGACGGCCGTCCTGGACGCGATCACCGAGATCGTCGCGGAGTTCCGCGCCCAGTACGTCGTCCGGGCCGTCGGCGTGGGTGCGGCCGGGTACGTCGACGTCACGGGCTCCACCGTCGTCTTCTCGCCCCACCTGGCCTGGCGCAACGAGCCCTTGCGCGATGCCCTCGTGCGACGCACCGCCCTGCCGGTCCTGGTCGACAACGACGCCAACGCGGCGGGCTGGGCCGAGTGGCGCTTCGGCGCCGCGCAGAACCACCCGGACGTCGTGATGGTCAATCTCGGCACGGGCATCGGCGGCGCCATGGTGCTCGACGGGCGCCTGTACCGCGGCCACTCCGGCATGGCGGGGGAGTTCGGTCACCAGCGTGTCGTCGAGGACGGCCGGCCGTGCCCGTGCGGCAATCGCGGATGTTGGGAGCAGTACGCCAGCGGGCGCGTGCTCCAGCGACGGGCCTCGGCTGCCGTCGCCGAGGGCTCGGACATCGGCCGGGCCCTGGTCGACCTGGCCGGTACCCCGGAGCAGGTCGACGGCACGACCGTCGGTCGGCTGGCGATGGCCGGGGACGAGGAGGCGATCGCGTGGGTGGGCGACGTCGGCCGGTGGCTCGGCATCGGGCTGGCCAATCTCGCGGCGGCCCTCGACCCGGGGATCTTCGTCATCGGCGGCGGTGTCAGTGAGAACGGCGAGGCACTCCTGCGTCCCGCGCGTCACGCGTTCGCGGATCACCTGACCGGACGGGGCTACCGCTCGGAGGCGCGGATCGTCGCGGCGCACCTGGGGAACGACGCCGGACTGGTCGGCGCGGCCGACCTGGCTCGGCTCAGAGCGCGGCGCCGTCGTCTGGCCAGTCCGGGTTACTCGGTCCGCGGTCCGGCAGTTGCGAGATCAGATAGACGACGGCGACGACGATCGCGATGACCACCAGGGCGGCCACGAACGTCGGCAACGGCATGGACGCCATGGTGGTGACCAGCAGCAGCGCGGGACCGCCCACGAAGACGAACCAGGCGAAGCGGACCCGCCCCCGCGAGCGCAGCTGGGCCGGTCCGACCTCACGGTAGAACTGGTCGTCGGGGTTCTCCTGCGCCTCGGCCGCACGGCGCCACTCCTCGCGAGCCTGCGCCTCGGCGCGCTCGCGCTCGGCCGTCACCCGGGCGGCGGAGGCGTCGAAGTCCTCCAGGCCGGTCAGGTCCAGGTCCAAGCCCTCGACGATGCGATCGAAGTCGTCGGGTGACGAGGATGCGTCGGTCACGACGGCCTCCCGGTGGATACGGCCACCCTCAGGGGGTGGGTGCGTGATCGGCGATGAACTGCGCCGATGTCTCCATGATGAACTCCGCATCATGATCGAGCGTCGCGACGTGGAAGCTGTCCCGCAGTTCGATCAGCTCGACCTGCGACGAGGAGACGCCGTCGAGGACCAGCCGGGCCGTGATCTCGTCGACGACGTGGTCCTCGACCGAGCGGAACATCAGCAGGGGAGCGGTGACCTGTTCGAGGTTCTCGCGCACGTCGCGCCACAGCTGCAGTTGGGAGGCCAGGGCCTTCAACGGCGTCCGGTCGTAGGCGACCTCGTCCTGGCCGGCGAGCTTGATGTCGTTCCCGACGCCCGCCAGCGAGGGCACGAAGCGGCTGAGCAACGGGACGGCCAGCAGGTCGCGGCGCTTCAGGGCGATCGCGGGATTGACCAGCACCAGGGCGTCGACGTCCTCGGGCCGCTGCTCGGCCAGGCGCAGCGCCAGGGCCCCGCCCATCGACAAGCCGCACACCGCGACCCACTCGCACTGTGAGCGCAGCTCGGTCAGCGCGTCGTCCACCTCGCCGTACCAGTCGCGCCACGTCGTCGTGTTCATCTCCTGCCACGTGGTGCCGTGACCCGGGAGGCGAGGCACCGCGACCGTGTGACCCAGCTCGGCCAGGAATCGGCCCCAGGGGGCCATCGACGCCGGCGACCCCGTGAAGCCGTGGCTCAGCAGGATCCCGACGCGCCCGCCGGGCGCGTAGAAGGGTTCGGCGCCCGTCCGGACGGGGGAGTGGCCGTGCACGGAGGAGTCGGACATGACGCCATCGTGCCCCATGTCACGCTCGGTCGCGGAGCGGCGCGGTAATGTCTCGTGCGTGTTCTATTGGTTCCTGAAGTTCCTGGCGCTGGGTCCGGTGCTGAAGCTGATCTTCAGGCCATGGGCCGAGGGGACCGAGAACGTCCCGCGCGAGGGCGCCGTCATCCTGGCCAGCAACCACCTGTCGTACAGCGACTGGCTCTTCATGCCGCTCGTCATCCCGCGCCGGGTGACGTTCGTGGCCAAGGCCGAGTACTTCGAGGGGACCGGTCTCAAGGGCTTCCTGCAGCGCCAGTTCTTCTCCGGGTCGGGTCAGGTCCCGATCGACCGCAGCAGCGGCACGGCCGCCGCCGGCGCGATCCGCACGCAGTTGCGGCTGCTGGCCGACGGCGAGGTCTGCGGCATCTATCCCGAGGGCACCCGCTCGCACGACGGCAAGCTCTACCGCGGCCGCACCGGGGTCGCGCGGCTGGCGCTGGAGGCGAAGGTCCCCGTGATCCCCGTGGCCGTCATCAACACCGACATCGTCGCCCCTCCGGGCAAGATCTTCGGCCGGTACGCCCGTCCGGGCGTGCGCTTCGGCAAGCCGCTGGACTTCTCGCGCTACGACGGCATGCAGGACGATCGCTACATCCTGCGCGCGGTCACCGACGAGATCATGTACGAGATCATGAACCTGTCCGGCCAGGAGTACGTCGACCTCTACGCCCCCGACGCGAAGAAGCGCGACAAGGAGCTGGAGAAGCAGGCCGCCCGTGAGCGCGAGCGGGCCGAGGCGCAGGAGATCTGGGAGGAGATCGCCGAGTAGGCCCCGGGGCGCCGCGGTTCGTGGCGACCGGCTCTCGTGGGCTGGACATCGTGTCGGGCCCACAGGCGGGTCGCGTATCCTTGCCCGGTGAGCATCCCCAGCCTGGAAGAACTGCGTGCGATCGGTGCTGCACAGCAGCCGACGTACCCCGACCTCGACGCGCGTGATCGTGCCGTCGAGAAGCTGAGGAAGATGCCGCCGCTGGTCTTTGCCGGCGAGTGCGACGCGCTGCGCGACAAGATGGCGGCCGTCGCCCGCGGTGAGGCGTTCCTGCTCCAAGGTGGCGACTGCGCCGAGACCTTCGAGGGCGTCACCGCCGAGAACGTCCGCAACAAGCTGCGGGTCCTGCTGTCGATGGCCGTCGTGCTGACGTACGCCGCCAGCGTCCCGGTGGTCAAGGTCGGCCGTCTCGCCGGCCAGTACGCCAAACCGCGCTCCAGCGACACCGAGACGCGCGACGGCGTCACGCTGCCGGCCTACCGCGGCGACGCGGTCAACGGCTTCGACTTCACGCCCGAGGCGCGCCACCCCGACCCGCAGCGCCTGCTCGACGTCTACCACGCGTCCAGCGCCACCTTGAACCTCGCGCGCGCCTTCACGACCGGCGGTTACGCCGACCTGAAGCAGATGCACACGTGGAACACCGACTTCGTGCGCAACAGCCCCGTCCGCGAGCGCTACGAGCGCATCGGCGACGAGATCGATCGCGCGCTGGCGTTCATGGAGGCCATCGGCGCCGATCCCGACGAGCTGCACACCGTCGACTTCTACTCCTCGCACGAGGCGCTCGTGCTCGAGTACGAGCACGCCCTGACGCGCATCGACTCGCGCACGGACCTGCCGTACGACGTGTCCGGCCACTTCGTGTGGATCGGCGAGCGCACGCGCCAGCTCGACGGCGCGCACGTCGAGCTGCTGAGCCGCATCGCCAACCCCATCGGCGTCAAGCTCGGCCCGACCAGCAGCGCCGACGACGCGCTCGCCCTATACGAGAAGCTCAATCCCGACCGCGTCCCGGGCAAGGTCACCTTCATCACCCGCTTCGGCGCCGAGAAGATCCGCGACCTGCTGCCGACGCTGGTCGAGAAGGTCACGGCCGCGGGTGCCGAGGTCGCCTGGGTCACCGATCCGATGCACGGCAACACGTTCGCCACCGACAACGGCTACAAGACCCGTGAGTTCGACGCCGTGATCGACGAGGTGCGCGGCTTCTTCGAGGTGCACCGCTCGCTGGGCACGTGGCCCGGCGGTCTGCACGTCGAGCTCACCGGCGACGACGTCACCGAGTGCCTGGGCGGCGGCATGAAGCTGTCGGCGCAGGACCTCGAGCACCGCTACGAGACGCTGTGCGACCCGCGCCTGAACCGCGCGCAGTCGCTGGAGCTGGCGTTCCTCGTCGCGGAGATGCTCGCCGGCCGCTCCTGAGGATCGGGGCGCCCTCGGCGCCCCACCCGGGGGACCGGGCCGACAGGCTCAGGACAGGAAGACCGTCACGGTCGACCCGCGCTTGATCTTCTTGCCCGCGTCGGTCATCTGGTACTGGACCCGCGCGTCGGCACCGGCGAACGGATTGCGCGCGGCGTTCAGCTTGAGCCCGAGCGCGTCGAGAGCGGCGCGTGCCTCGTCCTCGGTCTTGCCCTTGAGGTCCGGCACCACGACGAGCGGGGGACCCTGCGAGACCGTCAGCGTGATCGTGTCCCCGCGCACGCCGGTGCCCGACGAGGGCGTCTGGGAGATGACGCGACCCTTCTTGACCGAGTCGCTGTTCTCCTCGACGGTGCGGACCGTGAAGCCCTGGCCCTGGAGCTCGGCGGTGGCCTCGTCGGCCGGATCGCCGGTGTGGTCCTGGATCTTGATCGGGCGCGGGCCCTTGCTGACGACGAGGTCGACCTCGGTGTCGCGCTTGACCTGATCGCCGACCTTGTGGCTCGAGGACTTGATGATCCCGTCGGTGGGGACCTTGTCACTGAACTCCTCGGTCACCTCGCCGACACGCAGGTGCCGGGCACCCAGGATCGTCTCGGCCTCGGCGACGGTGCGGCCCTGGATGTTGGGGATCTCGTACCGCTCCTTGCCCTTGGAGAGGGTCAGGGTGATGGTCTCGTCCGGCAGCAGGCGCGAGCCGGCGTCGGGGTCGGTCGAGACGACGGCGCCCTTCTCGACGACCTCGGAGAACGCGGGGTCGCCCACCTCGACGGCGAAGCCGGCCGACTCGGCGGCCTCGACCGCCTCCTGGCGATCCATGGACACCAGGTTCGGGACCGTCTCGTACCGGCCGATGGCGAGGTACCAACCGAGCAGGGCGGTGGCGGCGAGGGCGCCCACCGCAGCCATCAGCAGCACCGGGCCGCGTCGGCTGCGTGCCGTCGCGACGGCCGGCTCGGGCGGCACCACGGGAGGCGGCGCGGCCGCACCGAAGGTCGTGGTGGGCTCACTGACCGAGGTCGTCGCCTGCGTCGGGGGACCGTCCGTCCAGGAGGCGACCGGAGCGGTCAGCTCGACGTCGGCCGGCACGCGGTCGAGCGTCGGCATCTCGGCGGGCGTGGGTCCGGCTCCGGGCAGCAGGTCGCTGGTCAGATCGGGATCGTCGGCCAGTCCGGCGGCGAGCGCCCGCTGGACCTGACGGACCTGGTGCAGCAGCACGCGGGCGTCGGGGGAGCGGCGGCCGCGGTCGCGGGTCATGGCGCGCATCACGAGCGCGTCCAGGTACGGGGGAATGCCCGGCTGCAGTTTCGAGGGCGGCTCGACGTCCTCGTTGACGTGCAGGTGCGCCACCGCCAGGGGCGAGTCGCCGACATGGGGCTTGCGGCCCGTCAGCATCTCGAAGAGCATCGCGCCGCAGGCGTAGACGTCGGTGCGTGGATCGGCGCCCTGGTGGGTGATGACCTCGGGCGCCAGGTACGAGACCGTGCCGACGAGGACGCTGTCCAGCGTCGACTCGGTGCTGATGGCGCGCGCCAGCCCGAAGTCGGCCAGCTTGACCTCGCCGGTCGTGGAGATGAGGACGTTCTCGGGCTTGATGTCGCGGTGGATCAGCCGGGCGTCGTGCGCCGCGGACAGGGCCATGAGCACGGGCTCGAGGTAGGACAGCGCGCGGCGCGGGGGCATCGGGGCCTCCTCGCGCAGGACGTCGCGCAGGGTGCGTCCGGGGACGTACTCCATGACGAGGTAGATGGTGTCCCCGTCGACGCCCTGGTCGTAGACCGAGACGATGCCGCGATGGTTCAGCTTGGCGGCGGACTGGGCCTCACGGACGAACCGTTCGGGGGTGTCGGCCAGGTCGGTGTCGGGGTGCATGATCTTCACGGCGACGACCCGGTCGAGGCGCAGATCGGTGGCGCGGAAGACGCTGGCCATGCCGCCACGGGCGATGCGTTCGTGGATCACGTAACGCTGGTCGAGCGTCCGCCCGACCAGTGCGTCGTCATCCGTGACCGTCATGCGCGCCTCCTGGAACACCTTGATTCTAGGGGTCGCTCCCCGAAGTCCGGTGGTCCGGCGGATCAGCGGACGCGTCGGGTCGCCGCGTCGACCAGGGGGTCGAGCACCTCGGCGGCCTCGTCACCGAGCACCGCGATGGCCCGCTCGGCCTGCGCGACGAGCCGATCGATGTCGCGCTCGACCTCGGTCAGCGCGCCGCTGGCCTCGATGAGGTCCCGCAGCTCGTCGACGCCCTCGGGCCGGCCCAGCAGGGACAGGACGTGCGCGTCGCCGGCCACGTCGGCCGTCCGGGCCACCAGGACGGTCCGCTTGCCCTCACGCAGGTCGTCGCCGGCCGGCTTGCCGGTGTCGGCGGGATCACCGAAGACCCCGAGCACGTCGTCGCGCAGCTGGAAGGCCTCGCCCAGCGGCAGGGCCACGTCGGTCAGGCGGGACAACAGGGTGTCGTCGCCCCCGGCGAGGGCGGCGCCCACGTGCAGCGGCCGCTCGATCGTGTACTTGGCGGACTTGAACCGGATGACGTGCATGGCGCTGGCGACGTCGACCGTCTCGCGGGTCTGGGCCAGCACGTCGAGGAACTGCCCGGAGACGACCTCGGACTTGCAGGCGTCCCACAGACGGGCCGTCCGGGCGTCGGGCTCGGCGCGACGGAAGTGCTCGTCCGCCCACGACAGCATCAGATCGCCGAGCAGGATCGCGACGCGGGCGCCGTACTGCTCGGGGTCGCCCACCGCGCCGGCGGCGACGTGCCGCGCCTCGAAGTCGCGGTGCACGCTCGGTCGGCCGCGACGCGTGTCGGAGCCGTCCATGAGGTCGTCGTGGACCAGGGCGCTGCCCTGGAGCCACTCGAACGCGGCACCGGCGGCGGCGATGCGCGGTTCGGCGGGGGAGCCGCCGGCGAGCAGCCAGCCGGCGTGGCAGAAGGTCGGCCGGAACAGCTTGCCGCCGACGGTGAAGTCGACCGCCGCCTGCACGAGGTCGCCCACGGCCGGGTCGACCTCGGTCAGCAGGCCGCGCTGGTCCGCGACGAAGGAGTCCAGCTGTCGGGCGACGGCTGTCCGAAAGGTGGGATCATCTGCCGGGCTGGTCACCTCGGTGACGATACCGTTGACGTCATGCCCGACACCGACGACGCCGCACGCCAGGACCCGATCCTGCAGGCGCTGGCCTCCGACCGGCCCGCGGTCTCGTTCGAGTTCTTCCCGCCCAAGGACGACGAGGGCGAGGCGCAGCTGTGGCGCACCATCGACGACCTCGCGCCGCTCGAGCCGACGTTCGTCTCGGTGACGTACGGCGCCGGCGGGACCAGCCAGGACCGGACCGTCCGCATCACCGAGCGGATCGCCCGCGAGGCTCCCATGCCGCCCGTCGGACACCTGACCCTGGTGGGACAGAGCCGCGGCGAGATCGAGACGGTGTTGAAGCAGTACGTCGCCGCCGGCGTGCGGCACGTGCTGGCGCTGCGCGGCGACCCGGCCGGCGGTCCCCGTGCCCCGTGGGAGCCGCACCCCGACGGCATGAGCCACGCGATCGAGCTGGTCGAGCTGGTGCGCGAGGTGGGCGGGCTCGCGGTGGGTGTGGCGGCCTTCCCCGAGGGACATCCGGACGCGGACGGTCTCGACGCCGACGCCGACGTCCTCGTGGCCAAGGCCCGGGCGGGCGCATGCTTCGCGATCTCCCAGCTGTTCTTCCGTGCGGACGACTACTTCGGCCTGGTCCGCCGGGTCCGCGAGCGCGGCTGCGGCCTGCCGATCGTGCCGGGCATCATGCCGATCCTGAACCTCAAGCAGGTCGCCCGGATGGCCGAGCTCTCCGGTGCGGACATGCCGCGCGAGGTCCTCGACCAGATCGAGCCGCTCGCCGACGATCCCCAGGCGGTGCGGGCCAAGGGCATCGACCTCGCGACGCAGCTGTGCCGCGACCTGATCGCCGGTGGGGCCCCGGGCCTGCACTTCATGACGCTGAACCGGTCGCCCGCGACCCGCGAGATCTTCGAGCGGTTGCGCGCCGACGGCGTGGTCTGAACCCGCTGCCGGGCCTCAGCGCGGCACGGCGCCGAGGTGCTCCGCCAACGCGGCGGTGCCCATCCCCGTGACCTCGAGGGAGGCGCCGGGCGACGCCGCGGCGCCCACGAGCCACAGGCCGGGGCGCGGGCTCCTGGCCGGGCGCGGCAGATCGTCGGACGTCGGGGGAGCCGGGACGCTGCCGCGCCAGGTCACGAACGAGGTGAGGTCCAGTCCGTGGCGGGCCAGCACCGCCAGCGGATCCACGTCCCGCGGAGCCTCGAAGACCCAGCCGTCGGTTCCGGAGCGCCACCCGCGCACGACGTGGGAGTCGTGGACGACGAGGTCGTCGGGGACCTCGGTGGCGCCGTCCAGGCGGACCGCGGTGTGCTCCAGGCTCGGCGTCGGCGCGGCCGCCAGCGGATCGGTCCCCGTCGCCCACACGACCACGTCGGCCTCGCGGATCGATCCGTCCGCGAGCTCGACGCCGACGTCGACCGGCCGGGCGACGTCGACGCCGGTCTCGATCGTCACCTTGCGCTCGCGCAGTCGCGTCGTCAGGGCGGTCGCCAGTCCGGCACTGCCGCCGTCGAAGCGCCAGCGCCCGAAGTTGCGCTCGACGTAGTGCCACACGGCCAGGACGCCCGGAGCGGACTCGGTGAGGCCGGGCAGGTCGGCGGCGAGCCGGCGCAGCCGCGGATCGCGCAGGGCGCGGACGGTGCGGCTCAGCGACCGGTCGCTCCAGGCCACCTCGGGAACGGGGGAGTCGTGCGGGTGCGCCACCTCGAGCACGCTGCGGCGCAGCTCGTTCCACGGATCGGGTGACTCGTCGACCCACGGCGACCACGCGTCCGATCCGAACGCCGCGACCACGGCGTCGTGCTGGGCGCCGCGCGTGCCGAAGGGCAGGTCGAGGGTCACCGTGTGCCGCGGCCAACGAGCCGGCAGCACGTGGTGGCGCGGGCCGGCCGGACTGATCGCGATGAGGGCGTCCATGGGGCGGCCGGACTTGCGGAACAGGTCGCGGAAGGCGCCCGGCAGCGTCACGCTCTCGGGGCCCGCCGCCCAGCGGTCGCCACCGATCGGGACACCCAGCAGCCGGCCGCCCGGCTCGGCCCCGCGCTCCAGGACGGTGACGTCGTGGCGCAGCTTCGCCAGCCGGGCCGCGGCCGACATGCCGGCGAATCCACCGCCCACGACCAGGATCCTCGCCATGCTCAGGGCCTCCGTCCGGTGTCCGCCGTGACCCCGCGCTGGGGTCCGTGGGGGCGATCCGTGGGTCGGTCGAGGGCCGCGAGATCCATGTCGCGACCGTACCGCGAGCGGCCCGGCCGACCGTCCTGTGGGAAGGTGGCGTCATGGGTCCGATCCGTGGCGTCCTGGCGTGGCAGTCCGTGCTCGACGCATTGGTGCAGGCCGGCGCGGCCGAGGACGGATCCGGCTCGCTGGACGTGCTCGACCTCGGGGGCGGCACCGGTTCGGACGCGGTCCGGGTCGCAGCCCTGGGCCACCGCGTGACCGTGGTCGACCCCAGCCCCGACGCGCTCGCCGCCTCGGCGCGACGTGCGGCCGAGGCGGGCGTGGAGGTCGAGGGACGTCTCGGCGACTCGGCCGACCTCGCCGAGCACGTCGCCGACGGATCGATCGACCTGGTGATCTGCCACGGGGTCCTCGAGCACGTCGTCGACCCCGCGCAGGCCGTGGACGCCGCTCGCGCCGTCCTGCGGCCCGGCGGCTGGCTCAGCGTGCTCGTGGCGGGCCGGGTCGCGGCCGTCGCGGGCCGAGCGGCCGCGGGCGACTTCGCCGGCGCGCAGGCCCTCGTCGCCGCCACTCCGGATGCGACCTGGGACCTCGCCGGCCTCGGGCCGCGACGCTGGCTGCCCGAGGAGCTCGAGGCGCTGCTGTCGGCTCACGGCCTGACGCCCGTCCTGGCCCAAGGAGTCAGAGTTCTCAGCGACGAGGTCCCCGGTGTCGTGGTGGACGGCTCCGCGGGCGCCCGCGAGCAGTTGTACGCGCTGGAGCGCGAGGTCCGGCGGATTCCCCAGTTCGCGGGACGTTCGGCTGGTTTGCAGACCATGGCCCGCCTAGAATCAACATCACACCCCTGATCAAGGAGTCCACCGTGCCACTGTCGGACGAAGAGGCCCGACTGCTCGCCCAACTGGAGCAGTCCTTGGCCGAAGAGGATCCCGAGTTCGCGTCCACGTTGCGCGGCTCCAAGTTGATCGCGCACAACCGTCGTGTCGCGGCCATCTGTGTGGTGGGCTTCCTGGCCGGCATTGCGATGTTGCTGGGCGGAGCCGTGTCCAAGATGACCTGGATCGGCGCCGCGGGCTTCGTCGTGATGGTGGCGTCCGCCTACCTGTTCGTCCGTGCCTGGCGCCGGGGGATCTCCGGGGCGCAGGAGCCGACTCGTCCCACGCCGTCCTCGCCGCGAGGCCCGAAGGGCTCCGGCTCGTTCGTCGAGCGGATGGAGGAGCGGTGGCAGCGTCGTCAGGACGACGGCTACTGATCCGCCCCCGCTGAAACCACCTCGACAGGCCCCGCCACGGCGGGGCCTTCGGCGTTCTCACCCCTGATGCCCCACCAGGTGCGCTGAATCTCCCCACTTCCCTCCACCGGCCCGTCATCCCCGTGATGACGGGCCTTTTGCATGCCGTCTCACGCGACACACCCCGTCCCTTGACGAAAAGTGGGTGGATGGTGGAGCGTTGTGGGTTAAGGTGGTGCGTAGTGGTGGAAACACCGAACTTCGACCGCGAAGGGGAGCAACGTGGAACAGGAGGGACGCGATGACCGCACCGGCATCAGCGCACTTCTTCGGCACGTTCACCCCGCGGCTGGACGAGAAGGGGCGACTGTTCCTTCCCGCGAAGTTCCGCCCACTGCTCACGGACGGCGTGGTGTTGACCCGCGGTCAGGAGCACTGCATCTACGGGTGGACGCCCGAGGCGTTCGACGAGTTCTCCTCGCGAGCCCGGCAGGCGTCGTTCACGAACCGGCAGGCACGCAACTTCATCCGCATGCTCTTCGGCGGTGCGGCGCACGAGACGCCGGACAAGCAGGGGCGTGTGCCCGTCTCGCAACTGCTGCGCGAGTGGGCCGGACTGGAGCGCGACTGCACGGTCGTGGGCACGGGCGAGCGGTTCGAGATCTGGGACTCCACCCGATGGAACGACTTCTCCGACGAGCACGAGGAGGGCTTCGCCGACTTGTCGGAGGAGATCTTCCCCGGGATCTTCTGAGCGCGCGGACGGTGGGGCGCGATGCCCGCCTGAGGGGTTCTGACGTCACTTCCCCGGCGTCAGAACTCTGCAGGCGGGGATCGGGCCCCATCGGTCGTGCCCCTCAGGCGACGGAGTCGCGCGCATGAGCGCCCGGCACGTCCCGGTGATGCTGGACCGCGTCGTGTCGGAGTTCGCGCCCGTCGTGGAGCGGGTCGACCGTCCGGTCATCATCGATGCGACCCTCGGGCTCGGCGGACACACCGAGGCGCTGTTGACCCGGTACGAGAACCTGCACGTGATCGGCGTCGACCGCGACGGTGAGGCGCTGCGACGCGCGGGGGAGCGGCTGGCCCCGTTCGGCGATCGCTTCGAGGCCGCCCACGCGGTATACGACGAGCTGCCCGAGGTCGTCGCGGCCAGCGGCCGTACGACCGTCGACGGCGTGCTGTTCGACCTCGGCGTCTCCTCGATGCAGCTGGACCTGGCCGAGCGCGGCTTCGCCTACGCCCAGGACGCGCCGCTGGACATGCGCATGAACCCCGAGGACGAGCTGACCGCGGCCGACGTGCTCAACACGTACGCCGAGGGCGACCTGGCCCGCATCCTGCGTGAGTACGGCGAGGAGAAGTTCGCCCGCCGGATCGCCAAGGAGATCGTCTCCGAGCGCGCGACGCGCCCCTTCGAGCGCAGCGACCAACTGGTCGACCTGATCCGCCGGTGCATCCCGGCGCCGGCGCGGCGCACGGGCGGCAACCCGGCCAAGCGCACGTTCCAGGCGCTGCGCATCGAGGTCAACGACGAGCTCGGCGTCTACCGCCGCGCCCTGCCGGCTGCCCTCGACCTGCTCTCGGTCGGTGGCCGCGTCGTCGTGCTGTCCTACCACTCGCTGGAGGACCGGATCACCAAGCGCGTCATCACCTCCGTCACCACCTCCAAGGCTCCGCGGGACCTGCCCGTCGTGCCCGAGTCCATGCTGGCCCGCTTCAAGTCCCTCACCCGGGGAGCCGAGCTGGCCAGCGAGGACGAGATCGCCGACAACCCCCGCGCGCGTTCGGTTCGGATGCGCGCTGTCGAACGGATCGCCGCCCCATGAGCACCGCCACCTCGCCCCGCACCCTGACCCGCACGGCCGTCGGCCGCTCCTCCGCGCTGGCCTCGGGGATCGCCGCCCGTGGCCGCGACGCCCGTGACGTCGGACTGCGCCTCGTCGGCCCGGTCCGGGTCCGCGCCCGCCGGGCGCCGTTCGTCGTGGTCGTGCTCTCGGTCCTGGCTGCCGGACTGGTCGGCCTGATCCTGCTCAGCACCGCGATGCAGGCCCAGGCCTTCCGCATCGACGAGCTGCAGCAGCGCTCGACGCTGCTGCAGGCCCAGAAGGAGCAGCTCGCCACCGAGGTCGACCGGATGCAGAGTCCCTCGGGCCTGGCCGATCGTGCCCTCAGCGAGGGCATGGTGCCCAACGCGAACCCCGTCTTCCTGCGCCTCTCCGACGGCAAGGTCATCGGCGAGGCCGTCCCGGCCGAGCGCGGCACCAACGTCAGGAGGGCCGGCTGATGCCCGTCTCGGTCACCCGGACCCGGCTGCGGGTCCTCGTCGTCTGCGTCCTGGCGCTGTTCGCCCTCTTCGCGGGCCGGCTCTTCCAGATCCAGGCCGTCGACGCCAAGGCGTACGCCGCGATGGCGGTCGAGGCCGGCACCCGCAAGGCCGTCGTCCCCGCGCCGCGCGGCGACATCGTCGACCGCAACGGCGAGGAGCTGGTCACCAGCACCCAGGGGCTGACGATCACCGGCGACCCGTCCATGGCGGCGGACAAGGCTCCCGAGATCGCCCGGATCCTGCACGAGAAGCTCGGCGACGAGATCGACTACTTCGACACGATCCGCAAGCTCCGGACCCCGAAGTCCCGGTTCGTCTACCTGGCCAAGGACCTGCCGGCCTACGAGGCGCGCAAGGCGGTCCAGGCCGTGGCCGAGGCCGGGTACCCCGGCGTCTTCACGCAGACCAAGAGCCTGCGCAGCTACCCGGGCGGGTCGCTGGCGGCCAACGTCCTGGGCATCACCGAGGAGAACGGCAAGGGCATCGCCGGTCTCGAGGCGCAGTACGACGGCGAGCTGACCGGCACGGACGGGTCGTCGACCTACGAGGTCTCCTCGACCGGCCAGCGCATCCCGATGGCCGACTCGACGGTCAAGGAGATGATCCCGGGCAGCGACGTCAACACGACGCTCGACCGCGACCTGCAGTGGTACGCCGACCAGCGCCTGCGCGACGTCGTGAGCTCCGCGGGGGCCGACTACGGTCTCGCGGTCACGATGGACGTCCGCACGTGCCAGATCGTGCAGCTGTCGCAGGCGCCCACCTACAACCCGGACACGCGCGTCGGCGTCAACGACGCGACGCTGGTCAACCGCGCCGTCTCCAACGTCTTCGAGCCCGGCTCGGTCATGAAGACGATCACGATGGCGGCGTTGGCCGACCAGGGCAAGGTCGCGGCGGACACCAAGATCAAGGTCCCCTCGGGCATGGTCGTCGACGGCTTCCCGATCGGCGACTACTGGCAGCACGGCACCCTGCGGCTGACGGCGGCCGGCGTCATCGCCAAGTCGTCCAACCTGGGCACGATCGTGGCGGCCGAGCAGATGTCGGACTCGACCTTCTACTCCTACCTGCGCAAGTTCGGCTTCGGCTCCCGGAGCGGGATCGACCTGCCGGAGGAGTCGGTCGGCATCGTCTCGCCCGTGCGCGAGTGGACCAAGGCGAAGAAGGCGACGACCTCGTTCGGCCAGGGCGTCTCGGTCAACGCGATCCAGATGGTGCGCGCCGTGGGCGCGATCGCCAACGGCGGCGTCATGTGCACCCCGCGGGTGGTCGACTCGGTGACGAAGGCCGACGGCTCCGTCGAGAAGACCCCGGCCGGAGAGTCCCAGCGGGTCGTCTCGCGCGGGGCGGCCGCCGAGGTCACGCGGATGATGGAAGCGGTCACGGCCGACGACGGCACCGCCCCGGCGGCGCAGATCGAGGGCTACCGCGTGGCGGGCAAGACCGGCACGGCGTGGCGCGTCAACCCGACCACCGGCCGGTACGTGCGCGGACAGAACACGATCTCGTTCATGGGCTTCGCGCCCGCGGACAACCCGCGCTTCATCACCTACGTCGTGATCGACAAGCCGCCGGCCAACGCCGGTGGTGGCTCGATGGCCGGCCCGGTCTTCCAGGACATCATGTCCATGGCGCTGGAGCGTTTCGGCGTGGCGCCCACCGGCGCGAAGCCGCCGAAGATCAAGCAGGACTGGTAGCCCGCGTGGCGCCCGGTAGGTTGGGGCGAGTGGATGAGATGAGGGTCAGGCCGCTGAACGTCCCCGTGTGGACCCTCGCGAGGGTCGGCGATGCGCTCCCGGGATCGGCCGTCTCCGGGGACGCCACGGTCACCGGGATCAGCCTCTCGACTCGCGACGTGGTCGCGGGCGACCTGTTCGCCGCACTGCCCGGCGCCACGACCCACGGCGTTCGGTTCGCCGCCCAGGCCCTCGAGGCCGGCGCGGTGGCGGTGCTGACCGATCCGGAGGGTGCGGCGGCGCTGCCGGCCGATGTGCCCCGGGTCGTCGTGGACCGGCCACGAGCCCGCCTGGCCGCCTTCGCGGCGGACTTCTACGGTCACCCGAGCACGCGCTTCACGACGATCGGCGTCACGGGGACCCAGGGCAAGACGACCACCACCTACCTGGCCGAGGCGGTGCTGGGGGAGTCCGACGCGGCGGTGATCGGCACGATCGGCACCCGGATCGCAGGCCGTCCCGCCGCGAGCAGCCTCACCACGCCGGAGGCGCCCGCCCTCCAGGCGCTCTTCGCCGTCATGGCCGAGGAGCAGGTCGCGGCCTGCGCGATGGAGGTCTCGAGCCACGCGATCGTCCAGGGTCGCGTCGACGGCTTCGTGCTGGACGCGGCGGTCTTCCTGAACCTCGGGCGCGACCACCTGGACTTCCACCACGACGTGGAGTCGTACTTCCAGGCCAAGGCCGCACTCTTCACCCCCGAGCACGCCCGTCGCGCCGTCATCAACCTCGACGACGCCCACGGTCGCCGGCTGACCGAGCTCACGACCCTGCCCGTGACGACCTTCTCCACCGAGGGCGCGGCGGCCGACTGGCGCGCCGTCAACATCCGGGCGCACCGGCTGGGCAGCGACGTCACGCTGCTCGCTCCCGACGGCCGCGAGACGGAGCTGTCCGTCCCGCTGCCGGGCGCCTTCAACGTCTCGAACGCGGTCGCGGCGGTCGTGGCGCTCGCCGGGGAGGGGCACGACCTGCAGCGCCTCGCGGATGGCATCGCCACGGCGCGCGGCGTCCCGGGCCGGATGGAGCGGGTCGAGGAGGGCCAGTCCTTCACGGCGATCGTCGACTACGCCCACAAGCCGGAGGCGGTCGAGGCCGTGCTGCACGCACTGCGCCCCGTCACGGCCGGTCGGCTCATCCTCGTGCTCGGCGCCGGCGGCGACCGCGACCGCGGCAAGCGCCCCCTCATGGGCGAGGTGGCCGCCCGGCTGGCCGACGTGCTCGTCGTCACCGACGACAACCCCCGCAGCGAGAACCCCGCGAGCATCCGGGCCGAGGTCCTGGCCGGTGCCGAGTCGGGTGCCGCCCAGGTGCTGGAGATCGGCGACCGCCGCGAGGCGATCGCCGCGGCGGTCGATCTCGCGCGCACCGGCGACACCGTCGTCGTCGCGGGCAAGGGTCACGAGCGCGGCCAGCAGGTGGGCGACGTCGTCCACCCGTTCGACGACCGCGAGGTGCTCGCCGAGCTGATCGGGGACGTCCGGTGATCCGCACGACACTGGCCCAGATCGCCGAGGCGACGCGCGGACGCGTGGAGGGCGACGACACCCTCGCCGTCCACGGTCCCGCCGTCGTCGACTCCCGCCGGGTCGTGCCCGGATCGCTGTTCGTCGCGATCCCCGGTGAGCGGGTCGACGGAAACGACTTCGTCGGGACGGCCCTGGACGCCGGCGCCGTCGCGAGCCTGGCCACCCGCGAGGTGCCCGGACCGCACGTGCTGGTGGACGAGCCCGTCCACGCCCTCGGCCTGTTGGCGACCGATCGGCTGGCGGCGCTGCGCCGCGGGGCCGACGTCACCGTGGTGGCCGTGACGGGGTCGCAGGGCAAGACCAGCGTCAAGGACCTGATGGCGCACGTCCTCTCGACGCGCGGCGCCACCGTCGCGCCCGAGGGCTCCTTCAACAACGAGCTCGGCGTGCCGCTGACGGTGCTGCGTGCCGACGAGGGCACCCGGAACCTGGTCCTCGAGATGGGGGCGCGTGGCATCGGCCACATCGCCACGCTCTGCGCGATCGCCCCGCCCGACGTGGCGGTCGTCCTGAACGTCGGCAGCGCCCATGCGGGGGAGTTCGGCGGTCTCGACCGCACGGCGCAGGCCAAGGGCGAGCTGGTCGAGGCCCTCGGTCCCGACGGCATCGCGGTCCTCAACGCCGATGACCCGCGCGTGGCCGCGATGGCCTCGCGCACGCGCGGCCGCGTCGTGACCTTCGGCCGGGCCGGCGACGTCCGCCTCGTGGGGGACGTCACCCTCGACGAGGACGGGTACCCGCACTTCGTCCTCGAGGTCGACGGTGAGCGGTACGAGGCCACCGTGCCCCAGCTGGGCGACCACCAGGCCATGAACGCCGCCGCCGCGGTGGCCGCCACGACGGCGGCGGGCGTGCCCGTCGCGGACGCCGTGGCCGCTCTGGCCGGGGCCCACGCGGCGTCGCCCATGCGGATGGAGCGCCACCGGACCAGCACGGGTGCGGTGGTCATCAACGACGCCTACAACGCGAACCCCGAGTCCATGTCCGCGGCCCTGCGCACCCTGGCCGAGCTGGCCCCGGGACGCGGCGTCGCCGTCCTCGGTGAGATGCTGGAACTGGGCGAGGAATCGCCGGATCAGCACCGCCGCATCGGTCGGCTCGCAGCCGACCTCGGAATCGCGCGGGTCGTCGCCGTGGGCGCGGCCGCCGCGGACATCGCGGAGGGCGCCGGTCCGGTCGGGGAGTCGGTCCCGGACGTCGAGACGGCCGTGACCGTCGTCTCCGCGAGCCTGGACCCCGATGCTGTGGTGCTTGTGAAAGCATCGAGAGGCGCCCGCCTCGAGCGGGTCGCCGAAGCGCTGTTGCGCGACTGAATCACGTCACGGAAGGAACGAACGGAAGCGATGCTGGCCGTATTGATCGCGGGGGTCGTCGGGCTCGTGGGAACGCTCGTCGGTACCCGATTCGCGATCTCCGTGCTCGTGAAGAAGGGCTACGGGCAGCTCATCCGCGATGACGGCCCCACGTCGCACCACGTCAAGCGCGGCACCCCGACCATGGGTGGACTCGTCATCATCGTGTCCACCGTCCTGGGCTACGCCATCGCCAAGCTCATCACCGGGCACGAGACGAGCGCCTCGGCGCTGCTGTTGCTGTTCCTGTTCGTGGGGCTGGGCGCCATCGGCTTCCTCGACGACTGGATCAAGGTCAGCAAGCAGCGCAGCCTCGGCCTGCGCAGCAAGGCCAAGATGATCGGCCAGATCCTCGTCGGCCTGGTGTTCGCCGTGCTGGCGATCGGCTGGGAGGACGGCGACGGCCAGACCCCGATCACGCACGCGATCTCGTTCACCCGGGATCTGCCCTGGACCCTGCCCACCGTCCTGCTGGTCCTGTGGGTGCTGCTGATGATCGCCGGCGCCAGCAACGGCGTGAACCTCACCGACGGACTCGACGGCCTGGCCACGGGCGCCTCGGTGATGGTCTTCGGCGCGTACGTCCTGATCAACGTCTGGCAGTCCAACCAGAGCTGCTTCATGCCCGACGCCGGCCCCAAGTGCTACGAGGTGCGCGACCCGCTCGACCTGGCCGTCGTCGCCTCGGCCGTCACCGGTGCGTGCTTCGGCTTCCTGTGGTGGAACGCCTCGCCGGCCAAGATCTTCATGGGCGACACCGGCTCGCTCTCCCTGGGCGGCCTGATGGCCGGCTTCGCCCTGATGACCCGCACCGAGCTGTTGCTCGCGGTCATCGGCGGCCTGTTCGTCATCATCACGTTCTCGGTGATCCTGCAGGTGGGCTACTTCAAGCTCAGCGGCGGCAAACGGATCTTCCGCATGGCCCCGCTGCAACACCATTTCGAGCTCAAGGGCTGGGCCGAGATCACGATCGTGGTCCGGTTCTGGATCATCAGCGGCATCTGCGTCGTCTCCGGAATCGGCCTCTTCTACTGGGAGTGGGTCGCCGGTGCCTTCTGACCGCGACGTGTCGTCGCTCGGGCGCGAGGACGCCTGGGAGGGAGTGCGCGCCGTCGTCACCGGCTTCGGCGTCAGCGGCTTCGCGGCCGCCGACACGCTGAACCACCTGGGCGCCGACGTCATCGTCCTGGACGAGTCCGAGGGCGACGGGCACCGTGCCGAGCAGGCACAGCTGCTGGAGGTGCTGGGCGCGGACGTGCGGCTCGGCCCCGGCTCCACGGCCACGCTGCCGCAGGACGTCGACCTCGTCGTCACCTCGCCGGGGTGGCGCCCGACCGCTCCGCTGCTGGTCGAGGCCGCCGGGCGTGGGGTGCCCGTCTGGGGCGAGGTCGAGCTGGCCTGGCGCCTCCGCGGACCGGATCCAGCTCCGTGGCTGGCCGTCACCGGCACGAACGGCAAGACCACGACCGTGCAGATGCTGGAGTCGATCCTGCAGGCCGCCGGGCTGCGCGCCCAGGCGGTCGGCAACGTCGGCACCCCCGTCGTCGAGGCGGTCATGGACCCGGCAGGCCGTGACGTGCTGGCCGTCGAGCTCTCGAGCTTCCAGCTGCACTGGACCCGGTCGATGTCCGCCCAGGCGGCCGCCGTGCTCAACCTCGCGCCGGACCACTACGACTGGCACGGCGGGGCCGAGGCCTATGCCGCCGCCAAGGGCAAGGTCTACGAGCGGGCCCAGATCGCCTGCGTCTACAACGTCGCCGACGAGGCCACGATGCGACTGGTCGAGCAGGCCGACGTCGTCGAGGGCGCCCGCGCGATCGGCTTCACCCGGGCGATCCCCGAGGTCGGCATGGTCGGCATCGTCGACGACCTGCTGGTCGACCGGGCGTTCGTCGAGGAGCGCGTCACCAGCGCCGCCGAGCTCGCCTCGCTGGCCGACCTGGACGACGCCTCACCGCACAATGTCGAGAACGCCCTCGCGGCCGCGGCCCTGGCCCGCGCGCACGGAGTGCCGGCGGTCGCCGTCCGCGACGGCCTGCGTGCCTTCCGCCTCGGACCCCACCGGATCAGCACGGTCGCCGAGAGTGGCGGCGTGCGCTGGGTCGACGACTCCAAGGCCACCAACCCGCACGCCGCCCGGGCGTCCCTGCTCGCCTTCGACCACGTGGTCTGGGTGGCCGGGGGACTGGCCAAGGGCGCGACGTACGCCGATCTGGCGCGCGACGTCCGCGACCGGTTGCGGGGAGCGGTCCTGATCGGCGCCGACCGTGACCTGATCGCGGCCGCCCTGGCCGAGCACGCGCCGGACGTCCCGGTCGAGATCGTCGACGCCGCCGACGCCGAGGCGCTCATGGACGCCGTCGTGGCCGCCGCCGGGCGCCTGGCCCGGCCCGGCGACACGGTCCTCCTGGCCCCCGCCGCCGCGTCGATGGACCAGTTCCGCGACTACGCCCACCGCGGCGACGCGTTCGCGCAGGCCGTTCGCCGCGTCACCGGCTGAGCCGGGACGGGGACGCGACACGCGTCCCAGATGCGGGTCCGTCGACGCCCCACGGGCCACACTGATGAGAGTTTCTCTTCTTCTTCCCCGAAGGAACGCCATGAGTACCACCGCTTCTCGGCGGTCGTCGAGCAAGCTCGAGGCCGTGCGGACCCTGCTCGAGCGTCCGCTCGCGTCGTACCAGCTCGTGCTGGGCACGACCGGGCTGTTGCTCGGCCTGGGGCTGATCATGGTGCTCAGTGCCAGCTCGGTGCTCGCCCTGCGGGTCTACGGCAACTCCTTCGAGATCTTCCTGCGTCAGGCGATCTTCGCCGTCGTCGGCGTCACCGCGATGGTGATCGCGATGCGCATCCCGCTCGACCGCGTCCGCCAGCTCGCCCGACCGGCCCTGTTCGGCGTCGTGCTGCTGATCGGTCTGACCTTCACGCCGCTGGGCATGGAGATCAACGGCAACCGCAACTGGATCCCGCTGTTCGCCGGCTTCAACCTGCAGCCCTCGGAGTTCGCCAAGCTCGCGATCGTGCTGTGGATCGCCGACGTCTACACGCGCCGCCACAAGTACCTGGGCACGGCGCGCTACGTCATCACCCCGGTCGTCCCCATCGCGGGCGCGGTCTCGGCCCTGGTGGTGTTCCAGAAGGACCTGGGCACCGCCGTCATCTTGTTCGCGATCATCGCCGGACTGCTGTGGATCGCGGGCCTTCCGCTCAAGCCCATGCTGGCCTTCGGTGCCGGCCTCGTGGTCATCCTGCTGTTCTTCGTCGCCACCGCCCAGCACCGTGTCGACCGCTTCATGTCGTTCCTCAACCCGATGGCCGATCCGGAGAAGTCCGGCTACCAGGCCATCAAGGCGATGATGGGGTTCGCTCGCGGCGGGTTCTGGGGTCTGGGCCTGGGCAGCAGCCGCCAGAAGTGGGGCGCCCTGCCCGAGGCGCACACCGACTTCATCCTCGCCGTGATCGGCGAGGAGCTCGGCCTGGCGGGCAGCCTCGTCGTCCTGGCGCTGTTCGGTCTGCTGGCGTACACCGGCTTCCGGATCGCGCACCGCAGCCGCGACCGCTTCGCCCGCTACCTGGCGGCCGGCATCACCATCTGGATCACCACGCAGGCCGTCATCAACATCGGCATGGTGCTGGGTCTGCTGCCGGTCATCGGCGTGCCGTTGCCGCTCATCTCGTACGGTGGATCCAGCATGCTCGCCACTCTCGCCGCGCTCGGCCTGCTCGCCAACTGCGCCACCACCGAACCCGGGGCCGCCCGTGCCCTGTCGACCTCCCGTCGGGCCAAGGCCCGCAAGAAGCAGCGCAAGGTGGGTCGTTGACCATGCGGGTCCTGCTCGCCGGCGGAGGCACCGCCGGCCACACCTCTCCGTTGCTCGCGACCGCGGCCGTCCTGGCCGAGGCGGGCGACGACGTCCTGTGCCTGGGCACGCCGCGCGGTCTCGAGGTCACCCTCATCCCGCAGGCCGGCTACGCCCTCGAGCTCGTCCCGCCCGTGCCGCTGCCGCGCCGCCCCAACGGCGACCTGGTGCGACTGCCGCGCAACCTGCGCCGGTCGGTCTCGGCCACGCTGAAGGTGATCGACACGTTCCGCCCCGATGTCGTCGTCGGCTTCGGCGGGTACGTCTCGGTGCCGGCCTACCTGGCCGCTCGCAAGCGCAAGCTGCCCCTGGTCGTGCACGAGGGCAACGCGCTGCCCGGGATCGCGAACAAGCTCGGGGCGCGGCTGACCCGCCACGTCGCCACGAGCTTCCCCGACACGCCTCTGCGGCACGCCACCTACGTGGGGCTGCCCATCCGTCGCCAGATCGCCCACCTCGACCGCGAGGCGTCCCGGGCGCAGGGCCGGGAGCACTTCGGCCTCGACGCCGATCGCCCCACGATCCTGGTCACGGGCGGCTCCCAGGGGGCCCGCCGCATCAACACCACGATGGCGGCCGCCTCGCGCGACCTCGCCGACGCCGGCATCCAGGTGCTGCACGCGGCCGGGCGCCCCGAGGAGGTCGAGCTGTCGCGCCGTCCCGGCGACCCGCCCTACGTCGTCGAGCAGTACATCGACCGGATCGATCTGGCCTACGCCGCCGCCGACCTCGTCGTGTGCCGCTCCGGCGCCAACACGGTCACCGAGGTCTCCTCGGTCGGACTGCCCGCCGTCTTCGTCCCGCTGCCGATCGGCAACGGCGAGCAGGCCCTCAACGCCCACCCCGTGGTGGGTGCCGGGGGAGCGCTGCTGATCGACGACGCGGCGTTCACCCCCGCCTGGGTCGACAGTGCCGTGGTGCCGCTGGTGACCTCGCCCGAACGTCTCGCGAGCATGTCCCGGGCCGCGTCCGGCATCGTGCGCGGTGACGCCGCCGAGCAGTTGGCGGCCATGGTGCACCGAGCCGGCGAGGCCGGCCGGTGAGGATCGACCTGCCCGACGAGGTCCTGCCCGCCGACCGGCTCGGCCGCGTGCACCTGATCGGCATCGGCGGCGCCGGCCTGTCCGCGATCGCCCTGCTCATGCACGAGTCCGGGGTCGACGTGACGGGCAGCGACGCCCGCGACTCCGCCGTCTTGGAGCGGCTGCGGGCCGCGGGGATCGTCTGCCACGTCGGCCACGCCGCCGAGCACCTCGCCGATCGCGACACCGTCGTCGCCTCGACCGCCGTCCCGGAGGACAACCCCGAGGTCGTCGAGGCGCGCCGACGGGGGTTGCGGCTGTGGCCCCGCTCGGCCGGGCTCATGTCGACGATGCTGTCCGACCGCCGGATCGCGGTGGCCGGCACGCACGGCAAGACGACCACGACCGCCATGCTGACGTTCGCCCTGCGCGGCGCCGGAGCCGATCCGTCCTTCGCGATCGGTGCCGAGGTCGCGGGTCTGGGCACCAATGCGCGTCGCGGCGCCGGGCCCGAGTTCGTCGTCGAGGCCGACGAGAGCGACGGCGCGTTCCTGCACTACCGCCCGTACGCCGCGGTCGTCACCAACATCGACGCCGACCACCTCGACACGTGGGGCACCGTCGACGCCTACGAGCAGGCGTTCGCCGACTTCGCGTCGACGGTCGAGGAGGTCGTGGCGGTCTCGGCCGATGACCCCGGCTGCCGCCGGCTGGTCGAGGCGGGCACGTCCGCGCGACTCGTGACGGCCGGCTTCGCCGCGGACGCCGACGTCCGGGGCACCGACGTCGTGGTCGAGGGCTCGACCACGCGCTTCACGGTCTCCGGCGCCGGGCTCGGCCCGACCGAGGTCGTGCTCGCCGTCCCCGGTCGGCACTACGCCGCCGACGCGTTGCTCGCGCTGGCGATCGGGATCGAGCTGGGCCACGACGCGGCCGGCCTGATCGACGGCCTGGCCGCGTACACCGGGGCCGCGCGCCGGATGGAGCCCAAGGGCGAGGCCGGTGGCGTGCGCGTCGTCGACTCCTACGCCCACCACCCGACCGAGATCGCCGCGGATCTGGCCGCCGCCCGCGCCCTGGCCGGCGACGACCGTCTCGTGGTGGTGTTCCAGCCGCACCTGGTCAGCCGCACCCGGCTCTTCGGTGAGCGGATGGGCCAGGAGCTCGCCGCCGCCGACGTCGTCGTGGTCGCGGACCTCTACCTGGCCCGTGAGGCCGCCGACCCCGACGTGACGTCGGACCTGGTCGTGCGGGCCGCGGGTCCCGGTGCGCTCGCCGGGGGTTCGGTGCAGGACGTGCCTCGTATGCTGGCCTCGCTCGTGCGACCCGGGGACCTCGTGCTGACCCTGGGCGCCGGCGACGTGACGACGGTGGGGCCGGCGCTGCTGGACCTGCTGCGGGACTCCGCCGATGAGTGATCGCTTCACCGAGAAGCTGCGACAACGGCGCCGCCGGTCGCGATGGCGGATCGCCGGTGTCGTGGCTGCCGTGCTGGCCCTCGTCGCCGCCGGCTGGGCGGTGTGGTTCTCCAGCCTGCTCGAGGCCCGGACGGTCGAGGTCACGGGAGTGGAGCACCTTCCCGCCGAGTGGGTGGTCCGGTCGGCCCAGGTGCCGCTGGGCACCCCGGTGCCGCGCATCGACACCGACGCGGTCGCCGAGCGGGTCGCCACCTTGAAGCCCGTCGAGTCGGTCCGGATCGAGCGCGACCTGCCGCACACCATCCGGATCGTCGTCACCGAGCGCTCGGCCGTCGCCTGGGTCGATCGGTCGGGCACGCCCTGGGCCGTGGACGAGTCGGGGATCGCCTACCGTCCCCTGAACTCGCGACCGACGCACCTGCCGCGCCTCGACGTGGACGTCGACGACCGTGAGGTCGTGGCGGCCGTCGCCCGCGTCGCGGCCGACATCGCGGACGGCGACCGTGAGCTGCTCGGTGACACCGATGTCATCCGGGCCGAGACCACGGACTCGATCGAGCTGGCACTGACGAAGCGCCGCACGGTCGTGTGGGGGAGTGCCGAGCAGGCGCGCCCCAAGCTGGCCGTGCTGCGGCCCCTGCTGCAGATCAAGGCACGCAGCTACGACGTCAGTGCGCCTGAGCGCCCGACGACCCTCAAGTGACGCGTCTCTCCTCATCCGTCACAACAACACGCCCGTGACACGGCGTGTCACCACTGATCGACTCGCGCGCGCCCCTAGTGTCTAGACATCGACGAGGTTGACATAACTATAAGCCTCGACTTGAAGGTTAAGGTTGAAGGGGAACGACATGGCGGTCCAGAACTACCTTGCGGTGATCAAGGTCGTCGGCATCGGCGGCGGTGGTGTCAACGCCGTGAACCGCATGATCGAGGCCGGGCTCAAGGGTGTGGAGTTCATCGCGATCAACACCGATGCCCAGGCATTGCTCATGACCGATGCGGACGTGAAGCTCGACGTCGGTCGCGACTCGACGCGCGGCCTCGGTGCCGGCGCCGATCCCGAGATCGGCAAGAAGGCGTGCGAGGACCACGCGGAGGAGATCGAGGCGGCCCTCAAGGGCGCCGACATGGTCTTCGTCACCGCGGGTGAGGGCGGCGGCACGGGCACCGGCGGTGCCCCCGTCGTGGCGCGCCTCGCGCGTTCGCTCGGCGCGCTGACGATCGGCGTGGTGACGCGCCCGTTCAAGTTCGAGGGACGCAACCGCGCGGCGCAGGCCGACCTGGGCGTCCAGCGGCTGCGCGAGGAGGTCGACACCCTCATCGTCATCCCCAACGACCGACTCCTGTCGATCAGTGACCAGAGCATCAGCCTGCTCGACGCCTTCCGCCAGGCCGACCAGGTGCTCTACCAGGGCGTCTCGGGCATCTCCGAGCTCATCACCACGCCCGGTCTGATCAACGTCGACTTCGCCGACGTGAAGTCGATCATGAGCGACGCCGGCTCGGCCCTCATGGGCATCGGCTCGGCGCGCGGCGAGCACCGCGCCGCCACGGCCGCCGAGCTGGCCGTCTCCAGCCCGCTGCTCGAGGCGTCCATCGAGGGCGCCCGCGGCGTGCTGCTGTCGATCGCGGGCGGGTCCGACCTGGGCCTGTTCGAGATCAACGAGGCGGCCGAGCTGGTGCAGGAGGCCGTCCACGAGGACGCCAAGATCATCTTCGGTACGGTCATCGACGACTCGCTGGGCGACGAGGTGCGGATCACCGTCATCGCGGCCGGCTTCGACGGTGGCGAGCCCAAGCAGCGCGACACGGCCCAGCCGGCGCTGCGGGGCCGCGAGGCGCAGCAGTCCTCCAACGGCACCGCACAGGAGTCGGCCCCCGCCGCCCGGCCGCAGGCCGAGCGCGAGCGCCCGACGGAGCAGCGCGTCGTCACCGAGCCCGTGCCGGTGGGACGGCCCTCCGGCCAGGAGTTCGGCGACGGCCTGGACATCCCGGACTTCCTGCGCTGATCGTGACGCCCGCTCCCGCTCCGCTGTGGTTCCGGGCCGACGTGGGTCATGCGCGGCTCGGCTTCACCGACGCGCGGACCGACCTCGGTCGCGGACCCGCCGCTGACGGGTCGGCCGTCGCGGGGGTCCAGTCCCTCGGGGCGGCCCTGGGCGGACGCCCGGCGCTCATGCGTCAGGTCCACGGAGCCCAGGTGGCGGTCGCGGACCCGGACGCGCCGACGCCCCAGGCCGATGCGCTCATCGTCGACCGGCCCGGAATCGTCGCGATCGTGCGCGTGGCCGACTGCACCCCTGTCGTCGTGGTGGCGCCGGACCGGCCGCTCGCGGCCGTCGTGCACGCCGGCCGGGTCGGGATGGCCGCCGGCATCGTCACCGCCACGGTCGACCAGTTGCGTCGCCGCGGCGCCGAGCAGCTCGAGGCGTGGGTCGGCCCGCGGGCCTGTGGCCGGTGCTACGAGGTCCCCGCGCAGATGGCCGACGACGTTGCGGCGCTCGAGCCGGCCGCCCGCGCGACCACGCGCCGCGGCACGCCCGGCCTCGACATCGGTGCCGGTGTCATCGCCCAGTTGCAGCGCGCCGGCGTGACCGTCCACGACGTCGGTGGCTGCACGATCGAGGACGACACCTTCTGGTCCCACCGACGCCAGGGCGACGCGGCCGGCCGCTTCGGCGCCGGTGTCGTGCTGGGGGAGGGCGGTGACCATGCAGCGCCGTGACGAGCTGGAGCACAACCTCGCCGCCGTGCGCGAGCGCATCGCCCGCGCCTGCGAGCAGCACGGCCGTGCGGCCGACGAGGTCACCTTGATCGTCGTCACCAAGACCCATCCCGCCTCCGACGTGGCGATCCTGGCCGAGCTCGGCGTCACCGACGTCGGCGAGAACCGTCACCCCGAGGCCGGCGACAAGCACCGCGAGGTGGTCGAGGCCGGGATCGACCTGCGCTGGCACTTCGTCGGCGCGCTGCAGACCAACAAGGCCGGCGCCGTTGCGCGGTACGCCGACGTCGTCCAGAGCCTCGACCGGCCCAAGCTGGCGCGCGCGCTCGACCGCGGCGCGCAGGCGGCCGGGCGCACCCTGCGGTGCCTGATCCAGGTCGACTTCGACACGACCGATCCCGGCCGGGCCGGGGTGCCGCCACAGGACGTGGCCGCGCTGGCCGAGGTCGTCGTGACCGAGTGCCCGCACCTGGAGCTCGGCGGCGTGATGACCGTGGCACCCCTGGGGCAGGACCCCGCACCGAGCTTCGCGCACCTGCGCGAGATCAGCACCGAGCTCACCCGCACCGTACCGTCGGCGACGACGATCTCGGCCGGGATGAGTGAGGACTTCGAGACCGCCATCGCCCACGGGGCGACACACGTACGCGTGGGTCGCTCGGTGCTCGGGCAGCGGTCCTTACTGCAGTAGTCTCAACAACGTCAAGACCGAGGATCGGGAGTGAGCATGGCTGGCGCAATGCGGAGGATGGGCGAGTACCTGGGACTCGTCGAGCAGGCCGAGTACGACGACGCGCTCGAGTACGAGCCGGAGGCCTCGGCGCGCCCTGCTGCACCCGTGCGTCAGGCCGCCGCGCCCCAGCAGGTGGCGCCGCGCACCGTGACCGCGCTCGACGACCGACGTCAGCCCGGCATGTCCGTGGCCGACCTCGCCCGGATCGAGACCGTCACGCCGCGCACCTACAACGACGCCCGCACGATCGGCGAGTCCTTCCGCTCGGGCGTGCCCGTGATCATGAACCTGTCCGACATCGGCGACGACGACGCCAAGCGGCTCGTCGACTTCGCCGCGGGCCTGGTGTTCGCGGTCCACGGCACGATCAACCGGATCACCGCCAAGGTCTTCCTGCTGTCGCCCGAGGGGGTCCAGGTCTCCGACGAGGACCGGGCCACGCTGGCCGCCGGCGGCTTCTACAACCAGAGCTGAGGCTCCGTGTCGCTGATCGGCTCCATCCTCTACAACCTGATCTACCTGGCGATCATCTTCGTGATCGCCCGTTTCGTCGTGGACTGGGTGCAGCTGCTGGCGCGCCAGTGGCAGCCCCGCGGTGCGATCGCCGTGCTGTGCGAAGCGATCTTCACCGTGACCGACCCGCCGCTGCGAGCGTTGCGCAAGGTCATCCCGCCCATCCGGCTCGGCGGCATCATGCTCGACGTCTCCGCGATGGTGTTGTTGCTGTTGTTGTTCATCGCCCAATCGTTGGTGCTGGTCATCTTTTAGGTGACCGTTGAGACTTGAGCGCCATCCGACTGCTCGGTGCTTAAGATGAAGCGGTACCGTTGACGACGGCTCCGAAGCTTTCAGACCGAAACATACGACTCACACGCAGAGGTGACCAGATGGCGCTCACGCCCCAGGACATTCGCGACAAGCAGTTCACCGCCGTGCGCTTGCGCGACGGATACGACATGGGCGAGGTCGAGCAGTTCCTCGACGAGGTCGAGGTCGAGTTCGAGCGTCTCGTCAACGAGAACTCCGAGCTCAAGGCGAAGGTCGCCGAGCTCGAGGCCGCCCTCGAGGAGGCCTCGAAGGCCCAGCCCGCTCCCGCGGCTGCCAAGCCCGAGCCGGCCAAGGCCCCCGAGCCGGTCAAGGCTCCCGAGCCCACGCCCGCCCCGGCGCCCGCCGCTCCCCAGGAGCTGCGCGTCACCTCCACCTCGGAGGCCTCCACGGCCGCCGCGCGTCTGCTCGAGATCGCGTCGGCCAACGCCGACCAGCTCATGGACGCCGCGAAGGAAGAGGCCGACTCCATCATCGGTGAGGCCCGCGTCGAGGCCGAGCAGCTCTCGGCCGAGGCCCGTCGCAACGCCGACACGCTGCAGTACGAGTCGCGCAAGCGCGCCGAGCAGCTGGACGTCGAGACCGAGCAGCGTCGCAAGGAGGTCATCTCCAACCTCGAGCGCGAGCGTCAGGAGCTCCAGGGCGAGATCGACCACCTGCGTGCCTACGAGCGCGAGTACCGCGCCCGTCTGAAGGCGTACTTCCAGGATCAGCTCGCCCAGCTCGAGGGCAGCGCTCCGGTGGCGCCGAAGCAGGGCACCGCGCTCGACGGCGGGTCCGAGTGACCTTCGCCCGAGCCGCGTACTGAGTCGTATGACAACGGCGCCCGACCCCCTGAGGGGTCGGGCGCCGTTGGCGTTCCCGGCGGTCAGGCCCGCTGCAGGCTGACCGACAGGCCGAGGTCCTCGTCGCGCACCTCGTCGGCCGCTCCGGCCTCAAACGACACCGCGAGCACCTCCTCGGCGATGCTGGCACCGTGCTGGCGCAGGGCCTCGGCGGTCTCGCCCTCGGCGGCCCACGTCAGGGTGATCCGGTCGGTGATCTCCAGGCCGGCGGACTTGCGGGCCTCCTGGATCACGCGGACCGCCTCGCGGGCCAGCCCGGCCAGGCGCAGCTCGTCGTCGATCGCCAGGTCCAGGGCGACGGTCTCGCCCTGCTCGTTGACGACGGACCAGCCCTCACGCGGACGCTCGGTGATGATGACGTCGTCGGCCTCGACCTGCCACGACGCGCCGTCGGCGCCCGTGACGGTGGCGGAGCCGGACTCCAGCGCGGCGGCCAGCTCGCCCGCGTCCGCCGCGGCGATCGCCTGGGCCACCACGGGGGTCTGCTTGCCGTGACGCTTGCCGAGCTGGCGGAAGTTCGCCTTGGCCGAGAACTCGACCAGATCGGCGCCGGCGTCGGCCAGGGAGCCGAGCTCGAGGATGTTCAGCTCCTCGCAGACCTGCTCGCGCAGCTCCGGGCCGAGGTGCTCGAAGTGCGCCGAGCCGATGAGGGCGCGGCGCAGCGGCTGCCGGGTGCGCACCTTCGCCTCGGCCCGCGCGGCGCGACCGAGCTCGGTGACGCGACGGGCCAGGGAGACGCGCCCGGCCAGGCCGTCGACGACGAGCGACTCGTCGACCTGCGGCCAGGAGGCGAGGTGGACCGACGGTGCGGCGCCGGGGGTGACCGGGACGATGACGTCCTGCCACACCCGCTCGGTGACGAACGGCACCAGCGGAGCCATCAGGCGGGTCAGGACGTCCAGCACCTCGTGCAGGGTCGCCAGGGCGGCTGCGTCGCCGCGCCAGAAGCGCTTGCGCGAGCGGCGCACGTACCAGTTGGACATCTCGTCGACGAAGGTCGCCAGCAGGGCGCCGGCTCGCTGGGTGTCGAAGTCCTCGAGCGACGCGGTGACGTCGCGGACGAGGTCCTGCGTCTGCGACAGCAGCCAGCGGTCCAGCACACCGCGCTCGGCGACCGGGGGAGCGGCGCCGTCGGCCGGGCTCCATCCCTCGGCCCGGGCGTACAGGACGTGGAACGCCACGGTGTTCCAGTAGGTCAGGAGCACCTTGCGGACGATCTCGGTCAGGGCGTTGTGCCCGATCCGGCGGGCCGACCACGGCGAGCCGGAGGCAGCCATGAACCAGCGCAGTGCGTCGGCGCCGTGCTCGTCCATGAGCGGCATGGGCAGCAGGATGTTGCCCAGGTGCTTGCTCATCTTGCGGCCGTCCTCGGCCAGGATGTGACCCAGGCACACGACGTTCTCGTAGCTGGAGCGGTCGAACACCAGAGTGCCGACGGCCATGAGGGAGTAGAACCAGCCGCGGGTCTGGTCGATGGCCTCACAGATGTACTGCGCGGGGTAGGCCTGCTCGAACTTCTCCTTCGAGCCCTCGACGTGGGGGTAGCCCCACTGGGCGAACGGCATGGAGCCGGAGTCGAACCACGCGTCGATGACCTCGGGGACGCGGCGGTAGGTGCCGGGCTCGCCGTCGATCGTGAAGGTGACGTCGTCGATGTACGGGCGGTGCGGGTCCAGGTTCGACTGGTCCGTGCCGGTCAGCTCGGACAGGTGCGCCAGCGACTCGACGCACACGACCTTGCTCGGGTCGGCGTCGTTGCGCCAGATCGGCAGGGGAGTGCCCCAGAACCGGTTGCGCGACAGCGACCAGTCGATGTTGTTCTCGAGCCAGTCGCCGTAGCGGCCGTGCTTGATGGTCTCGGGGTACCAGTTCGTCTGCTCGTTCTGGGCGAGCAGCTCGTCCTTGCGCGCCGTGGTGCGGATGTACCAGGCCGGCAGGGCGAAGTACATCAGCGGCGTGTGGCAGCGCCAGCAGTGCGGGTAGCTGTGCTCGTAGTCGAGCTTGCGGAACAGCAGCCCGCGCGCGTCGAGGTCGGCGACCAGCGTCGGGTCGGCCTCCTTGAAGAACGCTCCGCCGACCAGGTCGACATCGGCCTCGAAGTGGCCGTCGGGCGTGATCGGGTTGACGACGGGCAGGCCGTAGGCCTTGCAGACCGCCATGTCATCGGCGCCGAAGGCGGGGGACTGGTGCACCAGGCCCGTGCCGTCGTCGGTCGTGACGTAGTCGCCCAGCACGACGAAGTGCGCGTCGGGGATCTCGACCAGGTCGAACGGTCGGCGGTAGGTCCAGCGCTCCATGTCGCGGCCGGTGATCGTCTCGGTGACGTCCCAGCCCTCGCCCAGGGCGCTGCCGACCAGCGGCTCGGCGACGACGACGCGGTCGGAGCCGTCGGTCGCGACGACGTACGTGACGTCGGGGTGGACGGCGACCGCGGTGTTCGAGACCAGCGTCCACGGCGTGGTGGTCCACACCAGCAGGTCGGTGCCCGCCCAGGGGCCGGACGTCAGCGGGAAGCGGACGTAGACCGACGGATCCACGACGGTCTCGTAGCCCTGGGCCAGCTCGTGGTCCGAGAGGGTCGTGCCACAGCGCGGGCAGTACGGGGCGACCCGGTAGTCCTCGACCAGCAGGCCCTTGCCGTGGATCTGCGACAGCGCCCACCAGACGCTCTCGACGTAGGAGGCGTCCATCGTGCGATAGGGGTGGGCCATGTCGGTCCAGTAGCCCATGCGCGCGGTCATGTCCTCGAAGACGTCGACGTTGCGCAGCACCGACTCGCGGCACTTGGCGTTGAACTCGGCGATGCCGTAGGCCTCGATGTCGGGCTTGCCGTTGAAGCCCAGCTCCTTCTCGACCGCGATCTCGACGGGCAGGCCGTGGCAGTCCCAGCCGGCCTTGCGGTCGACGTGGTAGCCCTGCATCGTCTTGAAGCGCGGGAAGACGTCCTTGAAGACCCGCGCTTCGACATGGTGGGTGCCGGGGACGCCGTTGGCGGTGGGCGGTCCCTCGTAGAAGGTCCAGCGCGGAGCGTCGGCGGGGGTGTCGAGGCTGGCCGCGAACGTGCCCTGCTCGGCCCAGAGATCGAGGATCTCGCGCTCCATCGCCGGAAGGTCGACATGGGCGGGTACCGGGCGGTAGCGCAGCGGTTCTCCGGCGGTGCCGGAGAGGGCGGTCGCAGGCTGCGCTGCGGGGGCGTTCGGGGTGTCCTGACTCACCCGGTCGATTCTACGGTGAGCCGACTTGCACCGGCTTCGTGGTCGGTTTAGTGTCCCGGGCATGCCCAAGACCACGCTGGCCGTCCGCTCGGACGAGACGCCCTGGACCACCGCCGAGGCCACGGCCGTGCGCGAGGAACTCACCGAGGATCTCGCTCGTTTGAAGTCCGAACTCGTCGATTCCGCCCGGGATCTGCAGGACATCCTGGCCGGTGGCGTCGACGGCGCGGGCAACGATCAGGCCGACGTCGGATCGAACAGCCTCGAGCGTGACGCCGAGCTCTCGCTCGCCGCGAACCAGCGCGAGCTGCTGCTCCAGACGGAGAAGGCCCTCTCGCGTCTCGACGACGGCACGTACGGCGTGTGCGAGCTGTGCGGCGAGCCCATCGGCAAGCTGCGTCTCATGGCCTTCCCCCGCGCGACGTTGTGCATGGACTGCAAGCGCCGCGAGGAGCGTCGCTGAGCACCGTGGCCTCCTCTGCGGACCCGGCGGCCGCGCCCGTCGGCCGGAGCCGGGTCGCCCTGTTCTCGATCGTCGCCGTCGTCGTCGTCGCGCTGGACCAGCTCACCAAGTGGTGGGCGGTCGAGCGGCTCGACGGCCATGACCCGATCCCCGTGGTCGGCGACCTGCTGACCTTCCGATTCGTGCTCAATCCCGGCGCCGCGCTCGGCACCGGCGCGGGCTACACGATCGTGCTGAGCGCGATCGCCATCGCGGTGACGATCACCCTCATCGTCATCGCCCCCCGGCTGCGCGACACCTGGTGGGCGGTGGGGCTGGGGCTGTTCCTGGGTGGAGCGGTCGGTAACCTGATGGATCGGCTGTTCCGTGAGCCCGCGTTCCTGCGTGGTCACGTGGTGGACTTCATCGACTACGCGGGATTCTTCGTGGGGAACGTGGCCGACATCGCCCTGACCGTGGCGGCGATCGTCATCATCTGGCGCTCGTGGCGTGGTCACCGCTTCGACGGAACGAGAGAGCCTACGTGACCCACGACGACCCGACCGAGCAGCGCAGCGTGTACATCCCCGAGGGGCTGGCGGGCGAGCGGGTCGACGTCGCCCTGGCTCGGCTGTTCGGGGTGTCCCGCACGCGGGCCGGCGACCTGGTCGCCGACGGACTGGTGCTGCTCGACGGCGCCCAGCCGATCAAGTCCGAGCGCGTCGAGGCCGGCGCTCTGCTCGAGGCCACGATCCCCGCGCCGCGCCGCGCCGTCGTCGTGCCGAGCGCGGTCGACGGGATGAGCATCGTCCACGAGGACGACGACATCGTCGTGGTCGACAAGCCCGTGGGCGTCGCCGCCCACCCCGGCATCGGCTGGGACGGGCCCACCGTCTCGGGCCACCTCGCCGGTGTCGGCGTGCGGATCTCGACCAGTGGCGCCCCCGAGCGCCAGGGCATCGTGCAGCGACTCGACGTCGGCACGAGCGGCCTGATGGTCATCGCCAAGTCCGAGCGCGCGTACACGATCCTCAAGCAGGCGTTCCGCGACCGCACGGTCGACAAGACCTACCACGCGCTGGTCCAGGGTCATCCCGATCCCCACACCGGCACGATCGACGCGCCGATCGCGCGCCACCCCAAGCACGACTTCAAGTTCACGGTGCGCGCCGACGGCCGCCCGAGCATCACCCACTACGACACGCTCGAGGCGCACCGGTACGCGTCGCTGCTCGACATCAAGCTCGAGACCGGCCGCACCCACCAGATCCGCGTGCACATGGCCGCGATCAAGCACCCGTGCGTCGGCGACCCGCTCTACGGCGCCGACCCGGTGCTGGCCAAGCGCGTCGGCCTCGAGCGCCAGTGGCTGCACGCCGTCCGGCTGGGCTTCATCCACCCGGGCACCGGCGAGCCGGTCGAGTACGAGAGCCCGTACCCGGCCGACCTGCAGCACGCGCTCGACCTCATCCGCGACCTGGACTGAGCCGAGCCGCTCCGCGACACCCGGTGCGGAGCCGAGGCGCCGGACGCGTCCGGCACAATGGGCCCATGAGCCATGTCGTGCGCCAGTCGGAGAAGTTGAGGGATGTCCTGTACGACATCCGCGGCCCCGTCAGCGCGCGAGCTGCCCAGCTGGAGGCCGAGGGTCACCGGATCCTCAAGCTGAACATCGGCAACCCCCAGCCGTTCGGCTTCGATGCGCCCGCCGAGATCCTGCAGGACGTGATCGCCGGGCTGCCGACGTCGCAGGGGTACTCCGACTCCCGCGGCATCCAGTCCGCGCGCCGCGCCGTGGTGCACCACTACCAGCTGCAGGAGGGCTTCCCCGCCCTCGACATCGACGACGTGTGGCTCGGCAACGGCGTCAGCGAGCTGATCCAGGTCGCGTTGCAGGCCCTGCTGGACAACGGCGACGAGGTGCTGATCCCCGCGCCGGACTACCCGCTGTGGACCGCGGTCACGAACCTCGCCGGCGGCCGTCCCGTGCACTACCTGTGCGACGAGGCCAACGACTGGAACCCCGACCTGGCGGACCTCGAGTCCAAGATCACCGACCGGACCAAGGTCATCGTGGTCATCAACCCGAACAACCCCACGGGCGCGGTCTACAGCCGCGAGACGCTGACGGCGATCGCGGACCTGGCCCGCAAGCACGACCTGGTCCTGATGTCGGACGAGATCTACGACAAGATCCTCTACGACGACGCGGTCCACATCCCGATGGCCAGCGTGGCCCCGGACGTCCTGACCCTGACCTTCAACGGCCTGTCCAAGGCCTACCGGGTCTGCGGCTATCGCGCCGGCTGGGTCGTCGTGACCGGTCCGCTGGAGCGGGCCCAGGACTACCTCGAGGGCATCACCTTGCTGGCCTCGATGCGGCTGTGCCCCAACGTGCCGGCCCAGAACGCCATCCAGGTGGCGCTCGGCGGCTACCAGTCGATCAAGGAGCTGATCCTGCCCGGCGGGCGCCTGCTCGAGCAGCGCGACACGGCGGTCAATGAACTGCGCAAGATCCCCGGCGTCAGCGTCGTCGCGCCGCGGGGCGCCCTGTACGCGTTCCCGCGCCTGGATCCCGAGGTCTACCCGATCAAGGACGACCAGCAGCTCGTGCTGGACCTGCTGATGAGCGAGAAGATCCTGCTGACGCAGGGCACGGGCTTCAACTGGCCCGATCCCGACCACCTGCGCATCGTCACCCTGCCGTGGTCGCGCGACCTGGCCGAGGCGATCCAGCGGATGGGCAACTTCCTCAGCAGCTACCGCCAGGCCTGAGGTCGGTCAGCGTCCCCGCATCCGGTCGAGCCAGCCGCGGCGGGGCGCGTCCGGGGCGGGCGCGTCCGGGACCTCGACGGCGACCGGTGGCGGTGCGGCCTGGTCGGCGAAGTCCCGCTTGCGCCAGGTGTGTTTGAACGCCGGGTCGGGCGTGCTCCAGCCCGGGCCGTAGATCGTCTCCAGGTAGGTGACCGGATCGGCGGGCAGGGGACACGAGATCCCCAGCAACTCGCCCCGGCTGATCGGGAACATGCTCGATCGGGCCAGGGCGCCGCGGGTCCCGGGGTACCAGGAGACGCGATCGCCCTCGAACAGGCCGGAGAAGACGTCGATGTGCTTGCCGCCGGGCCGCGCGACGTGCCGGTGGCCGAAGAAGTCGCCCTTGACGACGAAGCCGCGGGCCCGGAGGAACTCCTCGACGCGGGCGTGTGCCTCGGGCAGGGTGGCGGCCTCGTCAGGCTCGAAGGCGATGATCAGGTCGAGGTCGTCGTCGTGGGGGATCAGGTCGCCGTCGCGGACCACCGCCAGAGCGGCCCCGTACCCGAAGCAGACGTTCGGCGTCAGGTCACGCAGGGCGTCGGCGACCGACACGGCGAACTCGATGTAGTCCAGCTTCTCGGACTCGGACCAGAACCGGAACGAGCGCAGCGGACCATGGGCCGTCCACTCCAGCGAGCGCTCGCGCAGCAGTTCGTCGTTCACCGCGGCCACGTACGCGCGACGGCCGTCGTCGGACAGTGTCCGCTTGAGCTCCTTCACGGCCGCACGCGCCTCGCCGTAACGGCCGGTCAGCGTCTGGGTCAGGGGACCTGCCAGCCGGGCGTACTCGTCGCGGGCCTCGGCGGGCACGGCGGCGACCGACTCGTCCACGAACGCCCCGACCTGCGCGGCGCGCTGGTCGGCCTCGTGAACGGTCACGAGAGGCTCGCCGGGTGACCCGATCTGGACGCGGATGGCGCGGTTGAGCACGACGGCTCGTCCGGGGAGTCCACGCAGTCGCACTCCGGTGATCTCGACCGGGGGCTCGAAGGTCAGCTCGACCCACGGCTGTTGCTCGGCCTGGGTGTGGACGGCGATGCCGCTGGGATGCTCGGCGTCGAGCAGCCGGACCGGTTCGAACGCGGCGCGCGTGTCACCGTGCCAGCTGCTGGCCGTGACGGTGCTGCGGGCCACGAGCTGCTCGGTCGAGAGTCCCTCGGTCGTCGTGACTCCCACGGACTGCAGCTGCAGGGCCACGTGGGCGCCGACGTCGACCCGGACGCGGTCGACGGTCGTGGGGGCGACGTCCACCCGCAGCTCGCCACCGGGGGACAGGAAGTCCAGATCGGGGAACCGCTCACGCGCCTGACGGATCGTGCCGCGCAGTGCCTGCTCGAGCCCCGACACGCTCAGCGCCTCACGAACAGCGCCCGGGCCACGTAGGCGTCATCCTGCTTGTACTTCGCGAAGCCGAAGCCCTCGACCGCGTAGGTCACCTCGAAGCCGTGCAGCACGGCCTTGGCGTTGAAGGACGAGGGGTTGACGAAGCGCCGGTAGTGGGCGCCGGTCACCTTCGCGCCACTGGAGTCGCGCACCGTCCGGTACTCGACGGCGAGTCGGTCGCCCGGGGACGTCAGCCGAGCCGCGAGGTCGAGGAAGGCGGTCTCCTCCTCGTCGGTGATCGCGTGCACGAAGAACCGGGCGTACACGAGCGTGTTGCCCGCCTCGACCCGCAGTTGGGACGCGAGGTCGGGCTGGTCGATCGTGGCGGCGACGAAGGTCGCCCCCTCGCCCAGCGTCGCGGCCAGGGCCGAGCACGCGTCCACGGCCGCCTTGGATCCGTCGACGCCGGTGACGTCGTGTCCGTGGGACGAGAAGAACAGCGAGTCCCGCCCGGCGCCACTGCCGAACTCGAGGATGCGGGTCGGTCCCTCGAGCTCGCCGGCCACGAAGGTCGCGAACTGCGACGGCAGCGGGCGCCGCGCCGTGCGGGTGCTGGCGTAGTAGGCGTTCCAGTACGACTCGCGCTCGGCATCGGACTCGTGCGAGACGGTGGGGTCGGTCATGTGCTCTCCGAGGGTACGGGCCGCGGGCCGGCCGGTGGATGGTCGACAGAATACGCGCCCGGCCGGCCGATGCGGTGGCGGCGCCCGGGGTCAATCTGCGGCGCGGAACGTCCGGCGGATCTCGCGGGCGCCGCGCTCGTCGAGCTCGCGCAACTGGGTCGCGATCTCGGAGCTGGTCCGGTGCGCGTGGGCGAGGTCCTCGCGGATCTGCTCGAAGTGGTTCTTCCACGTGCGCTGGAAGCCGTTCATGCTGCCCACGCGCTCGTCCTCGGGTGTCATGCGGCCCTCGCGGATCGACAGCCGGATGCCGGGCAGTCGCTCGCTCAGCTGCGCGATGGCGCGCGCGCACTCCTGGATCTGCTCGCCCACCGAGGCGATGTCGTCCGGCCGTGACAGCCGCATCGGATCGGGGGCCTGCTCGCCTCCCGAGACGATCGCCGCGGCGATGGCCTTCTCGTGGCGGGGGAGCTGCTCGATCACCTGCTGGTCGAGCCGGTGGACGGGGCGCAGCGCCTCGACGAGCTCCTCGAAGGCGGCGTGGACGCTCTGGCGGTAACGCTCGGCGGCCTGCTCGGCCTTGCCGTTCATGATGGCCACGGCGCCGTGCCGGTCGGTGAACTCCAGTCCGGTCAGGCGACGCAGGGGCCCTTCGAACTGGTCCAGGACCTGCTGGTCCATCGCGCGGATGAGCTGGCGGGCCTCGGTGGGGGGATCGATCTCGCGGTCGTCGTGGTGACCGCCCGCGCGGAACTCACGATCGAGGTGGGCGGGGCCCCGCTCCATCTGCTCGCCCTTCGCGGCGCGCTCGCGCTCGGCCTGCTCGGCCCGTTCGCGTTCGGCGCGACGCTCGGCCCGTTCGCGCTCGGCCCGCTCGGCGGCCTGGTTGAGCGAGTCGATCTCGGTGCGCAGCTCCTGGCGCGCCAGCCGCCAGCGCCGGCGGGTGTCCTCCAGTGCCACCTGCGCATCGGTGAGCAGGTCACCTTGTCGGCGGACCAGCTCGGACAGCTCGGTCAGCTGGTCGGCATCGGCCTCGAGCACCCGGCCCAGCTGGCCGGCGACCCGCGACATGGCACGAACCGTCGGTCCGCGGGTCTCCTTCGGCGCGTCCGCCTGGCGCAGTCGTTGGGCCAGGTCCTTGACCTCGGCGACGAGGTCCTGGAGGCGCTCGGCGCCCTGGTGCAGCCGGTCGGGATCACCCGGCAACGCGATCGCGTCGGGATGGAATCTGGTCACCATCTGCAGCTCCGCGGTCATGCTTCTCCCCCCGAGATCTGGATTTTGCTGGCACATTCCTACCACCGATCGCGACGTTTCGACCTTCGTAGGGGTGATTTCTGTCGGCGGTGTGTCCCATGATCGAAGGATGAGCGACATGATCCGCGCGACCGGACTGGTCAAGCGCTACGGCGACGTCGAGGCCCTGGGGGGACTCGACCTGGCGGTGCCCGAGGGCACCGTCCTGGGTCTGCTCGGGCCGAACGGTGCGGGCAAGACCACTGCGGTCCGCATCCTGACCACCTTGTTGACCCCCGACGAGGGGCAGGCCACGGTGGCCGGCGTCGACGTGGCGGCCGACCCCGACGGGGTGCGACGGCAGATCGGTCTGTCGGGTCAGTACGCGGCCGTCGACGAGTACCTGACCGGCTACGAGAACCTCGAGATGGTCGGGCGACTCTATGGGATGAAGGCGAAGGCCGCCGGGGCCCGCGCCCGCGACCTGCTCCGGCGCTTCGACCTGGCCGACGCGGCCGACCGTCCCTCCAAGACCTATTCCGGGGGCATGCGACGGCGGCTGGATCTCGCCGGCGCCCTCGTGGCCGAGCCGCCGGTGATCGTGCTGGACGAGCCCACCACGGGCCTCGACCCGCACGGTCGTCAGCAGATGTGGGAGGTCATCTCCGACCTCGTCGACTCCGGCGCGACGGTCCTGCTGACGACGCAGTACCTCGAGGAGGCCGACTTGCTGGCGGACAACATCATCGTGATCGACCGTGGCCGCGCGATCGCCGAGGGCACGGCCGACCAGCTCAAGTCACAGGTCGGCGGTGACCGCATCGAGGTGGTCCTGCAGGATCCGGCCCACGCGCCTCGGGTCCGCGAGTTCCTGGCCGAGGTCGCCAAGGGCGAGGTCTCGGTCCGCGATCGCGCCCTCTCGGTCGCGGTCAGCGGATCGGGCGCCGACGACCTCATGCAGGTGCTCGGCAACATCCGGGCCGGCGGGATCGACGTGCTCGACATCGGGCTGCGCCGCCCGACCCTCGACGACGTGTTCCTGTCCCTGACCGGCCACGAGGCCGAGGACGGAACGACCGAACAGGAGCAGGTCCGATGAGCACGATCACGCAGCAACGCCGACCGTTCCGCGCGCTCACCGACGGGTGGGTCTGCGCGCGGCGGAACCTCATCAAGATCAAGCGCGTCCCCGAGATCATGGTCTTCGTCCTGATCTCGCCGATCATGTTCGTCCTGCTGTTCGCGTACGTCTTCGGCGGCGCGATCGACGCAGGTCCCGGACTGGACTACAAGGAGTTCCTGATCGGCGGGATCTTCGCCCAGACCGTCGTGTTCGGCGCCACCTTCTCGGGAGCGGCGATGGCCGAGGACATGCAGAAGGGCTTCATCGACCGGTTCCGGTCGTTGCCGATGGCGCGCTCGGCGGTGCTGGTCGGGCGTACGGGCGCCGACGTCGTCTACAACGTGCTCTCGCTCATCATCATGGCGCTCACGGGCCTGCTGGTGGGCTGGCGGGCGCACCACGGGATCCTCAAGCTGCTGGGCGCCTTCGCGCTGCTGCTCGTCTTCGCCTACGCCGTCAGCTGGATCATGGCCTGGGTCGGCCTCATCGTGCCGAGCGTCGACGTCATCAACAACGCGTCGTTCATCGTCATCATGCCGTTGACCTTCGTCTCGAACGCGTTCGTGCCGACCGAGTCCTTCCCGAAGTTCCTGCAGCCGTTCGTCGAGTGGAACCCCGTCTCGGCGGTGACCCAGGCGGTGCGCGAGCTGTTCGGCAACGTGCCCGACGGTGTGCCGGTTCCCGACGTGTGGAGCCTGCAGCACCCGGTGATCTACACGCTGATGTGGGTCGTCGCCATCGTGGCGGTCTTCGTGCCGCTGTCGGTGCGGGCCTACGAGAGGGCGACCACCAAGTAGCACCCGAGGGAGGGGCTCCGGCTCGGGCGTGCCCCCGCGATCGTCGCGGGTCGCTCACGTAGTCTGGAGTCCTTCCCCGATCCCTCGGCCGTCCGGCAGCTCTGGCGGCCCGACCACCTGTCCCCGGACCGGGATTGACGATGTAGCGGAGGCCGACGGCGACCATGGCGAGTGATTCGAGCTTCGTGCACCTGCACGTCCACACGGAGTACTCGATGCTCGATGGACACTCGTTGCTCGGAGGGCTCTTCGAGCGCACCGCCGAGCAGCAGATGCCGGCCATCGCGATGACCGACCACGGCAACGTGCACGGCGCGTACGACTTCTGGAAGACGGCCAAGAAGCACGGGGTCAAGCCGATCATCGGCCTCGAGGCCTACCTGACGCCCGGCACCCACCGCACCGAGAAGAAGCGCGTGCGCTGGGGCCGCGGCAACGCCGCCGAGGAGGGCGGCGACGACGTCGCGGGCGGTGGCGCGTACACCCACATGACGATGTGGGCGTCGTCCACCGAGGGGATGCACAACCTCTTCCGGCTGTCGTCGCTGTCGAGCCTCGAGGGCTATTACTACAAGCCGCGCGCCGACCGCGAGCTGCTCGAGAAGTACTCGACCGGGCTCATCGCCACCACCGGCTGCCCGTCCGGTGCCGTCCAGACCCGGCTGCGGCTGGGCCAGTACGAGGAGGCCCGTCGTGAGGCCGCCGAGCTGCAGGAGATCTTCGGCAAGGAGAACCTGTTCCTCGAGCTCATGGACCACGACATCTCGGTCGAGCGCCGGGTCCGCGAGGACCTGCTGCGCCTGGGCCGCGAGCTGGGCATCCCGCCGGTGGCCACGAACGACTCCCACTACACGCACCCGCAGGACGCCGCGGCGCACGACGCGCTGATCTGTGTCGCCTCGGGCAAGCGCATCAGCGACGAGAAGCGGCTGCGCTTCGACGGCGGCGGCTACTACATCAAGTCCGCGGCCGAGATGCGCTCGCTGTGGGAGGACAAGCACGGGATGAAGGAGGCGTGCGACAACACGCTGCTCATCGCCGAGCGCTGCGAGGTCGAGTTCACCGAGTCCACGGGCGGCTACATGGCCCGGGCCGACATCCCCGCGGGCGAGACCGAGGAGTCCTGGTTCCGCCAGGAGGTCTGGCGCGGCATCGAGTCGCGCTACGGCGCCGACTTCGGCGACGACGTGCGCGCCCGCACCGAGATGGAGCTCGACATCATCGCCCAGAAGGGCTACTGCGGGTACTACCTCGTGGTCGCCGACTTCATCGGCTGGTCCAAGGGCAACGGCATCCGGGTCGGCCCGGGCCGTGGCTCGGGCGCCGGCTCGATCGCCGCGTACGCGCTGCGGATCACCGACCTGTGCCCGCTGAAGAACGGCCTGATCTTCGAGCGCTTCCTCAACCCCGAGCGCCCCTCGATGCCCGACTTCGACATCGACTTCGACGAGCGTCGCCGCGGCGAGGTCATCCAGTACGTCAGCCAGAAGTACGGCACCGACAAGGTCGCCCAGATCGCCACGTTCGGCCGGCTCAAGTCCAAGGCCGCGATCAAGGACGCCAGCCGCATCCTGGACTACCCGTTCGCGATGGGCGACAAGATCACCAAGGCGATGCCCGCCGACGTCATGGGCAAGGGCGTCAAGCTGGCCGAGATCTTCGACGAGTCGCACCCGCGCTACAACGACGGCAAGGACTTCCGCGACCTGCACTCGCAGGACCCCGACGTGCGCAAGGTCTACGACATCGCGCTGGGCCTCGAGGGCCAGATCCGCAACTGGGGCGTCCACGCCGCCGGCGTGATCATGAGCAGCGACCCGCTGCTGGACATCGTGCCGATCATGAAGCGCGAGGCCGACGGCTCGGTCATCACCCAGTTCGACTACCCCATGTGCGAGTCGCTGGGCCTGGTCAAGATGGACTTCCTGGGCCTGCGCAACCTCACGGTCCTCAACGACGCGATCGAGAACATCAAGGCCAACCGCGGCATCGACCTGGTGCTGGAGGACCTGGCGTTCGACGACCCCGAGGCGTACGCGCTGCTGTGCCGTGGCGACACGTTGGGCGTCTTCCAGCTCGACTCGCCGCCGATCCGCCAGCTGCTCAAGCAGATGCAGCCCGACAACTTCGAGGACATCAGCGCCGTCATCGCGCTCTACCGTCCCGGACCGATGGGCGCCGACAGCCACACGAACTACGCCAAGCGCAAGAACGGTCGCCAGGAGATCGACTACATCCATCCTGAGTTGACCGAGGCGCTCAAGCCGATCCTGGGCACGACCTACGGGCTGATCGTGTACCAGGAGCAGGTCATGGAGATCGCCCAGGTGCTGGCCGGCTACTCGCTCGGACAGGCCGACAACCTGCGTCGCGCGATGGGCAAGAAGAAGCGCGAGGTCCTGCAGCAGGAGTTCGTCGGCTTCGAGGCCGGCATGATCGAGCGCGGCTTCTCCAAGGACGCGGTCAAGACGCTGTGGGAGATCCTCGTCCCGTTCGCCGACTACGCCTTCAACAAGGCGCACTCGGCGTCGTACGGCGTCATCAGCTACTGGACCGCCTACCTCAAGGCGCGCTACCCGGCCGAGTACATGGCGGCGCTGCTCACCAGCGTCAAGGACGACAAGGACAAGTCCGCGCTGTACCTGGCCGAGTGCCGCCGCCTGGGCATCAAGGTGCTGCCCCCCGACGTCAACGACTCGGTCGCGAACTTCGCCTCGGTCGGTCCCGACATCCGCTTCGGGCTCACGGCCGTGCGCAACGTCGGCGCCAACGTCGTGGCCGGCATCGTCGAGGCACGCGAGACCAAGAGCGCCTTCACCGACTTCGCCGACTTCCTCGACAAGGTCCCGACCCAGGTGTGCAACAAGCGCGTCCTGGACTCGCTGATCAAGGCCGGTGCGTTCGACTCGCTCGGCCACGGCCGGCGCGCGCTCGCGTCGATCGCCGAGGAGGCGGTCGACCAGTACATCGACATCAAGCGCAATGCCGCGATCGGTCAGGACTCGCTCTTCGGTGCGTTCGAGGAGGAGTTCGACGGCCTGGGCATCACGGTCCCGGACATCGCCGACTGGGAGAAGACCCAGAAGCTCGCCTTCGAGCGCGACATGCTGGGCCTGTACGTGTCCGACCACCCGCTGGGCGGCCTCGAGCACGTCCTGGCCGCCAACTCCGACACCTCGATCGGCACGCTGCTCGACGGCGACCGGCCCGACGGCGACGTCCTGAAGCTCTGCGGCCTCGTCACCAACGTCCAGCGCCGGATGAGCAAGAAGGGCGACACCTGGGCCACGATCACGCTCGAGGACCTCGAGGGATCGGTCGACATCGCCGTCTTCCCGGCCGCCTACAACCTGGCCGCCTCGGTCCTGACGCAGGACTCGCTCGTGGTGGCGAAGGTGCGGGTCCGGCGCAACGACGAGGGCATGGACCTGTCGGCCAACGAGGTCACCCGTCCCGCGATCGGCGAAGGGCGCACCGACCAGCCGCTGGTCGTCAGTCTGGCCACCTCGCGTTGCACGCTCGACACGATCAACGCCTTCAAGCAGGTGCTCGCCGCCCATCCCGGCGTCACCGAGGTCCACCTGCGGCTCTCGGGCAACGGCAAGACCACCACGATGCGGCTCGACCAGGGCCTGCGGGTCTCGACCACGTCGTCCCTGTTCGCCGACCTGAAGGAACTGCTCGGTCCGGGGTGTCTCACGTGAACCGCGTCTCGTGGTCGCTGCTGGGCGTCATGGCGTCCGGGGTCCCGGCCGCCTTCGTGTGGTGGGGCCTGGGCCGTCCGTCGCAGTGGCTGGCCACCGAGCGCGGCCTGGTGCTGACCGAGGAGAACGCCACCGGGCGATTCCAGGTGGTCGCCGTCTTCACCCTCGTGGGGGTCGTGCTGGGGCTGGTGGCCGGTGTCCTGGTCCAGCGGATCACGCGGTCGGCTCAGTGGCAGACCGTCGTGGGTCTGGCGGGGGCCGCGTCGGCGGCCTCGCTGGTGTGCTGGCGCCTCGGCGTCTGGCTCGGTCCTCAGCCGGTCCGTGACGCCACGGGGCTCGAGGTGGGCGATGTCGTCCGCGACCAGTTCGCCGTCGACACGATCGTGCCGTTCCTGCTGTGGCCGCTCGCCGCGGTGTTGGGCTACACGATCACGCTGTACCTGAGCTCGGACGGCGTCGACGAGGACGACGAGCAGTCCGCCGAGGTCAGCGAGCGATCCGCGCCGTGACCGCCTGAGTGTGGGCGATCAGGTCGGCCGGAGCGACCTCGAGGTCCAGGCCCCGCCGCCCACCCGAGACGAAGACCGTCGGATGGGCCAGGGCGCTGGTGTCGACGATGGTGCGGTGCTGCTTCTTCTGGCCGAACGGGCTGATGCCGCCGAGCACGTAGCCGGTCGCCCGCTGGGCGGCGGCCGCATCGGCCAACTGGGCGCGTTTGCCGTCCAGTGCCGCGGCGGCACGCTTGAGATCCAGGCTCCCCGAGACCGGGACCACGGCCACCGCCAGCGTGCCGTCGATGTCGATCATGAGGGTCTTGAAGACGCGCGCGGGATCCAGTTTGAGCGCGTCGGCGGCCTCGAGTCCGTACGAGCGGATTCTCGGGTCGTGCTCGTAGGCATGAACCGTCACCGGCACGCCGGCGCGGTGCAGCGCCACGAGGGCCGGGGTCGCTTCACCGGAGTTCTTCTTCGCCACGAGCGCGAGGCTACCTGTCTTCGGGGTCGTCGCGCTCCAGTACGACACGAACGAGAAGTCCCAGCAGCAGGGCCCAGAACGCTGATCCCACCGACAGCAGCGTCACGCCCGAGGCCGCGAACAGGAAGGTGACGCCCGCGCTGGTGCGGTGGCGCGCCGGCGTCAGCGCGCCCTGAAGAGCCGCCACGAGCGCGCCGATGAGGGCCAGGCCGGCGACGGCCTCGATGATCCCGGCCGGTGCCGCCGCGGCCAGGGCGACCACGACCCCGGCTGCGCCCGCGATGACCAGGTACCCCACGCCTGCCGAGACCGCCGCGAGCCACCGTCGCTCGCGCGGGCCGGCCTCGTCGCCGGCGGCCAGGGCGGCGGACAGGGCCGCGAGATTCATGGCGTGCCCACCGAACGGGGCGACGATCGCGGTGCCCACCCCGGTCGCGACGACCGAGGATCGCCACGGCACCGCGAAGCCGAAGCTGCGCAGGACCGCCGCACCCGGCAGGTTCTGCGAGGCCATCGTGACGATCGTGAGCGGGACGGTGATCCCCACGACCGCCGACCAGGTCCACGTCGGCGTGGTCCACTCCAGCGTGGGTACGAGGGCGCCCGTGTCGAACTCCCGGCCGGACCGCTGCACCGACACCGTGATCGCCGCCACCGCGACCAGCAGCGCCGCGGGCACCGCCCAGCGTGGCCGGACCCGGCTGACGACCAGCCACGCCGCGATGACCGGGGCCACGTATCCGGGCGAGTCGGCCAACGAGACGAACGGTGCCAGGCACAACGGCAGCAGGATCCCGGCCAGCATCGCCTGGGCGATCTCCGCCGGGATCCGGGCGACGAGAGCGCCCAGGAACGGGACGGCACCGATCAGGGCGATCAGCACGCCGGTGACGACGAAGGCGCCGACCGCGGCCGACCACCCTCCGTCGACACCTCCGGTGGAGGCCAGCAGGGCCGCTCCCGGGGTGGACCACGCCAGGGTGACGGGGACCCGGTGCGTCAGCGCCAGGACGATGATCAGCAGCGCGAACCCGACGGTCAGCGCGAACAACCCGCTGGCGGCCTGGGACTCCGACGCGCCGACGGCGCGCAACCCCGCCAACACGACGGCGAACGAGGACGTGAAGCCCACCAGCGCGGTGACGACTCCGGCGGTGATCGGCTGCAGCCGGTCGTGCGCCGCGGGGGAGGGGGACACGCTGTGAGGCTAGGCCATCGCGCGACCTAGACTTGCGGGGTGCTCAGACGACTCGACCTGCGTGACCAGACCGACGGATACCGCGACGCGGTGCCCCGCGCGGAGGTCGACGTCGAGCATGCGCTCGCGGCCGTCGTGCCGATCTGCGACGACGTGCGCGCACGGGGTGCCGAGGCGGTGCTGGACGCGGGCGAGAAGTTCGACGGCGTGCGCCCTCAGCGCCTCCGCGTGCCCACCGAGGCGCTGGAGCAGGCACTCGCCGACGTCGACCCCGCCGTGCTGGCCGCGATCGACGAGTCGATCGCCCGCTTACGGCTCACCTGCGAGGCCGAGCTGGAGTGCTCGGTGTCCGTCGACGTCGCGCCCGGCGCGACGGTCGAGCGCCGGATCGTCCCGATGCAGCGGGTCGGCCTCTACGTTCCCGGTGGCCTCGCGCCGCTGGTCAGCACCGTCATCATGAACGCCGTCCCGGCGCAGGTGGCCGGGGTGCCGGGCATCGCGCTCGCCAGCCCGCCGCAGGCGGAGTTCGGCGGTCTGCCGCACCCGACGATCCTGGCCGCGTGCGCGCGGCTGGGCATCGACGAGGTCTACGCCGCCGGCGGCGCCCAGGCCCTGGCGATGCTCGCCTACGGCACCCAGGAGAACGAGGCGGTCAACCTCGTGACCGGCCCGGGCAACATCTTCGTGGCGGCCGCGAAGCGCCACCTGCAAGGTGTCGTGGCCATCGACGCCGAGGCCGGTCCCACCGAGATCGCGATCGTCGCGGACTCCACGGCCGATCCCGAGTTCGTCGCCGCCGACCTCATCAGCCAGGCCGAGCACGATCCGCTGGCTGCCGCCGTGCTGATCACCGACTCGCTCGAGCTGGCGGACGCCGTCGACGCCGAGCTCGAGCGCCAGGTGCCCACGGCGCGTCACCAGGAGCGGATCCGCACCGCTCTGGCCGGCCAGCAGTCCGCGACCGTGCTGGTGCGCGACGTCGACCAGGGCGTCGACGTGGCGAACGCCTACGCGGCCGAGCACCTCGAGATCCAGACCGCCGACGCGCCTGCCGTCGCCGACCGGATCGTCAACGCCGGCGCCGTCTTCGTCGGCTCCTTCGCGCCGGTCTCGCTGGGCGACTACGCCGCCGGCTCGAACCACGTGCTGCCCACCGCCGGGTGCGCCTGCCACTCCTCGGGTCTGTCCGTGCGCGCGTTCCTCAAGAACATGCACGTCGTGACCTACTCCGAGGACGCCTTGCGCGACGTCGGCGACCGGGTGGTCACGCTGGCCGAGGCCGAGGACCTGCCGTCGCACGGTGCCGCCGTCACGGTCCGGCTGGAGCGCGAGAAGTGAGTGTTCCGGCGTGGGTGCCGATCCGTGAGGAATTGCGCGGCGAGGAGCCCTACGGTGCCCCGCAGATCGACGTGCCCGTCCGGCTCAACACGAACGAGAACCCGTACGGCCCCAGCGCCGAGGCGGCGGCCGACATCGCCGCGGCCGTGCAGGCGGCGGCGCTCGAGCTGAACCGGTACCCCGACCGCGAGGCGTGGGCGCTGCGCGAGGCGTTGGCCGGCTACCTCGGCCACGGACTCACCGCGGCGCACGTCTGGGCCGCGAACGGCTCGAACGAGGTCATGCAGCAGATCCTGCAGGCCTTCGGCGGTCCAGGGCGCACGGTCCTGTCCTTCGCGCCGACCTACTCGATGTACCCCGAGTACGCCCGCAACACCCACACCCGCTGGGTGGCGGGACGCCGCCGCGAGGACTTCGCGATCGACGTCCCGGCGGCCGTCGCGCTGATCGCGGCAGAGCGACCCGACGTCGTCTTCCTCACCTCGCCCAACAACCCCACGGGCACGGCGCTGGGGGTCGAGGAGCTGCACGCGGTCCTGGCCGCGGCGCCCGGCGTGGTCGTGGTCGACGAGGCGTACGCGGAGTTCCGCCGCGCCGGCACCCCGACGGCCCTGGAGCTGCTCGCCGAGCACCCGCGCCTGATCGTCACGCGCACGATGAGCAAGGCCTTCGCGCTGGCCGGCGGCCGGCTGGGCTACCTGGCCGCGGATCCGGCGATCGTCGACGCGCTGCGGATCGTGCGGCTGCCGTACCACCTGTCGGCGGTCACGCAGGCGACGGCGCTGGGCGCCCTGCGGCACACCGACGAACTGCTGGCACGGGTCGACGAGCTGCGCAGCACCCGCGACGAGACCTCGGCCTGGCTGGCCGATCGCGGGTACGACGTCGCCGCGTCCGACGCGAACTTCGTGCTGTTCGGGCATTTCGCCGATCGTCACGCGGTGTGGGAAGGTTTGGTCGATCGAGGGGTCCTGATCCGCGAGGTCGGACCCGACGGTTGGCTCCGGGTGTCGATCGGCACCCCGGACGAGATGCGGGCGTTTCGCACCGCACTGATGGAGGTGGATCCCCGATGAGCAGGACCGCACGGATCGAGCGGAAGACCTCCGAGTCGCACGTCGTCGTCGAGCTCGACCTGGACGGCACCGGGCGTCACGAGATCAGCACCGGCGTCGGCTTCTACGACCACATGCTCACCGCCTTCAGCCGCCACTCGCTGATCGACCTCACGGTCCGGTCCGAGGGCGACCTGCACATCGACGCCCACCACACCGTCGAGGACACCGCGATCTGCATCGGCGAGGCCCTGCGCGAGGCGCTCGGCGACAAGTCCGGCATCCGCCGCTACGGCAACGCCCTGGTCCCGCTGGACGAGGCCATCGCCCAGTGCGTCGTGGACGTCTCCGGACGTCCGTACTTCGTGCACACCGGCGAGCCCGAGCGCCAGATCACCGCGATCATCGGCGGCTCGTACATCGGGTCGCTGACCTCGCACGTCTTCGAGTCGATCGCGCACCACGCCGGCATCACGATGCACATGAACCTGCTGGCCGGCCGCGACCCGCACCACATCGCCGAGTGCCAGTTCAAGGCGCTCGCCCGGGCGATGCGCGCCGCCGTCGAGCTCGATCCCCGCGAGACGGGAATCCCCTCGACCAAGGGCGCGTTGTGACCCGTGTGAACGGAGCCCGCGCATGACCACCGTCGCCGTCCTCGACTACGGATCGGGCAACCTGCGCTCCGCCGTGCGCGCCGTCGAGCGCGCGGGCGAGGCGCGGGGCGTCGACGTCCAGCTGACCTCCGACACCCGGGTCGCCGAGCACGCCGACGGCCTGCTCGTGCCCGGCGTCGGGGCCTTCGAGGCCTGCATGCGCGGCCTGCGCGAGGTCGACGGTGAGCGGATCATCGAGCGCCGGCTGATCGCCGGCCGCCCGGTCCTGGGCATCTGCGTGGGCATGCAGATCCTGTTCGCCGAGGGCATCGAGCACGGGGTCCGCAGCACCGGCTGCGGCGAGTGGCCCGGGACCGTCGAGAAGCTCCAGGCGCCGATCGTGCCGCACATGGGCTGGGACACCGTCGAGCCGCCGGCCGACTCGGCGATGTTCGCCGGGATCGAGGACGAGCGCTTCTACTTCGTGCACTCCTACGGTGTGCGCGAGTGGCACCTCGACGCCGAGGGCACGGCGTTCAAGGCACCGGGTGTCACGTGGACGCAGTACGGCGGCGACCGGTTCGTCTCGGCCGTCGAGCACGGTCCGCTCTGGGCGACCCAGTTCCACCCCGAGAAGTCCGGCGACGCGGGTCGCCGGTTGCTCGAGAACTGGATCGCGACCCTCTGAGGCGCGGCCCCCGGGCTGATCAGGCGCGGTAGCGCTCCGGGCGGTGGTTGAACGCCAGGATGAGGTTGAGGACGACCGCGCCCGCGGCGGACAGCAGCACGTTGTCCCACGGCACGACCAGCAGCGCGGCGACCACGACGAGCACGTCGAGCGCCATCTGCACGTACCCGGCGCGCAGGCCGGCCTGCTCCTGGGCGATCAACGCCAGGACGCTGAAGCCGCCCAGGCTCGACCCGTGGCGGAACAGGATGAGGATGCCCACCCCGGCCAGGATGTTGCCGGTGAGGACGCCGTAGACGGGTGCGAGGTCGGGGGAGGGGATCAGCTGCCCGTGCACCGAGGTGAACGCCGACAGCAGCCCCACCGCGACGATCGACCGGAACGTGAAGCGCCAGCCCTTCTTCCACGCCGCGAGCGCGAAGAACGGCAGGTTGACCACGATCAGCATGAGCGGCAGCGCCACCGGGAACGCGTAGGTCAGCAGCAGCGAGAGACCGGCCGTGCCGCCCGTGACCGCGTGCGCCTCGTGCAGCAGGTGCAGACCCAGCGAGGCCAGCCACGTCCCGGTGAGGACGCCGAGGATGTCCTCGGCGGGCGTGTGGGGGATGGTGACCGCGGTGGGCTCGGTGGTGTCGAAGGACTCGGGGGAGGTGGGTTCGTGCTGGCTGTCAGTCATGGCCCACCAACTCTACGGAGGGCGGTCGATACGATCGCGGGGTGACTCTCGAACTGCTCCCCGCCGTCGACGTCGCCGAGGGCCGGGCCGTGCGCCTGGTCCAGGGCGAGCTCGGCAGCGAGACCTCCTACGGATCCCCGCTCGACGCCGCCCTGCAGTGGCAGTCCGACGGAGCCGAGTGGGTCCATCTGGTCGACCTGGACGCCGCGTTCGGGAAGGGCTCCAACCGTGAGCTGCTGGCCGACGTGATCGGCCGCCTCGACATCGACGTCGAGCTCTCCGGCGGGATCCGCGACGACGCGTCGCTCGACGCCGCCATGGCCACGGGCTGCCGCCGGGTCAATCTGGGCACCGCCGCGATCGAGGACCCGGACTGGTGCCGGTCGGCCATCGCCCGCTACGGCGACCGGATCGCCGTGGGCCTCGACGTGCGCGGACGCACCCTGGCGGCGCGCGGCTGGGTCAAGGAGGGCGGCGACCTGTTCGAGACCCTCGCCCGGCTCGACGCGGACGGCTGTGCCCGCTACGTCGTCACCGACGTCACCAAGGACGGCACGCTCTCGGGACCCAACCTCGACCTGCTCCGCCAGGTCTGCGAGCAGACCGACAAGCCGGTCGTCGCCTCGGGCGGCGTCTCGAGCCTGGACGACCTGCGCGCGATCGCCTCGCTCGCGGACATCGGCGTCGAGGGTGCGATCGTCGGCAAGGCCCTGTACGCCGGGGCCTTCACCCTGCCCGACGCCCTCGCCGCGGTCGCGGAGTAGTCGTGGCCGGCCTCGTGCGGTGGGACGGCTTCAGCGCCGATCCACGCCGTACGGAGGTGGCCGGCGTCCGTGCCTCCGACGGCGACCGTGAGACGGCCGTCGAGGCGCTGCGCGAGGCGTACGCCGACGGGCGGCTCGACCGCACGGAGTTCGACCGCCGTTCGCAGGCCGCGCTCTCGGCGACGTTGCTGGGCGAGTTCGCGCCGCTGCTGCAGGACCTCGAGGCTCCCGCTCCGGCGGCGCTGTCCGTGCGCGACGAGGCGGTGCGGCGCTACCGTCGCGAGACGCGCGACGCTCGCAACGCGGTGTTGACCGTCGGCACCATGACGACCGGGATCTGGGGCGCGACCAGCGTCTTCAACGGTGACGTGTACTTCTTCTGGCCGATCTTCCCCATCCTGGGCGTGGGCGTCGGCTGGCTCATGCAGGTGGTGAACCGCGGCCAGCGCATCGAGCACCATGAGCGCAGGATCGCGCGGCGCCTGGGCCGGCGCAGGGACGCAGATCGCGAGGACGACGGCGACGCGTGAGGCTCAGCAGCCGTCGCGCATGAGGTCGGGCTTGGTGCCCTGCGTGACCTCGACGAGGACGACCTCGTCGTTCGGTCCGACCGACTCGGGGTCCGCGTCGAACAGGTAGCCCAGCCAGCGGTCGCCGTCGGTCACGAGCACGCCCGTCTGGCCGTAGCCGGCCTCGGTGAGCTCGGCGGTCTCGTGCACGCCCGAGACCTGGCGCAGGGTGCTGCCGACACCGAGGCCGTCCGCCGTGCGCGGCTGCTCGCCGCGGACCCCGAGGGAGACGATCGTGCCGTCCTCCTGGGCCAGCACGTCCAGCGACGAGGCGTAGTCGGGCTTCCAGGCCAGCGGCGCGACCCGGCCGCAGTCCTCACCCCGGACCGGTGCGTCGGCCTCGAACAGGCCGGTGGCGAGGGCTTCGTCGCGCGTCATGCCCGCCGCGGCGGGGCCGACGCGTCCGGGGGACACCACGAGCTCGGCGAGGGGCGGCAGCGCCTCGGGCGCCGGCGTGGTCGGCGACTCGGTGGTCGGCGTCGCGGTGGGCGACGAGGTCGCGGTGGCCGAGGGGCTGCTGGGGCTCGGCGCGGGCTCCTCGTCCGGGGAGTCCGAGCAGGCGGCGAGGGTCAGCGCTGTCGCCACCGCGACCACCCACAGGCGGCTCGACCGGACGTGGGACCCACGGACTACGCTCATGCGCGTGAGCCTAGCTGTCCGTGTGATCCCCTGTTTGGACGTGGACGGCGGCCGAGTCGTCAAGGGTGTGAACTTCGTCGACCTGCGTGATGCGGGCGACCCCGTCGAGATGGCCCGCGTCTACGACGCCGAGGGCGCCGACGAGCTGACCTTCCTCGACATCACCGCCTCCAGCAGCGACCGTTCCACGACGTTCGACATCGTGGGCCGCACCGCCGAGCAGGTCTTCATCCCCCTGACCGTGGGTGGCGGCGTCCGCACGGTCGACGACGTCGATCGGTTGCTGCGGGCGGGCGCGGACAAGGTCGGCATCAACACCGCGGCCATCGCCCGACCCGAGGTGATCGCCGAGATCGCGCACCGCTTCGGGAATCAGGTCCTCGTGCTGAGCGTTGACGCTCGACGTGCAGGCGATCAACCCAGCGGGTTCGAGGTGACCACCCACGGCGGCCGCCGCTCGGCCGGCATCGACGCGATCGAGTGGGTGCGCCGGGCCAGCGAGCTCGGCGTGGGTGAGGTCCTGCTCAACTCGATGGACGCCGACGGCACGCAGGCCGGGTTCGACCTCGAGATGATCCGCGCGGTGCGCGGCGTCACGGACGTCCCGCTCATCGCCAGCGGCGGCGCCGGCCGCCTCGAGCACTTCCCGCCGGCCGTCGAGGCCGGCGCCGACGCGGTGCTGGCCGCCAGCGTCTTCCACTTCGGCTCGCTGACGATCCCCGCGGTGAAGGAGACGCTGCGAGCCGCGGGACACGTGGTTCGGTGACCACCCCGATCCTGGACTCCCTCGGGGGCGGTGGCACCGAGAACCTGACCCGACGCGGCTTCGCCGTCGTGGGTCGCGGCATCATGCGCCAGCGCGTCATGTTCACGTGGGCCGCGCTGGCCTCCCTGCTCTTCGGCGTCATGACCGTCGCCGACGCCTGGGTCCTGGGCTGGGCCACCGACCACGTCATCACCCCGTCGGTCGAGGACGCGGCGATCACCTGGTCGACCCTGTGGGCGGGCATCGGCCTGTTCCTGCTGGCCGCCCTGCTGCGCACCGTCGGCGTCGTCGGTCGCCGCCTGCTCGGCGGAGTGGTGTTCTACCGCCTCGTGCGCGACGACCGGCTGCGCGTCACCCGGCGGTACCTGCAACTGCCGTTGCGCTGGCACCACCGCCACCCCGCCGGCCAGCTGCTCAGCAACGCCAACGCCGACGTCGAGGCCACCTGGTCGGTGTTCATGCCGCTGCCGATGGCGCTGGGCACGATCGCGATGCTCGTCGCGGCGATCGCGACGATGGTGGTGGCCGACCCCGTGCTCACACTCGTGGGGCTGGTCGTGATCCCGCTGCTCTTCGTGGCGAACGCGGTCTACCAGCGGGCCCAGGGGCCGCGGATCGCGCTGGCCCAGAGCCTGCGCGGCGACGTCTCGACCGTCGCGCACGAGTCGTTCGACGGTGCCCTCGTGGTCAAGTCGCTGGGCCGCGAGGCCGACGAGACCGCCCGCTTCCGCGCCGCCAGCGAGCGTCTGCGGGACGCGGCGATCGGGATCGGCCGCATCCGTGCCGTCTTCGACCCGGTGATCGAGATGCTGCCCAACCTGGCGGTGCTCGCCGTCGTGCTGATCGGCGCGTTGCGGGTGCAGTCGGGCGCGGCGGACGCCGGCGACGTCGTCCAGGTCGCCTACCTCTTCACCGTCATCGGCATGCAGATCCGCTCGTTCGGCTGGGTGCTGGGCGAGCTGCCCCGTGCCGTCGTCGGCTGGGACCGTGTCTCGCGCGTCATCGACGAGGACGAGGCGATGGACTACGGCACGGCCCGGGTCCCGGGGACCGGACCGGTCGACCTGCACGTCGAGGACCTCGACTACAGCCATCCCGACGAGCCCGACACCGCGGTGCTGCGCGACATCTCGTTCACGGTCCCGGCCGGCACGGTCACGGCGATCGTCGGCGGCACCGGCAGCGGGAAGAGCACGCTGGCGTCGCTCGTGACCCGCCTCGTCGACCCCGACTCCGGTGCCGTCCTCGTCGGCGGCACCGACGCCCGCGACCTGTCCCAGCACGAGCTGACGCGGGCGGTCGCGCTCGTCCCGCAGTCGACGTTCCTGTTCGACGACACGGTGCGCGCCAACGTCGTGCTCGACCTCGACGTCCCCGACGAGCGGGTGTGGGAGGTCCTGCGCATCGTGCAGGCCGACCGCTTCGTCGCCGCACTGCCCGCCGGCCTCGACACCGAGCTGGGGGAGCGGGGCACCTCGCTCTCCGGTGGCCAGCGGCAGCGACTGGCCCTGGCGCGCGCCCTCGTCCGCGACCCGCGCGTGCTGGTCATGGACGACGCCACGAGCGCGCTCGACCCCGAGGTCGAGCAGCGGATCCTGCGGGCGCTGGCCGACCGGGACGGATCGCCGACGACCGTCGTCGTCGCCTACCGCAAGGCCACCATCGCCCTGGCCGACGAGGTCGTCTTCCTCGACGGCGGCCGGGTCGCCGATCACGGCACCGACGCGCAGCTGCGCGAGCGATCGGTGGCCTACCGCAATCTCGTCGACGCCTACGACCAGGCCCGTGAGGAGGTCGACCATGAGTGAGACACCCGCGCGGGAGCATGAGCGTGAGGGCGGTGTCGCCGTCCTCGTGCGGGGGATGCGTCACAACCCGGAGATGACCGAGGGCATCTGGCTGACCCTCGTGCTGGCCCTGATCAGCACGGCCGGCGGATCGCTGGTGCCGATCGTCGTCCGGTCGGCGCTCGACGAGGGCTTCGCCTCCGGCGACGTGCAGACCTCCACGATCACGCGGTACGTGGTCATCGCCGCCGTGCTGATGGTCGCGATCGCCGCCACGGGCTACTGGTCCAAGGTGCGGATCTTCACCGCCAGCGAGCGCGGGCTGGCCAACCTGCGCGTCGCGGCGTTCCGGCACGTGCACGACCTGTCGATGCTGACCCAGAACACCCAGCGTCGCGGCTCGCTCGTCTCGCGCGTGACGTCCGATGTCGACCAGATCAGCCAGTTCCTGCAGTTCACCGGCATCATGATGATCGTCAGCATCGGTCAGATGCTGGTGGCGACGATCGTCATGGCGTTCCTGTCCTGGCAGCTGACCCTGGTCGTCCTGATCAGCTTCGTGCCGCTCGCGCTGAGCCTGCGCTGGCTCGCCGGCGCGATGTCGCGTGCCTACGACCGCGTGCGCGCCAGCGTCGGCGAGATGCTCGCCGTCATCGCCGAGCCCGTCGTGGGAGCGGCCGTCGTGCGCTCCTACGGCATCGAGGCCCGGACGCAGGAGCGTGTCGACGTCGCCGTGCGCGCGAACTACCGCAACAACATCCGCGCCCAGACGATCACGGCGGGCGCGTTCTCCGCGGCCATCGTGGTCGCCGGCATCGCCAACGCGGCCGTCCTGGGCATCGGGGTGTGGCTGGGAGTCGTCGGCGAGCTCTCCGTCGGCACGATCGTCGCGTTCGTGTTCCTCGTCGGACTGTTCACCGGTCCCGCGCAGATGGCCACCCAGGTGATCTCCGAGGCCCAGAACGCCATCTCGTCGTGGCGCCGGGTCCTGGACCTGCTGGACACCCCGGCCGACGTCGTGGATCCCGGTCCGGGCGGTGAGCGGCTCCCCGAGGGCGATCTGGACGCCCGGTTCGAGCACGTGTCCTTCGCGTACCCCGACGGCCCCACGGTGCTGGCCGACGTCGACGTGACGATCGCGCCGCGTCAGCGGGTCGCCGTGGTCGGCGAGACCGGCTCGGGCAAGACGACGTTCGCCAAGCTGCTGACCCGGCTGATGGACCCCGCCGAGGGACGGGTCCTGCTCGGCGGTGTCGACATCTCCCGGGTGCCCTTCGACGACCTGCGCCGGCACGTGCTGATGGTGCCCCAGGAGGGGTTCTTGTTCGACGCGACGCTGGCCGAGAACCTGCGGTACGGATCGCGGACGGCCACCGACGAGGACCTCGTGCACGCGGTCGAGCAGCTGGGCCTGGCCGACTGGTTCGCCGCTCTGCCGCACGGCCTCGGCACCCGGGTCGGCCAGCGCGGCGAGTCGCTGTCGGCCGGGGAGCGCCAGCTGGTCGCCCTCGTGCGCTCGGCGCTGGCGGACCCCGCCTTCCTCGTCCTGGACGAGGCGACCAGCGCCGTCGACCCGCAGACCGAGCTGCGCGCCACGCGCGCGCTCGACCGTCTGCTGCAGGGCCGCACCAGCGTCACGATCGCCCACCGCCTGTCCACCGCCGAGAATGCCGACCGCGTGCTCGTGTTCGACCAGGGTCGGCTCGTCGAGGACGGCCGCCACGCCGACCTCGTGGCAGCCGGCGGCGTGTACTCGCGGCTGCACGCGTCCTGGGTGGCGCAGGCCTCGCTGGCGTGACGGTTTACCACGGTCCCGTGGTAAACCCGCGCCTCCCCAGGGAAACTTCGTCGGGGAGGCGCCAGAACACCACGGTCCCGTGGTAAACCGACCACCGCCGCCCTGAGACACTGGGAGACGTGACTTCCTTGGATCCCGCGATCGCGACCCGGTTGAAGCGCGACCCGGCCGGACTGGTGCCGGCCGTCGTGCAGGACGCGACCTCCCTGGCCGTGTTGATGGTCGGCTGGATGGACGACGAGGCGCTGCACCGCACGCTGACCACGGGACGCTCCACGTTCTGGAGCCGCAGCCGCGGCGAGTACTGGGTCAAGGGCGAGACGTCCGGGCACACCCAGAGCGTGCGCGAGGTCCGGCTCGACTGCGACGGCGACACGTTGCTGCTCGTCGTCGACCAGACCGGCCCCGCGTGCCACACCGGCGCCACGACCTGCTTCGACGAGGGTCTGCTCACGTGAGACGCAATCTGCTGGCCCCGGCCGTCCTGCTGCTCCTGGCAGTCGGTGGCGGCACGCTGGCCGCCGTCCGCGCCACCTGGGCCCGCGCGACGGTGTCCGCGGCCGGTCTGCCGGAGGTGGACCTCGCGGTGTCCGGCGCCGACGTCGTCCCCGGAGCCACCGGCCTCGCCGTGCTCGCGATGGCCGCGGGCGCCGGAGTGCTGGCGGCCGGTCCGCGGCTGCGCCGGGTCATCGGAGCGGTGGTCGCCCTGGCCGGCGCGGTCGGCGTCGTGATGTCGGTCGGGACCGACGACGCGATGCGCACCGCCCGCGCCCGCGCCATCGACGAGGCGGCCGTCTCCGGCGTCGCCGTCGACTGGAGCACCACCGCCGCGCAGGCGCTCTCCGTCGTGGGCTTCGTGCTCATCGTGATCACCGGAATCCTGGTCGCCTGGCTCGGCCCGCGCTGGGCGACGATGGGCCGCAAGTACGAGACGCCGGCCGCCCGGGAGCCCGAATCGAGCGACCTGTGGAAGGCGATGGACGACGGCGTGGATCCGACGGCCTGACCACCCAGTAGGCTGTCGTCCGAACCACCCCGAGCATCCCTAGGAGCACACCCCATGTCGCACGGATCGTCGCCGGCCGCCTGGACCGCCGTCCTCGTCAGCCTCGCCGGCTTCCTCGTCGGCGGGATCGGCCTGATCCCCGAGCCGAACTGGGTCGTCTTCACGATCGGTGTCGTCCTCGCGGTGGGCGCCCTGCCCCTGGGCAAGGTCATGAGCCTCGCCGGCTTCGGCTCCGACCGGGTGAAGGGTCACTGACCCTCCCGGTCACTCCACCGGCCGCCTCGCGCGGGCGGCTGGTCCGCGCCCCGCTCATCGCCGCTGCGGCGGGAGTGGGCGCGCTCGCCCTGCTGCACCTGCGCGACCCGCACGTCGAGGGTGCGTACGGCTTCTGTCCGTTCCTCGTCCTGACGGGTCAGCCCTGTCCGGGATGTGGCGGTCTGCGCGCGATGAACCTGTTGACGCGCGGCGACGTGGCCGGAGCCGTCTCCAGCAACCTGTTCGCGGTGAGCCTGGTCCTCGTGGCCTCGGTGGCGTGGCTGGTCTGGTTCCTGCGGCGAGCCCGCGCGATCCCCGCGCCCTACCTGACCTGGTCCGCGCGGACCGTCACGTTCGCCGCGTTGGCGGTCGTCGCCTTCGGGATCGTGCGCCTGACGCCGTGGGGCGCCTGGCTCGCTCCCTGAGTCCCGGTGGCCGACCTGTCGGTCAGGACCAGCCGTTCAGCCACACGTCCAGGCCGATGCTGACGGCCGCGGCCAGCCCCGAGATCACGCCGACGGCGATGGACCCGACGCCCACCCAGAAGGCGGCGGTGGCCATCGTCGTGTCGGCCTGCGGGCCGGCGAGCTCCTGTGCCCGGGTCCGGGCGCCGCGGGCCAGCACGATGGCGGCGATCCCGCCGCCGATCGAGAACAGGCCGCAGCAGCAGCTGGCGAACAGACTGATGAGCGCGGTGGCGAGTGCCCACACGGCCTGGTTGTCCTGCGGTTGGGCCTGTCCGTAGCCCCACGGGGACGGGCCGCCGGGCGGCGGGGGATAGCTGCTCACGCGATGAGCATAGGGCGGCGCGGCCGGGCCGTCGGACCGGCCGCGCCACGGCCGCTCAGAGAACGGGCTGGTTCTGGAACTTCTTGTAGGCGTACGCCGTGGCGATGGCCGTGACGGGGTAGGCCACGAACAGTCCCACGAAGCACAGGCAGATGCCCACGATCAGGATCAGGATCGACAGCAGCGCCAGCAGCAGCGACGACCCGACGTTCGCCGAGATCAGCGAGATGCTCGACTTGATCGCCTGGATCGGGGACTCGTTCCGGTCGACCACGAACAGCAGCGCGAAGTAGCTCAGGAACGCGAACACGATGCCGGGCACCACGCACAGCAGCAGGCCGATCGTGACGCCGATGGAGACCAGCAGCGACGTGAGGATGGCGTTGCCGACCGGCACGCGCTCGAAGATGCCCGAGATGGTGAAGCGCCGGCCCTCGGTCTCGTCCAAGGCGCCCCGGTAGACGTAGGCCGTGATGAGGTACCCGACCAGGGTCGAGAGCAGGTTGACCACCGCACCGCCGAGGTTGAGCGCGGCGAACGGGTTGCTGTCGCTCAGGTCGTCGGGCTGCACGATCCAGCTCAGGACGCTGAAGGCCATCGACACGAGGACGATCGCCAGGCCGGCGAGGAGCCACTGGCCGGCGTTGGACCCGAACTTGGTGAATCCGTAGCCGATCGCGTCGGTGGCGCTGAACGGCTGCACGTAACCCGGGCCGCTCGGGGGCGGGGGCGGATACCCGCCGGACCCGTAGCCGCCGCCCGCGCCGGGTGGAGGCGGGTAGCCCCCGGAGCCGGCACCGGGACCGTCGCCCGGAGGCGGGGGATACGTGCTGCCGTACGAGGGCGGGGGCGGCGGGACCGGCTGGTCCGGGTCCTGGGGCTCGGGTCCGGTGGGCGGCTCGTGGGTCGACATGCGCCGAGCCTAGGGATGATCTCCCGCGACGTACACCGCGCCGCCGTCGACTCGTCCTGAAACGGAGGGTGCGTGCCGCTTTGTGTGCCACCGGCTATACGCTGGTGGTCGGTTCGGAGCCGAGACCGAACAGGGGAAGGGACAGTGCGATGTCCGTACTCGACGACATCCTCGCCGGCGCGGCCGAGGACCTGGCCGAGCGTCAGGCTCGGGTCGGCCTGGATGAGCTCAAGCAACAGGCGGCCAAGCAGCCGCCGGCGCTCGACCCGATGCCGGCCTTCCGCGCCGACGGCGTGTCGGTGATCGCCGAGGTCAAGCGGGCGAGTCCGAGCAAGGGCGCCCTGGCCGACATCAAGGACCCGGCCGAGCTGGCCGGCGACTACGCCTCCGGTGGCGCCGCCGCCATCAGCGTGCTCACCGAGCAGCGTCGCTTCAACGGCACCCTCGCCGATCTGCGCGCCGTCCGGGCGCGCGTCGACGTCCCGGTGCTGCGCAAGGACTTCATCACGACGTCGTACCAGCTCTGGGAGGCCCGCGCCGCCGGTGCCGACATGGCCCTGCTGATCGTGGCCGCCCTCGACCAGAACGCGCTCGCCTCGCTGATCGACCGGGCCCGCTCGATGGGGCTGACGCCGTTGGTCGAGGTCCACGACGAGGCCGAGGTCGAGCGAGCCGTGGAGGCCGACGCCGACCTCATCGGCGTGAACGCGCGCAATCTCAAGACCCTCGAGGTCGACCGTGGCACCTTCGAGCGGCTCGCCCCGCAGATCCCCGACTCGGTCGTCAAGGTCGCCGAGTCCGGTGTGCGCGGTCCGCACGACGTGATCGAGTACGCTCGCTCCGGCGCCAACGTGGTGCTCGTCGGCGAGACCCTGGTCAAGGGCGACGACCCCCGCGCCACCGTCGCGGACCTCGTCGCGGCCGGTCAGCACCCGGCCTTGCAGCACCGATGGCAGCCGAGCTGAAACCGCGCCGGCACACCATCTCTCACCCAGGACGACCATGACTGACACTCCCGACCGATCGCGGTCGCGATCGGCTCTTCCCGACGGCCCCGGCCACTTCGGCCGCTTCGGCGGCCGGTTCATGCCCGAGGCGCTCATCGCCCCCCTCGACGAGATCACCCGCGAGTGGGAGGCCGCCCAGGCCGACCCCACCTTCCGGGGCGAGCTCGACCGGATGCTGCGCGAGTACGCCAACGTCCCCAGCCCGCTCTACGAGGCGCACCGCTTCTCGCGGGCCGTGGGCGCGCGCATCCTGCTCAAGCGCGAGGACCTGAACCACACCGGCGCCCACAAGATCCGCAACGTCATCGGTCAGGCGCTCCTGGCCAAGCGGATCGGCAAGCCGCGCTGCATCGCCGAGACCGGTGCCGGTCAGCACGGTGTCGCCTCGGCCACCGCCTGCGCCTACCTCGACCTGGACTGCACGGTCTACATGGGCAAGGTCGACACCGAGCGCCAGGCGCTCAACGTCGCCCGCATGCAGATGCTGGGCGCCGAGGTCATCCCGGTCACCACCGGCAGCGCGACCCTCAAGGACGCGATCAACGAGGCCCTGCGCGACTGGGTCACCACGGTCGACACGACGCACTACCTCTTCGGAACCGCGGCCGGCCCGCACCCGTTCCCCACGATGGTGCGCGAGCTGACCCGCGGCATCGGCGACGAGGCCCGGGCCCAGTGCCTGGAGCTGCTGGGCACGCTGCCCGACGCCGCGGTCGCGTGCGTCGGCGGCGGCTCGAACGCGATCGGGCTGTTCACCGCGTTCGTGCCCGACGAGAACGTCCGGCTCATCGGCATCGAGGCCGGCGGTGACGGCTTCGAGACGGGGCGTCACGCCGCCACGATCACCGCGGGCGAGGTCGGCGTCCTGCACGGCGCCCGCTCGTTCCTGCTGCAGGACGAGGACGGGCAGACGATCGAGTCGCACTCGATCAGCGCCGGCCTGGACTACCCGGGCGTCGGCCCCGAGCACGCCCACCTGGCCGACATCGGCCGGGCCCAGTACCGGCCCGCGACCGATGCGCAGGCGATGGCCGCGTTCGACCTGCTGTGCAAGACCGAGGGCATCATCCCCGCGATCGAGTCCTCGCACGCGCTGGCGGGCGCCATCATGCTCGCCGAGGAGATGGGCCCGGACGCCACGATCCTGGTGAACCTCTCGGGCCGCGGCGACAAGGACGTGCACACCGCCGCGAAGTACTTCGGGCTGTTGGACGAGAACGACCGGGCGGAGACCGACCGATGACCGTGATCGACGACCTCTTCGAGCGCACCCGGTCCGAGAACCGCGCCGCCCTGGTCGGCTACCTGCCCGCCGGCTTCCCGACGGTCGACGTCTCGATCGCCGCGATCCAGGCGTTGGTCGAGGGCGGCGTCGACCTGGTCGAGGTCGGCCTGCCGTACAGCGATCCGGTGATGGACGGACCCACGATCCAGGCGGCCGCCGAGGCCGCCCTGGTCAACGGCACCCGCGTCGACGACGTGTTCCGTGTCGTCGAGGCGTCTGCCGCCACCGGTGCGCCGACGGTCGTCATGACCTACTGGAACCCGGTCGAGCGTCGCGGCGTCGACCGGTTCGCCGCCGATCTGGCGGCCGCCGGGGGAGCGGGCCTCATCACGCCCGACCTGATCCCCGACGAGGGCATCGAGTGGGAGCGCGCCTCGCGGGCCCACGACCTCGACCGCGTGTACCTCGTGTCGCCGTCGTCCACCGACGAGCGCCTCGCGATGACGGCGGACGCGGCCAGCGGCTTCATCTACGCCACGGCGGTCATGGGCGTCACCGGCCAGCGCGCGCAGACCAGCAGCCTCGCGCCCGAGCTGGTCGCGCGACTGCGCAAGGTCACCGACAAGCCCGTCGGCGTGGGACTCGGCGTCAGCAACGGTGCCCAGGCCCACGAGATCGCCGAGTTCGCCGACGCGGTCATCGTCGGATCGGCTCTCGTGCGGTGCCTGCTCGACCAGCCGGACGAGGCGTCCGCCCTGGCCTCCCTGCGCGAGCTCGCGGCCGAGCTGCGGGCCGGCGTCGAGCGGGACTGACATGACCATCGCGTCGTACATCCCGTCCCCGGACCAGGCGGTCTGGCACCTCGGCCCGTTCCCGCTGCGCGCGTACGCGCTGTGCATCATTGTCGGAGCCGTCGCGGCGATCTTCATCGCCGAGCGCCGGTTCGTCGCGCGCGGAGGCCGGGCGGGCGCCATCGGCGACATCGCCATCTGGGCCATCCCGTTCGGGATCATCGGCGGCCGGATCTACCACGTCCTGACCGACGCCGAGCTCTACTTCGGCGCGGGCCGCGACCCGTTGGACGCCCTCAAGATCTGGGAGGGCGGCCTCGGGATCTGGGGCGCCGTCGCGTTCGGCGGCGTGGGCGCGTGGATCGCCTGCCGCCGGTACGACATCGACTTCCTGAAGATGGCCGACGCCCTGGCGCCCGGGCTCCTCGTGGCCCAGGCCATCGGCCGCTTCGGCAACTACTTCAACCAGGAGCTCTTCGGGAAGCCGACGACGCAGCCCTGGGGCCTGGAGATCGACCGGCAGTTCCGCCCCGACGGGTACGAGCAGTTCGCCACGTTCCACCCCACGTTCCTCTACGAGGCGCTGTGGAACCTCGCCGCGGCCGCGCTGCTGGTGTGGCTGGAGCGTCGCCTGAAGCTCGCGCACGGCCAGGTCTTCGCGCTCTACGTGATGCTCTACACGCTGGGCCGCGGCTGGATCGAGATGCTGCGCATCGACACGGTGAACCACCTGGGTCCGTTCCGCCTGAACGTGTGGACCTCGATCATCGTGTTCTGCGGGGGACTGGCGTACTTCCTGTGGGCGCGACGGCGGTACCGGGACGAGCCGGTCGACGCCAGCGCCTGACCAGGGCTGGAAGACTGGACCCATGAGCCGTCCCGTGGTCGCGATCGTCGGCCCGACGGCGTCGGGCAAGACCGGGCTCTCGGTCGCCCTGGCGCAGGAGCTGGACGGCGAGGTCGTCAACGCCGACTCGGTGCAGCTGTACCGCGGGATGGACATCGGCAGCGCCAAGGCCACCCCGGCGGAGCGGGGCGGGGTGCCCCACCACCTGCTCGACGTCCTCGAGGTCACCGACGAGGCGAACGTCTCGCAGTTCCAGCAGTGGGCCCGTGCCGCGATCGACGACATCCGGGACCGTGGCCGGCTGCCGATCCTGGTGGGCGGCTCGTCGCTCTACGTGCGGGCGGTGCTCGACCCCCTGGACTTCCCCGGCACGGACCCCCAGGTGCGGGAGCGCTGGGCGGCCCGACTGGACGAGATCGGCCCCGAGGCGCTGCACGCCGAGCTGGCGCGCCGCGACCCGCCGGCGGCCGCGGCGATCCTGCCCACCAACGGCCGGCGGATCGTCCGGGCGCTCGAGGTCGGCGAGCTGACCGGCCAGCCGTTCATGGCGACCATGCCCCCGGCCGTCTCGATCTACCCCCACGTCGCGATGATCGGCCTGGACGTCCCTCGCGACGTCCTGGACGCGCGCATCGACGCCCGCGTCGACCAGATGTGGGCCGACGGACTCGTCGAGGAGGTCCGCTCCCTGCCCGGGCTGGCCGGATCGCCGACCGCCTCGCGGGCCCTGGGCTACCAGCAGGTGCTGGCCTTCCTGGCCGGCGAGATCTCCGAGGACGAGGCCCGGGCCGAGACGAAGGCCGGCACGCGGCGCTTCGCCCGGCGCCAGGATCGGATGATGCGCAAGGACCCGCGGATCCACTGGTTGCCCTTCGACGCCCCCGACCTGCTCGCGCGGGCGGTGTCCCTCGTCGGCTCCCCGTAGGCTGGGCCCATGGAATTCGCGTGGTTCAAGGGTCATGGCACCGAGAACGACTTCGTGTTGCTGCCCGACCACGACGGCACGGTGCACGGCGACCTCGATCCGGCCTTCGTGGCGGCCCTGTGCGACCGGCGCCGGGGCATCGGCGCCGACGGCGTCATGCGCGTCATCCGGTGCACCGCGCTGGGGCACAACTCGCCCGCCGAGTGGTTCATGGACTACCGCAACGCCGACGGCTCCCTGAGTCAGATGTGCGGCAACGGGATCCGTGTCTTCGCCCGCCATCTGCTCGAGCAGGGCCTCGTCGAGGGTCCCGAGTTCCCGATCGACACCCGTGACGGACTCAAGTTCCTGTCGGTCGTCGGCGACGAGCTCTCGGTCGACATGGGCGCCTGGACCACCGGCGGCCACACCAAGGTCAGCGCGGACGACCGCACGTGGGAGGCCCTCGAGGTCCACACCGGCAACCCGCACGCGGTGGCCTTCGTCGACTCCTTGGCCGACGCCGGCGCGCTGACCGAGCCGCCCCGTCACGACGAGGCGGTGTTCCCCGAGGGCGTGAACGTCGAGTTCGTCCAGCGCCTGGCCCCGCAGCACGTGGCGATGCGCGTGCACGAACGAGGCTCGGGCGAGACCCGGTCGTGCGGCACCGGCGCCTGCGCGACGGCGATCGCCACCGCCAAGGCCGACCGCCAGAGCGGACCGGCGACCTACCGCGTCGACGTCCCCGGCGGTACGTTGCACGTGACCGTCTCACCCGACCGCACGGTGCTGACCGGCCCGGCCGTGATCGTCGCCGGCGGCACGATGGAGTGGAGCGCATGACCGACCAGAACCGACCCGACGAGGTCCCCGAGCACGAGCTCGACCGCGGTGAGATGGACCTGCAGGACCGGTCGTCGCTGCGCCGCGTCGCGGGCCTGTCGACCGAGCTGGAGGACATCAGCGAGGTCGAGTACCGCCAGCTGCGACTCGAGCGGGTCGTGCTGGTGGGGGTCTGGAACGAGGGCACCGTCGAGGACGCCGAGAACTCGCTGACCGAGCTCAAGGCGCTCGCCGAGACCGCGGGCTCGGAGGTGCTGGACGCCCTGATCCAGCGTCGCCAGAAGCCCGACCCGGCCACCTACATCGGCAGCGGCAAGGTCGAGGAGCTCCGCGAGGCCGTCCGCGCCACGGGGGCCGACACCGTGATCTGCGACGGCGAGCTCGCGCCGAGCCAGCTGCGCAACCTCGAGGACCGGGTCAAGGTCAAGGTCGTCGACCGCGTGGCGCTGATCCTGGACATCTTCGCCCAGCACGCCAAGAGCGCCGAGGGCAAGGCCCAGGTCGAGCTGGCCCAGCTGCAGTACCAGACCCAGCGCCTGCGCGGCTGGGGCGGCAACCTGTCGCGTCAGGCCGGCGGCCAGGCCGCCGGGGGCGAGGGCATCGGTGGCCGTGGCCCCGGTGAGACCAAGCTCGAGACCGACCGCCGACGCATCCAGGCCCGTATCGCCAAGCTGCGCCGCGAGCTCAAGGAGCTGCGCGGCACGCGCGAGACCAAGAAGGCCGAGCGCCGGCGCAACAAGATCCCCTCGGTGGCCATCGCGGGGTACACGAATGCGGGCAAGTCGAGCCTGCTCAACCGGCTGACCGGAGCCGGCGTGCTGGTCGAGGACGCGCTGTTCGCGACCCTGGATCCCACCACGCGCCGGGCCGAGACGTCGGACGGGCGCGTGTACACGCTCTCGGACACGGTCGGCTTCGTCCGGCACCTGCCGCACCAGCTGGTCGAGGCGTTCCGCTCGACGCTGGAGGAGGTGGCCGAATCCGATCTGATCCTGCACGTCGTCGATGGCTCGCACCCCGATCCCGAGGGTCAGATCAGCGCGGTGCGCGAGGTCTTCTCCGAGGTCGGCGCGCTCGGCGTGCCCGAGATCATCGTGATCAACAAGGCCGACGCGGCGGACCCGCTCGTGCTCAAGGGACTGCTGGCGCGTGAGCCGCACGCGGTCGTCGTCAGCGCACGCACGGGCGAGGGGATGGACGAGCTGCTCAGCGCCATCGAGGCCGACCTGCCCGTTCCCGAGGTGCTCGTGGACGCGGTCGTGCCCTACTCGCGCGGCGACCTGGTCAACCAGCTGCACCTGCACGCCGAGATCGAGGTCCTCGAGCACGTGGCCGACGGCACCCACGTCGTCGCGCGGGCCCACCCGGAGCTGGCCGCCGAGCTGGCCCCGTTCGCCTCGGCCGACCACTGAGAGCACACCGGCGCGGCGGCGCCGCACTGTGGATCGGTGCTCCCGCGCCTGTCGTGGCCGGGTAGCGTTCGCTCATGCCCTCCCGCCCCGCCGTGACCGATGTCCTGGCCGCCGCGGTCGCCTCCGTGGGCGGCTCCGAGCGGCCCGGCCAGGTCGCCATGGCCGAGGCCGTGGCGCAGGCGCTGCGCGACGAGCGCCACCTCCTGGTCCAGGCCGGCACCGGCACCGGCAAGTCGCTGGGCTACCTCGTGCCCGCGCTGCTGCACGACAAGCGCGTCGTCGTCGCGACCGCCACCCTGAACCTGCAGCACCAGCTGGTCGAGCGCGACATCCCGGCCCTCAAGGAGGCCGCCCGGGACACGATGGACACGGTGCCCCACCACGCTGTCCTCAAGGGCCGTGCCAACTACGCCTGCCTGCACCGGGTCCGCATGGGCGCGCCGGACGAGCAGGGGATCCTCGTCGAGGTGCCCGAGGGCTCCCTGGGCGCCGAGGTCGTGAAGCTGCGCGAGTGGGCCGAGGAGCAGGCCGAGGGCGGACACCAGGGTGACCGCGACGGCGCCCCGACCCACGGCGACCGCGCCTGGCGCCAGGTGAGCGTCACGTCACGCGAGTGCCTGGGCGCGTCCCGCTGCGAGTACGCCACCGAGTGCTTCGCCGAGCGGGCCCGCGAGGACGCCTCGAAGGCCCACGTCGTGGTCACCAACCACGCGATGCTCGCGATCGACGCGATCGAGGGCGTGCCGATGCTGCCGGAGTTCGATGCCGTGGTGGTCGACGAGGCGCACGAGCTGGCGGCTCGGGTCACGCAGGCATCCACCGACGAGCTCGACCCGGGTCTCATCGAGCGGGCCGCGCGGCGGGCCCGGCCGTATCTCGACGACGCCGGAACGGCCGACGACCTCAGCGACGCCGCCGATGCGCTGGCCGACGCGCTCACCCATGTCCAGCCCGGCCGCATCGACGCGATCGAGCCCGCGCTGGCCGGAGCGCTCGCGCTGGTGCGCGACAGCGCCCGCGCGTGCTTCTCGAACTTCACCAAGGAGAAGGGCGAGGACGCCGACCCGGGACGCCAGCAGGCACGCAGCACGATCGAGGACGTCCGCCTGGTCGCCGAGCGGATGGCCGCCGGTCGCGAGACCGAGGTCCTGTGGCTCGGGGAGGGTCGCAGCGGCCTGCACCTGAAGATCGCGCCCATCGACGTCTCCGGCGCGCTGCGCGAGAAGCTCTTCGGCGAGAAGACGGTCGTGCTGACCAGTGCGACCTTGACCCTCGGTGGGTCCTTCGGGCCGGTCGCGGCCTCCCTGGGGCTGGACCTGCAGGGGTCGGACTGGACCGGGCTCGACGTCGGCTCGCCGTTCGACTACACGCGCCAGGGGATCCTCTACGTCGCCAAGCACCTGCCGCCGCCGGGTCGCGACGGTGCCGACGCCGAGCAGCTCGGCGAGATCACGGCGCTGATCAAGGCCGCCGGCGGGCGGACGCTCGGCCTGTTCTCGTCCCGCCGCGGGGCCGAGAAGGCCGCCGAGTACGTGCGCGCGTCGTTGCCCGACCTCGACGTGTGGTGCCAGGGCGACGCGCAGCTGCCCGAGCTGGCCCGCCGCTTCGCCGAGGATCCCAGCGCCTGCCTGTTCGGGACGCTGAGCCTGTGGCAGGGCGTCGACCTCCCCGGCGACACCTGCACCCTGGTCATCATCGACCGCATCCCGTTCCCTCGGCCGGACGATCCGCTGAGCAGCGCCCGGCAGCGACTGGTCGAGCGTCGCGGCGGCAACGGCTTCATGCAGGTCGCGGCCCAGCACGCGGCGCTGCTGTTGGCGCAGGGCGTCGGCCGACTGATCCGACGCTCGACCGACCGGGGGGTCGTCGCGGTCCTGGACCCGCGCCTCGTGACCGCGCGGTACGGCGGCTTCCTGGCGTCGTCCCTGCCGCCCCTGTGGCGCACGACGGACCGGGCCGTGGTCACTGCGGCACTGCGGCGACTCGACGCTGCGGCGAAGGACGGGAATTCCGCCGCAGTTTGATACCGTGGCCCGGACTCATCGTTCAACACCTCGGGGATCCCATGCCGTTCCGCCTTCCTTCGCTCGCCGCTGCCTTCGTGGCGCTCGTCGGATCTCTCATCGTCAGCATCGCGCCCGCCCAGGCGGCGGGTTTGTCGACCAAGACCTCCGTCGTCGCCATGAGCGAGGCCGGCTACGGCTCGGTCTGGGCCCGCTGCACCAAGAAGAAGGCGTGCTCGGGCACGGTCTACGTCGAGGGAGCCGCGGCCCAGAAGCGCAGCTTCAAGGTCAAGGCCCGGTCCGCGCGATGGGTCACCTTCCGCAACACCGGGTGGAAGGCCCGTCCCTCCGCCGTGCTGCGGATGACCGGCGCCTCCCCGAAGCGCATCCATCAGGAGGCGAAGGTCGCGTACGGCACCATCTCGGGCACGGTCTCCCGCGCCAGCGGCGCCGGCGCCAGTGGTGTGAAGGTCGAGCTGTGGCGCATCGGGTCGCGCAACCGCAACGTCCTGGTCTCCACCGTCAATGACGTCGAGCGCAACGGCGGCCGGTTCTCCTTCCGCGTGGCGATGGGCGCCAACAACGGCGCGTCGGCCACGTACAAGCTGCACGTCGTCGGCACCTCCGGCGGCGAGCGCCGCTCGTGGTGGTGGCGCGGCAACGGCATCGGCGGCTTCGCCGGTGGAGCGCGCGACATGGGCGCGGGCACCGCGATCAAGGTCACCCGCGGACAGAAGTTCCGCTACGTCGCCAACGCCCGCTACGCCTCGATCAAGGGCCAGGTGCGCAACGGCGCCAAGCCCGTCGCCGGCACCGAGGTCACGATCGTCGGCCGTCCGCCGTACTGGTCCTCCTCCTCGCGCGTGCTGCGTGACCTGGACTTCATGTCCTGCGCGAACGTCTACGGACGCACCACGACCAACGGCAACGGCAACTACGAGGTCGGCTTCCTGCCGACGTCCACGGCGCGGATCTACGCCGTCAAGCCGGCGGGTGGGCTGTGGTTCGGCTCGGGCGACCGCTCGTGGGGAACGTGCCATGCCGTGGTGAACAACCGCGCCGACACGGCCTCCACCGGCCGCATGCTGCCGCTGCCCGCGGCCGGCCTGGCGAACCGCGTCCACAACGTCGGACGCGGCCGGACCACGGTCAGCGTCGCCGTCGGCGGCTACCAGGGACCGTCCAGCTCGGCCAAGGTCGACCGGTACCTCACGGTGCGCGAGTACGCCAAGGGTCGCAAGATCCTGTCCTCGGACGTCGTGCGTGCCGGCTCGGGCCGCAAGGTCAGCCTGGGCGAGGGCCACTACTGGTTCGAGATCGGCCGCCGCACGGGCTGCTCGGCCTGGTACAAGAGCCGCTACAAGAACAACGACGGCTACTTCAACGGTCTCGACCGCGGGTTCGAGAAGTGGAAGGCCAAGAACCACAAGATGTACCGCCAGCACTGCCGCGCCTACACCGCCGGCACGTACAAGCTGGTCTACGTCAAGGGCTCGTCGATGCGGGTCGTGCTGAAGAACGCCAAGGGCGGATCCGTCAGTGGCCGCGTCACCGCGAAGAAGATCAAGCCGCGCACCGAGCTGATGGTCCGGTTGACCTCCACCGACGGCAAGAAGGTCTACCGCACGGCGATGACCGACGGCGCCGGCAGGTTCAAGGTCACCGGCCTGGCGTCGGGCAGGTACCGCATCGTCGTGAACGCCGATTCGTGGCGCGGCATCTCGCGTGCGTTCTCCGGTCCCAAGACGGTGACGGTCAAGCGCGGCAAGAACAAGTCCGTGGGGACGCTGACCTTCCGTCAGTGACCCCGGGGGCCGGTCCGGGCGACCAGTCGCCCTACGCTGGATTCATGGCGATTCTGGTGACTGGTGGGGCCGGCTACATCGGTGCGCACGTCGTTCGGGCGCTCGAACGGGCGGGCCTGGACTCGGTCGTCGTCGACGACCTGTCCAGCGGGCATCGCGACTTCGTCCGGCCCGAGGTGCCCTTCATCGACCTCTCGATCCTCGACACGAAGGGCCTCGTCGAGCAGCTCTCGCGGCACCGCATCGACGCCGTCATCCACCTGGCCGGCTTCAAGTACGCAGGGGTGTCGGTCGAGCGGCCGGTGCACACCTGGCAGCAGAACGTCGGGGGCACGCTGAGCCTCCTGGAGGCGATGGCCGAGCTGGGCATCGGGGCGATCGTGTTCTCCAGCTCCGCGGCGGTCTACGGCACGACCGACATCGATCTGGTCACCGAGGACACGCCGACCGGCCCGGAGTCGCCCTACGGCGAGTCGAAGCTGGTGGGGGAGTGGATGATCCGCGACCAGGCGGTGGCCACCGGTCTGCGCCACACGTCGCTGCGGTACTTCAACGTCGTCGGCTCCGGTGAGCCGGACCTGTACGACTCGAGCCCGCACAACCTGTTCCCGCTGGTCATCCGTGCGCTGAGTCGGGGCGAGCGACCGCGGATCAACGGCACCGACTACCCGACGCCCGACGGCACGTGCGTGCGTGACTACGTGCACGTCGCCGACCTGGCGGAGGCGCACGTCACCGCAGTGCGGCGGTTGCTGGACGGCGACGAGCTGGAGCCGGTCTACAACCTGGGCAGCGGCGACGGCGTCTCGGTCCGTCAGATCATGCAGGCCGTCGCGACCGCGACCGGTGTGGACTTCGAGCCCGAGGAGGCGGACCGCCGCCCCGGGGACCCGGCGCGCATCGTCGCGTCGGGGGAGCGCGCCACGCGCGACCTGGACTGGAAGATGCGGCACACGCTCGACGACATGGTGGCCAGCGCCTGGCGGGCGCGGCCCGGCGACGCGACGGCCTGACCCGCCCCGTCAGACCCGGCGCAGGACTGCGGTGACCTTGCCGATGATCTGGGCGTCGGTGCCGTCGATCGGGTCGTAGGCAGGGTTCTGCGGCAGCAGCCAGACCTGGCCGTCGCGACGGCTGAGCGTCTTGACCGTCGCCTCGCCGTCGATCATGGCGGCGACCATCTCGCCGTTCTCGGCGACCTGCTGCTGGCGGATCACGACGTAGTCGCCGTCGCAGATCGCGGCGTCGATCATCGAGTCGCCCTTGACCTCGAGCAGGAAGAGCGTGCCGTCGCCGACCAGCGAGCGCGGGAGCGGCATGACCTCCTCGACGCGCTGCTCGGCCAGGATCGGACCGCCGGCCGCGATCCGACCGACCATGGGCACGTAGGCCGGCTCGGGAGCCGCGTCGCCGCTGTCGGTCTCATCGTGGTCGGCCGGGCGGGCGCGCATCGCCGGCTTGGAGTCGGGCAGGTAGATCTCCAGGGCCCGCGGGCGGTGGGGATCGCGGCGGATGAACCCCTTGCGCTCGAGCATCCGCAACTGGTGCGAGACCGAGGACGTGCTGGCCAGGTCACAGGCGGCGCCGACCTCGCGCATGCTGGGCGGGTACCCCTGGGCCTCGATGTGCTCCTTGAGGAACACCAGGATGCGACGTTGGCGCTTGGTCAGTCCGGTCAGGTCGACCGGTTCGTCCAGGTTCTCGCTCATGGGACGACCGTAGCCGGGGCGGGCGGTGGGATCAAACAGGTGTTCGATACGGCGTGTCCCGGTGGTGGCCTAGGGTGAGGAACGTGAGCTACGTGGTGGTGGGGACCCGTTCCGGTCAGCAGTGGAACGTCGAGGTGTCGGGCGTCGGATCGGCCATGGCCGCCGAGCTCGGCCAGATCGAGGCGGTCGCGCGCGACGTCCTGCGCGAGCACGCGGTCGCCGACTTCGCGACGGTCGACCTGCAGCTGTTGCTGCCGGACTTCGAGGTCGACCTGCAGCAGCAGGGCGTACCGCGCCACAGTCTCGGCCCGGTCGAGCTGGTCAGCGGCCTCATCGCGCTGGTGGTCGTGGTCGGCGCGATCGCGTTCCTCGTGGGTCGCGCGCTGGGCTGAGCCGGGTTCAGCGGGGGTCCACGCGACCCCGCGGCTCGCCGGATTCCTCGGCCGCGACGGCCAGCCTGGCGCGAGTGGCACGCTCCCGGGCGAGCCTCGCCTCCTGTGCGATCGTCTCGTCGCTGACGATGTGCTGGCGGGTGGCCTCGACGCACGCACCGAACAAGATGGCCCACATCCCGATCCACAGCCACAGCAGCAGCACGACGACGCCGGCCAGCGCGCCGTACGTGCGGGCGTAGGTGCCGAAGGTCTCGACGTAGATCGAGAAGCCGACCGAGCTCAGGAGCCAGATCGCGGCGGCCAGGACCACACCCCGGCTGATGAGCGGGCCGGTCGGGGGTCGCTGGGGAGCCTGGCGGTAGAGCACGCCGATGGCCACGAGGACGGCGCCGGCCAGCACGAGCCAGCGGATGACGTGCGCGATCACACGCGTGACGGCGCCGGCGCCGGTCAGGTCCAGCACCACCGGGACCACCGCCACCACCGAGACGGAGAGGACGCCGAACGCCAGGGCCGCGACGGTCAGGGCCAGTCCGGACAGGCGGCGCACGACGTACCACCCGCGCGGAGGCAGACCGTACAGCTGGTTGATGGCCGTGACGAGGTGGAAGATCCCGCTCGACGCGGAGTACAGGGCCAGTGCGACGGCGACGACGGCGCTCACGCCCAGCGAGCCGGCGCCCGCCGCCGTGAGCTGGTCCATCTGGTCGGTGATGAAGGATGCGGCCTCGGGCGGCAAGGCGGCGGTCAGTCGGTCCGCCTGGTCCGCGATGGTGTCCGGATCGGCCACCAGCCCGTAGACGGACACCATGGCGATGAGGGCCGGGAACAGGGACGTGAACAGGAAGAACGCGACGCCGGCGGCCAGCAGCGACGCCTGCTTGGCCGATGCCTGCCGCCACGCGGTGACCAGCGTCTGCAGCGGGGACATGGCCCGACGGTAGCGGGCTCCGCCGGGGGAGCGCCCGTCGCTCCGGCCGGAACGACACGCCCGTTCGAACAAGATTTCGACAATGCTCGATTTTGTCGGAGGCCACCCGTACAGTCGTTCATGTGTTCGATAGAACACGTGATCGAATCGAACAGCCGCACTTCCCCGGAGGCCATCATGAGCATCACCCTCGACCACAGCTCCTTCCCGGTCATCGACCTGCCGCGTCGCCCGCTGGTGACCCGCACGACGTACCGGGCCGCCGGCGCCGCTCCCGCCGCGCCGCTGCGCCTGACCGGTCGTGGCCGGATCGCCCTGGTGGCCGTCGCCCTCGCCGTGATCAGCGCGCTGGTGATCGTCTTCGGGTCCGCCGTGGTCGCCTCGGACTCCGCCGCCGAGCCGGGGATCGTCACCACGGTGACGGTCCAGCCGGGTCAGACTCTCTGGAGCATCGCCGCCGAGGCACGTCCCGACGCCGACATCCGGTCCACCGTGGACGAGATCGTCAAGCTCAACGCCCTTGAGGACGGGGTCGCGCTCCCCATCGGCACCACGCTGGCCGTGCCGACCACCGACTGACCGTTCACTCCCGAGCCCGCGCGCGGCGCCCATCGATGCCCTGGGGAAGGGGCGGTGGGCGCCGCGTCGCGTTGTGTCAGGGTTCGACACGCGTTCATCGCCGACTCGTTCCCTTGTCGCTGTCCGCGGCGTAGCGTGCAGTGAGGACATCGACTTCAGGAGGTCCGCATGACGATCGCCGCTCCTGGCCATCACCACCACATCCACGTGATGACCCGGTACCGGGGGCAGGTGCTGTGTCGCGCCGCCGTCCTGCTGACGGCCAGTGCAGCGACCTGGGTGCTGCCGGGGCGCGAGGGCACGCACGGTGTCGATGCTCCGGCGCGCTGGCTCGGCAGTGCCGTGACCGAGGCACACCCGGCCGTCGGCGTCGTCGTCCTGCTGGCGCTCGTGGCCGCGGGCTACGCGTGGCAGCGGGTGCGTCCGGCCGACATGGGCGCGCTGGCCTGGGTCGTGGCCGGGGGAGCACTGGCCTTCGTGTCCGTCGCGCTGGTCGTGACGGCGGGCTCGGGTGAAGGGCCGGTCTATTGGTGGCTCGGCGTCGGCGTGGTCGTCACCTCGATGACGTTGCAGGTCCTGGCGGCGCTGGCCGGACACGGACTGGCCGTGCTCGCGGCGCGGCGGGGCGAGGTCCCGGCGGTCTGACCGGCACTCCGGCCCCGGCTGCCACCGAAGGACGGACGAACGCCCCGGTCGAAGGACCGGGGCGTTCTCGTGTTCAGGGTGCGGGCGTCAGCTCTTGAGCTGTCCGCCTGCGCTCTCGAGGTGGGCTCGCACGAACCAGTGGAACAGCTCGAGCGTCTTGATCTGCCCGATGATCATGTCCTCGGTCACCGGGTCGAGGTCCTCGACGGCAGCCTGCGCCTTGCGGTGGTCGTCGATGAGGCCGGTGTAGACGGCATCGAGCGCCTTGAGGTGCTCGGTGGTCGTCGCCCGGCCCAGCGGGTAGTCCTCCCACGAGCGTCCGTCGACGATCGCCTTCGGGGTGCCCAGGGGGACGGCGCCCAGGGTCGCGATGCGCTCCGCGGTCTCGTCGACCATGTCGCGAACCTCGACCACGTGAGGATCGATCATCTCGTGCACCGCGATGAAGTGGGGACCCACGACGTTCCAGTGCACGTGCTTGAGGGTGAGCATCAGGTCGTTGAGTGCGTTCAACCGATCCTGCAGCGTCTTCGCCAGGCTCTCGCCGTCGGCGATGCTGAGACCGGGAACCGTGTACTTGGGTTTGGTGGCCATGCCTCCACCGTAGAGCGATCAACCGATGTCGCAACCGCAGCGAGTGTGACGTCCTCAGCCCTCGAGAGCGCCCCGCAACCGGGCGTGCTCACGTGCACTGCGCACCCGGGCGACCGCAGCGGTCCAAGCGCGGTCGGCCTCCTCGTGGTGGCCCAGCCGGGCCAGCAGATCGGCCCGCGTGGCGTGGTAGAGGTGACTGTCGAGGTCGAAGCCCTCGACCAGCTCGAGCGCCACGTCGGCGCCGCGAACCTCCGCGAGCGAGGTGGCGCGGCTCAGGGCGACGAGATCGGACGGCGCCAGGATCATGAGCTGGTCGTGCAGGGCCAGGATCCGGTCCCAGTCGGTGTCCGCGGCACTCGCGGCGGTGACGTGCTCGGCCTGGATGGTGGCGCGGACCTGGTAGGGCCCCGTGGGGTTCTGACGCCGGCTGGCGCGCAGCAGGAACAGCCCTTCGTCGATCTCGTCGCGGTGCCAGCGGCTGCGGTCCTGCTCCCCGAACGGGATGAGCGAGCCGTCGGGGGCCACCCGGGCGTCGCGGCGCGCGCGGGTCAACAGCATGATGGCCAGCGCGGCCCGCGGCTCGGGCTCGGCCGGGAACTGCTCCACGAGGACCCGCATCGTCTCGACGGCCTCATAGGGCAGGTCCAGGTGGCAGTGGGGGTGGACGATGCCGTCGTCGAAGACCAGCATCAGCACGTCGAGCACACAGTTGAGGTGCTGGGCGGTGAGCTCCGGGGGGACGGGCTGCCCGAGCAGGCCGCGGGCGCGATCTTGCGACCAGGCGAGCCGGCGGGCCATGGTCGCGTCGGAAACGGCGAAGCTGCGCGCGATCTCGTCGGTGGGGAAGCCGCCGGCGACGGCGAGCATGAGGGCGATCCGGGCGGCCATCGGCAAGGAGGAGTGGGAGCAGGCCGAGAGCACGGTGAGCACGGCCGACGCGTCGTCCTCGGGGACGTGGGGCACCGGGTCCGTCCGGCCGGCGCTGGCCCAGGCCTGCTCCAGCAACGAGTCGGCCGAGGGCCGATCATGGCGCACTGCGGCGACCACGTCGTCCACGGCGTCCAGGGCCTCCCCGAGGTCGCCGACGTGGACGGCGAGCACCCCCAGTGCGCGCAGGCGTGCTGAGCGAAGTTCTCGGGGGAGGGAGACGGAGTGGGTCATGTCGGTGTCGCGGTGTCCAAGGTGCGCAAGGGACAAGGCGACTCCTCTCGTTCCGTGCTGCCGGTCGTGATGGACGGGGAAACTCGATGCGACCCCTCGATGGTCGCCGACACGCCCGTGATCCGCGAGTCGACCGGCCCCGACCCCGGGCTGACCTGCGCAAACGTCGTCCTTACGAACATCGCGTCCAATTCTGTCGGACTTCTTTGCGAAGTTGTTGCTTACCGGTGACACGCCACGTAGAGTAACCACTACATCTAGTAGTTACACAGATGTGATTCTCCACATATAGGTCCACAGGTTCAGCCCTGTTACCCACATCACATGTGAAGATGTCCACACTCCGTCCCCAGGTTCATCCACCGGGAGCGGAATTCGGTCCGATGCGAGGAGGAAACGATGCACTGCCCGTTCTGCAAGCACACCGACACGCGCGTGCTCGACTCGCGCGTGGCCGATGAGGGCGGCTCCATTCGCCGTCGCCGGGCCTGCTCGCGATGCGAGAAGCGCTTCACCACGATCGAGCAGATGCAGCTCATGGTCGTGAAGCGCTCGGGGGCCACCGAGCCGTTCGTCCGCGAGAAGGCCGTCGCCGGCGTCGCCAAGGCCTGCAAGGGCCGACCCGTGTCCACCGACGACCTGGCCTGCCTGGGCCAGCAGGTCGAGGACGCCCTGCGCGCCTCCGGCCAGGCCGAGATCAACACGCAGGACATCGGGATGGCCATCCTCGAACCCCTGCGCGCCCTCGACGAGGTGGCGTACCTGCGCTTCGCGTCGGTCTACAAGTCCTTCGACTCCGCCGACGACTTCGTCGCCGAGATCGCCGGGCTCATGGCCGACCAGGCCGACATCGCCCACGTGCTCGACCGCGCCGCCGAGGCCTCCTCGCCGAAGCACCCCGACTCCGGGTCCTGACCGACCCGCAGTCCCCAGACGACACACATCCACGCTGCACACCACGACAGGAGCACCACATGACCGAAACGGTCGGCGGGACCTCGGGATCCGCCCCTCGCACCAGCCGCAAGTCCGCGAAGAACGGCTTGAAGATCGAGCGAGTCCACACCACCGAGGGCGTGCACCCGTACGACGCGGTCACCTGGGAGCGGCGTGACGTCGTCCAGACCAACTGGAAGACCGGCGAGACCGTTTTCGAGCAGCGCGGCGTGGAGTTCCCCGACTTCTGGAGCCTCAACGCCTCGACCATCGTCACCACGAAGTACTTCCGTGGCGCCGTGGGCAGCCCCGAGCGTGAGTCGAGCCTGCGCCAGCTGCTCGACCGTGTCGTCCTGACCTACGTCAAGGCCGGCAAGGACTTCGGCTACTTCGCCACCGACGCCGACGCCGAGATCTTCGAGCACGAGCTGACGTACATGCTCCTGCACCAGATCTTCAGCTTCAACAGCCCCGTGTGGTTCAACGTGGGCACCTCCAGCCCTCAGCAGGTCAGCGCGTGCTTCATCCTGGCCGTCGACGACTCGATGGACTCGATCCTGAACTGGTACCGCGAGGAGGGCCTGATCTTCAAGGGCGGCTCCGGCGCCGGCCTGAACCTGTCGCGCATCCGCTCCAGCAAGGAGCTGCTGCGCTCGTCCGGTGGCACCGCCTCGGGCCCCGTCTCCTTCATGCGCGGCGCCGACGCGTCCGCCGGCACGATCAAGTCCGGTGGCGCCACCCGTCGCGCCGCCAAGATGGTCGTGCTCGACGTCGACCACCCCGACATCGTCGAGTTCGTCGAGACCAAGGAGCGCGAGGAGGAGAAGATCCGCGTGCTGCGTGACGCGGGCTTCGACATGGATCTGGGCGGCTCGGACATCACCAGCGTCCAGTACCAGAACGCCAACAACTCGGTGCGCGTCAACGACGAGTTCATGGAGGCCGTCGAGGAGGGCACCTCCTTCGGTCTGCGCGCCCGCACCAGCGGCGAGGTCATCGAGGAGATCGACGCCCGCGAGCTGTGGGGCAAGATGGCCCACGCCGCGTGGGCGTGCGCCGACCCGGGCATCCAGTACGACTCGACCATCAACGACTGGCACACCACGCCGGAGTCGGGCCGGATCACCGCCTCGAACCCGTGCAGCGAGTACATGCACCTGGACAACTCCAGCTGCAACCTGGCCAGCCTGAACCTGCTGAAGTTCCTCACCGCCGAGGGCACGTTCGACACCCAGAAGTTCGTCAAGAGCGTCGAGTTCATCATCACCGCGATGGACATCTCGATCTGCTTCGCCGACTTCCCGACCGAGGCCATCGGCGACACGACGCGCAAGTTCCGTCAGCTGGGCATCGGCTACGCCAACCTCGGCGCGCTGCTCATGGCCTCGGGTCTGGCGTACGACTCCGAGGGTGGCCGGGCGCTGGCCGCGGGTATCACCTCGCTGATGACCGGCACGTCCTACCGCCGCAGCGCCGAGCTCGCCGGCGTCGTGGGCCCCTACGAGGGCTACGCCGCCAACGTCGACGGCCACCAGCGCGTCATGCGCAAGCACCAGGCCGCCAACGACGAGATCCGCACCAAGCACGCGATCGACATCGCCGTGCAGAAGGAGGCCACCAAGCAGTGGGCGGCCAACCTGAAGATCGGTGAGAAGAACGGCTGGCGCAACTCCCAGGCCTCCGTCCTGGCGCCCACCGGCACGATCGGCTTCATGATGGACTGCGACACGACCGGCATCGAGCCGGACTTCTCGCTGGTCAAGTTCAAGAAGCTCGTCGGCGGCGGCTCGATGCAGGTCGTCAACCAGACGGTCCCCGCGGCGCTCGAGAAGCTGGGCTACACCGGCGAGACCATCGAGGCGATCGTCGAGTTCATCGCCGAGAACGGCCACGTCATCGATGCCCCGGGCCTGCGCCCGGAGCACTACGAGGTCTTCGACTGCGCCGTGGGCGAGCGGGCCATCAAGCCGATGGGCCACGTCCGGATGATGGCGGCCTGCCAGCCGTTCCTGTCCGGCGCCATCAGCAAGACGGTCAACATGCCCGAGACCGCGACGGTCGAGGAGATCGCCGACGTGTACTTCCAGGGCTGGAAGCTCGGCCTGAAGGCTCTGGCGGTCTACCGCGACAACTGCAAGGTCGGCCAGCCGCTGTCCAGCCAGAAGACGCAGGACAAGGCGACCAGCGGTCAGGCCGCGGCCGAGACCGAGGTCAAGATCGTCGAGAAGATCGTCGAGAAGCCGATCCGTCGCCGTCTGCCCAAGTCGCGCGCTGCGATCACGACCAGCTTCAGCGTCGGTGGCGCCGAGGGCTACATGACCTCCGGTGCCCACGACGACGGCACGCTGGGCGAGATCTTCCTCAAGCTCGGCAAGCAGGGCTCGACCCTGGCCGGCGTGATGGACGCGTTCAGCATCGCCGTCTCGATCGGCCTGCAGTACGGCGTGCCGCTGGAGACGTTCGTCAGCAAGTTCACGAACCTCAAGTTCGAGCCGGCCGGTCTGACCGACGACCCGGACGTGCGGATGGCGCAGTCGATCATGGACTACGTCTTCCGTCGCCTGGCGCTGGACTACATCGACTTCGACACCCGGTCGGCCATGTCGATCTTCTCGGTCGACGAGCGTCAGCGGTACCTGGACACGGGCTCCTACGAGCCGGTCAAGGGTGACGGCTCGACCGCGGCCGAGCTGGTCACCGACGAGGCGGCGGGTCCCTCGCCCGAGGCGGCTGCCGAGATCAGGGCCGAGGCGCAGATCGCCGACGCCGAAGCGGTGGCGATCCAGGTCGAGACCGCGCGTCCGGCCTCGGGTCGGGCCCACACCTCGGCCGAGCTCCTCGAGGAGATCACCGGGTCCGCGGTCGACAGCCCGCTGTGCATGACCTGCGGCACGAAGATGCGTCCCGCCGGCTCCTGCCACGTGTGCGAGGGCTGCGGCAGCACCAGCGGCTGCAGCTGATCACGAGGCGGCGGCAGGTGCAGCCGCCCCTCGTTCCGGCCCGGACTCTCCTCGCGGAGGGTCCGGGCCGGCCCGCGTCCGGAGGGGATCAGTCCCGAGTCCACTCCTGCGTCTGGGTCAGTCGGAACAGGTAGGCCAGTGGCGGCACGACCAGCACGGCGGCCAGTCCCACCACGACGAGCAGGCCGACGAGCGTGGCGTCCGCGCCGGCGCCGTCGGCGATGCGGACCTGGTCGACCAGCAGCCACGGGTACTGCCCGACGCCCCAGCCGGTGATGACCGACGCCACGGCGACGACCGCGGTCACCCGCGCCGGGCTGTAGAGCCGGCGGAACAGCAACGCCAGCGTCCCGGCACCGGCCAGCGCGGAGGCCACGATGAGCGGGGCGGCACGTCCCTCGAGGCCCGCGGCCAGGGTGGGGGAGTCCTCGGCGATGGGCACGAGCGCGGCGAACACCACGACTCCGGTGCCGACACCGACCACCATCGTGCGCCGGCGCAGGCTCTCGGCCAGAGCGGTGCGGCCGCCGCGGTCGGCATCGGCGGTGAGGAAGACCCCGCCGAGGAAGGCGCAGGTCCCGACGGCGATGATCCCGCCGAGGATCGACGTCGGGTTGAGCCACGAGGTCCACAGGTCGCCGCGGCCCTCGGCGGGAACCCGTCCGGAGGCGATCGCACCGGCGACCGTCCCGAGGAAGAAGGGCGTGATGAGCGAGGAGCCGGCGAACACCGCGCCGTAGAGACGAGCCTGGCTCATGGTCGGCGCGAACTTGCGGAACGCGAACGCCGAGCCGCGCAGGACGATGCCGAGCAACGCGAAGAGCATCGGCAGGATGAGGGTGTTCATCGCGGCCGCGAACGACTCGGGGAAGCCGGTCCACCACATCACCAGGACGTAGATCAGCCACACGTGGTTGGCCTCCCAGACCGGACCGATGCTGTGGTCCACCAGGGTGCGCAGCTCGGCGCCGCGCCGCGAGCCGCCCGCCGTCAGGTCGTAGAAGCCCGAGCCGAAGTCCGCTCCGCCGAACAGGGCGTACGCGACGACGCCGACGAACAGCGCAGCGGCGACCGCCGTCTGGAGGGTCACGAGCCCACCGGGCGCTCGTCGACGCCCGGCCTTCGAGCTGGGGTCCGTACGGACTGGGCAGGTCCTCCTCGCCCGCGCGCCACCGCCGAGACATTGATCTCAGCACGGTGATCGCCCCGACGGTGAGGGCGGTGTACAAGATGGTGGTCGCGACCAGCAGCATCCACAGGTCGGGGTTGTCCCCGGCCGCGTCCGGGGTCCTGAGCACGTTCTGCACCACCCACGGCTGGCGCCCGACCTCCGTCGCGATCCAGCCGGCCTCGAGGGCGATCACCGCCAGCGGTCCGGCCACCACCGCGGCCCGCAGCGTCCACCGGTTGGCCAGCAGGTCGCGCCCGCGCCACCGGACGAACCAGTACACGACGACGGCGACGAACAGCAGCGTCCCGATCCCGACCATGGTCTGGAAGGCGAGGTGCGTGATGTTGATCGGCGGCTGGTCCGCGACCGGGATCTCCTCGAGGCCCACGACCGGCTTGGTGAAGGAGTTCCTGGCGATGATCGAGCCCAGGTACGGGATGTCCAGGGCGTAACGGACCTCACCGTCGATCAGCAGCCCGCCGAGACGCAACGGCGACGGGCTCTCGGTCTCGGTGGCCAGCTCGAAGGCGGCCAGCTTCGCGGGCTGCCGGGTGGCGATGCGCAGACCCAGCAGGTGCCCGACGAAGGGTTGGATGATGGCGGCGACGCTCGCGAAGGCGAACGCCATCGTGAATCCCAGGCGGTGGTGCCGGTCGCGCCGTCCGCGCAGCATCCCCGCGGCGTAGACGCCGGCGACCAGGAACCCCACGACCATGTACGCCGCGACCCACATGTGCGCGAACTGCAGCACGGCGCCCGGGTTGAACAGCACCGCCCACGGCCGGATGTCGACGACGGCGCCGTCCTCGATGGCGAAGCCGACCGGCATGTTCATCCACGCGTTGACCGCGACGACGCAGTAGGTCCCCACGACCCCGGCGACGGCCATCGGCAGGATCATCAGCAGGTGCAGCCGCGGGGGCATGCGTCCCCACCCGTACAGGTAGATCCCCAGGAAGATCGCCTCGGTGAAGAACGAGAGCCCCTCGAACGCGAACGGCAGGCCCAGGACGTCGCCGAAGGGACCCATCAGCCCCGGCCACAGCAGGCCCATCTCGAAGCTCAGGACGGTCCCGGACACCGCACCGATCGCGAACAGGACCGCCGAGACCTTGGCCCACCGCTTGGCCAGGGTCAGGGCGTTGGCGTCGTCGCGGTACACGCCGCGCCAGTGCGCGACGAAGATCATCGCGGGGAAGGCGACCCCGAAGGAGGCGAGGATGATGTGCCACCCCAGGGACAGGGCCATCTGCTGGCGGGCGGGCAGCAATCCCGCCGGATCGTCTCCGGCGAGGACAACCTGGACCAGGTCGAGGACCGCCATGTGAGCCAACGTAACCCCGGCCTCGCGTGCCCACCTCCCGGCTGCGTGCGGGCCACGGGGTTGCGCGGTGCAGTGTGCGGCGCAGCATGGAGGAATGGAGAGTCTGGTGATCGTCGGGGCGGGCCTGGCCGCTGCGAAGGCGGTCGAGCGGCTCCGGGACGAGGGCTACGAGGGGTCGATCACCGTCGTGGGCGCCGAGCCTCACGCGCCCTACGAGCGCCCGCCGCTGTCGAAGGACCTGCTGCTCGGCCGGGAGACGGACCCGGTCGTGCTGGACCCGCGCTGGTGGGCGGAGCACGACGTCCGGCTGGTGACCGGGGACCGCGCGACCTCGTTGGACCGCGACGGGCGGCGGGTCACCCTGGACTCGGGGGAGCGGCTGTCGTACGACCTGCTGGTCCTGGCGACGGGCGCCCAGCCCCGCGTCCCCGACCTGCCGGGTGCGGACACCGCGCTGTACCTGCGGACCCGCGAGGACTCGGCGCAGGTGCTGGCGGCGCTGGAGGCCGGCGGCCGGTTGGTGATCATCGGCGCGGGCTGGATCGGTCTGGAGGTGGCGGCCGCCGCGCGTCAGCACGGGGTCGACGTCGTGGTCCTCGAGCAGGCGGACGTGCCGCTGGCCGGTGTCCTGGGGGTGGAGTTGGCCGAGCACCTGGCCGCGCTGCACCGGTCGCACGGCGTCGACCTGCGCACCGGCGTCACGGTGGAGGAGGTGACGGTCCGGTCGGGACGTCCGACGGGGGTGCGCACGTCGCAGGGCATCCTCGAGGCCGATCACGTCCTGGTCGCCGTCGGCGCCGTCCCCGATGTCGTCCTGGCGGAGGACTCCGGTCTCGAGGTCGACGGCGGCATCGTGGTCGACGAGTGGTTCCAGACCCACGACGAGCGGGTCATGGCGATCGGGGACGTCGCCAACGCTTGGAACGTGACGCTGGACGACCGGCTGCGGGTCGAGCACTGGGACAACGCGATCCGCCAGGGCAGGGCGGCCGCGGACGTGCTGCTGGGCCGGGACACGCCCTATGACTGGCTGCCGTACTTCTTCACCGATCAGTTCGAGTTCTCGATGGAGTACGTGGGCCGGTCGGCGCCCGATGACCGGCTCGAGATCCACGGCGACCTGGCGGCGAACCGTTGCATCGCGTGCTGGTTCGACCGGCAGGGGCTGTTGACCGCCGCGATGAACGTCGGCATCTGGGAGGTGAGCGACACCCTGCGCGCGATGGTGGGGCGTCGCGTCGACCCGGCGG